>JACDBH010000001.1 GCA_013694995.1 Candidatus Saccharimonadota bacterium | reverse complement strand
TCACAAGGGTTGCGCTCGTTGATGGACTTAACCAAACATCTCACGACACGAGCTGACGACGGCCATGCAACACCTGTCACTTGGCTTCCGAAGACACTCTCGCCTTTCGGCAAAATTCCAAGGATGTCAAGCCTGGGTAAGGTTCTTCGCTTACCATCGAATTAAACAACACGCTCCACCGCTTGTGCGGGTCCCCGTCAATTCCTTTATGTTTTAGTCTTGCGACCGTACTCCACAGGCGGGATGCTTAACGCGTTAGCTACGCTACTAGGAGGGTCGATACTCCTAACAGCTAGCATCCATCGTTTACAGCGTGGACTACCGGGGTATCTAATCCCGTTTGCTCCCCACGCTTTCGTGCCTTAGTGTCAGAAATGAGCCAGTTACCTGCCTACGCCATCGGTATTCCTCCTTATATCTACGGATTTCACTCCTACACAAGGAATTCTAGTAACCTCTCTCATTCTCAAGCTAAGCAGTTTTAGTAATGTGAGTATGGTTGAGCCACACGCTTTCACTACTAACTTACTTTGCCACCTACGCAACTCTTTACGCCCAGTAAATCCGGATAACGCTTGGATCCTACGTATGACCGCGGCTGCTGGCACGTAGTTAGCCGATCCTTATTCGTCTGCTACCGTCATATTCGTCACAGACAAAAGCAGTTTACGACCCTAGGGCCTTCATCCTGCACGCGGCGTTGCTCCATCAGGGTTGCCCCCATTGTGGAAAATTCCCTACTGCTGCCTCCCGTAGGAGTCTGGGCCGTGTCTCAGTCCCAGTGTGGCTGATCATCCTCTCAGACCAGCTAATGATCGTCGCCTTGGTGAGCCATTACCTCACCAACTAGCTAATCATACGCAAGCTGTTCCCAAACCGCCGAAGCTTTACTCCGTAGAGCACATGCGGTATTAGACACCATTTCTGGTGCTTATCCCTCAGTTTGGGGTACATTCTTACGCGTTACTCACCCGTCCGCCGCTCGTGTACTCCAGCACATCATTCAAGCTTTCTCCTAGCCGGGAGAAAGTTACAAGACTAACTTGCTACTTAAATAATCTGCAGGAGCCTTACCGCTCGACTTGCATGTATTAGGCACGCCGCCAGCGTTCATCCTGAGCCAGGATCAAACTCTCCAAAAAATCTAGATTGCTCTAGAAAAAGAATTTGTCATTAGCATCAGTCGAAACTGACTTGAGACTGTCCAGGGTAAACCCTAAACGTCTCTATTAAAAACAATTCAAAAAAACTGACGTTGATTTGCACTATCCTAGTTTTTAAGGAGCTTTTTTAGAGACAACATAACAGAAACCTCTAAAAGTGCTCATCCAATACTACCTGCTCTTAGGTCGTCAGTCAAGAGCAACACGGCAGAATCTGTTGTAACAAAAGCATTATGCTTACCCCTGGAAAATCATAAGCAATCTAGCGATACTTGTCATAACAGTCTTGGGCGTATTCTTGAAGCAGAGTGTCGGTGGCTTCAAAAGATTTTTCTTGCGAGTCAACTGCTTTCAAGCATGCTTCTAGTTGTTCATTGGTTTCCGTATTAGCTTCGAGTTGTGTACCGGGAATTTCCTGCTGTGAAGGAACCTGTTGGTTTGGGCTAATTAGGCTCGGGTTTTCTTGGTCTTTCAGTAAATACCAAGCTCCAAGCCCTACCACTGCAGCGGCAATAAGAACCAGTGCTACGACTGACTTACTTCTTACTATCATAATAATTGAATTATAGTACTTAATATAGAAAGAATAAAACTTCCTAGAGCTATTAAGATCGGTAGAAAAGTTTAGAGGGTTAACTGACTGGGCTCTATTCAGTAATTGGGGTTGTCTTAGTTGCAGCCACTTCCGGCGAGCCGTCATCTTCCATCTCTTCGTCTTCACCTACCTCAAGAGACTTATCAAGTAACGCTAATGAGGCAACATTGTCGTTGTCATTGAGGCGCATAATGCGGACACCTTGGGTAGCCCGACCAAGCTCAGGGATATCCTTGAGACCAAGCCTAATAGTCTGGCCTTGGGTCGAAATGATGATGACCTCATTAGCAGCCTCAGTAAGCGCTTTGACGCTCACAAGATTACCTGTCTTTTTGTTAACAACAGCCGAACGGATACCGACACCACCACGGGCATGAGCCGTAAACTGCGAGATTTTGGTCCGCTTGCCATAACCGAACTCCGAGATTACGAATATACTGGTGTCTGTCTCGACTATATCCATGCCAATTACCCGGTCTTCGCTGCGAAGTCGGATACCACGGACACCCCTGGAGGTACGCCCCATCGGGCGAACGTCCTTTTCGTGAAAACGAATTGCCTGCCCCTGGGAAGTACTGATAACCACCTCATTGTCGCCGCTGGTAGTTCGGATCCACTTCAGTTCATCACCTTGATCCAAGTTTATAGTGATTAGCCCGCTGTTACGAACATTTTTGTACTGTTCAAACGGTGTCTTCTTGACGACGCCCCTGACAGTACACATCATCAGATGCCCGGCTTCGACAGTCTTACTGACGTTAATGACAGCGCTGACGGTTTCCTCTGGTTGTAATTGCAATAGGTTAACAATTGCTATGCCTTTGGCATTTAATCCAACGGCGGGTACTTCATAAGTTTTTAGTCGGAATACCCTACCCTTGTTTGTGAAGAATAACAGGTAGTCATGCGTTGAGGTATTAACAACATGATCAATCACATCTTCCTCCCTCGTAGCCATGCCCCTTCGGCCTTTACCCCCCCTACCTTGCTTTTTGTAATCTGTAATCGAACTACGCTTGATGTAATTATTCGCTGTAAGAGTTACAACAACCTGTTCATCCGGAACCAGATCTTCGTCAGATAACTTGCCTAATTCCTGCGGTACGACAACCGTGCGGCGTGCATCTCCGAACTGCTTTTTCATCTCCAATAATTCTGCCCGGATTATCTTGAATATTTCCTTTTCACTATTCAGGATCCCTTCGAGGCTGGCAATAATCTTGAGAAGTTCAGCTAGCTCGTCTTCTATCTTCTGCCGTTCCAATCCTGCGAGCGTACGAAGTTGCATAGCTAGGATTGCTTTGGCCTGAATCTCGGTCAAAGTAAACTTCTTGATTAAATTAGCCTGGGCCTCGTCTGTTGTCTGTGAAGCGCGGATAGTAGCGATTACTTCATCGATGTGGTCCAGGGCAATCTTAAGTCCTTCAAGGATATGAGCCCGATCTTTCGCTTTACGAAGTTCAAACTCAGTCCGCCGACGTACTACTATCTGGCGATGCTTCAGGTATTCTTGGATAATATCTTGCAGACCGAGGACGCGAGGCTGTATACCATCGATAAGCGCCAACATGTTGTAGTGAAAGGCCGTCTGTAGCGGTGTCAGTTTATAGAGCTGGTTGAGAAGTTTCTTAGGGTAGGCGTCTTTCTTAAGATCGATAACAACCCTGACAGAGCCACGAGCACTTTCGTCCCGTATATCCGATATACCATTGACTTTCTTATCCTTAACAAGGTCGGCAATCTTTTCGACCAGTCCGGCCTTGTTTACAGCATAAGGAATCTCGCTGATTATTATCCGCTGACGGTTTTTGCTGGTTTCTTCGATGTTAGCGACGCCGCGGACTATAACGCCACCGCGGCCGGTCGCAAATGCAGTTCTTATCGACTCTTTACCATAGATGATGCCGCCGGTTGGAAAATCCGGACCTTTGACGTGTTTCATCAGATCATCTAAGGTAGCGTCGGGATTATCTATCTGGGTTACGGTAGCGTCTACTAACTCACCGAGGTTATGGGGTGGGATGCTGGTCGCCATACCGACAGCGATACCGACTTGCCCGTTCAAAAGAAGATTAGGTAGCTTGGCCGGTAATACCTCGGGTTCTTGCTGTGATCCGTCGAAGTTGTCTCTAAACGGCACTGTATCCTTATCGATGTCTTCGATCATGGCCTCTGATGCCTTTGTCATACGAGCTTCGGTATAGCGGTAGGCAGCAGGCGGGTCCCCATCCATCGAACCAAAGTTACCCTGGCCGTCAACCAGCATATAGCGAGTGCTGAACGGCTGTGCTAGGCGTACCATGGAGTCATAAATCGCCGTGTCGCCATGCGGATGGTACTTACCCATGACTTCTCCAACTATCTGGGCGCTCTTGGTATGCTTTCCGGTGCTGCGAAGCCCTGTCTTGTCCATAACGTACAAAATACGGCGGTGGACCGGCTTGAGGCCGTCACGGACGTCTGGTAGTGCCCGGGCTACAATAACGCTCATCGAATATTGCAGGTAACTAGTCTCCATCTCATCTTCAACTGACCTTAAAACCATCGTCTTGGAGTGGTTCAGTGGATCAATCGGCTTCATGCGTCTTTCGGTTTCGTCCATAAAATATTCCCTTGTTAGATATCGAGCTCTTTAACGAATTTGGCATTGGTCTGAATGAAGTTCTTGCGAAGTTCAACTTCGGTGCCCATCAGTTTATTGAAGATAGCATCTGCCTTCTCAGCATCTTCTACCTTAACCTGTACCAGCACTCGATTAGCAGGATCCATGGTCGTATCCCACAATTGTTCGGCATTCATTTCGCCTAACCCCTTATAGCGAGCTATGGTGACACCGGCTTGCTTAATTCTGTCTTCATTCGGATCGACTTTGACTCCCTTTGCCTTACGGTCAGCGATGATGCGGTCGATGATAGAGTCGCGTTCTTCTTCGGTGTAGGCGTATTCTTTCTTCTTCCCACTACTGATTGCAAACAGTGGTGGCTGGGCCGCATAGAGGTGACCACCTTCGATGACCGGATTCATATGGCGGAAAAACAGTGTCATTAGTAGCGTTCGGATATGAGAGCCATCCACATCGGCATCGGTCATAATGATGATTCGTTCATATCGGAGCCCTTCCATATCAAACTGCTCCCCGATTCCGACACCCATGGCTTTTATAAGGTTCAATATCTCCTGGTTCGCAAGCATCTTATCGAGCCGAGCCCGTTCAACATTGAGCACCTTGCCGCGGAGTGGCAGAATTGCCTGGAATTGACTGTTCCGGCCTTCTTTGGCGCTACCACCGGCCGAGTTACCCTCGACAATATAAAGTTCTGCCTGGGAGCGATCTTTGGTTGCACAGTCCGCCAGCTTGCCCGGTAGTGAAGCCCCGTCCAAGGCACCTTTACGGATAATGTTATCGCGGGCAGCGCGGGCAGCCTTGCGGGCACGAGCGGCAATCATGGCCTTGCCGATAATATTGCGGGCAATGGCAGGGTTTTCCTCAAGATAATAAGCCAAGTATTCGCTGAGAACCTTATCGACATAGCCCCGCACCTCTGGATTGCCCAGTTTGTTCTTAGTCTGGCCTTCGAATTGCGGATCAGGAATTTTTACTAAGATGACAGCGGTCAGACCTTCACGGGTGTCTTCACCAGATAGGTTTTCTTCTTTTTCTTTTATAATACCGCTTTTGCGGCCATAGTCGTTTACTACGCGAGTTAAGGCTGTCTTGAAACCAACTAAATGGGTACCACCATCAGGGTTGAAGACGTTGTTTGCGAATGCCTTCACGACTTCGTTAAAGGTGTCGTTATACTGCATTGCTATTTCTACCATCACATCACCTGCTAGTTTCTCGACGTAGAAAATTTTATCACCCACGGTTTCCTTACCTAGATTCAAATGACGTACGTAGGATTGTATGCCTCCCTCGAAGTAAAAGCTGCACCGCCTTTCCTTAGTCTCATCAATAACTGTAGTTTTTATACCTTTTGTGAGATAGGCTTGATGTCTTAGGTAGTCCACCACCCATTCGTAGTCAAACTCAAGGCTTTCTTTAAAGATAGTGTCGTCCGGATAAAACGTAATCGTGGTGCCGGTCTTATTAGTAGCTTCCCCTTTTTTAATAGGAGTATCCGGTACGCCTCGCTGATAAGTTTGAGTGTAAGCATAGCCTTGGCGCCTTACTTCAGCGAATAGCTTAGTTGATAGGGCGTTGACCACGCTAATACCTACGCCGTGTAGACCTGAGGATACTTTATAACCACCACCGCCGAACTTACCGCCAGCGTGAAGGACCGTAAGGACGGTTTCGAGAGCGCTTTTGCCCGTCTTGGCCATCTTATCTACGGGAATACCACGGCCATCATCCTCAACACGGACTCCACCATCAGACAGCAGTGTTACCTTTACTTCAGTTGCATGACCGGCAATCGCTTCATCGATAGAGTTATCGGCAATTTCTTTAATTAAATGGTGCAAGCCTTCCTGACCAGTACCTCCTATATACATACCCGGACGCTTTCGGACTGGTTCCAGTCCTTCTAGTACCTGAATATCTTCAGAACTATACCGTTTTTGTTTATCCACAAAAATACCCTCTTCCCATGTATTATCCCTTGAATGTCTGCTCTTAGTATACCTTAAAATTACATCTCCAGGCAAACTGCTTGCTATGTTGTACAAATCTATGTTTCAATAAGCATGAACACATTAAATAATAAATAAACATTTAAAAAAACAATGTTCCGCAAACTAGTCAGTAACCTGCCGTTCAACCCTAGCCTAATAGGGACAGTTACTTTTTATGCCAACCGCATGCATGCTGAGGAGTCAATACGCCGCTTAGGATTCGGTTTTGTGGCTCTAGCTATGTTTATCCAGGTTTTTGCAGTTGTAGCCCCACCAGAAAAGTCCCTAGCCTACTCCAATGATTATATTATTAATGGGTTAAGGACGCGTGATGACATTCTGCGGGCTTGGGACGGTGGTACCAGTGATCAGAATGTTGCTGCTATATATAGCCGCTTCGGACTTACCCGCGAGGATATTGCTGCCCTGCCCATGTATCCTAATTCAACTATCCGCTCAGACAGCGCAGATTACTGGACGACAGGCCGTACATCTCTCTCGGCAGTTTCGAAAGCAGCAGAGATCAATGATATATATAAACAAAGTGAGATACCCGTACAGGCCGGCTCTACAACAGTGTACCTACGCCAGCTACGTGCATGGGACATAGTTAATAGTTTCAATACTTACAAGGCATTTGAAGGCATTAAGAACGGTAAAAAGTTTTGGATACTTGTAGATTGCGGTAACTTTACACAGGTCGGCCAGCCTAGCCTCAATACCCCTAGCCTCCAGCTGAGAAAAACCATTGAAGGCTCGAAGGTGCTGCGGCCCGAAGAAAGCATAGTTTATAGGTTTGATTATAGAAATAACGTAGCTGATTCGTACCCGGCGAACAACATAGTCATGACCGACCCACTAGATTCTAATCTTGAAATTATTGATGGTCCAGCTGACTTGCCCATAAGCAATGGGGTTATCACCATGCCTCTGCCCGACGCACCTTATACGGCGGAGCTCAATACTTTCTTGCTTATCAGGGTAAAATTCAAGAATGGAACCGTAAATGGTACTAGGGCCTGTAACACCGCACGGCTCTCCTCCGGGAATGCCCCTGCCGTATCTGATGGAGGCGAGCCCGATGTCTGTCTTACTTTTCTTTCTCCTCCGCCAGCCGAACCAATAGTCGAGCCAACTCCAGAGCCGACACCGGAGCCAAAGTGCGAGCTTGATACAAGTTTACTAAAATCCGATGCCCGCTGTGTTACACCAATCGTAGCCTGCGTAATTACCAACTCGGACATAAACCGTACAACTAAAAGCTTTACACTCAAGACAGTCCTGACGTCCAGTAACCCAAGCCTTACTTCAATACAAAGCTACGTTTATGACTACGGTGATGGCTCCAGGGTGGAAACCATAAGTTCAACATCCTACGAAAATACTGTGGCACACATATATAAGGATGGCGCTTATAACGCTACTGTTGTTGCGAATTACAAAATAGGTAATGGCACTGGCCAAACTGATCAGACAGTATTATGCAGCGCGCCTATAGATTCAGAACCGGACCAATCACTGTCCCAAAGCAAGATTGCACGCAATCTAACCCAAAACCTAGACAGCAACGCTACCCCCGGCAGCAAAGCTAAAGCTGGAGACACCATAGAATACAGCCTTATAACCCATAACAGCTATGATTACGGCCGGGCAAACGTTAATGTCAGCGACTATATCGGTGACATCCTGGATTATGCTGAGCTTGATCAAGCATTCCTAACCCAGCAAGGTGGTACATTTGATGCCACTGCCAAAACTTTGAGCTGGAACAGCCAAACAGTCAGCGCAAATAGCGACATAGCTAACCAGTTCCGCGTTAAACTTAAGACCCCTATCCCTTCTACTAATCAACCGGGCGCTATGACCACTGCTTTTGACTGCAAGATAAGTAATAAGTTCGGCAACCAGCTAGACATCAATATCAATTGCCCGCTGCCAAAAAGTGCCGAATATATTACCGAACGCCTACCGAACACCGGACCTGGCACCAGCTTGATTATTGGCTTTGCGGCTACGGCAATAGTGGCTTACTTCTTCGCCCGCAGTCGGCTACTGGTACAAGAATTAGAGCTAATCCGCACTGATTTTGCGCATACGGGTGGATTATAAAATGAGCGAACGAGCTCCTATTAGCCCTGAACAGAACCCAGTTTCAATTGAGGAGTTACATAGACGCCATCAGGAAGCCCTTAAACAAACCATCGAAAAGGGTCAGAATGCCAAACACGAGCATGCAGAGAAGATAGAAAGCCTCCGCCAAGATGCAGAGAATGAAGCCGAGAGCGCGAAAGACGTTTTAGAAAAGCACAGCTCTGAAACCAAGCCCGACAGCCACGAGCAACCGGCTTATATTAACCGCGAACTCAAGAATATAGCCTACCAGCGCACTCTCAAACGGGCCAGGAGTCATATGTCACCTCCCGCCCGAGTTTTGAGTCGTATTATGCACAATCCAGCCGTTGAAGCTATATCTGAAGCCGGAGGCAAAACAGTTGCCCGACCGTCAGGGGTACTTGCAGGAGGTATTATGGCTTTCTTGGGCAGTAGTGCTTCCCTTTGGATAGCCCGACATTATGGATACGAGTTCAACTTTCTACTTTTCGTATTATTATTCCTGGCCGGTTTCTTCATAGGTTTAGTAGTTGAATTTTTGGTGCGAGTCTTACTAAGGCGCCGGCCTTAAGTAGCTGGATTATCCGTAGGTTCCGGTAATACTTCCAGGCTTTCAGAAGGTTTAGTGAAATTACCGTCTTGATCAATAGAGATCGTGTCGCTATTTTCAGGCTCTTTGGGTTCTGCAGCCGGCAGTGATACCCCTGAGTTTGCAGTGGCTGGCGCGTGCTGGCCCAGCTCTTGTTTCAGCTTTTCTGCTATTTTAAGAGCTTCTTCCTGTTCAACTTCATTACTTGAGATGTTATTAGATTTTGCGTCCATGTACCCGATGGTGCTACCTGTGTTGACGCTGGGTTGTAAGGGAGTTAAGGGATTTGGAATAGGGTTTGGTTGCACAGAGGAAGGCAATGAATTTCGGGCTGGGCCGGCAAAATTAGAGCTGGGCGAAGCAAAAGGCGTAGGTGTTACCGGGCCCCCAGCCGACTGGCGCTTGGCAAGCCATTCGTCCAAGAAAGAGCCTCCTGATGTTTTAGAAGCCGCTGGAGGGCTAAATGGTGAACCTGGCGCCTTAGCGAAAGGATTAGTATCTGCTGGTGGCCTGGCGGGCTCGACAGTCCTCAGGCGGGTAAATATTTCCGATTCAACTCTAGCACGGGGACGGCCAAATTTGGCGGCCGATAGTTGCTTAAGCGCGACCGCCAGCTGTGGGTTGGGTTTACCTAGAGGCGGCAAGGTGGCCATACTAAACGGCTGGCTCGGTACGCCACCAATCAGCATTCGTGTAACTGAATTGAAGTTTGGGATTCTCTGCAGGTCATGTATATCAAACACGGGTGCGAAGTATTTCGCCAGAAACTCAGCATCATTAGTACCTACGCGGAAAGAGACAATGGTACCAATGTTACCGATTACCGCATCCCTAATCTCCTCAGTAAGCTGAGTCGTGAACTGGTTTGCAACTATAAGGCTGAGGCGGTACTTACGGGCTTCACTTAAGATGGTGGCGAATGAATCGGTTGAAAAGTTCTGGAACTCGTCAACATAGAGGCTAAAGTCTACCCGTTCATCTTCGGGTATGGAGGCCCGAGACATAGCCGCAGCCTGAAACTTCATGACGAAGATCATACCTAACAGCTTGGAGTTTAATTCGCCTGTTCGCCCTTTGCTCAGGTTTACTAATAGAATTTTCTTATTATCCATTATGTCCCGCAAGTTGAACGAGCTCTTGGTCTGGCCTATGATATTGCGCATCATCTGGTTGCTAAGAAAGGCACCGAACTTGCTCACGAACCAGCTCTTGACTTCGCCGAACTCATTACTCCGCTGGCTGGCAGGCATTTCCTTAAGCCAGAAGTCAAGCACCGTAGGATCAGTTACATGCTTGAGCTTGCTTTTTACATAAGCGTCATCGTTGAAGAGTTTTGGTATATCGATAAAACTACCACCGGCCGGGTCGGCCATTACGGTTTGAGCGGCACTTCTAAACAAATGCTCGTAACGCGGACCAATAATACCTTGTCGCTGGGGATCGTAGAGTTTATAGAGCATGCCGATAGTCTCCTGGATCAAGAAGTCTATCTGGTCAGGATGATCAAACTCAAACATATTAAGGCCTAGAGGGTACTCCATATCAGATGGATTGAAATAAATTACGTCTTCAGTGCGTTCTCTCGGCACCATTGCCATAAGATTCTCCACGACGTCACCGTGCGGATCAATAAAAGCAAAGCCATTACCATTCAGCATATCCTGAAGAGCAAGGTTTTCCAGAAAAGTCGATTTACCTGTACCGGTCTGCCCGACCGCATAAATATGGCGGCGGCGGTCTTCTGGATCCAGATTGATTCTTTTTTTAGATCCTCTAAAAATATTATAGCCAAGCATCATTCCATCTTCAGAGATGTTGCGTGGGCCATCAACTTGTTTGCTTGCTTGGCGTTCCAGCTGAGTAGTCGGTATACTGGCTTGGTCTGGGAAATGGAAAAGTGTTGCAAGTTCAACAGCATTCAAGATATTTTGCTTATTCTCTTGCGGAAAGAACCGCATTATATAAGCCGTCGTAAAGCTTTCTATATCCTTAGCTGGAGTAAATTTGAAGCCATTCTTACCAGGTGCATCAAAAAGCGCGAAACTGGCAACTATGTTGTTAAGAATACTCTGCGACCGTTGTGAAATATTGGAACTGGCGACCACGCGGATGAGTACCTCAAAGCCCGGATAGCGTGTTTTATCATCAATCGCATCTAATACAGCCTGTTCCATGCCAGATAGCTCTTTCTTTTCCTCGGGCTTTCCACCCTTTTCTTCCGGCGGCTTTACCGCTGCGGTCAATACATCGCGAGAAAACTGCAGAATGGCCGCCCCGCTCTTCTTAGAGTCATTACCTTTTCGTTTCTTGGATGCCACGGCGGCAGCATTCTTGCGCCAGCTACTGTCAGCTGGCCGCATCATTATTTGTATTCCAGCGCCATCTTCTTTATCAAGGGTCGACAGCGCGTTTAATACACTCTGTAGGGCATCGCGTTTCAGATCCTGGTAGGTAGCAATAGGATAGGCATAATTTTCTTTCAGCGTTAGCTCACCGCCCATAGTCCCACTCATCTTGCCAACGGGGCTAAAGATATTATGTTCAGAAACTTCCTCCAATCGTACCGATGGATAAGCACTGACAATTGCCTGCCTGACGACGTCCAGCATTGATATTGGTACTGCGGCATAAAGGTACACAAACCCTTTTACCCCCACTATTTCAAAGCTGAAATGTCGCTGCCCATAGAACTTGTCTTTAAAACTCTTCTTATATGTGCTGGCGATAATGTTGTAAACAATTTGGGCCTTGCTAATGGTCTCGTCGGTCACGTCGCGCACATCACGTGAGCCTTTTTCGATATCATCACTAGTCGGTGGCAAATGTATCAGCAGTGGCACCATTTTAAGGCTGCGCTCATAGTTCTTCTGTTCCCTTAGAAGTTTACGGGAATGATAAAAAATCACTAGGCCGGCTCCAATCAGGATGCCTAATAGGATTACCAGTGTTAAAAGAAAGCCACTCATATATTAAGTACCCGCCACCTATGATTCATCAATCTTAACGTCCTTGTTATATCTCTTTTTCATATAATCTGCCTTAAAGCGGTTTATCTCCCGGTTCTGAGCGTAAGGATCTTGCTTTGTACCCGCTACAATTCGTTTTGCTTTTTCTACCCACTCCTTTTCGATAAGATCCGCATCATCGGCGATTAGCGGGCTCTGCCCTTGGGGATCCAGTGATGGCGGAGTAGGAGTTGGTGCGGTGAGAGGTGGGGTTTGAGGCAGGCTTGAAGGAACAGCCGCTGGAATAGACGGGTGCTGTTCACTATGGGCCGGTGCAACTTCAGCCGAAACATCAGGCTTGTTCTCACCGGACTGTACAGGCGTCGGCAATTCAAAACTAGGCTGTGGCTTATTCGGGTTCATGCTTATATATTAGTATACCAAACAGATAGTGTCAGTTACAGATAGAAACCGTCGACAGGAAGTTGCTAGCTATAATTTATTGTCTAGCAAGCGCTAGGTCTCTTTGCGTAGCTCGAGGTAAGCGGCGTAAATACCAACCGAGTCCAGCACATAACATGCATGCTAATAAAATATCCTGCACACCTAACTGGCCTAAAGATCCCAAGATAACCATCAGCGTTGGCCCGGCCGCAATTATCGCACTTACTGAATGTACCCTAATCTTAGAAGTGCTAAAAAAGTAGTTTGCGGTTAATCTAGAAGCAGAATATACAGTTAAATAAACTAGTAAAGGTAGTACTAATAATAAGGCAGCCGACAAATCTCTTGGGTTTGTCGATAATACAAAAATACCTAAGACCAAGAAGCTACTTAGGCACATCGTAACCTGCTTTTTAAATGTATGTTTAGAGTTCATATTTTTGTTCGTTTTTATTTGATAGAGGTTTTTTATAAAAAGACATGTTTTTTTGGAGCCCGGACGGTAAATCCGCTCGATAAATTATTATTTTATAGCGCTTACCGTCCAAAGGCTTTGACTGACCGCTCGTTACCCGTTTAGCGGGTAGCAAGCGATGTTCTTATTTTGTTATGAAGAGTTTGGGAAGGTTTTTATTTGTTGCATCACTCCTGCATCATACTTCAGTAAACTACTATTGTCAATACTATTGATGTCTTTAAATCAACGTATTCCCTGTTATATGTGCTATATTTTTTGTTGTATTATTTAACTCTTTGATTTGTGTATTTTGTACTACATCCATTATGTAAGCTTGGTGTATCTGAATTATTAGGTTATCTAAGGCCCTGTTGTGAGATAATTGTGCGTTTTGAACCACTAACGTTCCTGTTTTCTGCCTTGATAGATTAACCATTAGACTTTAGAAATTTATTAAGATGTTTATTTCTTTATTTTGCTGTCTCTTATTACTTATAAACATATTGTGTACACAAGTCATACAAGAGCATAATCAGCCTGTAGTAATTATTAACATGATATATATTAAGAATATGTAGATAATACTACAATAATGACCCAAGTGCTTTAATTAGCTACTGCAATTTACTTATACCAGCCCCCTCCTTTTTGCTAACAACCCACTTCCAAACGATTTTTAAAAGCGTCCATGTACAATACAGACTTTATTTTTGATTGTCTTTATATTACCTACATAACGCGTCCGTAGCAGTTTTATATATTTTTAGGTTTTATTAATAATTCATAGCCGATTTATGCTTATTACCTAAAACTTTATATGCAAGCTACTCAAACTCTAATGGATGGGTCGTATGGTCATACATTTTTGATTTACAGAAACTAACTTAATATGCTTCGTTATAACCCACTTAGGTATGACTATATGTTTTAATTTTTATGGTCAATAAGTACCAGCGTGGGTGGATTCTACCTAACAAAGTATGGCCGTAGCCTAATTGAACTTAATTGTTTAATTAGGCATACCTTTTCTACGTTATGATTCGGCTTTAATCTTAAATATATCCACCCTACATGAATAAGCTTACCAACCAGCTCCTTAGAACAAGTGGTCCGGTACAATAGTGCTAGTTGGTAGTTTTGGTACGACTGGGGGAGTAAAAATTACATATAAACTCGGTTATAATCTACCTTTATTTTACCTACGGAAAAGTTATACACAGATATTAAAAGCACAATCTTATTGACACTATTATTAAGGCTTTATAAGATGTATTCAGCACTGAATAAAAAAAGTGCTCAAAAACAAAAAGAACATCGGTGATAACAGTTTCTCGCAAGCTGTTATCACCACTAAAAAATAGACAAACACTTTAAAAAGACAAAACAACACTACCCACATCAAAAAGCCCGCTGCAAAATATCAGTGGGTTTTTTCTTTTTCCGTTTTTATTAAAAAATAGATGCTCATGCTTGCCTATTGCTGCTTTATGCTTACAATCAAATTCATTATGGGAGTGGCAGTCCGCAGTCTAATTGAACAAGGCATGGATGGTACGGTTGTTGAAGCCGAATGCCATTTATCAAACAACCTGCCCAATATCGTAATTGTTGGCGTAGCCAATAAAGCGGTTGATGAAGCTCGTGAGCGATTACGCGGCGCTTTCACTAGCAGCAAGCTTAACCTGCCCCGCAAGCGCATTACTCTAAACTTGGCACCGGCCGATATCCCCAAAGATGGCAGTAGTCTTGATCTTGCTATGGCTGCGGCCATTCTGCAGGCCACTCAACAAATAAAACTCGATGAAGCTTTTAATAGTGCCTTATTCTTTGGCGAATTGGGTCTTGATGGATCTATCAGGCCTATTCGCGGTCTGATTGGGAAAGTATTAGTAGCTAAAAGCCAGGGCTTCCGGCAATTTGTCATCCCTCGGGCTAACTTAGCTCAGGTACAACTTATTCCAGATATTAGAATATTGGCGCTCGACAGTCTGTCTGAGTTTATAAGAGTTTTGAATATCCCGGGTGATAAGTTCAAAGCTGTAGATAAGTTGCCCTCGTTAGGCACAGTTATGTCATATGAGACTGATTTTTCAGATGTAGTTGGACAATCCAACGCCAAACGCGCCCTAGAAATTGCCGCTGCCGGACAGCACAACGTCCTGCTTTCGGGAGCCCCCGGTACAGGTAAGAGTATGCTCGCCAAAGCCCTGCCCACGATTCTGCCTCAGATGAGCCGTGAGGAAATGCTTATTGTCACTCACCTGCATAGCTTGTCACACCAACACTTCGACCGTATTATTACCAACCGGCCCTTCCGTAGTCCCCACCATAGCGCCAGCAACGTAGCTGTCATTGGCGGTGGCTCCAAGCCCCATCCCGGTGAGGTAAGCCTGGCGCATCATGGCGTATTATTTTTGGATGAGCTACCGGAGTTTGCTCGCACAACCATAGAAACACTCCGCCAACCACTTGAAGATAAAGTAATTTCAATAGCGCGGGCCAAGGACAGTTTGGTCTTCCCGGCCGACTTTATTCTTGTTGCTACCAAGAACCCCTGCCCATGTGGTTATTACGGCAGCGATAAGCCTTGTATTTGTACACCCCAGCAAGTCCTTAAGTACGAAAAGAAACTATCGGGGCCAATATTGGATCGTATTGACTTGTATGTTGATGTCGATCCGGTCGAGCACAGTACTCTACTTGCCCTTGAATCTAGCGAAGAAACCAGTAGCCGTATCGTTAGTCGAGTCAGCGCTGCACGCAAACTCCAGCGAGAACGGCAACATAATAAAGGCAGCCTGAACGGTTCTCTTAATACCAGAAGCACTAAACAAGCCGCATTGCTAACTGATAGTGCCAAGCAGCTTATTGATAGAGCCAGTGAGCAGCTACGGTTATCTGCCCGGGCTTACATGAGAGCCGTCAAAGTAGCCCGTACAATTGCTGATTTAGCAGAGTCTGTTAATGTTGATGATATACATATAGCCGAGGCCCTACAATACCGCCCTAAAGTTATTATTAGCTAAAGGTGGTGGATAACTTTAGCACCTTGACCACTGGTACGGTATCTGTTAGAATGTTACTCAAATTCACCAATGAATGAGGAGAAGTAGTTTATCAACAAAACCACACGCCTGAATGAAGCTATTCGGGCACCTGAGCTGAGAGTCATCGATGAGGAAGGCCGCCAGCTTGGAGTTATGTCTAGAGTCGAAGCATTACGTGCCGCTGAATCTGCCGATCTTGACCTGGTTGAGATTTCACCGGAAGCAAACCCTCCGGTCGCCAAAATTGTTAACTGGGGCAAGTACAATTACCAGAAAACTAAGCAGCTTCAGAAGAACAAACGTAACACCAAGACTTTTGAAGTCAAGCAGATGCGTTTTGGGCTGAAGATTAGTGATCATGACCTCGGCGTCAAACTTCGCAAGATTACCGAGTTTTTGGACGAAGGTCATAAAGTAAAGATTGCAGTAGTCTACCGGGGACGGGAAAATGCACACCGCGACCTCGGTTTCAAACTAGCTGACAGAGTGATTGAAAGCTTCGGGGAAAAGGTAAATGTTGATCAACTACCACAACTAAACGGTAAACAGCTAATATTCGTCATAAGGAGTAACAGCCATGCCCAAACTAAAAACTCATAAAGGTACCAAAAAAAGAGTACGGATTACCAAGAACGACAAGGTGCTGATGCGCCATGCATCTGGTAACCACCTTCTACAAAAGAAAAGTGCTTCACGCAAACGGACTTTTGCTGGCTTGCAAGAAATGACCGGCAAATCAGCTAAGAATATTAAACTGAAACTAGGAGCCTAACTATGCGCGTTAAGAGAGGCGTTACATCCCACCAGCGCCACCAGAAAATCCGTCACGCCACTAAAGGGATGACGCGTCCCAACCGTTCAAGTGTCAAACGTGGCCGCCAGGCTGTCGTAAAAGGCCTGCAGCACGCCTATCGTGACCGCCGTAACAAGAAGCGCACTTTTCGTTCTCTATGGAATGCTCGTATTAATGCCGCTGCACGCATAAACGGCACAACTTACAGCAAGCTTATCGCCGCCCTCAAAGGGACTCATATCGACCTCAACCGAAAAGTATTGGCCGAACTGGCCGTCAACGAACCAGCAGCTTTCACTGCAGTAGTCAACTCAGCCTCCGCTGATGTAAGCCAAGTCAAAGCCGCTGAAAAATAACTCCCTTTTTAATCTGTTTATGCTATAATATGGTTGTCAGATGTTCGGCTAATCGCCCGCGTTTATACGCGAGAGGAAAGTCCGGGCAGCGTAGGGAAAGACAGTTGTTAACGGCAACCGAGGGTAACCTCAGGGAAAGTGCCACAGAAACGATACCGCCGCCGTGCTTCGCACCGGCAAGTTAAAAAGTTAAAAGTTCCTAAAGTTTGAAATTCATATGACTTTCAAACTTTATACTTTGCAAACTTTCGACTTGTCAGGGCGGAGCGCTGACGGTAAGGATGAAACGAGTGGGGTAAGAGCCCACAGTTCTGCACGGTGACGTGTAGAAGAGGTAAACCCTGTCCGCTGCAAGGAGATAAGTCCCATCAAGGTTTCCCGCCGGGGCTCGTCAACAAAAACCGCTTGAGCTTAGGAGCAATCCTAAGCCTAGATAGATGATTAGCAGGAGCTGGCCCTGGTCTGAACATTAAAAAGCAAAATAGTTGCTGACGAGTTTTAGGTTGAACTTATCGTAAAGAGGCATATCTAAAGATATGTTGACGCACGATAGGTACAGCATGAAGCTTGGACCTGCTATTTGCTAAATGTGCAGGCCTGGGCTAGTTCTAAACAGAACCCGGCTTATAGATCATCTGGCCTACATCATAATGGCCGCCTGAAATAGGCGGTCATTTTGTTACTTATCTTTTACCGAATCGAGCGTCTCGTTTACCATAGCATCGGCTAGTTTATTCATTTCCCTTGGCACATGGGTAAAGTTAATGCGTTCAAAAGAAGTTACAAGCGTCTTAATAGCCTGATGAATCGGCCACAAATCACGATTTCTCACCTTATACACGCCCTTCATCTGATTAACAACCAGCATGCTGTCCATATAGACATGGGCTACTTTAGCACCCATGGCAACAGCGGCTTCCAGGCCACCTTTAATGGAATGGTATTCGGCTTGGTTATTGGTTGTAATGCCTAAATACTTGCCGTTTCTTTTTACAACATTATCGTCCATATCCAAGATAACATAGCCGCCAGCCGAGGGCCCGGGGTTGCCTCTCGAGCCACCATCAGCAAAGATTTTTATCTCTTTTAATTTTGGTAATGGCGCGTTTTGTTCGGCTAGTTTTTGGTGCTCGAATACCATATCGATTTCTCCCGCCAAGGCCTCATCTTGGGGCGTAATAGCCCCTGCACTGTGGCTGTACAGCCAGAACTGGACCTTGTTCCATTCGTTCAACCAACGAGGATGGTGGTTTAGCCGCTGCGCAACTTTGGCAACTTCCACCATAAAAGCAAAGGCCGCATCAAAATCCTTGAAGCTAAACTCTTTATAAAGCTGGTTGTTTTGTTTTTTCCACATAAAGGATATTTTACAGTATACAGCTAACAGTTAACAGTTCTTGGATGAGCCACTTCAATTTACCGGCCAAAAAGAAGATTCTTTGGCCTCAAAAAGCAAAAGCCGACCATAAAATTCTGAAATAGAAGTTCTTGCTGTTATTTCAGAATCAAAGGTCGGGCTTTTGCATGGTCAGGGTAAGAGGACTTGAACCTCCGGTCTCCGGACCCCCAGCCCGGCGCTTTACCAACTAAGCTATACCCTGTCGTAGGAACTCGACCTTTTAGCTTGTTTTGAAACAAAAGTTTCAAAGCTTTACTTTTTGGTCTGTTCCTCTTCTCAATCCTCCAAACGGCAAACTAACTGTCTGGTTTGGCTGATTGTTAAAGCCACAGACCTCGGGCTGCTCTTCCCAATAAGCCTCAACTACATCCTGTCAAAATATTAACTAAATGCAATTATACCGTATCTACCTCTTATAAACACCACGGACGTCCAGCCCTATGCATTTGGTGTTAAGTGGTTTTAAAATGAGCAACGGACCGAGCCATATTTAAATACGGTGAGGGAGTAGCGCAGGCTTTAACAGCCGCATAACACCAAAAACGCTAGCTCGGCTTCGAGCTTTGCTCGAAACGATGCTAGCGTGATGCATAGGGCTGGGGCCAACACTGACAACCTGGAGTGTTTAGCTCTAGGTGGGTGCTCGCACTTGCCGGCCACGGCCTGCAAAAATCTTGAGCTCCCATATGATAAGTATTCAGATTATCATATAGTTGGCTATTCCCAGCCTACTGGTATTGTCTCATACCCAAGGACTTGCCGGCTAGCCTATACCTACTATAATCCGCAAAATTCCTTCCATAACTGCGCCCACCACCGGTGCTACGAACTGATAGATAATGAATATAAAGAGCAGAATGGCTCCAAACCCAAACCCCTCAATCGAGCGCATAACCCGTTGCAACGGTTCGGGAGCAAAAGCGTAGAGTAACCTAGAACCATCCAGTGGTGGGAATGGAATCATATTGAATACGAACAGTCCGACGTTAATCAGTGTAAATATAACCAACGCATCCGAAATACCATTGCTGGCAATCGGCACCAGCCGGAATATCAAGCCCGCAATACAGGCCATGGCAAGATTAGTGAACGGCCCTGCTAAACCTACTAATGCAACACCAAACTCGTCATAACGGACACGGTTAGGGTTGAAAGGTACTGGCTTAGCCGCAAATATCGGTGGAAGACCGAAAAGGATCAGTATCATAGGCAAAAGAACCGTTGTATAAAGATCGATGTGTTTTAATGGGTTTAAGGTTAAACGCCCTTCTTCAAAGGCTGTAGAATCACCCAACCAATGGCCTGCAAAGGCATGCATAGCTTCATGCACCGTCATACCAATCAGTAATGATCCGAATACAACGAGCAATTGAACAGCCGATAAATTATCAAACATCTTAGCTAATATTATACCAGCCAGCCGCTCTAACCTCTTGACCTTTTTCCCAAAAACAGATACAATTACCCCCTGAATCAACGATATAACTAATGTAAGGATTAAAATGCAGCGCTGTGAATTAACCGGCAAAGGCAAACAATACGGCCACAACGTGAGCTTTTCGCAGCGCCATACCCAAAAAGTCTGGAAACCTAACCTGCAGACCAAGACTTTCACCGTTGATGGCAAAAAAGTGACTATGAAACTTAGTACGCAAGCTATCCGCACCCTCAAGAAAAAAGGCCTCTTGGTTTAAGCTTTTGGCGTTTCACTTCGTTGCCAGTTCCAGGGTTCCTTCACCGTATTTAGATACGGCTCAGTCCATGCTTCACTGCCGCCTCGTGCTACATCCAAAATCTTAACCTAAGAATCGTTAGTCATTGGCGCCTTGTGGTACACTCGCAAATGCAAACAATTAATTCTTAGTAACCAGCGGGCTCATGTGGCTCTTTTTTTTACTTTCAGCTATAAGCTAATAGCTGTACTTACTGGCGTTCAAGAATGATAAGCTGGGCGGCTTCGCCAAAGTCGGCGGGCTTAGGTTTGAATTTCGCCAAGGTTTCTTTTGGTTCCATGCTCAAACCTTTAAGCGCTTCAGCCAGCGACTGCTGAGGAACCGGATATTTAATCTTCGAGTCATCATAATGGGTCGGTATGATTAGCTTCGGCTCTATTTTCTTAATTATTTGTAATGCACCTATCGCATCCAGAGTGTAACTGTTACCGCCGACTGGGGTTATAAGGATATCTATAGTACCAATCTCCTCCAGATGGTCTTCGGTCAGATCCGGATGGATGTGGCCGATTACTGCTACTCGTAAATCATCAAACTGTATCTTATATATAGTAGCTGTCTGCTTGTCAGTTTCATCCATATGGCCACGAGCGGCGATACCGAAGATAGAGATTCCCGAAACTTCATACTCGCCTGGGTCGGAAATAACAAGGCGGGCTTGCGACAACACCGGTACCTCGGATGTATAAAGAGCTATAGAATCCGGCTTCATGACGCTCTTAAGGCCTAACGCCTCAAGATTATCATCAATAACAATAGTTGCCTGTTTCATTGATATACTAATACAATTGCCTCCAAAGTATTGAAGCTCCATGTTGCCTACTCCTCTTCTACTAACTGTTTCTTATCTATTAATACTTGATTCTTGGCCGCTAAGACCGTAGTGATAAAGCGGTCCTTTACCTGACGGCGATACGTAAACTCGCTGATACCCATAACAACATACCGTACTTCTTTCTTCTCCTGCTCTTCAAGCAGCTGCATGAACTTCTGAAGCTTGGTCTGATTCACATCTCCTACAATCAGCATATCAATACCGCTGGTTTCATCGCGGGTGAACTGGCCTGTATAAATCGCCAGTTCAATGTTTCCGATTTGTGAAAGTTCTACAAGCATCGGATCTTTAGACTGGGCTTTTGGCGGCGGAGCGACTTCATCCTTGGCCTCAGCTGGTAATTCGACACCACCGAAAATAAGCCCAAGTGGCTGGTAGAACTCATAGGATTGATTGACTTCATAATACAAACGATTGTTTGTGGTATCGGACGAAATGATGCCAATGCTGAGCAAGTTGGAAAGCTCACGTCTTACTGAATTTATTTGCTCGTCTATCTTCCTAGTTATTTCTCGAACATAAAATGAACGGTTTGGATTGCTATAAAACAACCTCAGTAGCTTGACTCGAGTCTTCGATCCAAATAGTTGCTCAACCATGCTTATAGCTTAACATACTTTGCAAATAATAGGGGTTAATTAATTAATTCATGTCTACTTATGTTGTAAAAAAGTCTCTACCAATTGTATAGCTTCTTGTTTATTTTGTACCCAGGCTATATGTGGGTTTCTACGGAACCAAGTGCGTTGCCTTCTAGCATACTGAAGAGTGTGTTGCTGGATTAACTGCTTGGTCTGGTCTAAATCATTTTTACGAACAAAATAAGTAAACCACTCATGATACCCTACTGCACTCATACCGGGTGCGTCCCAGCCATACTTATTAGCAAGATCTTGAACTTCGCGCTCTAAACCGTGTTCAAACATGGTTTTAGTGCGTTGTATTATTGTATCTTCCAATAATTGATTGTTGTTACGAATACCCAAAATAATCGTGTTTTTTCTTAAACCATTTTTAACTGCGATCGCGCCATTGGTTTCAATCGCCCTTATTAGGTGCCGTGGATTTTTTTTATTTAATGGAAGCGGTATTTTTTCTGTTTTTAATATTTCTTGTAATTGTGCGACGCTAAGCTTTTGTAGTGTTTCCCGCTCTTCCGTAGGCACGGGGGGTAAAAATGCATAATTAAATATAACTCCGTCTATGTATAAACCAGTCCCACCGACCATAATCGCCAGCTTGCCTTTCGAAACTATGTCCACTATTGCCTTATTGGCAAGATTTTTAAAATTCGCAGCTGTAAAAGGCTCGCTTGGCTCTAATATATCCAGTAAATGGTGCTTTACCTCTGACCGTTCAAGTGTGCTTGGCTTTGCCGTTCCAATGTCCATTCCTTTATAAACAGTTCTGGAGTCAGCACATATAATTTCACCATTATACTTCTTGGCAATTTCCAGCGCTAAAGCGCTTTTGCCACTAGCTGTCTCGCCGACTATTACTACAAGTTGTGGGGGCACCATAACAACTCCTTTACACCCACCCGGTAATTCCCTTCCGTACCATGCACTTTAACTCCTTCGGATTCCAAATGCTCTTTGTGACCCAGCCGCCCACCAGGATAGCCTGAGGCCAAGCCCCCTTGCTTATTAACTACTCTTTGCCATGGTAGGGTCGGATCACCAAAGTGAGCGATACCACCGACTATTCTTGCCGCCCGGGCATTACCGCATAAAGCTGCTATTTGCCCGTAGGTCATTACCCTCCCTTTAGGGATCTGGGAGACGACCGTTTCCACCATGTTGCGGAAACTATTATCCGTCATAGGCTGGACTTACTGACCCGGGATTTTGCTTCATTAGCGACTGTTTGGAAGAAGTTATCAATACTGATGGAGCTAGGCGATTGGACCTCCATATCTTTGCGGATGCGAGGGGTCACTTCCCCTGTTTCTATTTCCTTTTCGCCTATTACAATCGTATATGGAACTTTCATGTTTTCTGCTAGACGGATTTTTTTGCCTACTGACTCATTGTTATTATCACAACCAATTCGTAACCCTAGTTTTTGGGCTTTACTAAGAATTTCTGCCACAAACTCAAGTGTTTTCTCTTCTTGATTAACACTCGCAACCCGCACTTGTTCTGGTGCAACCCAGACCGGGAATTTGCCTGCCGTGTGCTCTATATAGACTGATAAGAAGCGTTCTATCGAACCTAAGAGTGCGCAGTGGATCATGACAGGTTGCTGCTCACTGCCATCTGTATCTATATAAAAAAGGCCGAACCTCTCAGGCTGGACAAAATCTAACTGCACAGTAGCTAACTGATGCTCTCGCCCTATGGCATCAGTAACCATGAAGTCGATTTTTGGGCCATAAAAGGCTGCTTCACCATTCATTTCAAAGTATTCTAAGCTATTGGATTCTACGGCTGACTTTAACTGTTGTTGTGCTCGTTGCCACAGTTCTTCCGACCCTAAATATGCATTGCTCTCATCTCGATAGGAAAGTCGCACCCTGAGACTCATGCCAACGGCCTCATATAGCTCTCTTGCTGATTCAAGCAAACTACGTATCTCGTCCTCGATCTGATCGGGCCGGCAAAAAACATGACTGTCATCTTGTGTAGCTGAACGAACCCGGTTCAGGCCTCCGAGTTCGCCGGTCTTTTCATCTCTATATATAGTAGTGGTTTCGAGGTAGCGAATCGGCAAATCACGGTAGCTTCTCTGCTTGGAGGCATAAATCCTGGTGTGGTGCGGGCAGTTCATGGGTTTTAATACCAGTTCATCGCTAGTTTCCTGGCTTTTAACTAAGAAAAGCTCGTCTCCAAATTTATCCCAGTGACCGCTAGCCTTATATAGGTCACTTTTGGTCATATGCGGCACCCACACCTTGGAAAAGCCTTTTGATTGACGCAGCTCATTAGAAAATGCTGTTAGCTCCTCTCTTAAGACTGTCCCCCGAGGCGTGAATAATGGTAAGCCAGAACCTACCATTTCAGAGAAGATAAATAGATCCAGTTCCTGTCCTAATTTACGATGGTCACGCTTTTTGGCCTCTTCGAGCATACTCATATATTCTTCTAGCTCCTTCTGAGTTGCAAAAGCTACGCCGTAAATCCTCTGCATCTGAGGATTACCCTCTTTGCTCCGCCAATAGGCTCCGGCAATCCGCATTAATTTGAATGCCCCAACTTTCTTAGTTGAGCTGACATGTGGCCCACGACATAAATCAGTAAAATCACCATTCGTATAGAAAGAAACTTCGTCTACTAGCGTATTACCTTCGGTGATAGTCCCAAATTCATCTGGGCTTAGATCTTTAGCAACTGTAGTCCCCGCCCGCTTCAAATCATTCAAGAGTTCCTCTTTGTACGGCTGATTGCTTTCTTTCGACCAGTTAACAGCTTCCTCAATACTCTTCATATTCCGCTCAAACGGTTGATCCTCAGATATAATTTTACGCATTTCTTCTTCGATTGCGGGAAAATCTGTCTCAGATAACTTCTTGTTATCTAGATCAATATCATAATAAAACCCATGCTCAACAACCGGGCCGATACCTAGCTTGACCTCTTCGTGCTGGCGCCTTATAGCCGCTGCCATAATATGTGCTAAAGAATGCCGCATTGGATATAAATCATCTTTGTTTTCCATAAATCATTCTCCTTAATATTAATAAACTAGGCGGGCGTTTTGCTCGAGTGCAGTTTGAGTGCTGTAACGAGTACCGTAACCGAGCCGTACTTTAGTGTACGGTGACAGCGGCACGAAGTTGCATAGCCAAAATGTGCCGAGCAAAAAGTCCGACAAATTAAAAGACGCGCCATAACAATAGGTTTTGAATGCTCTCGCAAATACACTCAAATCTATTTGTAGCGCGTCTCGGGACCTGAAAGCCATTTAATCATCTGTTGATAAGGTACGGCACCAGGGGTGCAGATATGTGTAGATGATTAAAGGTTCAGGACGGTTCCACCGGACTTCTCTCTATACTCTAGAGACTTGTTGACCTCACGTTAACGTACGTTCTGTTGGCCGACGGAGCTCGGTGGCTGGTGAATTCCACGTCATGGCTCGTGATGTATTGTATCACAAACACATCGCAAAACTTCACCTAACAGCTACTATACACGTACTAGCATCATAGTGCTAGTACTTATTTCAGGTTTTTAGCTATTTTTGGCTTCTGCCCTGTGGATAGTGTGTATATCTACTTATACTCTCTCTATTCATTCCATGATATGAATATTCATATACGTACAGTCGTCGCAAAAATTATAATTGCGACAGTTTGTTCGTATTTCTAAATCGGTACGCATTTAACTGTCATATAGAAAAAGACACCTGGCAATTTAGATGTCTTTTTGGTGGGCCCTATAGGATTCGAACCTATCACCTCCACAACGTCAATGTGGCGCTCTAGCCAAATGAGCTAAGAGCCCTCCTAACAGATTAGAATATACCTTATTTGCCGCTTTTTTTCAATTGATGGTGTGACACCGGCTTATTCTTTGGGTTTTTGACGTCGTAACCCAGTAATTGGCGGAATAGACTTTGGACGGATAAACCCCGTGGGGCGCATTAGGGTTGCAGGATATGCATACAAGAACCAGTGCCTCCATATCGTTGGATCGGCCGACTCCTGTACGTATGGCGGATCCAGTTCCTCATAGGTGTCAGGGTCTTTGCGAAGAAACTTGACCAGCCCCTCCCAAGCAACCCGTGCTGGCATGATTTTTTCGTACACCGTCAGATAATCCCCGTCCTTAACCTCCCATATCCCATCGAAACTAATTGATTGCTGCGTCAGATCTGATGACATCATCAACTCCTGTTCACCATCTTCCCACTCTATAAAAGCCTGCACGACATCGCCAGCATGCGCGATCACGAACTCGCTGCCGTCCGGATTCATAGCAGAGAGCACTCTACCTCTTCGTTCAATATTGTCCTTAGCAAATACCTTAGTACCGGCAAAAACGCCGTGTGAAATGGGTGCAATGAGAAGACTGTCCTTATCGACAATAGACCAATATCCGCCTTCAGACCCAGTTTCCCATTCATAATCCAAGGTGCCGCGGATAAGTTCATTATTAATCACGATAACCCTCGCAGATGCGCTGCAAGTAGCGCAGGTTATGGATGCTGCACAGACTGCCAGCCAGTGGTTCGCTCACCTTGAACTGGTGCCGCAGGAATCCTTTGCTGTATCCGGATTTACAGGTATAGCAATCGCAGCTTTCGTCAATCGGGCCGGCGTCCTCTATATATTGGGCGTTCGTCAGATGCAGCTTCTTGTCACCTTCAACCCACACCGTGGCGTGGCGGGCGTTACGCGTCGGTAGCACGCAATCCAGCATATCGATGCCGTGTTCGATGGCGTAGCGGATATCGGGCGGGGCACCTACGCCCAGCAGAAACCGCGGTCGCCCAGAATCGTCATACAAAGGCGCCAGGTGTTCAAGGATTTTATACATCTCTTCTTTGGATTCACCCACCGACAGCCCGCCGATGGCGATGCCGGCAACGCCGCTCGCCTGGACGATTTCCAGACTCTTTTTGCGCAAGTTTTTGTCTAAGCCACCTTGAACTACGCCGAACAGTATCGGCCGCTCCTCAGGGGGCATATCGGCCGTAAGCCGATTGTATTCAGTTATACAGCGCTCCAGCCAGCGGTGCGTCCGCTCAAATGCCTCATGCGTGTCTTTAATAGAGGTTTCGTCTAGCCCGGTGAGGTGATCAAAGGCAACAATCATATCGCTGCCGAGCGCAAGTTGAATCTGCATAGAAGTCTCTGGGGTCAATAGGCGCATCTCGCCAGTGACTGGATGCTTAAATGTCACACCTTCTTCGGTAATTTTGCGTAGTTTGCTTAAAGAAAACACCTGAAACCCGCCCGAATCAGTCAAAATCGGTCCCTGCCACTTACCAAACTCATGCAACCCACCAAGCTTTTGCACTACTTTTTCACCTGGCTGCAGGTGTAAATGGTAGGTATTAGCAAGTACGATGTCGACTCCTGTGGATTTAACCTGTTCAGCTGTCAGACTTTTAACCACTCCTCGCGTCCCGTCGGGCATGAAAGTCGGTGTTTTTACGTCACCTCGTCTAGTATGTAGAATTCCCATACGGCTCCCATCATGGTTAACAGACTTTTGTTCAAAAAATGTAGTTTTTACGTCGCTCACAGGTGTTAATTATACTTCGTGCAATTACACATTTTTCAGAAAATTAAACACATTTGTTTTTCGCTCATTATGATGTAATTATAGCATAATCATTGACTTTATTTGTCTTTTATGTTAACATAAGCGTGTTAATCGGGAGTTTTTGGTGAGTGAATCTCAACCAATCTCGCTTGACGGCTTTAAGTTGTTCTACGAAGAGCTACTCAAAGGTAAACCCGTTAAGCAACGTCTGCGTAGGCAACGAGCTTAAACAAACGTGAATTTGTAACAGAGGTGGAAAATTAAAAACCGCGAATTTGTTCGCGGTTTTTGTTTATCCCCAATATTTTAATTGTTTTCCACTGGTAATATATATAGCGTTATGACAATATGTTGACATGGTTTGTATATATTGCGGATGTGAAACTAGAGTCCTTAACTCTCGGCCAAAGGCACGCAACCCTTCTGTATGGCGTCGCAGGGGCTGTGAAGTATGCGTCGCACAATTTACTACTCTTGAAAGGCCTGACTATACAGCAGCACTACTAGTTGAGTCGTGTGCAGAACATAAGTTACAGCCTTTTATGCGGGACAAATTATTTTTAAGCATTTATAAATCTCTAGGCCATCGCCCGGACTCCCTCAATAGTTCAACTGCCTTAACCGAAACAGTAATTGGCCGCCTGTTGCATAACAAATTAGCCTCTAAAGGCTACTTACTAACTGAAGATCTTGCCAAAGTATCCTATGAAACTTTAAGGCGATTTGACCCGCTGGCCGCTACTACTTACAAAGCCTACCACCAAAAAGCTCTGAAAATGTTCTAGCGTAAATCGTTCAGTACAGATAATGGCAGATTAACTTATTACCGCTGACCCTACTTTTTGACTGCCTTCTCAGTTACGTCGAATTTACCGAGGTACTTGCCAAACATCAAACGTGTCTGAGAATAGATAGCCGCCAAGGTGTTATACATAATGGTCGTAACCGGCAGTAGCGCCCATTGCAAGACCATGAAGACATTGCGGTGCCGTTTATAGCGTTCGGGCCGTGGAGGCAAGAATTTTAAGCTTAAAAGTAGACTAACAAAAATACCTACCAAAGCGACGGTCTGAATGGTGCTGGCAAGCCGCGGCAACTGATTGGCGACAAAATTCTCGGGCTGAATTACGACCGGGATAAGCGGTGCGACAAGTATTAAGAGCGAAGCAGTCGCCCAGGATACATGCCCTTCCATAAGTCGCATGAATTTCATTAAGAATTCCAGCTTTGGCACCTTGTTACCTCTTCTAAAGCCCATATGGGCAGCATATGCTATGTCGCTCGCTCCCCAAGCCCAGCGGCGGATTTGGATGAACTGAGCCTTAAGAGTCTTACGATAAGTACTAGCTAATACGGCATCTTGGTAAATTGGTATGAATATTGGATATACCTCGTGCTTGCCGTTAAAGCGGAAATAAGTGCGCCAGTACTGATGTCCGTCTTCTACAATTGTCCGTACACTCCAAAAATCTGTGTCTATCAGCGCTTGCATGCTTTGAGCATGAGAGCTGAAGTTACGCAGCATATGCGGCCTCAAGCTCAGTACTATATTCCAAAATGAGTTGCCTGTAGCGATTACGCGCATCATGGAGGGTGCATCCCAGATATTGTTCAGAAATAGGGGTATTGGCTGGTACGAGACATACCTGGGATCTTCTGTACTACAAAAAGTATATGTCAGAGCAGCCAGATACCATGGGTGGGGGCGGTTATCGGCATCCAGGGTCGTTACTGCCACATGTCCTGGATCTGTGTGCTCGCTAGCCAGATATTTTTGCAGTACACGGCCGGCAAAAGTTATATTGCCTCCCTTGCCTATGACTTCACCAGGTATATCATTAGGATGCTTAACTGCTTCCGCATGCTTAAAATACTGCGCGTACTCGCTTATCAAAGCTTTAGCCTGGGATTCTACCTCAGTCCCACCACGCTCTTCGTAGGCTAGAATAAGAATTACCTTTTTCATGTCATATTTTGACTTTAATACAGACTGAATAGTGGGTTCGAGCGTATCACGACTTTCGTTATAAGTAGCAATAATAACGGTGTGGTATAGCTCACTTGGGCGGCAGAAAAGCGGAAAGTCCTTTAGGCGCTCAAGGTTATTGATATGCCACTTAGGGTTCTTACCGTGTGGGTGAGTTAGTTCTTTCGCCTCCAAGTCATCAAGTAATAACTCCCAGTTTAGGTTCTGCTGACGAGTGAGTAATCTGTAGCCTTGTACGGAACGAAGACTCATCACTATGCCTTTAATAAACCACACTAGTAGATAAGCGATGATAAAGATTGCAAAAAGCGTCGGATTAAAAATACTTAATATAAATGGCATGAGTAATATAGTCCAGCTGAGGGCACCCGGTACTATTTCCCAGAACCTGTATTTCCAGTTTCGTTCTTCAGCATAGGGTATCTCCAGATTTTTCATCTCAGAGCCATCAAAGCATTGCTAACAATTATAGTTAATAGCGTGATAAGACTGGAGATCCCTAAAATCATGACTGCCACATGTTTACGCAACCCGAATGTCCTAAGGCTTAAGATTATTGATAAAAAGAAGTTAATTAACATGAAAAATATAAAGCCGGCCATATCCAGGCTCGAGCCTATTTTGTAGTCTCCTATAACCAGATTCGCTCGGTATTCTAGGATATAACTTGTGGTTGTATCGGAATCCAACCTAAAGAGTATCAGTAGCACGCCTATCACCAGCAGGATGCTGTTAATAATGAGCAGCAACAACACCGAACGGTTATGAAAATATCTGCTTGGAATTGTCATAAGAATTAGTTCTCATTATAGCTGACCCTGGGTGTTGAAGCGAACAATATTATTAACCACAAGCGACCCATTTTTGCTCTCTACTGGTGCGGGTAGAGGGAGAGTTCGACCCACAAGTCATTTTATCTGACGAAAAATGCTTGCTGGCCCGCCTCGCCGTCTTCGCCTTGCTCCTTTAAGGAGCAAACTCAGACATGGCTCCGGCTGTTCGACTCCCTACGAAAGCCAAGCAGTTGGCTTTCTCTAACTCAGACATATAATACTACCCAAACAAGCTGGATAGTATTATATGGTGCGGGTAGAGGGAGTCGAACCCTCGTTTTATCCTTGGGAAGGATACATAATAGCCGTTATACGATACCCGCGCGTTAAAGTTTATACCTGGTTCGACTCCGAGTCGGTCACAGATATTTTTCTATCAGAAAAATTTTGCGACCCCGCCTCAGCTCTGGTGGCTGCCAAGCCACGCAGGGCTTCCGGCCTTGCGAAGTGCCGCTGGCACTTCTCACCCTCGTTTTATCCTTCTGGAAGGATGATAATAGCCGTTATACGATACCCGCGTCGAGGCGTAATGGTTAGGTTACTGAGCTAAGGTCTCTTCGCTATTCGGCTTTTGCGAATCCTCTCGCAAAGCCGGCAAAGACAAACCTGGAGCCGGAGATGGGACTCGAACCCACGACTTGCTATTTACGAAACAGCTACTCTACCAACTGAGTTACTCCGGCGTATCACGTAATGAACAGGGGCAATTATACCAGAGTCCTTCAGATTTTAGCGGTTTGTACTCTTTGCAATAAATTGATTAAGCAATATTTTCTGTGCTAAACGCTGGTTTTGCAATTAGGTATTACGGGTATTTGCGTTATTACCCCTGTTCTGATAGAATTATTTGAAACGTAGTGACAGGCGTATTTGCTTGGACATAGCGTTCCAAGCTTTTTTGTTCTTTGAAGCTAACCCAGTTGATCGAACCAGACCACTTGCCGGCCGTTCGGGCAACTGAGAGGAGACGGCTTGGTCTGTTGGTCTTTCCGGTTTCAAGAGAGGATTCTTGAAACCGAGAGGAGGAACCGACCAAGTTCCATGTTTAGATGTCTTTCCGAATTTGCTAGAGGAATAGCAAATTCGAGAGGAGGATGCAAGCCATAAGCCGAAGCTTTTGCACTTTAGGGCAAAACGAGGTAATGGCGCAACATCCGACGAGGGGCCGTGGTGTAGAGGCCTAACATGCCTCCCTGTCACGGAGGAGATCGCCGGTTCGAATCCGGTCGGCCCCGCCAGATATTTACACTATACAGATATAATTGTATAGTGTTTTTATTATGCGAGAACTTGGTCCAGATGAGTTGTTTCTTCAAGGTAGGCTACAAATAGCTACGGCTCGCGATGCTCTATCTTCGACTGGAATAAATACTAAAGCTGAAAGCCAATTAACTACTTTTCTTGATGTGCACAGTCAACTCTCAACGGGTGAAGATCAAAAAGACCTGGTTATATATCTAAAGGGCGGCGAAATAGAACGTAGCAAGGCAGACATAGTTATGAGTCTTGAATTGCTTGAGCAAAGTCCCGACGTTCAGCCTAATGCATTAGAAGCAGCTCGTGGCTTGCTGGAAATAATTAGACAAAAATAGTTCCAGACTTTGTCCGTTATGGATAGCAAAACTAAGCGATTAATCCTCATCTGTCAGGCGTTTAACCACCAGAAATCATTTTCTTACCGGGAAGATTACTATACTTTTAAACAATACCGTGGCGTCTGGGCTTCTTGAAGAGGCATGATGTATTCACTTATGTCCTTGAAATTAATCTGGATGTGAGCGGCGCGGGCCTTATCACCTTCGAATGACAATGTCTTAATAATTTCCAGTGAGTAGCCGGTATCAATAATCTCCGACACTTTCCCTGCCTCCTGATTGAAAATAACCTCAGTTACTTTTGCGGCAACGTCGCGGCTTGATTCATCTATGACAATCCCGTAATCCCCCCCTGTTTCCTTGGTTGAAGTATCATCCGAATATTCTTTTGCTACATCCGCGAATTCTCTCCCTGCCCTTGTGGCCGACAGCGCCGCTTCCGCCCGATCGTGCGCGCTATTATCCAGCTTGCTGACTATTTTCCGAGCCAGTAGTTGCTGACGTACTGAGCGCCGGAAATCACTAAGTGACCAACCCCAGAAATCTCTGAGCACATCCTCGAAAACTTTATCGTTGGTACCTAGCCTGTTCTGCTGCCTTAACACTGCTATTTCGCGGTCTACTTCCTGATTTGTAACTTGCACGCCGTTTTTTTCAGCTAGTTGTTTAACAAATGTGTCATTTATAACCCGGTCCATGGCCTGTTTTTTAAAGTCTTTTAGTTCTTGTTTGCCCTCATCGGTGTCAAAACTAAGCTTTTGTTGAGTACGATAGTAATGTATGTAATGGCGAAGTTCGAACAAATAATTCTCATAGGTTACAAACTTATTGTCAACTTTTGCGACCGGAAAAGGAATAACCTGAGTCACCCGGTACATAAATGTTGACGTTGTCTGAAAACGGTACAATGAAAGCAGCGAATAAACCGAAAAAGCAATGACAGTTACTGCAAAAATGACAGATGAAAGTATTACTATGCGATGCTTCGAGTGTTGCAGCGGATAAATATACTTACGAGCACCTGCCAAGACTTCCTCACGGTGCTCAGCTATAGTGTCATTGGTAATCATGGAGACTTTTGTGTTTTCTAAGACATCTTTGTCCTTGCGGCGCAATTTCCTAAAGGGCATACCGGCCGCATCTCGTAATTTTTTCAAACGTTTTTTCATTCTGTTTCCTCTAATGCTCCATTTGCAGCTTCGACCGCTCCCATTGGAGACGTACTAGCATCAATTCCTAAGTCCCTTAATATATGTAGTAGTTCCTTCTGGATCTTTGCCGGATGATGTACTTCATGAATAGTTAGGCTCCCGACGAAAGTCTGTATCATTATTGTACCAAACCCCAGCAGTGTCTCCTGGAAGCCACCGATTTCGTAATTTACCATTTGAATCTGATTAAGGCCCAGCCCAACCATACTACGGTGGAACATTCCCTTTTGCGTAATTTGAATCATGCGCTGGTTGGTTATAATGTACACGCTGTAGTACCAGCTGACCCAGAAAGGGAAAAATACTATTATAGCAAGTAAAAAGCCTGCTCCTAGCCCTCCAAAAAACCAGCTGAATTCAGGTTTGATAAGTGATGGTACTGTGCCCAAAAGAATTGCAACTGAAGAATAGATAAGCCCGCGCCGCATGACAACCGGGTGTTTACGGAATACCAGCAATACCTCTTCGTCTTCGAATTGTTCCTTAAAGTACTGTACAGGGCCGGGTTTTGCCATAAGAGTATTGTATAGGTTTTGCTTTATGGGTACCAGAATGCAATATGATGGTGCCCCTGCCAGGATTCGCATGTCATCTATGCGCTCATGGATTAATCCATTCGCTGAGGCAAGCATAGAAAACATGTGCAGCCACTGGCTACACATGCCTACCGGTTCGAATCCTGCGGACCAACTTTTAATAACCAGCTTCGTTGCTCATTTTTAAAAGTTGGTGCCCCTGCCAGGATTCGAACCTAGAGCTTCTCCTTAGGACGGAGTTATTTTATCCATTGAACTACAGGGGCTCGTCAACACAGCTATTTTACACCGTAAAACTGTAATTTAGCGAATGACTTATTACTTTTTACGCGATTTTGCTAGAGTGTAGACTTCGTAGACGGTTTCATAGTCGAAAAGTTCGCTATCGCTGAACCAGTGGGCGATCTCTGCTTCTGCTTCCTTTTCATCGCCTGAGGCGTGAATAATATTGGGTGTGCCGATGCTCTCCTTATCGGCATGTACAAAGCTGATGTGTGCGTAGTCGCCCCGTATGGTACCGGGCTGTGCGGATTTAGGTTCGGTAGTGCCTACCATTTTACGTACAAGAGACACTGCCTCTATGCCTTCTAGCACCATGACGATAACGGGTCCTTCTTGCATCATTTCTAAAGTAACATCAAAAGCTTTCTGGCCGCGCCGTGAGACCATTTTGCTTATGCCTTCATAGTGATGGTGATAGTGCTCTTGATCGGGTCTCAGCATCTTGGCACCGACAATTTTTAGGCCTACACGTTCAAAGCGTGAAAGTATATCACCAATAATGCCTCTTTTAACAGCATCGGGTTTCAATATTATCAGAGTGCGTTCCATCTTGTTTCCCGTTTAACTTAAGAGTCATTGTACCAGATAAAAGCAGTTTTTCATAACTCTAACAGATACGGGATTGAACACTTATATTACTCAGCTTTACATCTGTTAGCTATGCTTTAGAATAAGATTATGCCTAGTAGTGAGCTTTCTGCAATGTTCTATTACGTATATCTTTTGCGTTCTACTATAAATGGAAATCTATATGTAGGCTTTACGCATGACTTAAAAAAGCGCTTAACAGTACATAATAAAGGATTAAATCGCTCCACCAAGCCTTATATCCCCTGGGAACTATTATATTATGAAGCACACCTAAACGAAGATGATGCTCGTCGCCGTGAACATTACCTTAAATCTTCGGCAGGTAAAAGAGCTTTACGCCGTATGCTAAGAGAACAATTGTCAACTGATTTAATCCTGCAGAAAGTCTACTACTAGGTATGCTTGTAAGCAAACTTAAGACGGACTTTTTGGAATACCTGGAAATAGAGCAAAACCGCTCTCAAAAGACTATCCAGAACTACGACCACTACCTTACTCGACTACTGGACTTTGCCGGTGACGATATAAAAATCTCTCAGATCGATTCTGAACTACTTAGAAAATGGCGGCTATGGCTTAATCGGCTTGGGACCAATGTATCGGACGAACTACAGAAGAACACGCAGAATTATCACCTTATCGCCCTACGCAGTTTTTTAAAGTACTGCGTCAAACGCGACATCCCTGCCCTTGCACCCGATAAAGTCGAGCTGGCTAAGGTTGTCCGCAAACAAGTTACATTCTTAAATCCCGAAGAGTTAGACCGCTTATTTGCCCAACCTGACACTAGCTTATTAACAGGGCTTAGGGACCGGGCAATATTGGAGTTGCTTTTCTCGAGTGGCCTACGTGTATCAGAGTTGGTCGGACTTGACCGGGATCATGTTAATTTAAAACGCAAAGAATTCATGGTTCGCGGCAAGGGACAAAAAGACCGGCCGATTTTTATTAGCCAAGAAGCCGCAGATTGGCTTGAAAAGTTAATATCTAGGCGGCAGGATAACTCTAAACCGCTATTTATGCGCATGAGCGGAGCTAAAAAAGTAAGTTTAGACGGTAATTTCTACCGCCTGACGGCTCGCAGCGTCCAAAGACTCGTTGCCCGTTATGCCCTGCTTGCAGGCATAACCAAGCATGTCAGCCCGCATACGCTGAGGCACAGCTTTGCTACTGATCTGTTGATGAACGGCGCAGACCTTAGGTCCGTTCAAGCCATGCTGGGCCATAGTAACATTGCTACAACCCAAATATACACCCATGTCACCGACCCGCACCTCAAGAAAGTACACGAACAGTTCCACGGTAAAACCAAGAACTAATCTATATTACAAGACCCAGCTGGCATAAATGCAGGAGCCAAAATTGCCGTGCCTCCTACGCCTCCTACTGGCGGGGCGGCAACCAATCGTTTACATATAGAGTCAGCTACTGATAAACCAAATGGCTCATGCCCGGGTATATCATACAAAGGTACTCGGACTTGGATTCGTCTAAATATATCGTTTGCTTTACCAGTTGAGTCCACGACAGCTTGTAATCCCCTCAATTCCATACGTGGGGACATTCTGAACTTTACCGAGTTGTAGTAAGCCTGTATGCGCATATAATAGCTAGAGCCAGCTGGCGCTCCTAAAAGATTGACTGTTCCTCTGCAGGGGTATGGAAGCGCTGAAGTACAACGCGTTACTAACGTGCCACCTCTTTGATATGGTCCATTCAAGACAGCTACGTTATTATTAGGAGGATAGGCCGCACCCGTATTACTGGTAGGATACAAAAAGAATGTGTATGAGCCTTCGGTCAAGTTGGCACGAGCAAGGTTAGTCGCCGGTACCAAATCAATACGGAGCATGCCTATATTGCTACCCCAAACAGATGCTGGTGGCAACTGTGGACTATTTGACGAGAATACATTGTTTCGGGCAGTAGCCGACGAATCCGTACTACCCCATGCAAAGTCGATATTAGTAATGTTGGCAGGCGTATTAACCGGTATAACTATGGGGTTAGAGTTATAGGTAGACACAACTGGTATCTCGTCCTTAACGTAATCATCCACCGTGCTGTCTACAAGTAGACATGTATAGCTTAGCCCAATTGAGTTATCGACATTATAAGAAAATGATCCTGGGTTGAAACTACCACTTCCGTCGCATGTGTCTTTAGACTCGTTAGGTGTGATTTTTAAAGCAGCGATTGCTTCATTCACTCCTGATTCCGCTGCATAAAAAGCCTGGAGACTAAGAAGATCATCAAGTGTACGGCGCTGAGCCTGGCGAGTCGCAAACGAAAACCCGATTACTAGAAGCGTCAAAATGCCCATAATAATCATGGCTGTAAAAATGGATATAAATCCCTTTTCTTTTAGCGCATTACTCCTCATGGGGCTTTTCATAATTACTCTTATCATACAATAACTATAAACGTTTCAGTACACTAGTATTAATTGATGAAACTGCACAAAATTGGCCGCCAACCAATAATCCCTTGCAGATTGTATATGCTGGGATAGCCGGTACTGCAGCTAAATCCTCCGGAATAAATAAATCGCTGCTATCACCATAAGTAACTGTCAAGTTTATAGTAACAAGCTTGTTGGCCGCAACCACACTGAATATGGGCAGCCGCATATTTGGCCCTAAAAGTTCTGACCCATCTGCCCCACCAGGTATTGTTTGGGTAAGGTCAAGTGGTATACAAGCTTCTGTTTGACCATGTGAGTCCTTCCATAAGACATGTGCTGACTTTCCTAGACCAGTTCCCAGGGCTTTATCTTTTGCGTAGCTAAAGCGCGTATTCCCAATACAATATGCATAGGTATCAATACCGCTGAGAGTTACAGGACCTGTGGATCTAATTCCAGAAGAGCCTGTAAACTGGGCGACCGTTGACACTTCTTGGTTTATACGCCGGGCAGTATCTTGAGTCCTACTAGTAACAATTCCTTTGTAGTATATACGTCCGACATGCGCAACCGCTGCCGCACAAACCAATAAGACTAATGAGAACACGGCTGTGGCAATCATCAGCTCTATAATCGTAAACCCGTGCTGATTTTTAACATACTTACTCATGGCAATGTATACACCATCATTATTTCTGAGCGCGGACCGCCGCCAACTCTGTCGTAACGTACGTATACCCGGTATGTTTTGCCTGATAATCGCTTAATACCAATGTTGTAATACGACTTCTTGCATTCCGCTGGATAGTTAGCAAAGTCATCTGCGCTTGTTATGTCGGTTGGAGCAGCATTGCCGGTTAGATCCACGACTGTTGTGCCATTCATACAGAAACCAAAGCTTGATTGGCCAGTAATTTGCGCTTTTTGGGACGTATTATCCCAGGCGGCTTTTAAGCTCTCGATCTGACCCTGGGCTAACTTTGTAGATTCTGTACGCTCCTGGTTGTCTCGTAGTATTAGCATATTGCGGTTCATCGTCCCAAAAGCTGTGCCCAAAACACTGGTAATAACGGCGATGGCAATTAAGACTTCTACGATAGTATCGCCGCTTTGATGTCTTTTACGCGTTTCCACAGGGAATCTCCGCCGGTCCAATATTAATCTCGGTATTTATGGATGTTTGGCTACCACTTTCACCAATTCTAATCTGTGCTCTGCGGCCGTTGGCGCCACGTAAGCATATCAATATACCATTAGGCTGCAGTTGTAAATTATCAAGTTCATTACCGCTTGCCAGTAAATTATGATCCAGATCACTATTTGGCAGTCCATATAACAAAATAGTCTTGCCACTGGAAGATGAATCCGTTGCTACCCCGCCGCTAAGTTGGAATAAGTAGCCAAAGACCCCTAAATGAGTAATCCCGTCAGCCGCAAATACCTGTCTAATTTCCAGGCCAAAACTATGGTTATAAATATCGGCCAAACCGTCTCTGTTAATTTGTCTGAGGTTGTTATTGGTGGTGGTTATATCTACTCCGCTAACCTGTCTTTTACCTAAAATTGTCCTAACCTCACTGCTACTCGTATCTGAAATCCATAATTTTCCCATAAAAATGCAGTTGATTTGAGTACCAGGATCCGTACTTACCGATGAATTATTAACGTTTGGACGGCTGACTCCGCTTGCCGTACAGGCAAAGCCGTTGGGGTAATAGCCATTTACAACATCACTTTGCATATTCTGTATTTTTGCCTCAAAGTTTCTTACTGCTTGGGTAAATTCTACTTCGGCTTGTCGACCTCGGAATCCGACAACAATTGCCGTGAACATAGCCGCACTGACGACCAGAACAATCATAACTTCAGTAATAGTGTAGCCTGCTTCAGACTTTTTTTGACGCTTCGTCTTATCAGGCAGCTTTGCCTGCAGCCACCGATTCATACCTGTAGTATAGCATAAGCGTTGAATTCTTGACTGCTCAAGCTTGAAGTAACAATACGCTCTTATACCAGGTAACAATTGATGCTCCGAACAGTCGAACAATAATAGCGGCTATGATAAGGAACGGGCCAAAAGGTATGCGACTTCGTACAGTGACCTTTTTAAGCAACATCCCAGGTACAACTACTATTGTTCCAATAATTGACGATAGAAATAATACTAAAAAAGACTGGTAGGGATCCATGAGAAGCAAGCCGATTAAAAACCCTAGCTTTACATCCCCACCACCTATCCATTTACCGTCAGAAACTGCAAAAATGGCATAAAATATTCCGCCAGCAATCAAAACGCTTAAACCAGTTTGTAGTAGCAAACTTAAGTTGCCGGTAAAAATAACATTAAACGATACGAGAGCGATACTTATAGCTATAAGAGGATAGATTATCCGGTTCGGCAGCAGCATCCACTTGAAGTCATAGACGATGAGCGCCATAAAACCAACTAATATTACTAACCACACTATAAAGTTGACTGAAGATTGGAGACTGGAGACTGGAGATAGCGGCCAGAAAAGATAAGAAACTATGAACAATCCTGCGGTAATAAGCTCGACTAGTGGATATTGCCATGATATGGGTTTATGACAGTAACGGCACTTACCCTTTAGGCTAAGCCAGCTTAAAACTGGTACTAAATCTTTGGCGGCAAGCTCATGTTTGCAATGCGGGCACATGGACCGGCCTTTCAGGATTGAAAGTCGCTTAGGATCAAGTTTATTACCTTTTTTACTTGACCCTCGACCCCTTGCCCTATTCCCTTCTCCTTGCTCATGCAGTCGCCAGACAAATGCATTCACAAAACTACCTAGGCATAGACCTACTATACTCAATATTACATAAATCATTAGCGTTATAGTAACACAATTCAAAATGAGCCTATCAGAGGCTCATTTTGAATGTATTACTATCTTATTTTAAGAGGTTATACAACGACTGATATCAGGTTCAAGCTTAAATACGAGCGTGAACGAACGCGCCGTAGCACCAAGTGTAGTGCTATTCGTTGTGGTAGGATCGCATATGGTACCGAAAGCCAGTATTCCACTGGTGATTGTCGAGCCTCCCGTAAGTCCACCCGTCAGCTGATTCATTGTCCCAACTTGAAGCTCACTAGCTGTAGTGGACACGAAATTTGCATCTAATACTAATTCGTTACAAGAATCAGTCCGCCCATTTCTATTGGCAAGACATTCGGAGACTGCAGCAGCGATGCGTGCTGCATCACCCGTACGAGCGTTGTTACGCTGGTTGCGCTGTAGAGCTGGTACCGCTAAGAATACTATCAGCATTATTAACCCAGCGATTGCAAGTACAATCAAAACTTCGATGATTGTGAACCCTCTGTTATCTTTATGTAGTTTCTTGAACATAGTGCAAATGCCCCCTTTGACGACTATTGTGTTACTTCTATTATGAATTGATAATACATGGCTGCTTTTTAAAACACAAGCTTTTTTGTTATCTGTTATCCCCCTCCAAGCCCGGATTGGCCTGCTAAGCCATAGATAGGTAGCAGAATAGCTCCTACAAGGATAAAGGCAACTATGCCTAAAAGCACCATCATAACTGGCTCGATAATTGTTGATATTGTCTTAATCTGATTATCTACCTCTTTCTCAAAGTATTCAGCAATTTTAGCTAGCATTTGCTCAATCTGCCCGGATTGCTCACCTATCTGCAGCATCTTAGGTACTAAATCAAGGAAATTTGGGTCGCCTTCTATAGCGGTAGACAGCGCTTTACCGCCCCGGACTTTATCCATAGCTTGAATGAGTGCGGCCTCAATGTGAACATTACTGATTGACTTTGCTGTAATCTCTAACATCTGCAGCAGCGGTACGCCACTTGCAACCAGTGTCGTGCCGGTGCGGGCAAAGCGCGCCATATAAAGCTTCATAAACAACTGCCCAATCGGCCACATTTTCATCTTAGCCCGGTCTATTATTAGCTTGCCTGGGCCTGTACGCGCCCATTTGGTAGTTATGAAGATCATTACACCTAGGAAGATTAGAACTGCCCACCAATAGTCAATTACGAAATGTGATAATAGAAGTAAAAGCTTGGTAGAAATCGGCAGCTGGGCACCAGGCATTTCCTTATAAATACTCTCTACTTGGGGCAAAACACTCACAACCATAAAGCCGATAACAGCTGTCATGACGAGCAAAACAATGGCCGGATATGCCATAGCTCCGCGTACTTTGCTCATAATTTCAGCATCTTTTTCTTGCTGGAAAGCCACGCGCTCTAGTGCGGTATCGAGTGTACCAGATACTTCACCAGCTGCAATCAGGCTAACAAAAATTTGGTTAAACACTTTGGGGTGGCGGGCTAAAGAACTAGAAAATGTACCACCAGCTTCAATGTCATTAATAATTTTGCCAACTATAATCTTTAATGGCTTACTTTGGGTCTGGTCAAATACACTACGCATGCTCTGAACCAACGGCAGACCGGCATTAATCAGCGTAGATAGTTGGCGTGCAAACAATATGCGGTCTTTGGATTTGACCCTATTTTTAAATTTAGAAATGGGGTTATTGCTTGTTCCATCTTTTATATGTATTTCGAGTGGTGAAAGGCCTTCCTGACGGATAAGTTTAGCAGCAGCGTTTTCACTGTCAGCTTGGACTTCCGCACTTATTTTTGCTCCGGTCTTGCTGTCCCGGGCTGTGTAGCTAAAGGTCAACATGAAAGACCTTCGGCCTTTCTAGTCAAAAGTAACAAGTCAAAAGTAGAAAGTGTACTGCTTTCTTCTTTATAAACTTTATGAACTTTTGACTTTAAACTCATCATTAGCCTCTCATAAGCCTGTCTAATTCGGATATATCGACAGCAAAATTTCTAGCTTCATCATAAGTAATAGTACCAGCGTGTATTAGCCCGACAAGTGTCTTATCCATGCTCTGCATCCCAAACTCTGCCCCTGTCTGTATTACGGCGTCAAGCTGGTGACTCTTACCTTCGCGGATAATGTTACGCACAGCCGGTGTAGCAATTAGGACTTCAGCAGCAGCCATGCGGCCTCCACCAATAGCTGGAATAAGACGTTGGGAACAGATAGCCATCAGTATATTGCTTAGCTGTGCCCTTATCTGAGGCTGCTGGTGCGGTGGAAAGACGTCGATCATGCGGTCGATGCTTTGGGCGGCACTATTGGTGTGTAGTGTCGCAAATACCAAGTGGCCGGTTTCAGCAATCGTAATCGCCGCAGCTATAGTTTCAAGGTCGCGCATCTCACCAATCAATACGACATCCGGGTCTTGGCGTAGCGCACTTCTAAGCGCTGCACTAAAAGAGAACGTATCATAGTGAACTTCACGCTGTACAATCACTGAGCGGTTACTTTTATGTGTAAATTCAATCGGATCCTCAATCGTTACGATATGGCAGGCCCGATCGGCATTGATTTTGTGAATCATTGCGGCAAGTGTCGTTGACTTACCTGAGCCGGTTGGGCCAGTTACCAGCACAAGGCCGCGGGGATATTCGGTAAATTTACTGATGACCGGCGGCAGTCCAAGTTGCTCAACTGTCATGACTTCATTCGGGATAAGGCGAAGTGCAGCGGCTAGGTTACCCCGTTCGTGGAAAGCGTTAACCCGGAAACGTCCCAAATCACCAAAGGCAAAGCTAAAGTCAAACTCTTTGTCTTTAAGAAGTATTTGCTTCTGGTCATCATCTAAAACTGCAAAAATCAGTACCTCAATTGATTCTTCGGTCAACGGCTCGGCACCTGTGACAGCCAATAATGAGCCGTCTACCCTTAACATCGGTGGAAGGCCTACTTGTAAGTGCAAGTCGGATGCTTTCTTTTTGATAACTTCTTCCAGCAAGATTTCTATACGAGGTTGGGCTGATGCAGCCATATTAATAAATCCCTTCAGAATTTATAGTGCTTAGTAGAAAGTACTGAGTACTGAGTAGTTTATATTCACTACATTTGCCTATTTTATGCTCTGTACGCTGTACTCTGTATTTCATTGCTGCTCCTTTATGCTGCGTCATCTGCTGCCACCCTCGTTATTTCGGCAATGGTAGTTTTGCCTGCCAGTGCTTTGAAGAATCCATCTTGTTGCATAGTAATCATACCTTCTGCCTGAGCTGCCTTCTGGATCTCGGCGCTCGATGCCCGCTTCATGATGAGGTCTTGGATTGATTCCGTAACCTCAAAGACTTCGTACAAACCGACCCGTCCGCGATATCCGCCCGGCGCATCCGGTGTGTCTTTGCCTTTAAATAAAGTATAAGCGCTTTGGCCCCTTAGAGGCAAGGTTTCATAGCCTAAATCTTCGGCTACGTCCGCAACACCAGAGTCCTTTTCTGGTAAAAGCATGCCTAAATGCTCATTTATTAAACCAGCTTCTGCTTTATCGGACTGGTAGGCTTCGGGAGTTGCTAGACGGCGTACCAGTCGTTGACCAATAACTGTACGAACCGTACTGGCTATCAAAAATGGTTCTACGCCCATATCCAGTAAACGCGGTAATATACCGGCAGCAGAGTTGGTATGAAGCGTACTAAAGACTAGGTGGCCCGTGAGTGCTGCCTGCACAGCCAACGCTGCCGTTTCTGCATCCCGGATCTCCCCTACCATCACAACATCGGGATCCTGGCGCAAGACCGAACGTAAACCAGTTGCGAAAGTCAGGCCGACATCGGCATTAATTTGGATCTGGTTAATTCCGCTCATCTTATATTCAACCGGATCTTCTAGTGTGACAATGTTAATGGTGTCGTTTTTAATTTCCTGGATGAGCGCGTAAAGACTCGTGCTCTTACCCGAACCGGTCGGTCCGGAAGTCAAAATCATGCCGTTAGGGTTACTGATGCCTTTACGGATAGTACGTAACGCCCGGCCAGTATAACCCATATCTTCCAATTTCAGACTGGTTCCAGACTTATCCAAAAGCCGGATAACGACCTGCTCTCCCCAAACCACCGGAGAAATGGCAATACGAAGGTCAATTTCTTTATTATCGGCCTTGATAGTAAACTGGCCATCCTGTGGGATACGGTGTTCGTCAATCTTGAGGTTGCTTAAGATCTTAATGCGGCTCACAAGCGGTGCTTCAGTGCTTTTAGGCAACTTCATGATTTCTCTTAGTACCCCATCTATTCGCACTCGGATCTTGAGTTCCTTCTCAAGCGGTTCAATATGGATATCGCTTGCCCGGTTTTTGGCGGAGTACTCAAGTATAGTGCTGAGCGCTTTGCTAATAGGTGAATCCTGGACAATTGTTTTAATATTCTTGTCTTTGTCAGTAGCTTGATTTTCACCTCCAGATGGTAAGGCCGCGTCTTTTGCAAGCGCTCCGGCTACGTTTTCATCAAGTTTGGCTTTATACTGCATCAATGCACTGCGAATACCCTGTTCGCTCGCAGCATATACCTTCAATGGACGGCCGATTTTATTGCTTAAAAAATCTACAGCCTGCACATTATCGGCATCGAGCATCGCTACTACTAAACGGTGTTGCATTTCGCCCAAAGGGACAGCCATATATTGCTCGGCTACCTCGTGAGGCAGTAGTTCTAGTGTTTCGGGGTCAATCCTTGCTGTTGTCAAATTTACATATGGGACTTTTGTGACTACAGCAGTCGCCTTGGTAAGATTTTCGTTGTCGACAATACCGTCCGAAACCAAAAGTGAAAAAAGTGGCGTACTGGATTTTTCGGCTTTAGCCTTAAGTGAACTGAGTTGGCTATCATCAAGCAAGCCATCTTTGACGAGCTGTTCCTCTACTTGCTTTTGAGTAGACGCCGATAAAACACTCATTCGGCCTCCTTAATTGTTTGCATCTGCAAACGGCTGGTTGTTTGCATTTGGTGCAATTTCAATTAGCCGAGTTGGGTTCTCTGCCGTAGCGTTAAAGACATCTGTACTCGGTAACACAAAATCGGCTGTAATTGGCTGTACAACTTCCGCCGTGCGCTTACTGCTAGGAGGGGATATGAATTTATTTGAAAGCACTACTGAAAACACTCCTGCAAAAAACACAATTGCTATAATAACTGCTACATCCTGTTGTTTCATATTACGCTTTCATTGGTTATTTGCAGGCCTTTTTCAGGTTGGTAATAGGTTTTTGCCTCAATTTTTGATTGTAACGCAGCATTAGTGCCACTTAAGTCAATTTTTGTAATCTGAAAAGGACGAATAGAACGGTCAAGCTTCTCTAGCAGCGTCCGAAGACCTTCATAATTAGTAATTATATCCATAGAGAAAGGCATTTCAACTGAACCTGCCGGTACAGCTGATTGTTGTGATAATGCGTCATCCACGCCTTCTATTTCTTCGATGGAATAGCCAGTTAGCATCTTCTCAATGCTTGCGGTCAATGCCGGAAAATCATACTTGCTAGGTAGCGCGTCAAGGATAAGTTTAGCATTATCACCATCACGCTCACCCTTGCCTGCGACTGTCCCGCCAATAAGATTAGGATCCTGATTGGCAAAGTCTTTATAAGACTGCTCTAAAGTAGAGGCCGCTTGCTTGTTATTCTCAAGTTGTTTTAGTGCTACTTCTTTTTTACCAGCTACCTTGCTGAGATAGTTACCTTGGCTTAAAAGATTCTTACTTACAACCAACGATCCAGTTACTAGCAAGGCTGCTATAGCCACAATCACAAATATTGTAGTTTTATCCTTATCTACACTTGCCCGTTTGGTCTGCTTTTTTGCAGTAGCCATATTATTGCTCCTCTGTTTCTGTTGGAGTACCTACAAATAGGTCAAAGCCGGGTCTTGCAAGCTCTGAACGAGTAGTAACTGCACTTGGAATTACAAGGTTTACTTCTTCCGCCTCATCAAATATAAGCGGATCATAAGCTAAAGTTATCGTAAATTCCGCTATCTCATCCCGGCTGAATTCACTTAAAACAACATCTTTAAAGGCTAAAGCTGTCGTCTGGTCGCTACCCGTGGTATAAGACGTAAACTTCAAGGTATCTGCATAAGTATTAACTGTTTGTAGTGACGATGATTTTCCAGACACCTCCATTGTATAATCTGTGAAATTAACTACTATCTTGGTTAGTCCAATATCGGCTGGGGTTGTCTGTTCGATGTATTTTGTCAGCCGGGTCGCCGCTGGACGACTGGCATAAAGCGAGGGCAAACTATTAAGTTGGTTCTGCACAGTCAATATTTTATTGAGGTCCGGGTTGGCATCAAATTCTGACTTAATTTTTTTGATATCCTCATCCAGATTACTGAGGTGGAGATTTTGAGCTGCATTTAAAGAAAACATTCCCATCATTATTAATATTGAAACTATGGATGCAATGACTGAGCCTAGTATAATAACGCGCTTCAGCCGCTTTGTGCGCATGAACTCTACTTTTATATCAGGAAGGAGGTTAAATTGGATCATTCGTTTCGCTCCGCCAGCCCTGCTGCAACACCAAAATGATTAGATACAGCCAAAAGTTCATTTTGCCTATCGGCCGGAAATGCAACGTTACGCCAGGCATTGCCTATTTCAACATTGATACCAAATTTGTTGGCGATGTACAGCGGAAACTCAGGTAGCACTGATGCTCCGCCGGTCATAATAATCCGATCAAATTTTACTGTTGGGTATTTTGATAGGAAGAATTTAATCGACTTCTCGATGTCGTTTACTAGTAGATCGATAGTCCCAATAATTGCGTTGTAGATTTGCCCCTCTAACTTCTCCTTGCCAAGGCCGAATTTAAATACGAACTGCTGGGCTTGTTTCTCGTCAATATTAAGATTTTGAATAGCAGAACGCAGTACGGCATCTGTGCCTGTAGGCAAAGACCGCGTCAGGCGCGGCACGCCACCCATTGTTACAACCATATCGGTAGTTTTACTGCCCATATCGATAACCAATACCGGCAATGGATTATCGGCCGCCGTCATTGCTCGAACAAGTGCTATAGCGTCAGGTTCGAATGCTATGACATTAAGTCCAATGGATTCGAGCATTTCCAGTCGGCTTTCAACAAATTCGTTAGTTACACTACTTAGAAGTACCTCTACTTTTGCAGGATCTTTTGGGGATTCGCCGATTAGTGCCCAGTCAATCTTGCTCTCGCTAAGCGGCGTAGGGATAAGTGATTCAGCTTGGTACTGTAGAGTTTTTTGCATTTCAGACGGTGATAATTTGTCAAATTCTGCAACTGTTGTAAATACCTTGCTTGAGGGCAGCCCTACCGCCACTTCCTTAGAGGTAATCCCTGCTTGGGTAACCAGTTCTTTGACTGATTGGGCAATCTTTTGCAGATCAGTCTTGGAATCACTCATGGACAATTTGCTATCTATCGGCAGGTAGCCGTACTTAACCAAAGCTTTAGCTGGTCCGGTGCCTCTTAATTGGACTACGCGCACGGCAGTAGTACCTATATCAAGGCCGAAGAAATTAGATACCCCACTCAGTATGCTCATACTAGTTTAGAGTCCTGGTCTTTTTTGTAAGTTTTGTACTTCGATATTTTTCATGATACCCACCGTATGATCCAGCTAATTATTTGTTAGCTAACTGGACTCATAATTAATTCCGATTATAGCATAAGCACGACGTAAAACCGCAACTTTCCACACCAATATTACGGCTAATATATCGGCGGTAACCCAGTAATTGCATCATATCTTGACGCATCCGTATCCCCTGCCGTCTCATCCGGCAGCTTAAATGGTCTGTCTGCTAGGTACATTTCCGGCGTATAATTTATTATTTCTGCGGCATTATTGATTCTAGGCCTAAAAATACCTGAGCCGTTCGCAAAATTAGGAAGTTCATTAAATGTAGCGTCCTTGAGTGACATAAAAACGCGCAGGAAACGTACTTTATCTGCAAGTAATGCCCCGTTGATACTGAGTTGTGTCTGGCAGTTATTATACAACTCAGAAAGCGTATATTTGTTTCCTAGGGGATTAACCGGAAAGCAGGTATATATTCTACCGCCGCTAGCCCCATTTGGCTGAGCGACATACAATCCATCAATCTGCGTCACATTATTATCTATATAAATATTACCGCGGACAATTAAGGCAAAGTACGGGATTTCTTTCCTTGAAGTCCTTGGACTAGGATCAAGTGTGATATTACCGCCTATGTAGGCATCACCGTCAACATACACGGCTACTTGCGCACCTTTAGGAATCGTAAACCCACTAGGGCTCCAATTACCTGAAATATTATATTGTACTTTACCAATGGTGGTGGACGCTTCATAAGCCCTTACTTCCCCAAACCCCGTATTACTCGATCCGCCCTTGTCATTAATAGTTAACTGCATCCAGGTTACAGATCGGGCAGAAAAAGTACGGGTCAAAGGAGTCTCGCCGTCATTTGGCGGGTCATTAATAACAATACTACTTCCGTCGCTAAAGGTTACCGTAGCCGTTCTTACCCAATCGGTCAGGTTCGACCTATCAAAAATATCCATTTTACTTAATGTAACCGGCGTAGTCCATGTCAGGCGAATCCATGTAACATTGTTTGCACCACCATTTGAAGCCCATTCGCCTTTATTCCCTGCTGTTGGTGCTACGCCATATAGGCCATCAGTTACTGCCTCGGGTGAATAGCTGTATCCACCTAGAGTACTCGACGCTGTTTTAGAGCTTGATGGTGCAACATCTGTATAAGTCGGTGGAGGTGTCGAGGGCGGAAATGGTGCGGCCGCGGCTGCATTTAAAGTACTGTCCTTAGTTTCATTATAGTAATCAATCATGCAGCGTCCAGTGCCACCAAAGCCGGAGCCATATTCAGCAGCTGTAGTATTCGCAAATGTTAAACCCTTCGGCGGTGCGGTATTCTCAGGAATTTGACGAGTTGAAACTGAGTAAAATTCATTAATGTTAAGAAGTGCCGTAAGTGTAAACTGGCTTGAAGCGCCAGCATATCCTTGTCCATTAGGACGAGCCCAACCGGCTACCCCACCAGAACCAGCACTGCAAGCTTCACCAAAACCACCCCCCGCCCACACATCCCCGCCATATATTTTCAAATATGATTTTAGGCCGATTATAATCTGTATTGGGGGGCATGCAACGTCACCAACCCTTGCCGCAATTGTGTATGTATTCGGTGTATTGCTAGATATACCACCGTCAGTAACTTGAGTCACCGAACCAGGATTGGCTGTATAAGTATACCCGGCAGAGGGACCGACCCCACTCAGACCCGGCGGTGAGTCACCGACTGTTATAGGGTGTGTCGTGTTATTAATTGGCAGCTCATAAATTGAACTAAGACTGCGGTCAATAACAATTATCAGATCAAACGGACTACCCACCTCGATTCCAGCTGTGATAACTGGATTAGTCATCAGCCTGCATGTGTACGAAATTGCTGGACGTGCACAAGTAACACTAACAGGCCTAAGATCTACCGTAACCCCGTCATCATCCGTAACCGTACCAGTTACAGTGTATATTGAACCATCCGGGGCACGCTGGAAAGTTCCACCCATACCAAACGTACCACTACCACTGGCTGTACGGCTCGGTGGTACTCCTGCCCCAGATACATTAGCGGTGACAGTGACATTACCACCATCAGCGTCCGAGGCCGTAACGGTTACATTAATAACGCCTGTTCCTGGATCACACGTCATAGAGAATGAGCCGGTTGGATTAGTACCTGTGGGCGGAGAATTACAAGAACTCTTTGCATGAATCTGCTTAAGGGGTAGCGCTATTTGAATACTATTTACGTAGTTTACATTTGTAATAACTAGTTGATATATCCTGTCTGAAGTAAAGTTTATTAATGGTGTGGCATCAGGCTGATTATTATCGCCCCCCAGTCCGGAAGGGCCACCTTCGTTCCTTTGATCTCCACCGGTGGCTCTATCATATGACCATAGCTGCCATCTCATGGGCTGAAGATTATTTTGCCAATATGGCGAACTTGAGCTGTTGGCATTAACGTGATCCGTATCAAAGAAAAAAATGCTGGTAGTAACCGCTGGAGCAGTACACTCCAAGGCAAAAGTAAGTGCCGTATCCCATCCCCAACCTCCGGGTGCATTGGAATAAGCAATGCCTGTGTACAGTTGGGTGTTTGTACCGGGGTTCCCATTTGTTGCTGCGAAACCAAAAAGGGTGCCACCCGTAGCACCGTCATAACGAAAGCGATTTACATAATAAGGATTGAGTTCTGTTTCAGTTCTAGCAGTTATTGGAAGCTCATAGTATGAGACTGGACCTCCTGAAGTTTGTATTGTCGTAGTGGATACAATGGATGGATCTATATTAACCGTAAGTATAAGATCTACGCCACTCGTACATTCAACTCGTATTGTTCCAGGACCTACAGAATATCCACCTGTTACACTTGCAGCTGAAAAATCAAAAAAAGTATTATTATTAGTTCCGTTATTATCATTTACTGTGCTATCGCATGCATCTTCAATTCTAAAGTCAAAACTTGTTAGAGTAATAGGGACATATGCTACAACATGTTGCCTGGGTGCATCCATACCATTCGATCCCGGCCGCGTAACAACAAGCCAAGGAGCAGAGCCATTATTCGGTATCGCATTTGTTAAGTCACCTATCAGTGCCGACGCTTTGAAAGGGATACCTAGGAGAATAAAGAAAGAGATCAATAAGCCTGTAGCGAATACCCAATATCTTCTTTGTATGAGCAGTCTAAGTAAAATACTCATCCAAGTTCCTCGCTAGAAGGCGTTTCCTTAAAGTACACCTCCGGCAATGTTTCCCCTGGCTTAATAATCCCTTGATCCCTTGCTAGCTCGTTCGCCCGTTGCACACATACCATTTGAGCTACTGTGTCGCCTTCTGAAAATTTATAACAAAACTTAGAAGCCTCCAGACCGACGGAGCCTGAACGTAGCATGAGATAAGCCGCGTATTGTCTTGCAAGCACAGGATCGATGTCGGATTGTCTTAGTATAATAACCCCAACTTTTGCTTGATCTGCCTCATCTAATTCTTTTAAACTATCTACTGAGGTGACTCTAGACACAAGCTCCGCTATACGCTTTTCTTCCTTCGCGTCATATTCTCTTGTAGCGTTTTCTATTCGTTTAAAGTTGGCGTCAAGCCCTGTAGTATTATCAGTATTAGATTCATTCTCATTGTTTTTATTCAATTTCAGCACTGTACCTATACTTAGGGCTGATATAAGAATGAGTCCGACGCCGACCAAAATAAGCTTGCGCTTTTTCATTACTTAAAGCATACCATAACCGTGATGGACAGGTCAGCTTTAATGATTAATTAAAATAACAAAGTACCTCGGTACGCTGTACAATACCATCTCCATTATTATCATGCCAAGTAGACATGTCGGCGTGCGATCCAGGAGGACATGGATCGACGAATGGGGGTGGCAAATCAGGACGGCTCACGCGGCTATCTAAGATTCGTTTTGGCGGGACAATTTTAGCTACATCTATTCCTAGTAATGCCGGATCAAATATTGAACTCTGATCGATTATGATATCTGTCGCATTTGCAGCCCCGAGCAGAATACTCATTCTTCCCTTGCTATCTAACATGGTGACCACCAAGCCTGAGGTTGGGTTCTTGCCATCTGGATTTATAACGGAAGTGTTCTGAAAACCGCTTTCGGTAGGATAGACAGATATCCAACCTGCCCCGTCAGTCTGATCACTGGCTAACTTTCCTATGAATATTTTATTAGCATTTTCTAAACCAAATTCTATAACTCGTTCCTGCCCCTTTATAACTTTGTCTTTATTTATACGAGTGTCTAGGATTCTCTTTGGTGGTTGAATTGGTATGCCCTTTAAAAAGCCATAGGTATCCACAATAAGCCCGAAGGCATCAACCGAACCCATAATACAAACTTTACCGTTTTTATCGATCATTACAATTTCGGCTGTTGGATGCGCACCTATTCCGTCCGGGTTCACGCTAGAAGTGCCGTTGTAACCTTCTGCACATGGATATGCAGCATACCATGATGGTGACTTGGCCAGATCAACGGTGATGTTCATTACTGCCGCCTGACCTGCACGTTCGGCACCATAATTAACTTCCACTATTTGATTTGCGACGTACTTGGCACTATATGACCGAGTATCTAATGTGCGCTTTGGGCTTGGATAAAAGTCTGTAGCAGCGGTTTTTGGAAAACTAAGTATAGCATCCGCGATTTGATCCTGCGCAGAGACACCCGTTAAGATGCTCACCTTGCCTTGTGATCCGGTATCAACAAAAGCCAAGTTCGGGGAAACGTGGCCATTATATTTAGTGTTGGTATCAGAGCTGCCTTGGTAGCCGTTTTCCGTTGTATAGATTGCCGACCATCCCTCTCCGCGGCCAACACTTGTATGGTTAATTACAGCAATCGTATTGGGTTCCAGCCCGGTTAGGTTTACAACTTCACCAGGATTTACTGGTGGCAGTGCAGCTTCTGCTCGGTCTGGGCCTATTAAACTCAGTAATGCTGTCCCGGCCATTACACCCCGAATAAGAGGATGCCTACCTGGTTCCACTGCTATAGCTGCCGCTTCATAGTCACTCATATCTAAAGCTTATTATATTGCATAGTTAGCATTTACACAAACATGAGCGTTTATAATTATTGTTAGCTGAAAATAAAACAAAAAACCGCAGCCTTAATGCTACGGGAACTTCATTCATAATTACGTAGTTTGAGGACATGTTAGGCAGGGTTAGAGGGAGGCTGAGGCCTCAGGGATTTGTTATGCACGCATACGAGGCGCGACAGCTAACAAAGAGCCCCGAGGCTACCAGTTTCTCACCTTGCTGGGCGCCGTCGCGTGAGCATAATTACCGCAACACCAGCTGACGATAAGCCCAATCCCAACAGGAACGTCGTCAGTGAACTCACGCCGGTCTTAGGCAATCCCGTAGGAGGTGCTGTCGGTGGCGTTGGAGCTGTCGTGACGACTGGGATAGTCCCGGTGGGCTTAGTGGTAGTCGGACCCACAGCAGTGGTTGTCGGTGCCGCCGCTGTTGTAGTTGGCGCCATTGTTGTGGTTGGCGCCACTGACGTCGTCGGACCTACCGTTGTGGTCGGAGCCATCGTGGTTGTTGTTGGAGCTACCGTCGTGGTTGTCACGACCGGCTTGGGAACCAGGGTGAGTGAATAGTGACTGATGTCCTTGCCAGAGCTGTGCGTGATGGTCACAGTTGCCTGGGGTGGATCCACTATTACAAACTCTGGGCCCTCGCCTTGGTTCACGCTGGACGACTTGACGCAGTAGCCGCTGATGAGGTAACCCTCGGGCGCAGTGAGCGTAATCGACTCGAAAGAGCCGCTGACATCCACTTTGTCTCCCGGGCATACCCGATCCACGGTTGCAAAAGCCGCTGGCGCGAAGCCAACTATGAACGAGAACATGCCGAACACAATCAGTGCGGCCTGTCCCAACTTATGCTTTTTCAAAGGATTCCTCCCTTGTCGTTGCGATTGGCTGGATTGCCGCGCCCGCTTGCGCCCGATACTCCCTAATTGGAATACGGAACTTGTACTTAACTAATTTTAGTGCAAATTCCGTATTCCAAATTTAATACCTACCTAACATGTCAAAGTGCGTAAAAAGGAGCTACTGTAATTTTTGCCATTTACCGATAGGTTTTCCCATCATTTTTTTGGCAATCCATGCTCACTTTTTACCATGAGTGCAGAATATCTTCTGCAATTGTGGCAAAAAGCAAACAACCAAATTATAAACTCAACGTACTCCCTTGAGTGATAAACATCTTATACTATTAAATACTAAAAAAGCAATATAATATCTTACGGTATTACTACCCTTTTTTTGCACAGTAATGAAAACTGCTTATCTCCCTCAGGGCTAAATGTTTTTAGCCGAAGGGGAGAAACACGTCAGACAGCTTTAATCCTATAAAAGGATGAGCTTAGTGCGAAGGAAAACCTTCACGGTCTTGTTTCTCGGTGAGCTTATGGGCTTAGGGGACGGATGCCACGCAAAATTCATACCTGGATGGTAAGCGTCTTTGGAGTATCCGTCCCGTTGCCTTTCAGCTCAGGTTTGCGTGGGCTGTCGGCGAGCGATCCACAAACAGAGACAACCTAGTCCAAGTGCCACAAGGGCCATGAACGTGGTCGCAGCTGTCTGTGCGGTGCCGGTGGCCGGTAGTCCTCCTACGGGAGCAGGTGGGACAGGTGGCAGACCGACGCAAACAGTCGTGCTGCTGATTACAGCACCGGCTAGCCACGGGCCATTACCACCATCGTAGCTCCACGTGAACGCGGAACTATCACTGACCTTTTCACCGACGTGAACCTCAACACCATTGGCGTAGAGATGTACGTTTGACCCTATCGGAGCATTTGTCTCGAAAGACTCAATGTAAACCACCCCCGGATTGCAGGGCGGGCTCATGAGAGAGACCGTTGCGTATGGCTCGTTACAGTCGTTGGTCACCTCGAAGGCGCCTTGTAGTGGGCCACCCTTTTGGGCACCAGTTGCAATCAACGCAGTCCACTGATACGTGCCGACCTGGAGGGCCGGTGTTACGTATAAGTTGATGTCGCCGCCACTGGTCGAGCTGGCTGATATAACACCGCTAGGTGTGCTTACTTCCATCGACCATCCGAAAATCTCGTAAGACCCCGGATTTAGCTTCCCGATTACCAGACCTTTGGGGTCTGCCAAATTAGACGCTGGTGTTGCACATTCATAAGCAACCATCGCTGTGACCGGCGCGGCGTATTTTATGCAGATCATAGTGCTGGTTAACACCAACTCCCCCGTTATGGGATCTGGAGCGATAGAATCACCTGCGATCCATTCCAGGCAATCCCCTTGCGGGCTGCTTGCGACTTCCTGTGCATGCACTGGGACTGCGACGAACGCAAAAGTGGCTCCAACTATAGCTGCGACAAGCGCAACCAACTGGGCAAAAACTTTCTTTATGTTCATGATTCTCCTGATTGGTTGTGCGAGCGAGCCCGCGTTTGGTTTTACCCTTAGCGGGATGTGCTCGGGAATGAGCCCGCTATAGCCTATAGATTTAAGCTGCAAAGCGCTCATCCTGAGTTCGCCTACACAAACCGGAAAAACATGATTGAGAAACAAATATTGTCTGACGTGTAAAATTGCGTTAACTTCTTAGGACAAAAGGAGCTAAAAAAGCTCTACCTCTGTTACTCCTAAATGTTAAACCTGTGTATTATAGCAAATTATGTCTGTTTTGTCAATAGCTTATGCTTATCCCTAACCTGTTAAGTGAATACAGATAATACAATCCTATTTACATTTTTACTATTTTATGCTAATATGATAGTAACGTTCAAATAAAACAAAAATCATGACAGAAACACCACAAGAACCCAACCAAATATCAGACCAGCATCGCATAGCTAAGGGTGTTCTTGCTGGCATTGCCGCCGTGACTTTGCTACCTGGCTCCAACCCAGAACAACCTACTACTTTTACTACCGCTGATGTAGCTGCTCATACATACACTATGGACATGCCGGATACTCTGCCAGTTACCCCTACTACCGTAAAAGAAGCTATTGAAACTAATACCCTACCTAGTGTTGTGGTCAATATACCTAAGTCAATTACTACTAATTCTGTAGTTCAAGATGCTAAGCCTCAAGTAGCGCTTGAAACTGGCACAACCACAACTACTACTGCACCTGAGGTAATACAAGTCGAGGCACCGCCGACCACAAGTAGCCCTGCTGAAATAACTCCTGAAACGACTCAGGTATCTATAATTGAGCCAGCTACACCGTTAGAAACTACTCCCCCCGAAGAAGTAACAGATACATCCACGGCTACTGCTGATACTACCCCTGTTGTAACAGAGGAAATCGCACCCATATCCGATGGCATTTTTTTTGGTGGGGACTCTGTCACCCAGGAAACTACGCCTGTTATTGAATTACCGATACCTACAGCTTATGAAGTAAGTCAAGAAGCATCCGCTATCATGGGCAAAGAAACTGTGTTTCTATCCGGAATCGCATGTTCAGGTAGCACAATACAAAATGCTAATGGCGAGATTATTGCTATATCAACTGCCAATCACTGCCTTGAGGGGCTTCCTCGCTACCAAGACGCTGACGGAAAAAGTTATGTTGTCATGCCTGAGTCAAATATCATGCAAGGAAATGACAAGGCTAGTAGGGTTTCTATCGGAGAGATTAACCAGTGGGTAATACCCGAAGATGCCTATAGTAAGGATATTGCCTACGGTATGTTACCTGGCCATAGCTTAGAAGAAGTAGAAGCCGCGCATTTTGCACAAAGCTTGAGTGAAACAGAGATTGCTACTATCACTAGCCAAAGTAACAATGTCGTATACTTGTCCGGTTGGCCAGTCAAGACAGGCGCTACAGAAGCTGAGCAGCGCGAAGAGTTTGCCACAACTATTATAGGCACCGACCAGTTTACTATTCCAAGTGGCAAGAATCTACAATTGCTGTGGGTAGTTGGCAACATTTCACCTAGAGGTGTTGGTTGTGAGGGCGGCACTAGCGGTGCTCAAGGACACATCCTAAAAGACGGCAAGTACTCTTCTGTCGGCAACCTTGCAGCCTATATTAATCTTGCTGATCCCTTCCAGAAAAAAGCTTTTGGGGATCAGTTTGGGGTTAACCTTAAAGATTTTGACTTTGTCTGCGGTTTTGATACTAGTGGGCACGAAGCTCCCCCAACCGAAATAGTACAAGTCGTTAAATCAGAAGCTGACGTCCCTCATAATTAAACGGTTTTAAAAACATCATTTTCTTATGTGTTAACATTAACAGATGAAAATGAAAGATTGGGCTACATGCTGAGCATAGGGATAGTAGGACTTCCTAATGTCGGTAAATCGACCTTGTTTAATGCCCTAACCGACAATAATATATTGGCGGCGAATTATCCGTTTGCGACCATTGAGCCCAATACCGGCATCGTACCCATCCCTGACCCGCGGTTGGATGAACTGGAGAAGTTATACAATGCAAAAAAGAAGATTCCCGCAACAGTTACTTTTGTAGACATTGCCGGCCTAGTTGCCGGTGCCAGCGAGGGCGAAGGCTTAGGCAACCAGTTCCTAGCTAATATCCGCTCCTGTAACGCCATCACGCATATTGTACGGGCGTTTGAAGACCCAAATGTCCTGCATGTTGACGAGCAGCATGACCCGAAAAAGGACATCGATGTTATCAATACAGAGCTCGTGCTTGCGGATTTATCTACAGTAGAAAAGCGCTTGCCCCAAGCTGATAAAGCGGCAAAAGCTGACCCTAAACTATCAACAATAGTTGACGCGCTGCGGCTAGCAAGACAGCTCTTGGACAGTGGACAGCCGCTTTTCAGCAGTACTCAGTACCAAGTACTCAGTACTGCACTTTCAGACTTGCAGCTGTTAACCATTAAACCAGTTATTTATGTATTCAATGTTGATGAAGGCACCTTACAGGATAGTGGCAAAAAAGAGCAATTAGCAAAACTAGTTGCCCCACACAAAGCCGTATTTATCTGTGCCAAACTCGAGAGCGAACTTAGGGGCCTGGACGAAGCGGACCGCGTCGAGCTACTTGAAAGTTATGGCCAGCACGAATCTGGCCTGGTCCAGCTCATTCATGCTGCCTACGATACGCTAGGTTTGCAAAGTTATTTAACTGCCGGCGAACAAGAAGTGCGCGCCTGGACAGTTAAAAAAGGCGCAACCGCCCCGCAAGCCGCCGGTGTCATCCATAGTGACTTTGAACGCGGTTTTATTGCCGCCCAAATAGTTGATTACGATGACCTTATTTCTGCAGGTTCAGAGCAAGCCGCTAAACAGGCTGGCAAAGTCCGCACCGAGGGCAAAACTTACATCATGCAGCCCAATGACATCGTAGAATTTAGATTCAATACCTAAGAACCTGGGAAGAGCTGACTTAAATGCCAGTTAAGGGCGCGATAATGGGGCTTCGTATAACGGTCTAAAGCTTAGTTGAGGGCGTCACCGTAAAAGCGCGAAACCCGGCGGCGCATCATGAGCGGCATCTTCGTGTAAGGGTTTGTTATGCGGTGCTGAAAGCTCGAGACCGCCGTGGTGGCTGGCTCCGTTGGGATTTGAATGTATGGCAATGAGGATGTTGCTTGCTGCGGTTGCATCATATGCTGCTGCCGGAATTCCATTACGCGGTTCTGGATGTAGGCAGTTGCCTTGCGTAACAGCTTAGCTTTAAATACTGTGAACCAAACTTTCTTGTTGAGCGTGCAGATCTGTATAGTGGCATCGATTAAGCGCTGGTTAAAATCAACCTCAGACACCATGTCATAACGTATATCTTCGAGGGTCAGGTAAAAAGGTTTCTTATCGATCAGGACGATGCGCTGATTGGTGATACAAAGCATCGCAAAACCGCCTTCATAACGGCCATTCATGCAGTACATGATGTGCTCACCGGGGATGAGGATATGTTCCAATTCACGCAACTCGGATTTTCCCCAAAATCGGAACTCGGCGCCGATGGTTTTAAGCTGACGCTGTACTTCGTGTGACGTAACCATGCTGCACCTCCCTCTTAATGTATACGCATCATATACCGTTTAAAATGCCTTCTCCGTACCGAATATCACGATGCAGGTGTGATATTTATCATAAAATCAACCCTTCAAAAGATTGTAAGTAGCAATAGTTCTGTCATACTAAAGATATGTTGGCAACAGATGCGCAGAATACCGCATTACTGGAGCTGTTTCATAAAGGGACACGGCTCGCCTACAGGCGAGGCGAATTTATCATACGGCCCGGCGAAACTCCGCCGGGAATTTTTTATATAGAGCTTGGAAACGTTAAAGCATACGACATAACCAAGTACGGCGAAGAGAACCTACTTATTATCCGTAAGGAACACGAATTATTCCCTCTAATTTGGGCTATAACTGGCCAGGAACGACATGTCATTTATGAGGCCATGACACCTACGACAGTCTGGCGGATAGATAGAAAGAAATTTTTGGCTCATCTTAAAAATAAGGGAGAAACCCTTGCTCCCTTGCTCGATATGACAATAGAAATGTACCGCATCCATTCGGAACGCATCATTAATCTGGAATACCGCAGTGTGCGCGAGCGGCTAATATCGTTCTTGTTGACTATGTCCAACCGCTTTGGCAAAGAAACTATTATGGGCCTGACCATCAACGTCCCGCTGCGTCAGCAAGATATCGCCAGTTCTATTAATGCCTCACGCGAAACCACCAGCCGCGAACTCACAGCCCTTGAAAAGAAAGGCCTAATAACCACCCAGGGTCTAATCGTCCTTAAGGATGTAGACAAGCTTCGTTCGTTTTTATAAACATTAAGACAGCTCTGTTCTAGAGTTTTTTAAGGAGATAAAATCGTTCTTGATTACCTTTAGCACCGGCAACTTCACTGTCGGCTTTGTTTTTGATGACAAAATACTTCCGGCTCCACATTTCAAAGTCCTGCAGGATCTGGCGTCGTATTTTGTCATTTTTAATAACGCCTTTATGCTTGGTGCTGTCCCCGGCTTCAAATTGGGGTTTTAGCATAGCAACAATTTGAGTATGTTCATCTGAAATTTTGGAAATATGAGGTAGGATCTCTTTTAAAGATATGAAAGATACGTCTATAATGATAATATCCGAGACTTCGGAGGGTTGGAAACCACGGATGTCAGTTTGTTCGTGAAGTTCTATCTTTGGATGGCCTTGAAAGGTGGGGTGCAGCTGGTTTGTACCCACATCGACCGCAATCACTTTTTCGGCACCATGTTGCAAGGCGTAATCCGTAAAACCACCGGTGCTGCTGCCAACGTCTAGAACTATTTTGCTTTTAAAATCTAGTTTTAATAGTTCGGCCACACTAGCAAGTTTCAGCCCTGCCCGCGAAACATACTGCTCCTTTGAAGTAAGTTCAACTGCTGCTGTTTCGGCCACCAGTTCGCCAGCTTTAATTACTATCTTGCCATTCACCCTAACCTTACCTAAACGGATATAACTCTCAGCCTGAGAACGTGTTGATACCAACCCGCTAGCAGCTAGATACTGGTCAAGCCGTTGTTTCATATCCGCTCATTATAACGCTATTATCTCTTCAGGGGGCATCATCATTAAAGCTGGGAAATCATAACCATCCTTTACTAATGATTGGACACACCATATTCCAAGGCGCTGACCCCATGCAAAAGGTACTTTTTTAGCTGCATAAAGCCAGGGATTAGCCCAAACTTCTTCATGGGTTAATTCAGGTATGACCTCAAAGCATGCAGGATCCTGGTATAGTTCATCCGCAAGCGCTTCAACTTCAAGGGTATCGAGAAGTACGGTTTTTTCATATGGGATATCAAATATATCCTGTTCAGCATAAGCTTGGGCCGTATAAGCAATACCCTCTGATGCAATGCGTTCGATGAGAACCGAAGTGTTTGGAAAATATTTTTCCCGTACTCCATGGGCCATTTCGTGCACGCATGTAGATGTGATTTCGCATTCTTTGCTCTCAAGTTTCTTCCTATCAATCTCAATCCTTGAAAAATAAAGTTCCATTGCCGTTGCAGATACCGACACACCACGTGCCAAATTGGACCGTATCGTGAGGTAAGGAATAACCCTGGTAGTAGTCGGCTCTACGCCTAAAACTTCGTTTAAATATTCTTCAGCACAAGCAACAGCAGGCCCTAAAACTGTTGCCATGTATTTTTTGCGATTCTTTTCCCACCTGCCAGAAACCCAATCAATTTTAGCAGTAGTTGTTTCGTTCATTTTAGTTAATCTAACTTTTTGCCTAGAGGCACATAATATTCTTGTACCTCTCAACAGTCAAGCTGCTATAACAACTAAATCTTAGGAGTCCAAACTTCTGCGGCGAAGATACTGGCAACGTTGTTTCATGCTTCAGATGGTTTTCGCTTCCCGTAGCGGCGCAGAATAATAAACGCTGAACAAGTCCAAAAAAGTACATTTGCGCCGAGAGCCCCCAGGTCGACGGATCTTGTTGAACTGCGCTTTAGTTCAACGCCCGTGTTTTCACAAACAGGTACGTGACTTGTTTGGACATAAGCTAAGGGGAAGCCACGTTCGTCAGTCCGGATCCGTGGCGTATTGTCGACAAAGCCTTCACCCACACAAGTGTCAAAATAACGATTGACATCGTCATTGATCTTGATGCCTCCGGCCGTACTCAAATTAAAGCCGATCATTACTAAAGATAGAAGCGTCAAAGCTACGCCGACAACAAATGAGCGTACGATCCGGCTGTCCAACGCCTTGCGCTTTGGTTTTTCATATTGTTCCTGCATCTCATCCATAGCACTATTGTACTCCCTTAGTCTTTTTTGCGTTCACGGTATGCGCCGGTCGTAGTGTCAATAGATATGGTATCCCCTTGTTTTATAAAAGCCGGAACTCTGGCCGTTATGCCAGTTTCGAGCGTTGCATCCTTTAGGACAGAACTGGTCGTATCGCCTTTGACGACGGATTCGGTGTAAGTAACTAATAAATACACATTTTTAGGCAGTTCAATGTTAATTACACGACCGTCAAATAACTGGGCCTGGACTTGGTCTCCCTCCTTCATGTAACCCGCTTGGTCTTCAATCATGGCGGCAGCAACTTCGAATTGCTCGAAGCTATCTTGATTCATGAAATAGTAAGTTGGGCCGTCGTTATAAAGGTACTGGATAGTCTGATTGCTGACATCAGCCGGCTCGATCAATTCGTTACCCTTGAATGTTCGGGCTAGAACTTTTCCATCAATTAGGCTTTTGATCTTAACGTTTACAATCGAGCCGCCGCGGCCCATAACTTTTTGGTTATATTCAACAACCCGGTACGGTACGCCTTCAGTCTGGAAAATCTGTCCTTTTTTTAAATCCGTTATACCAAATGCCATTTACTCCCCCTTCTCTATATCCATCCAAATATCATCAAGTTTTTTATAATAGCCTGGTAATTCTTCATTGCTGATAACTCCTAAGATGCCTGCGGTATCAATTGCAGCAGCGACGTCTTCGTGGGCACCTAGAAGCATACCTTTGGGTTGTTTGGACTGGACTGCTTGAACTAATGCAGCTGATTTTTTTTGCAAATCCATCAGGACCGATTGGTTATTTGTCGTTTGATACGCAGCAAGTGCTTGGCCAGTCAGGTGGATACCTTTGAGCTTTTCAAATAGCTCGGTAGTAAGTTGTTGCAAATCGGGTTTTTTCATTAGGTTTATTCTAACCGCTCCTTAATATGTTGAGCCAACGCCGATAAGTGCGCGACATCAGCCGCATCGAGCAAGTCATATTGGCTGGCATTCAAAATTGCATCATTTGCATCTGTAATATGTTCGATGCCTGCTTGCAAAGCCTGCGCTTGCTGCTCGCTATCGTCACTACTGGCATACTTTGTAATGCTTGTTCGCGCGTCCGAAACACTGTCACGAAGTCTTACCATAGCTTCCCTTTGCTTGCCGCTAAGCACATTTAACTGCTTCGCCATTGGTAAAGTATAAATATACTTCTCGAGCTTCTTGACCTGTACGGACAAGGACGTTTCTGAATCATGCATACAATTTAAGCGAGTTCCTTGAATAATTGTTTAAGTTCTTGGCAACGGTCATACATATCATTAACATCTGGCAGGCTATATATCCCTTCTGTAGCCCTTAAATCTTGGACGTGCTGTTCTACTTCCTTCACGCGTACAAACAACGCATCTGGGTCTTTATTTTGCTTCGTCTCCGTATACAGTAACTCAGTCAACTCCTTTAGGTCTGCTGCTTGCGCAGCTCCAGGATTATCACAGTTATCTTTTGCCCGATGACGGAGCTTGTCCGTTAGCATGATTGCCTCGTCCATATACTCTCCTACTTTACAGTTTCCAGTATGGGTAATTGTTATGGTTCTGTCAGTATATTAAGGCACAAAAAATGTTAATTAGCTGTGTGCTACGAATGGCAAGAGTGCAATGTGCCTAGCGCGCTTAATAGAGCGTGCAAGCTGCCGCTGTTGGCTCTCGGTAAGGCCAGTCTTCTTGCGAGTTTCAATCTGACCGAATTGGTTAACGTAACGCTGCAAGGTCTTAAAGTCCTTGTAGTCAAAAAATGCTACATCTGTCCTGTGTTTAAATATCTTCGCCATATTTTCTCTCCTTATTTATTATGCGCGCGCCTATTTGTGTGGCGCATTTCGGGCGGATAGGTCCGGGCTTGGCTACAGCGTACCAATAAGTACGCTTCCGCCGAAGTCCTCCCTCTCCATCCCGAACTGCGCTCACCCAAATAACCGCTTAACTAATTAAATTGTAAATCTACTATCTCTTTAGTGTTGGTTTTAAGGTATTTTGGGCAGTGCAGCCTGGAGTTGAAACCGAGCACAAAGTTTGAGCTGTATTTAACATACAGTGAGAACTTTTGCCGCAGGTTTCAACCCAGGATGTGCGCCCTAAAATTCCTTAAAACGGGATGTCGTCGAGGTTGATGGGCTCATCGCCAATATCCTCAATAACAACATCGTCTTTAGCCGGTTTCTTGCTTGGCTTAGCTGGCTCCTGATTTTCGTCTGAACCACCTGCCCCACCAGCAGATTGACCGCCATCGCGCCCGCCGAGAAATGTAACATCATTGGCTACAACTTCAACTTTGCTGCGTTTCTGACCTTCTTGCTCCCAGCTACGGGATTGTAAACGTCCATTTACCAAACAAGGACGTCCCTTGTTTAAATATTGTGAAACCCTTTCGCCCAATGGCCCCCAGGCTACGATATCTATGTAATCGGTCGCCTCTTTCCACTCGCCGTCCGCGCCTTTATAGCTGCGGTTAAGCGCCAGACTAAAGCTACAGACGCTTTGGCCGTTTGGCGTAGTCCGGAGTTCCGGATCACGCGTTAAGTTTCCCATTAAGATGACTTGGTTGAATGACCTTGCCATATAAACCTCCTTGTAGGATCTATGTCCTAGTTAATTTGTATTATTAAAGTACGCCTAAGCCCCAGTGGCGTCAAGCTTTTATTCTTCGTCGTATGACTTTTCTTCTTCGGCACCTGCCCGTTCACCACGTTCGGCAGCCTTGGCAGCTTTTTCTGCCTTGGCGGCCTCTGCTTTAGCAAACTTCTTAAGATCGGGACGAGTAATCAAGAACCGAACTACTTCATCGGTGATATTAAGCGTATCGTTGATTTTTTTGATGCCTTCTCCGGGCACATCTACGTTATAGAACACATAGATTGCAAAATCCTGCTTTTTGATTTGGTACGCAAGCTTGCGCTTGCCCCAGTTGTCGGTGTTTGTGACTTTGCCACCGTTATCAGTGAAGATTTTCTCCACTTTTGCCGTTGCACGATCCAGATCTATTTCTAGGCCAGGGTCAAACAATACGACAATTTCGTACTGGTTCATTCATTCCTTTCTTTGACGAATTTATACAAAAAATAAGAACGCGCCTTACTTGATGATATAAAAACTTCCTTTGGATCAAGGTTGAGTGCCTAAGAGCCCCAACCGAGAAGTTAGTTATTAACAGATTGATTATACTGTTTTTTAGAAAATATATCAATAGTTTCTCTATTCTTAAAGTTGTTGACTTCAGTTAACTGCTTGCCTCACAATAAGCGTTAACATGAAAATTCAAGGGCTCACGAACTAAATATGAGGGAGGCCAAGCTTTCTGCTGACCTCCCCGAGCACCTAGCGTGCCTCTACGATTACAATTTGAGCAAATTCGAAACTCCTGTCGATGACCGCGGTATAGCGGATATTGACTCCATGTTCGAGCTAGCAATCTGGACTTTCCCAGAAACGCTCCCCTCTTTTGAGAGTACCGAGCGCAATAAACATCACGTCTACTGGACCGAAAGTTGGTGGGTAAAATTTGCTAAAAGTCATACGCAAGAAGAAAGCCAAACTATATACACGTTTCGGAATTCAACACCTCAAATAGCCTATGTTCCCGTCCCGCTCCATGCGTGGATTGAGGAAGTTATGATTCCGCCTCCGCCGCCTAGCCTTGAGGTGATGCGCCGTCGCAATTCTGCGTGGGCAGCGGCTATGGTACTTCTCAGAAGCGCACACCGGCTCGATAAAGCCCGTGATGAATATGATGAGAAGAAATATAAGACTCGCAGAGTTCTCGGATATATTGCCGGGATAACGCCACGGAGCCAATATTCACTGGAAACATACAGGGATGTTTTAGATACCGAGTATTGGCTAAGTGAACTCAATGAGCGCCTCTATGGGTGGCGAAAAATAGGAAACATACAAGCAGAAGTCCCTCCGGAGCATCGCATTGTACCCGTCACACGCTTGTCTGATGTACGTGCGCTTAGGCAGCGAATCCGCAATGGGGCAATTATTCCTAAACTCCCGGAAGTTCTGCTCACTGCCTAGTGCTTATGCAGCTTTGGCTTTGGAAGTCTGCTCAACTTTATACCATTCAAACGGTTTTTCTTTCCTTGTGATCAGTTGTAGCTCTTGCCAACTCATTGGAATGTGCAAACTCTGGACTAACTCAGCAGCTGTACTAAACTCAGTATTCAATAAACCTGCTTTCCCCATCCGCTCATACATATGTTCAAAGGGTCGCATTGCTTCAGTGATTGCTTCGGCAAACATAACTCGCCCTGAAATTTTGCGATTTTTGTCGCCTTCTTTCCGGGTGAAGCTGTTAATTTTTTCTGGATCGAGATAATCAAAGCCCTTGTTAACAACGAAATAAGTGAAGAATTTGCCAATTCGCTCTTTTGCACGTGCTGAGGTATCCTCACCATGCACAGGTACGGTAGGATAGCTGCGTTCAGGGTACATATTCCCAGGATCGTGGATAAACTTATACGTCGCGTCGTCTATATACTTAAGTGTTGATTTCCCGTCCGGAGTAGTCCTCACCCCCCAGCGGTTGAGATAATTAGCGCCCCCAGCAATAACAAGGCCGCATTTTTTATCTTCATCGCTTATAGAATGATGCTTACTACTATTAACATCGAGGCTTTCCAGCCCTAGCATATGGGCATCATGAAATACCCTGTGGTCACGGGGTGCTAGTTTGAGTACTTGTATCAACCGCCATGCCTCCCCCGCTGGGGTTGCTAGTTCAGGATCGGCTCTTTGAAATATAAGGTGGTGGTCTTCTGTCGCGCCAGTGTAGTTAATGTCTGAGGGAAAGGGTGCATGCGCCATGCCGTATTCATCGACTGGCGCATACCCTTCTGCCATTTCAGCAGCCTGACCCTAAGTTTTTATTTGCGTACCACATATTAGCTTTAGCATAACCCCTGCTTATGCTTTGGGGCAAGAGTTTAATTGAATAAACTTATTCAGCAATTAGTTAATTAAATATTGTATTTTTCAGTTAGCTGTCAATGACCCTCTAAACTTCTTCGGAGTCTGCGCCCACCGAAGCACTGTCACCGCTACCAAATACATCGTCCATTGAGCTAATCAGGACTTCTCGGGGACGGGAACCGTCAGCTTGGCTAATAATACCTTGCTCTTCCATTGTTTCAATTAGCCGGGCCGCACGGCCATAACCAATACGCAGGCGGCGTTGTAATAAGCTGGTGCTGGCTTTGCGGGCTTCAAGTACTACATGTACTGCGTCACGCCACATGTCCCCATCCGGACCACCGCCACTTTCATTGAAATCTGCCACAATCCCACCCTTGCCGTTCAACTGCACCGGCTGGCTGACAACTTCGTCATCATATTGCGGCGGTCGTTGCATGCGCAGGAAGTCTGTTACAGCTTGAGTTTCTGCATCAGTAATCAGTGCGCCTTGAACACGCTTGGGCTTCGGCATGTCGGCCGTGCTATAGAGCATGTCGCCCATGCCTAAGAGTTTCTCGGCACCTACGCCATCGATAATAGTGCGAGAATCAACCTGGCTGGCAACCGTAAAGGCCACCCGGGCAGGAATATTGGCTTTAATTAGTCCGGTGATGACATCGACAGAGGGACGCTGGGTCGCCAGCACCAGGTGAATACCAACTGCACGGGCCTTTTGTGCCAGACGTACTACCAAAGCCTCGACGTCACGAGCCGCCATCATCATAAGATCGGCCAACTCGTCAATAACGATAACAATGTATGGCATACCAGCTTCTTTTTTGACGGCATTGTACTCGGTGATATTACGCTTTTTATCTTCTGCGAGCGTCCGGTAGCGACGCTCCATTTCGGCTACTGCCCATTTGAGAGCCGAAATACACTTCTCGGGCTCGGTTATAACCGGTGTTAACAAATGTGGAATGTCTTGGTACGGCGCCATTTCAACTTGCTTGGGGTCAACTAAGATTAATTTAAGGTCACTGGGACTGTTGCGGTATAAAAGACTCGTTAGCAGCGAATTGATCATTACCGACTTTCCAGAGCCTGTCTGGCCGGCTACTAAAAGATGGGGCATCTTATCCAAGGCACCGACAATCGGCATACCGGAAATATCCTTGCCGATGACAATACCTAAGGGATTGGGTAGATTCTTCCATTCGGCGGCATTCAAAATGCTTGATACGCGTACTGTAGCTGATTTAATGTTCGGCACTTCAATTCCGACTGCCTTCTTGCCGGGGATTGGCGCTTCCATGCGGATTGAATGGGCACCTAGATCAAGTGCTATATTGCTCTCTAGTGCCGTAATCTTACTTAGCTTGACCCCTGACTGTGGCTTCAGAGTATATTGAGTGACACGAGGGCCTATATTGGCCTCCTCCATCTCAACTTCGATATTAAAGTTGCTGAGCGTTTCCTGAATGGTACTGACGTTGGCGCCAATGTCACCTGGGTCAGCTTTATCCTGCTTTTGATTTAATAAATCCATGGATGGGAATTGCCAGTCCGGATCGCTGGCAACCGTCAGAGCCTGGTGATTTTCGTCTTTGGTTAGCTTGGTGGGGGCACTATTTCTAAGCGCACCACCCCGATGATGCTCAATCGGCACACCTTCATTAGTTTGGAAATTGCGTAAAGGTAGTGCCATTTTTAGGCTTGCCAAATCCGTATCTTCTTCATGTTGCCGAGGCTTAAAGAAAGCACCTAGCTTCATTAGAACGCCCGGTGAAATACTAAAACTAAAGAACATGGCAAGCATGGCGAAAAAGAAGAACATGGCAGCTGCCGGCAAAGTATCTAACGCATTAAGTGCCGTCCCGCCAACTACCCGACCGGCCGCACCTCCAAAGCCACCGCTGAAACTGCCATCACTTGACTCCGTAACGAACCCGGTATGCAGCCAGCTAGCCAGAAAGGTTAATAACAAAATCATGCTGATAAAATTACCAAAAGGAATCTGGTGCTCCTCAGATTTGAGCTTTAAAACGCCAAAATATATTAATGCCACTGGAGTCAGATAGGCTGCCCAGCCAAATAGCCAGTAAACCGCATTAAACATGTTTGTCGGCAGCGGCCCGCCTGTACCGAAGCCACCGAGCAGCAAAAAGGCAGCAACCACGAACAAAAGCAATGCCGCGCTCTGTCGCCAGAACATATTGGGTTCTCTAATTTCAGTAACTTTGCGTGATTTTCGTTTTTTTCTTTTTGCCATGGATTTCTCTTCTACTATTATACCACTTATGCTGGCGGGCCTTGGTAACGGTTGCGAATTAGTTCATCATACTGCTCACGAAGGCTTTTTATTTCTGCAGTTCGTTCTGAATTCGGATCAAAAGCTTTCTCTTGCCTTAGCTTTTGAATTTGGTTTTCTATCTCTAAAAGCTCAGGACTTGATCCACCTCTGACTTCGTTTCTAGCATTATTATTACTTAAATCTTCGCTGGACTGTACTAATATCTTATCGTGCCATGAATCAATTGCATCCTGGATATGTATGGGCTCAGTTTCAAAGGGGCCGTAATCGTCGTTTTCATGATTTTCGCTATTACTCATAAAATATATAATAGCAAATTGTTCGTCTTTTGTCAATAATTTAATATGGGGTAATGTTAAGGAGTTGGTACAAGAATTAATCGGTGCGGGCATCTTGACTAAGGAGCTTGGACCGCATTTCCTGGAAGCGGCGCTGCTGAGCTGCAGCGATTTCCTCAGGGGTTTTGGCCGCTTGGTACTGGCCGTTACCAGTATTTCCATCAACAATCTTGGTTTCAACTTTGCCGCCTCCAACAATGTTTACGACCGGGATGACAATTGGAGATCTTTGGGTTTGTTCGAACAAATAGTGAGTAATGTGCTCTTTCAGCTCTTGCTTAAAGCGGTCCAAATCAACGCGCTTAAAGCGCTGCTGCACTGCCCTACGGAGTTCCGTCCTAAAGCCATTCATCAGTTCTTCGTTGTCGCGCATATATATGAATCCGCGGGAAATAATATCGGGGCTGGTCATTAGGTTGCCATTCTTGCGGTCGATAGTCAGTACGACAGCAACCAGGCCTTCTTCAGCCAGTACCAAGCGGTCCTTAATGACGACCGAGCTGACAATAGCACCTGTCTGGTCGACCAATACGGTACCATGCGGCACTTGACCAGCGTTTTCCATGCTCGTAGGCGTAAAAGCCAGTATCTCACCATTGCCAACATTAGCAGTGTTTTTACGCGGAATGCCTTGCTCGATTGCAATATCAATGTGCCGGCGCTTTGAACGAAATGGGCCGTAGATAGGAATGAAGAACTGGGGCTTCAAGTAGCTAATCATATCAGCGTATTCATCCCGGCTTGCGTGTCCCGAAACGTGCAGCGGACCGATGTTATCAATCTCGTGAAACCTGTGCTCAAAGACATGGACACCCTTCATCATCAGACCGTCTACCATGCTACCTACAAGCTTGTCATTACCGCTTTCTGGAATCGGCGAGCTAGAGAGAACTACGGTGTCCTGCTCTTTTAGCTTGATGTGGCGGTGCTCACCGCTAGCCATGCGTTGCAGCGCCGAGCTAGGTTCACCCTGCGAGCCCGTACAGACTACAACAACGTCAGTGTCTTTCATGTTTGGCACCGAGGCAATTGGCACGAATGTTCCTTTTGGTACCTTCATAAAACCGTGGCGTACGGCCATTTCAAGCGTAGAGACCATGCTGCGGCCATCCATGGCAATCTTACGGTTGTGGTGGATAGCAGCATTAATAATCATCTGGACGCGGTTCATATTGGTGCTAAAAAGTCCAACGAATATTCGGCCTGGAGCCCGGTCCATTATATCTACGAAGCTTTGTTCGATAGTGCTTTCCGATGGAGTACGGCCAGGACGTTCGGTAGAAGTACTTTCACTAAATAAGGCCAGCACGCCTTCATCGCCAAGCTGTTTCAGACGATCAACGTCCGTACGCTCGTGGTCGAGCGGATTTGGGTCAAGTCGGAAATCTCCAGTGTTAATGATGCGTCCAACGGGCGTATCAAGAACTACCACGGTGCTACCTGGGATTGAGTGGGTTACGCGGACGAGTTCAACGAAAAACTCGCCGATCTTAAGCCTTTCGTGCGTATCCTCATTCATCATGACAGTCTTAAGCTCAAAACCTTCAGGCAGTGGCAGGCCGAAATTCTCAAATATCTCTTGTACGCGGCCAATGGTAAATTTGCTGCCATAAATTGGAGCCGGATACAACGGCACGATATGGGGCAAGCCGCCAATGTGGTCAAGGTGTCCGTGAGTAATGATATAGGCACGCAACTTATTTTTGATCGTTTCAAGATAAGTAGTGTCTGCTATGCCGTAGTTGATACCTGGCAAATCAACACTCAGGTCATTACCGGCATCGATAACTACTGCGTCATTCTTATATTCGACTAGCATCATGTTCTTTGACCCTGCCCCGTCCATGCCACCGAGACCGATAACCTTTAGGCGCGGCGTATCATCGATTTGGTTTGCCCGCGGACGGCTTTGGTCGGATGGCGACGTGGTTGCCAGAACCGAATTGATTAGCCTTGTAGCATCTTCGTTTACGCGTTTCTGGGCACGTATAGCCGCCCCGCGGGATGACTTGCGCAAGCTGTTGCCCTGGCTCTGCCCGTTGTTACGTTGCTGATTCTGATTACTTCCTGGCCGGTTTTGGGACGCAGGTCTTGGGTTGTTGTTTTTTGGTTTGTTATCCATAAAGTTTGTTTCCTTTTGGTTAAATTATTATTATTTAATTTTCTCTAAAATAGTCGGGATGCGCATAAAGTCATCTATTAATGTCTGGCGCATTCCTCCGTTATATAGCGCTGCCGCCGGATGAAAGAGCGGTAAATATACCTGCCCATTATACCGCTTCGGTTCGCCGTGTACTTGGCTTATCTTTAGCCCTGGAATCAGGCTCTCCATACTGTGCCTGCCTAAGAGTACAATTAGTTTCGGCTTGATTACTGCAATTTGCTCGGCTAGATATGGCAAAAATGCTTCTTTTTCGTCGGGCTCCGGATCACGGTTATTTGGCGGCCGGTATTTGACGATATTTGTAATGTAAATGTCCTCTCGTTTGAGATCGATGAGCGCTAGCATTTCGTTCAGGAACTTGCCCGCCGCACCTACGAATGGTTTGCCCTGTTCATCTTCTTTCTTGCCCGGCGCCTCACCGATGAAGAGGATATCTGCATCGGGGTTACCATCCCCCATAACGAGCTGTTTGGCTGTCTTGGCCAAATTGGGGCAGACATTTTTTTGAAGAATATCTGCCTTGATCTGATCGAGCTTAGCTTGCTGGTCTTGTGCACTCAAGTGCTATGACTCCTATTTATTTTTAGCTTCGCGGGCGGCTTGTTTCATTGAAAGGTTTAGTCGGCCGCGGTCGTCAACCGCGATGAGTTTGACCGTAACCTTATCACCTTCCTTAACGACATCAGTAACTTTTTCAACCCGGTCTTCGCTCAGTTCAGAAATGTGCACAAGGCCGTCTTTGCCTGGCATGATCTGCACAAAAGCCCCAAAATCGAGCACGCTCACCACCGGCACATTTTCGTAAATTGCGCCGACTTCTGGATCATCGGTAATGCCCTTGATCCATTTAATAGCAGCTGCGATGCTGGCGCCATCTGGGCTGGCGATCATTACTGTGCCGTCATCTTTAATGTCAATCTCGGTGTTAGTCTCGGCAGTGATCTTCTGGATCATTTCCCCGCCCTTGCCGATGACTTCGCGGATTTTATCCGGATTAATGTGGATGGCTTCGACGCGCGGTGCGTACGGGCTCATTTCTTTGCGTGGTTCCGCAATTGTCGTAAGCATATGCTCGAGGATATGGGCGCGGCCAGCTTTGCCCTGTTCAAGGGCTTTAGCGAGTATTTCAACCGGCAGCCCGTGGACTTTCATGTCCATCTGTAGTGCCGTAATACCTTCGGTCGTACCCGTGACTTTGAAGTCCATGTCGCCGGCAAAATCCTCGGCGTCAGCTATGTCGCTTAAAATATATGGCTTATCGCCGTCCATCATTAGCCCCATGGCAATTCCGGAAACCGGGCGCTTCAGTGGCACGCCTGCGTCCATCATAGCCAAAGTACTAGAACAGGTTGCGGCCATTGAGGTCGAGCCGTTTTGGCTCATAATCTCTGTGACAGAACGGATGGTGTATGGAAACTCGGCTTCATCTGGCAGTACGGCTGTTAAAGCACGCTCAGCTAGGTATCCATGGCCAATTTCGCGGCGTCCTGGTGAACCAAGACGGCGGACTTCACCAACGGTATAGCCGGGCGCGTTGTAGTGGTGTAAAAAGCGGCGCTCACCTTCTTTTTCCATAGTATCTACCATCTGCGCATATGAGAGCGGCGCTAGTGTCACAATGTTCATCGCCTGGGTCAGGCCGCGAGTAAATAAACTTGAGCCGTGGGCACGCGGCAAAATACTAATTTCGCTAGATAACGTGCGGATCTCGTCTAATGACCGGCCGTCGGGTCGGATGGATTCCTTGACAATGCCGAGGCGGACATCACCGTGAATGGCCATAGTTAAAGCTTCATCATACTCGTCTTTAAGAGCTGCATATTCTTCTTCACCGATTTCGGCGGCAAAGTGGTCATGCATGGCCTCGCGCAATGTCTGTACCAGCTGGTTGCGTTCTGGATATACTTTGCGTAGGTTATTCCCCATCTTGTTTGCAGCCCAGGTGTCAACGCGCTTCTGGAGGTCTGTATCAGGTTTAATAACTTCAAACTCTTGGGCTGTTACGCCGACTTTTTTTACTAGTTCTTGTTGCAGTTTGATCGCAGGCTGAAACGCGTCATAGGCAAACTTCATAGCGTCGACAATGGTTTTTTCCGACACTTCCGATGCGCCGGCCTCAACCATCATAATGCCGTGTTCTGTACCGGCAACAACCAGATCAAGTTTGCCTGTTTCAAGTTCATTAAGCGTCATAAAAGCAGCAAAGCTCCCGTCTTCTTTCATACCGACGCGTAAACCGGCCACCGGACCTTCAAATGGCGCACCAGTGAGCATAAATGCTGTACTCATTGCAATCATGGCAATCATATCCGGGCGGAAGCCTGGATCCATGCTTAATACAGACGTGACTCCTTGGACTTCGTTACGGTAGCCTTTGGGCCATAACGGACGGATAGGGCGATCGATCAAACGGCCAATTAAAACTGCGTCATCAGACGGACGGCCTTCACGCTTGATAAAACGACTGCCGCTAATCTTGCCGGATGCATACATTTTTTCTTCATAATCAATACTGAGCGGAAAATAGTCCATGCCCTTAATACGATTTGGGCTGACCATAGCGGTGCCTAAGATCACAGTGTCGCCGTAGCTAACTAGTACGCTCGCAGAAGTTCTAAAACCAACGCGGTTGACTTCGAACTTTAGTTTTTGGCCGCAGAAATCGGTTTCCACGGTAATAATTTTCTTATTGAGAGGGTTTATTGTGCCCATTCTATCCTTTCGGTCGGACTTGGTTCCCAAGGTTCAGGTATACGCCTGGAAATGCTTATTCGGCCGTATAGCTGTGCTCTGAGACCAAGTTCCGGTTAACTGTTTTTTACGCATTTCATGGCAAACACTGTGATTACAATGTCTAACTAGAAACGAATAAAGAACTAACGGCGGAGACCTAGTTTTTCAATAGTTTTCAGATATGTATTGGTGTCTTTTTCAGAGATGTAGCGGAGAAGCTTCTTGCGGCGACCGACCATTTGCAATAAACCGCGGCGGGCGGCATGATCTTTTTTGTTAACCTTAAGATGGCCAGTTAATTCGGTTATACGTGCGGTCAAAATGCCAACCTGAACAACGGGTGAACCGTTGTCGTTCTTAGCGGTTTGCATGTCTGCAATCACCTTCTGCTTGTTCTCTCTACTAATCATATCTTGGCTCCAATTGTATCACCCCTGTCAGACTTTTTCAACCCTTAAATTCTACAGAGATTCATTGGATGAGACATGAGTTTGCTGTAATAGTACAGCGTCTTCAAGTTGTAGCTGCTGAGCCCTAAATGTTTCAGCAGTTCTAGACTCGCTCGCGGCACGGCTAAATGTGTAAGCAGAGACGCCTGAAGAAAGCCCTGTAAGCCCTACGGACACAAAAAGATTAAGACCACCTTTGTGCTCCACGACATTTTGCAATACGATCGACCCTTCCATAACTGCAGCACCTAGATTAATCGCCGCAAGTACTCTATTAATCGTAGCTCTGGATTCGTGTATAGCTACTTCATTTCGCCTAGTATAAATTGCTCGCTTTACTAACTCAGGTCGCTCTTTATTATTCCACATGTACATACATTATATAACCCTTGCTATTATATGTCAAATACATGCCTCGTGATGTCTACTCCCTGCACCGGGTTAGCATTTTTTATAGAAAAGACACCTACCTCTGTTCGACACAGACCGCTCATATATGCTCCAGTGCCGAGTTCTTTGCCTATATCTTCTACCAATGATCGAATGTACGTTCCGCTACTAACCTTGGCAGTGAATTTTACTTCTGAATAACTGTAATCTGTCAGCTGAATATTATAAATAGTTACTTTCCGAGGTTCGAGCTTGACTTCTTTCCCCTCTCGAGCGAGTTTATAAGCCCGCTGGCCGTTAACCTTAATGGCGCTGTAAATGGGTGGTGTTTGCATGATTTCGCCACTGAATTTCTCTAAAGCTGCCTCGATTTCCCTAGTTTCTGGTTCCTGGTTACTAGTTATTGTCTTCACACCTTCCTCGTCTCCGGTTGTGCTAGTTTGCCCGAGTTTCATAGTAACTTCATAAACCTTGTCCAACTTAGAGAATTCCTGTGCGCGCTTGCAATAACTGCCTACAACAATCACAAGTAACCCTGTTGCAAGCGGATCTAAGGTTCCCGTATGCCCCACGCGCACCTTTGGTGCGCGAGTAGAAAGTTGCAAGTTCTTAAAGTTAAAAGGTGCTTCATACTTTTCACTTTCAACTTTCAACTTTTCACTGGCGGCCTGCCGAAGCAGGCCGCGAACTTTGGCCACCACGTCAAAAGACGTCCAGCCCTCGGGTTTATCAATAAGTAGAATGCCATCCATCGGTCAGGAGTATATAGAAGATGAGATAAGTTGGCTACTACTGGGGCATCAGTGGTGGTGGCACGGGTGGTGGTGCCGATAAGTCATCACTGACCTGCTGCGGGGGTGCGGACTGCGTAAGCTGCGCTAAGGGATCAGGTGGCATACCCATAGGCTGAGCATTGATATCAGCACGTGGATCAGGCCTGGTCGGATCATACGGTGCCTGGGTTATAGCATCCATGACCGCACTCCGGGCCATATCAACTCCACCATCAGACGCAGCTACCTGCTCTACATGGGGGCTATGGACTGATTTTTCTATATCAAGCAATGTATTAGGACCTTGCGGTTCAGGTGTATCAGTAGGCTCGGCGACAGTCGGTAGCATGGCCGCCGGTTCCGAATTAACTGCAGGCGATTCTACGGGTGTACTCGGTGAGTTGCCTGTATCAAAAGCTGAGAATGGAGCCGACGTGACAGTCGCTCCCGAGTCAGGCAATATCGGCGCTGCTGCTTGCTCTAAAGGTTCAATGACCTTGTGACGGGTTGCCATTGACTGGTTGGAGGGCATTATATTGCCGTCTGGATCAATGTGTATTTGATCTGAATTATTAGGCTCGGGTACGTCTAAAACAGGCGGAGGCGGTAAAATCGAACCAAACGATGGCTGTTCGGCAGCAAGTGGGGTTTCAGCAACTGGTTCGGGTTCTTCTAAAGAAACTCCTGCCTCTGGTAAAGCTGGCAGCTCTTCTGGTTGCTCCGGATTTTCTTCCACGGCCTTTGACTCGACATGCTCGATTGATAAAGCTCCGTCTTGTGAGTCAACCGGAGTAACAGATTCGACTGGCAACAAAGGCAGTGGGTTACTAACCGCGTCTGGTTCAGCCTTTTGCAGTTCATTGGCTATTAGCTGCTGATTAGCGCCGGATGCCATTAGTTGTGCCGCCATGGTCATAACTTTCGGAGTGGTTTTGGTATTGCTGAAGCGCTGGGTCTCAGCGACAATACCGGTTAGGAATGCAGTTGCAATTTGGGCATCAATCAGACCGCCCTGAAAGGCTTCGCTTATACTGACCAGCATTTCGCACAAACTACTAGCGGCAGGTTCCTGCCAGTTGACGCCGCCCAAACTCGACTCCCGTTGTCCAGCGGTGATAGTAACTACGGTTGCGTCATGCAGTATCCGGCCATGAGAGACAATTGCCTGGTCTAGTTCCTCGCGCTGGGTAACACCAAGCGCCATGACAACATCGACATTGAAATCGCCTTGACTGAATTCCAAATCATCCTGGGTTATTGACGTTCTATAGGGTGTAATAAATATCTTAACTACGTTCTCTTCGACTTTATAACGCAGTTTGTCAGCCTTGCTCTTATCCAAAGAAACTATGAAATCACGCAAGGAGTTGGTATTTGTTTCCAGGGTTTCTTCGGGCTTGAGAAATTCCAGGGTTGAAGGTATTGGACCGCTGAATACCGCGGTTGCGTGCTTGCCCAGTTTGTTGAGCATCAAGGTTAGCCCTATAGTTGCTGCAAGCTCGTCTACTGTAGGATTAGACCGGACCGTAACTAGTACATTAGCAGCCTGCCGGACATGTTCGGCGACCTGCTGTTTAGGACTGGTTACGACTGGGTTCTGGTTGGGATCCATTTTTTAGTTTTTTAGTTTTTATGACTCCCTGTTACATTACCATAACTACTTTGTAAAGTCCAAGATATTTCTACATAATGCTTACCCTTCTTTACAAACAGAGGCGGAATCGGTATATTTAACTATTAGTAAGATCAACAACTATAAAGTAAGGAAAATTCATGCCAATTATCAAATCAGCCAAAAAGCGTGTTAAGCAGACCCGCAAGGCTACTGCCCGCAATGCCCGTACCAAGAAAACTCTGCGTAGTGCCTTAAAGCTTTTTTCAAAGAAAGCCTCTTCTGCTACCCACAGCAAAGCCCAAAGCACTTTAGACAAAGCTGCCAAAAAAGGCCTGCTTCACAAGAACAAAGTCGCCCGCAAAAAGCGCCAACTGGCCGCAGCCGCCAAAAAAGCTGGTGTCAAGCACACCGGTACTAAGAAAGCAGCCGCCAAAAAAGCACCACCCAAAAAGTCTGTAGCAAAAAAAGCTCCTGCAAAGAAAAAAACCACCAAGAAGAAATAGTCTACCCGGACTATCGTCGTATTCCCGCGGGCCAATTTAACGATAGGTTAGCTAGCCTGGTTCTAAATGGTAAGCAGAAAGTGCTGGACAGCGTCGTCGGCGTCAATATTTTCGGTTTTTAAACTAACATCAAGCGCCAGTGCCCTGCTGACTAGTTCCTTAACGGCTTTTTGAGACAAATTGCGCGTCAGGTTAAGAGTTTTACGCACAACATAAGGGTTAAGTTTGGCCTCTTTGGCAATAATGTCCGCGCCTTCTTTTTCATTGAATTTAACAACGGCTATAACATGCAGTTGCCAAGCCAGCATGCCCATAATGGCTTGTGGCTCGACTTGTTGATTGCGCTGGTCGTCATACAATTCCAAAGCCTTTTTATGGTTACCGGCAAAGGCCGCATCAAGAAGATGGAACACACTGCTTTGAGGCAAGGGTTCTATGAGTAAATCAATGGTACCCTTACTGATTGTCGGCTCGTAGCTAAGTAGTTTATCAAGCTCATTACTCAGTCCCATTTGGTTACTTCCAGCTCGTTGGATCAGATAATGGGCATCGGAACTGTTCAATTCACCGCCGCGCTGGGTAGCTTCCATAGACAGCCATCTTGCAAGACCGTGCTCGTCTAGGTCTAAGTATTCCCTGTAATCCGTACGTTTTTTTAGAACCTTGTATAGCGTGAGCCGCTTATCGAACTTACGCTCGACCATAATTAGATCCGTCGTATTGGCTATCGCATCCAGAAATTGTTCAATTTTTTCGCCCAATAACTTATTGCTACTTGGATCATCTAAAATAATCATCCGGCGCTGTGCTAAAAACGGTAGGCTTGCTACACTTTCGAGCAACCGTCCTAATTCAACCTCCCCGGAATGAATATTTTCCAGCCCGAAATCCCCATGATTTTTAACAAAATCTGCTTTTATTTTTTGCAGGGCGATTTTACGTAAAAAATCGTTGCTCCCGGTCAATGTAATCACCATGTCAGTTATCATACTATGAACCCATTGCATAACGGAGTGGCGATATGCAATGGGTCTATTAAGACTAATGTAAGCCATCATACATTCATAAAAGCTGAAATTACTCTATAATTGGTTCGTGCGCTGCTAAAGCACATCTATGTCTGATATTATTATTGTTTCTAACCGCCTGCCAATTAGCGTAAAAAAGACACCTACAGGTCTTGAATTTTCCCCTAGTATCGGTGGTCTTGCTACTGGCTTGTCCTCTTACGCCACACAACGTGGTCATAAGTGGATCGGCTGGCCCGGTATTGCCTCAGAGGATTTGTCCAAGAAGGAAAAACAGCACATAATCGATGAGCTAGAAAAATCAAACTGCTATCCGGTGTTTTTAACGCGCAAACAGCTTAATGATTTTTATAATGTGTTCAGTAATAGCATTTTGTGGCCGCTATTCCATAATTTGCCCGTCGAACCGGCTAATTATACTGAATACTGGCGCTCGTACGAGACCGTCAACCTACTTTTTAAAGATGTAGTAATAGCCTTAAGCAAACCGGGAAGTACTATATGGGTACACGATTATCAGCTCATGCTTTTGCCGGGAATGCTGAGGCAGCAACGTCCCTATGACGCCATCGGCTTTTTTTTACATATACCCTTCCCTGACGCCCAGACATTTTTGTCACTGCGTTACGGTAAAAAACTTTTAGATGGGCTGCTTGGGGCAAGCTTAATCGGCTTCCATACCAAATCCTACGTCCGCCATTTTCTAGATGCTTGCCAGACTGCTACCTCTGCCATCATTTCTGGCAGCAGCGTTTCATACCTCAACCACTTAATACAGGTTGCGGATTTTCCGATGGGAATTGATTATGAAAAATACACAATTGCCCAAAATACCAAAACCGTGCGGCTGGAGGCTAAGATCTTACGGCAAAAATACGGCCGTAAAAAGGTCATACTAACTGTGGACCGACTTGACCCCACAAAAGGCCTGCTTGAACGATTGGAAGCTTACAAGCAATTGCTAGAGACGCAGCCAAAGCTGCACCGTAAGGTTGTACTGGTCATGCTGGCAGTGCCTTCCCGCACTGATATTGCCGCCTACCAGGACCTGCGTAGTAAGCTGGAGTCGTTGGTCAAAGAAATCAACACGAAATATGGAACACTTATTTGGAAGCCTGTCGATTATATCTATGGTTCCTTGTCCTTCGATAAGTTGACTGCCTTGTACCAGATAGCCGACATCGCTTTTATTACTCCCTTGCGCGACGGCATGAACCTGGTCGCAAAAGAATACCTTGCCTCTCAGAAGTACAAGAATGGTGTTTTAATACTAAGCAAAACCGCCGGTGCTGCCGAAGAGTTGACCCATGCGCTGCTAGTCGACCCTGAGGAGCGTCCGAGCATGGTCCAAGCACTACATAAAGCTATCATTATGCCGAGCAAGGAGCTAAAAAACCGCGTTGATACCATGCAGAAATACTTGTCCCAACACACTGTTCATGACTGGGCGGGCACCTTTATGGGTACTTTGCAAAAATCCCACCGTTTGATGCAGCCTTATACCTCGAGGCTCATCGGTAAATCAGAGGATGAATTAATTAGAAATTACCAAACGGCGCAAAAACGGCAATTATTCTTAGATTACGACGGAGTGTTAATGCCCTTCTTTAACATGCCAGATGAGGCCAGGCCTTCTAAAGCCCTGCTTAAATTACTAGGTAATCTTGCAGCGGACAAAAAAAATGAAGTAATAGTTATAAGCGGCCGCAAACAAGCTGATCTCGACAATTGGCTAGGAAGCCTTGACATTTCGCTTGTATCTGAGCATGGAGCGGCGATGCGCAAACATCAAGGTACGTGGCAGCAGTTCGGGATGGAAGCCGACAACTGGAAAAAGCTCCTCAGGCCGCTACTAATTGATTATGCTCTTAAAACTCCTGGAGCATTTATCGAGGACAAGAACCATTCACTGGTCTGGCACTACCGGATGTCGCCACCCTACTACGCCCAAAAGAACCTGGTGCTACTCAAAAAAGTTCTGCGCGGCAAGCTACGCACTAGTCAGCTGGAATTCCATGGCGGCCATAAAATCATCGAAATCAAATCTAAATATGCCAAAAAGAGCTTGGCTGCCCGGGATCTGCTAGATAAACATGCTGATTTCATTATAGCCATTGGTGACGACTATACTGACGAAGATATGTTCAGTGTTTTGCCCGCTAACTCCTATACCATTAAAGTCGGGCCGGGCAGAAGCCGGGCTAAATTCCGGCTTGATTCGCCGGCAAGCGTATTGAAACTACTAAGTAAATTTTTAACTTAAAATCTGACAATGCGGACAGGAATGGGTGCCACGGCCGGCAACGCGGGTTTTTATAATAATATTGCCGCAACGTGTACATTGTTGGCCTTCGCGGCGGAAGACCCGGGCAAATTCTATGTAACTTCCCTTTTTGCCTTCAGCATTAACATAATTGCGGTCGGTTGAACCGCCCTTTTCAATTGCCAGATTTAATACGAAGCGCAGTTCTGTATACAACACTTTTAATTTAGCTGGAGATACGTCGTGCACACGTGTAGCAGGGTGAACTCTGGCACCCCATAAACTTTCATCGGCATAGATATTACCGATGCCAGCTAACACCGTTTGGTCGAGCAAGGCTGCTTTAATAGTAGTATTGGCGCGTCTGCGTACACGGCTAATAAAAATTTTAGATGTAAATTCATCGCCTAGCGGCTCTGGACCCACCTTTTTCATGAAATCAATGTTGGGGATTTCGATTGTTGGCATTAATCGCATCCAACCAAATTTTCTTTGATCGTTAAAATATAAGTTTGAACCATCAGTAAACTCTATATTCACCCTGGTAGATTTGTCTGGCAACTTTCCGACCAGACTACCACTAGGGTGTCCTGCTCCAAACACTTCCTTGCCCCTATAAACCAATTGCCCGGTCATTTTAAGGTGTACAACCAGACTGTATCCACTATCTAGGTCAATCATAAGTACTTTAGCGCGGCGGCGCACATCGCTAATTTTGGCACCAATCAAAAATTCTTCTACATCATTGAGTGCATTTGGGAAGCTTTTTGGCCAGTCATGCTTTACAGCCTTAATAGTCTTACCAATAATCAAACCGTGCAAACCACGGCGGACTGTTTCTACCTCGGGAAGTTCCGGCATTCATTCATTGTATCAATTTGTTCAGGCGGCTTGAGAATAACGTAAATCTTCTAACATTCCCTCGGCCATAGTAACAATATCGGCTGCAACTGGTTCCGGTTCATGAACAATTCGGACATGCCGGCCAGGATAGACCCAAGCATTGGGGTCGAATAAGGCCCTTTCCGCGCCCGATACAACGTCTTCGCTATGGAAAGCGTGCCGTACTACCACCTTATTTTCGCGTAATGTAGCTATTTTTGGGCTAATGTCCACGGTACGCAAGTAGTCTATTTCGCTAACAAAATAAAGCGGTTCCCACGGCGAAGTAAAGTGGCCAATATTATTTTTGGCCATTTTTAATTTTTCTATTGTGCTCATAGCCTTAATGTCAGGCCAGCAATTTTTTAGTAGCTGCCATAGCGCTTTGACTGGAATTCCTTCATGAGCCATAGTTTCATAGACTGCCGGACCATCTATAGTCACCGCCCCCGTTCTCGGCCGAATACCAGGATTTTTAGCATCAATTAACCAATGATGCACGGCATCAACTACCGATACGCTACCTTCTGACTGTCCGGCTACAATTAAAACTTCTGGTTGGAACTTATTATTTACATACTTAGCAGCTTTATAGGTACTTTTAGACCGCTGTGTGCGAGCTATATTCGCCTCTTTTTTAGATATTACGGACAATACAGCCTCTACTGGGTTCAATGGGCGGATAGTACCAACCGTACCGACAGAAACCTGTCCGCGGCTCAGTTCGTGAACCGCATTCGCTAGTGGTTCAAGTGAAACCGAGTGCACGTCACCTAAGCCACCTTTGAATAAAACTACAGCCCCACCAGTAGTCCGGGTCCTCTGCCTACGGAAATTTAACTCGTAGCCGCATCCCCCACTACTCGAATTACGAGTCTCTGTAACAGAGTTACGGCTATGAGGATAATTAGCCATTATTATTGCTGATTGTATGCCGTTTTTTGTCATAAGCAAGTTATTATCAAGCTTTTCGCTTTAGACTTTTCGATTTAGACTAAGTGTATGCAGAGTTTACAGGACATTATGGGCAACCGGAATTTTGACGAACCGGTTGAAGTTACGGTTATCAAAGATTTCGTACGTAAGCAATTCCAGATGGATGTTGGGGTTTATTTACAAACCCACAGCATAACTATTACCACACCCTCCTCTGGTTTGGCAGGTTCCCTTAGACCATTGCTTCATAAATTAAAAAAAGAGCTAAAAACCGAGAAGAAGTTATTCATTCGCATAGGCTGATATAATATACATATGTCCGAGAGAGTTGTATTACCCTTGAATGAATCTGACCAGATGTTTATGGCCGAGTTAAGTCCGGAAATTGAACGTCTGCTAGATCAACATATAGCTAGTCCGCGTGAATTCTACCCCTACGATTTTGTTGAGGAAATGGATGAAGCGATTAAGACCGGTGATTATGTGCCCGAGGATGCCCCATTGTCGCCAATTATTATTGCTAGTCTTGAGGTTAACCTGCTTACAGAGGACGGTTTGCCGTACTATACAGAAACTCTACTTCGGGGATTACCCAAGAAACATCCTTTCCGTGACTGGATTTATCGTTGGACTGCCGAAGAAGGAAGACATGGACCGACAATTGCAAACTGGCTTAATCGCACCCAACAAGTTGATATGCGTCAGCTTGAACGCGACCGTATGACTATGATGACTAATCCTGATACACCACAACCTGGATCATTTATTGAGGGCATAGCTTACCCTGCCTTCCAGGAGCCTGCAACTGAAGTAAGCCACCGCAACACAATGCGCCTGCTACCGTCTGTCCATAAAATTGGTAAAAAAGCCCTTGCCTCTGTCGTAGGGGATGAGGTCAAGCACGGTAAATTTAAAGACAGTTTGATGGAAGAAGCGCTTAAAGTAAATCCGTCGCTAGCAATTAGAGCTATTGCGCGGCAAATGACGGGATTTCGTATGCCAGGTCTAAGTATTCCTGGCTTTAAAGAAAAGGCTGCAATGATTGCGAATGCAGGAATCTTTGATGCAAAACAGCTCCACAGCATTTTCGAAAGACTCACTACAAAATGGAAAATTAGTGAAAGAAGCGGCTTAACACCTGAGGCAGAAAAGGCTCAAGTAAAAATTTTTAGACGTATTTCTGCTATAGGTAAATATGCGACCCAGGAAGAAGAATTACGCTTAGCTCAAGGACGCTTAAATAATTTTTAGGATATCGCTCAGTTCAGTCTTTAATTGTTCGGGTGATGTGTAAAGTATCGAACTCATGCCGATTTCCTCCGCTGCCATGCAGTAGCGTTCTTGGTCGTCGATAAACACACTCTCTTTTAGCTCCGAACCCAGCCGCTCGGCCATCAGTTTATACATGCGCGGGTCAGGTTTAACCATACGTGATTCAAATGACATCACGGTTGCATCGAACAAACTTGCCTGATCATATGTAAAAAGTTCACTAACAACATCGTAGTTAGCGTTGCTCATCAGCCCGATTTTGTACTTAGGCTTTAATTCTTTTTTAATGTATTGAAATAGCTCTTCGTTCGGTATTTTCTTACCGACGGCCTCGCGTAAAATTGCGGGGTCAACATGTGCAAGCTCTGCGACTTCTGAAATCATTTCCTCATGGTCAAGCATGCCTTTGTCGGTTCGCTTGCCTAGATCCGCAACTTCCTTCGCAAGTTTTGAATCGTGAATAATATATTTACGCTTAAACGGCGTCCAGCCGTCCTCGGCTAGCACTCCAAAACAATCAAAGATTATAGCTTTAATCATTTTCTTCGTAATGCCATTTCTATCCATGGTTTACCATTTTTGACTTCTAATTCTACCGAAGCTACCTCAAAATTATTCGCTGCTAGTCGTGCAAGAAGTTTTGGACTATAGAAATAGAACAAACGATGGCCGTGTTTGTCCTCTTTCCATTCTTTTTTATAGCGGTCAGCTTGTTTAGTTGAAATATAAAATATACCGCCAATTTTTAGAGATCTGGCTACAACATTCATAAGATCGCGTAGGCTTGCCTTGTCTATATGTAGTATTGAGGCAAAGGCAAAAACTACATCATAGGTTTTATACGGATAATCAAAATTCTGCATATCCACTACCCTGAAATCCGCTGCCGGTAAAAGTTCCTTAGCAAGACCAATTAGGCCTACTGAATAATCGATCCCCGTATACAAACGGCATCTTTTTATTATTTCAACAGCATCCCGTCCATCGCCACACCCAATTTCTAATACGCTTGCAGAACCGTCATTTTTACCAGCCTGTTCAAGCGCGAATTCAATATGCCTTATACGCGGGCCAATGCCTTTAAAGTATTTGGCAAGTTGTTTGGCTGAACGATTATGAGTATCGAAAGTTTCATTATTTTCCATTTTCATCTCCCTCCTCAAGAATATTATTTATATCATCTCGGAGTTGGCTGACCGACTTATAAAGTACCGCCTGCATGCCCACAGCAGTGGCGCCATCCACGTACTCTTGCCTATCATCAATAAATACACATTCGTCTAAGCGAACTCCTAGCATACCTGCTACGATTTCGTAGGCGCGGGCTTCGGGTTTAGCATAACCAATAGCGGCTGACTCAACTACAGGATCAAAATAGCGTTCTAAAAAACCAGGGTCAAAAAAACGCTTCAATCCGCCCTTGCCGACGTTGGATAACATTGCGAGCTTATATGTCTTTTTTAATTCTAAGGCATAGTCCAGCAGCGGCGTATTGATGACATAGCCGGCAAAATTAGCTTCTCGCCATTCAGCTTCTGTAATACCAAGCCGCAGTGCGATTATAGATGACGAACCGTCAATCTTGCCACTCGAAACGTCCTGGATTAGCTGGTGTAAAAACTCCCTATCCTTAGTTGAGTCTCCGCCAAACTTAGCATACGCAGCCTCAAACCCGTCACTTAAAACAACATCAAAACAATCAAATATTATAGCTTTTATCATGAACTGCCGGTTTCCGAATACGCCGAATTAACAGGCTTGGATTCCGGTGAGCCCTTTTGGCGGAGCCAAATGCTCAATACGACAATAGAAAATACAGCTAAAAATTCGCTCTGCCAGTTCTGGAATGATTCAAACCAGAACTTAGAAGTTGTCATGTATTCCGCTGTACTGACCACACGATCCTCGCCGTGTGCTATATACTCTTCGGTTGTCGCCTGCGCCCCACCATAAGCGTGCAAGAAGAATGACATGAGGAAAAGTAATATAAACGAGATGAGCAACGAATTTTCGTATATCTTCAGTACCACACCACCTTTACGTACCGGCCATGGAGCATATTTATTACTTGATTTCTTAGGCTTCTGATCCACAGCCTCACGCCCAATTAGTTTTTTCGATTCAGCCGAGCCCTTTTGGTATAAAAATACCGTCAGCGCTACGTATGCCCCCATCTGCAAGAACTCACTTTCCCAGTTTTCAAAGACGGATTCAATGAAATCACTAGAGCCTATATATTCAGAATATGTTACTTTCTGCTGGCCATGCTCCAATTGTTCTTCGTTATAAAGCCGCTGCCCTGTCAGGCTATGTCCGCTTAAGAAAATCAAGAATAAAATCCCCATAACTAAGCTGAGTGAATTATCTTTAAGCCAGCGTTTCATTATAGCTCGCCCCAATTATTGCCGACCGATATGTCAGCCTTCAATTTAACGGGCAGCTTGTAAATATTTTCCATTGTTTCTTTCATAATTTTACTGACTACTTCGGCGTCTTCTTTTCTGCACTCAACCATGATGGAGTCGTGAATTTGCAAAAGCTGGCGAGGTTCTTCTTTGAACTTTATTCCTTCAGCTTTAAACTTGCCGTCCACGGCAACCATGGCAAGCTTAGTCAGGTCAGCGGCCGTTCCTTGTATCGGCATGTTTACAGCTGCCCGGAGTGCACCCTCTCGCACCATGTGGTTACTGCTTTGGGCATCAGGCGTTGGACGCCGCCGGCCAAGTAATGTTTCTACAAAACCCTTATTTTTTGCCTGTTCGCGTAAGCTGTCTAGGTATTCCTTAAGTTTTGGCCTTATCATAAAATATTTAGTGATAAAATCCTTCGCCTCGCCAAACCCCATGCCAGTTCCGGCAGCCAAACCGTGTGGCCCCTGCCCATATAATATCCCAAAGTTTACAGCCTTGGCGCGATATCGCATGTCTTTGGTAACTTCCTCTGGTTTGATGTTTAAAACGGCAGCCGCAGTAAGCTGATGAATGTCCTGGTCATTATTAAAAGCATCTATCATGTCTTGGTCGGAGCTTAACGCTGCTGCCAGCCTCAGTTCAAACTGGGAATAATCAGCGCTAACAAATACAAATCCGGGCTTAGCCACAAAAGCTGTCCGGATTTTTTTACCAACTTCAGTTCTTACAGGAATATTCTGCAAATTAGGATCAACCGAACTTAAACGCCCCGTTGCGGCTATTGTCAGGTTGAAAGTAGTATGAACTCTAGAGTTTTCATCAGTTTGTTTTGGCAACGTATCCACATAAGTACTTTTTAACTTAGTAAACTCGCGGTATTGCTCTATGCTTTCAACAATCGGATGTAGTCCTTTTAGTTTTTGAAGGACATCGGTAGCAGTACTAAAATGCCCAGCTTTACCTTTTTTAGATACAGAAGTCGGTAAATTTAATTTATCAAACAATATATCTGATAATTGGCTTGGGCTGGAAATATTAAATTCCTGGTCAGCAAAGCCATAAATAGTTTGTTCAATGTCGCTAATTTTATCTGTTAATTCTACACTCATATCAGACAGATAAGGCTTATTTAGACCGATACCCTGCCACTCCATTCTTGCTAAAACTGGGATTACGGGCCATTCTACTTGTTCAGTTAGCTGAATCATTTTTGTCAGCTCACTCATGCTTTCGGCCTGAAAGTTTTTTATAGCTAAAATCACAGCCGCAACCGTACCAGCCTTTTCCATTAGCTCTTCCGGCGGCATATTATCTAAATTTGCCCCTTCGTAGCCTAAGTCGCTAAATGCAAGCTCTGTTAATGTATGTTCTCGCCTAATTGAATTAATTAAAAACCCGCCGACAAGCACGTCATGACTGACTCTTGGCAAATCTATGCCTAGCTCTAATAAAACTTTTAATGATGCTTTGGTGTCATAGCCAACGAGTGATTTTATAGTTGGGAAATTAGTAACAATAGATTTTTTTGAAATTTTAGCCATGTTAATCACATAAGCTGTCTGGCTATCAGCGAGTATTAATACCTGCGGTTCTTTGCCGTGGGTACCTGCTGATAGCGAATGAATAACAGTTTCATTTCCATCTAAATTCAAACTCTCCAATTTTTCATCTGAGTCAATTAAAACTGTCTTGAGATCTTCAACTTCTCTGATATTTAATTTCACACTCTCGGTTTGTAGATTGTTACCACTAACAACCTGCATATAATCTGGCAAGTTTCTCAGCAAGCTCCGGAACTCTAAGGTCTGTAAAATACTTTTTAGTTTGCCGACATCAAGATCACGCACATCCATGCCCTCAAGGTCGAGTGGCACCGGCGCATCATCAAACAGCCGGGCAATCTTTTTACTCATCAGGGCTGATTCTTTTCCAGACTCAAGTTTTAATCGCAAAGAATCTTTGAGCAGTCCCAGGTTTTCATAAATCCCGTCTAGTGTCTCGTATTGTTGCAGAAGCTGCACAGCGGTTTTTTCACCAATGCCGGGAACTCCAGGAATATTATCTGAGCTATCGCCTTTTAGGGACTTTAGGTCTAAGAACTGATCGATTTTGATGCCATGTTTTTCTTCGAAGTGTTCAATATCAAAACGCTCAATGTTGCTGAAGCCTTTTTTGAGTACATACACATGCGTATGCTCGTCGATGCACTGCAAAGCATCCAGATCCGATGTTATTAGCATCGTCTCGAGCCCCTGTTTGTGTGCGTTCTTGGCGAGCGTACACATAATGTCGTCGGCTTCGTAATCGTCATACTCGTACAGCGGCCAGCTAAATGCCTTGAGTAGATCATGCAAAATCGGGATCTGGGCGTAGAAATCCGGCGGCGCTGCCTTGCGGCCCGCCTTGTACTGCGGATAAATTGCCAGTCGCGAGCGTATGTTAGTTTTTGGCTTATCCCATGCAACCGCTACGTAGTCCGGTTTTAACTTCTTAATTAGCTCCAAACTCATAGCTGCAAAGCCGTAAACACCACCTGTAGGCGTACCATCGGCCGTACTCAAATTTGGCATGGCATAATAACCGCGGTAAAACACCGACTTACCATCAATAATCGCTAGTTTCTTCCGTATAGCATCAGCCACTCCCCACCTCCCCCAACTCCACAGTTATCGGCACATACGTCGCCAGTGGGATGTTTTCATCTTTCTCTTCATAATGTGGGCGCTCCCCTTTAGGATAAATATCAGTAACCCCCGCTACACTAACCACTGACGCCAGAACACCATATACAGCTAATGTACGCGCCATAGCACTTCTCTCAAGCAAATTCCGCACTCTACCTTCAGCCATTAGATAAATTATACGCCGTAAGAAGTTAATACAAAAACATAAGCTCTTAGTATTCTATAGCTAACTGCAGTACTGCTCTTATGCTTGATGTATGACGGGCCAATTTAGCCAGCATCTCATAGCATTCACTTTCAAATCCACCAAAGGCTACTTTTTGTTCATCTTGATCTTGTACAGAAAAAACAACGCCCTCATCAACCAGGTCAAATTGTAGATATGGTGTTTCAACTGGATTTTTATTAAGTGTTACTGGAAAGTTGCGCCCCAATACATCTCTAGTAAATATTCTTTGCCTGACAGATAACGGCCCTTCATTACTATGGATTTCCCATGTCGTATCTTCGACATTCGGCAAAATAGGAAACAAAACTTGGGTTACATTATCTGTCTGCCAGTCCGCTATACGTAAAACTCCTACACCATCCCCAGATGTTAGTGGATCAGTATAGGCAATTCGAAGATGCTCTGGTAGCTTTAAGTCATCGCTTATCAACCCTGCAGCGAGTGCACTCTGGATAGTTTCTACCTCTTGTCCTAACGGGTGGACAGATTCAAATAAACTCATGGGTTCTTTATAAGTCTAAAGCTTACAAATAGCAAGTTTATTTACTGCTAGTTAACAAGCTTGACTTGTTTAAGCTCAGCATCAAGTTCATTGCGGTATTCATCAAGAGACTTATTATCGGCACTGTAGCCAATTTTAGCGACAGCATCGACTTGGATAGGTAAATCTATGCCCTTAGCCGCATCTTTATACTGTCCAAAGTCATGGAGGCGTGCCTTTATAGTGTCTAGAATAGCTTCACGTTTATCCAGATCAATTGTGCTTAGGTCAACGACAATCATGAATTCATCACCACCAAAGCGCATAATACCGAGCGCATCGCGTGCGTCTGGATCACTACGCTTCTCTTTTATTTCTTCCTCTGATTCAGTAATGCGTAACTTACCGGCTATTTCCGTTCCAATTTTCTCGATGACGGCATTACCGGCATCATAACTGATATTGTTGTACTGCTTAAAGTTTCGTCCATCAGCAAAAATTACGCCAAAAACTTCGGGCTTATTGCGCTCCATCCATAAATCCATGCCACGGCGGTTAAGCAGGCCGGTTAGAGGATCGGTAATGTTCTCCCTGGCAGTTTCAGCATGCTTGATTGCCTGTCCAGCCATCGGCAAGATACGTGGATCAACCCCATTCTTAATCAGATTCGCTTCGGCGTTAACGGATGCTAGATAAAGTTTTTCAACTTCAGGATTCAACTCAACACTTTCAGCCGCCTCGGCAATATGAGGCGTAGGAAGCATTTGTTCTGAGAGTGTTTTATCCATATGTTTATTTTAACTTAACAGTATAAATATATCACACTTATGTTAAAAAGTCAATTAGCTCGACCAGTAGCTATACAGACAGCCCAAGTTTTTGTTCGGCTTCTTCATAAAATGCTTCGACATTGTTGTTATTGGATACAATAATGTCTGCTAGCTCTCTAACTCCAGAAATATCTTGAACGGCAGGGTTGTCATGATTAATGTTAGATTCGACGATTTCGCTGTTTTTAAAATCTTCTAGAGATAACTGTTCCTCGTGTGCCCGCTGACGGTTTTTAATCCGTTCAAAACGGACTTCGACTGGCGCATCTGTAAACACAATAATGCCTGCCTTGGCTTGGATAACATTTGCCTCCCCTAAGCTGCGTACGCCGCTAATGACTATGCCGCTGTAGTTCTTTTTTTGCAGTTCGTAGCGCTCTATTGCAAGTTCAGCCAAAACGCCTGGTCCGCGCTTTTCACGTAACTCATTAGCTGTCTTAACAAGAGTTGGACGCTCGGTATTACCATATTCTGCCTCCGCAACAGCCCGAACCATGTCGCCCGTCGAAACGTGCATAAAATTATGGTTCTGCAACAAAAAATGCGCCAAAGTGTCCTTGCCGCTGGCAAATGTTCCTGAAAGTCCAATTATCATAGGGTTATTTTATGTAATCCAGGAGTTTTTTACTGTCTTTGTGTTTGCGGAGTTTGGCAAGAGCCTTGGCCTCGATTTGGCGGATGCGTTCTCGGGTGACTGAGAATTCCTGGCCGACTTCCTCTAACGTGTGGCTCTTGCCGTCTTCTAGACCAAAGCGGAGCTTCAAAATCTTCTGTTCGCGTTCTGTGAGGCTACCAAGCAAATCTTTAACTTGCTCCTTTAAAAGCTGCCCGGCAGCTGATTCCTCGGGGCTAACCGTATCCTCATCCTCGATGAAGTCACCAAGAACAGAATCTTCTTCGTCATCACGCACGGAAGCGTCTAAACTGCTGATATCTTGCTTAATCTTCATGATGTGCTCAACTTTGTCGACTTCTATTTCCATCTCTTTGGCGATTTCTTCATTAGATGGTTCGCGGTTTAGCTCCTGGGTAAGACGACGCTGAGTACGCAGCAGCTTATTGATAGTCTCGACCATATGCACCGGGATGCGAATGGTGCGGGCCTGGTCGGCGATAGCGCGGGTAATAGCTTGGCGGATCCACCACGTAGCATAAGTAGAAAATTTAAAACCTTTGTCCGGGTCAAACTTTTCTACTGCGCGCAGGAGTCCTGTGTTGCCTTCTTGGATAAGGTCTAGTAGATCCAAGCCGCGGCCGACGTATCGCTTGGCGATACTGACGACTAGACGCATGTTGGCCTCTGCCATTTCGTCCTTGGCCTTCTTTTCACCTGATACAACGCGCTGGGCAAGAGCCAGCTCCTGCTCGGCTGTAAGAAGAGGGATCTTACCAATTTCACGTAAATACAAACGAACCGAGTCATCGGCGATGTCATCTAGGTAGACTTTGTCATCAAGAACTATTTCTTCGCCGTCCTCTAGAGCCCACTCATCGCTGAAATCCTCTGGTGTTGGATCGGTGGCACCGATTAACTCCACCGAAGCATCACTCAGTTCGGTATAAAGCTGGTCCAAAATATCGACATTATCGGGCGTATCAGCAATAGCGGCAAAAATATCGCGCTGGTCCAGCTTGCCGGCTTTTTTGCCCTTGGCAAGCAAGGTGTCTTTGGCAACTTTTAATGCAGCTTCTTTGGCGGCTTTGTCATCGGGCATTATTTAACTCCGTTTTACTTGGTTTAAGAGGTTGTTTAATATCTTGTCTTGCTCTAACAACTTATGAGCAGTGGCATCATCTGCCTCTGCCAATTGTTCAGAAGTGACTTTTTTTTGCTGTTTTACGTATTGTGTTACCAGGCGTTCTTGCAATCGAGCGGCTTCGTATTGAAGTTCTATCGTCTCGAGCGTGCGGTATAGTTCATCGAACTGTAATATAGTAATTTTTACATAATCGGCGATGGATTGCAATGGTTTTAACGCATTTGAGTCTCCAGCAAAGTCGGGGTGTTCCTTGATAAAAGTAAACAGTTCACGCGCCGAGTCTAGCGTGAACATGTCGGCGGTCGCCAGTTTAACATGTTCGCGAATGCTTGGTTGCATGAGCATCAGCGCCACCAGGTGCTGCTCGGCTTTACGCTGGTCGATAAGACTTTTACTTTCCTGTTCAGGTGTTTTAGCCGCTTTTTTAAGTCGCACTAAGCTTTTAGGTTTTTCATGCAATTTGGCCGAAACCGCCGCTCGGCTAACGTCAATTTTTTTGGCTAGCACATCAATGTAATGGTCTTGCTCGACGCTGTTAGTAAGATTCCTAATAACACCTAATATCGCATCGATAAATTCCCGCTTACCCTTGCCGGTAGTGGTATCCAGTAGCTTGCTGTAGCGGTCAATCAGCCAATCGACTGCATATTGGTGCTTGTCGATAGCGTTCTGCCACAATTTCGGATCCTTGCGCACCAACTCATCCGGATCCTTGCCACCGGGTATATCTATAATGCTGACGTTCACCCCTACCTTTTGTGCCAGTGGTATAGCCCGTTCGGTCGCATTTATACCAGCCCGGTCGCTGTCGAATGCAAAGCGGATATCGCCGGCAAAGCGGCTCAGGTCCTTGAGATGAGACTCAGTTAGGGCTGTGCCGGCGGCGGCCACCACGTTTTGGACGCCGGCCTGATGGCTTGCGATAACGTCCAAATTGCCTTCTACTACTACCCCGAAGCCAATTTTACGTATAGCATCCTTCGCAAGATGCAAACCATACACCTGACGGCCTTTGTCATAGAGCAGAGTTGAAGGTGTATTGATATATTTAGGCGCATCGGGATCGTCTAGGAGTAACCGGGCGGTAAAACCGACTACACGGCCTTGAGCATCGCTCAGAGGTACCATAATCCGGCCGCGGAACATGTCGCCTGGCCCCCGGTAGCGTTTGGTCACCAATCCGGCACGGGTCATTTCCGGCTCGCTAAAGCCTTTGCTCTTCAAAAATGTATACAAAGCATCACCGGTGTTGGGCGAATAGCCAAGTTTGAACAACAAGACCGTTTCTTTACTGAAAGCTCGCTTTTTTAATAGGTATTCGAGCGCTTGGCGGCTATTGCGGAGCTGTGTCTGGTAAAACCTACTAGCTAGTTCCAATACTTCGTACAGCCGTTCCTTTTCTTTGGAGTTGCCTTTGGATTGCCCCTTAAATTGTTCAAGGTCTACCCCGGCTTTGCGAGCGAGTAGTTCTAGGGTTTCCTTAAAATCCAACCCCTCGACTTCCTGGATAAAACTAAACATATCGCCGCCCTTGCCCGAGCTAAAATCGTGCCAGATCTGCTTCTCGGGACTAACCATAAAACTAGCAGTTTTTTCATTGCCGAATGGGCTCAGGCCTTTTAAGTTCCTGCCGGCACGCTTAAGCTGGACGTACTCACCTATAACGTCTTCAATCGATAACCGTGCCTTAACCTCCGCAACCGCATCCATGCGTGGTAGTATCAATTAGAAAGTAGCAAGTAGCAAGCACTAGGAACATAGCTCTTAGCCTAATTTTAAGGTTACGGTATAAGCGTTTCTAGCTATTGGTAGCGTGAGTTAGCCAACCGGATGCACCGCGAATATTGCCGGCGTAGTATGAGGTATTGCCTGGATCGTACTTAGTTGACTGCGCAAATAAGCCGGCTGCCTCACGCATGAGGTCGCTTACGGAACCCGGTAAGTTCATTTCTCCGCAAAAAACCATGCTTTGCACTTTTTCCAGGCTGTTAGCGCTAGTGCTCCATTCATAATCCTTTGTAGCGCCAATCCTGGCAATGTCTTCTGCAAATTGTAGGGTTTTCTTCCATCCTGACTGAAGATGTTCCGGCAATCTTCGCATATCCACATCATTTAGGTATACTGCGGGGTTTCTTAAAATTATTTCCGCAGAACGATCGGGACCTTCCGCAGTTGGATTGCCATATATCCGCGCCCACTCATCGGCTAAGCGGAGTTGTTCGCTGGCCACCAACTCGGGACTGGTTTCAAGGCTATGATAGGGATCGGCATTTAATGCTTCGTTCATGATTTATCTCGTTAAAAAAGATTGATGATATCTGTTAAGCTAGTAGCATTGTATAATACTTATATCTTTTTGTCAATTCCATTGTTTTAGAATACTTTCTACTTTATAAACTTTACTACCTTTCTACTCATAAGATATGCTTATGGTTATGAATCATAACCAGTCGTACGAGCCGAAACCAACTCCAGGCAATAATCAGTATGATTTTATTACTAATCCGTCCAAGCCGCCAAAAAAACCATTTCTACTATTGGGTAGCGGATCAATGAAATCACGCTTGCTCCTGATCGGCGGAATTGCAGTGCTACTTATGGTACTTTTTGTCGTTGCATCGACTATCCTTACCAGCGGCAGCAAAAGTGCCGCTGGTAACCTCAAGTCTTTAGTAGCACAACAACAAGAGCTAATACGGGTTGCAGATATGGGAGCAAAAGCAGCTGATAGCAACACACGCTCAATTGCGATTACGGCCAAGTTAAGCGTCCAGACCCAGCAAACTGCCCTAAAAAGCCACCTGGAAAAGAATAAAATTGTACTAACCAAAGAAGAGCTAGCCAGCAAAAAAGACTCAGAAGTCGATGATGCTTTAAAAACTGCCACCAGCAATAACCGTTACGATGATGTATTTAATGAAGTACTCAACTCACAGCTCACCAACTACGCTGAAGCCCTCCAAAATGCTTATAATGCTGCGGCCAATCCAACGAGTAAAGACTTGCTCTCTGATAGCTTTAGCAGTACAACTGCCATTTTGAACGTACCGTAACAATGCCTGCCGGTCGGTAGTGGATTTTTAGACTTCCCTACTGTTATCTGGCGGCGTTCAGCCGCTCGAGTAAATAAACAGTTTCTTCGTTATCAGATAGTCTGGTCTGAAGGTCTCGATCGTACACCGTTGGAGAGAGTTTGGTCTGCAGCAGCTTGCCGTTCAGAAAATAGTGCGTCAGGATGATACCCCGCTCCGTACCTGGCCACTGTGTCTGATCGAAGTAGAGATTACCAAGTCCGTAATAGATCGGTTTGCCGCTATATAGTTCGTATGTTTGCGGCTGATGGGCTGAAGAACCAACGACCATGTCGGCGCCATAATCTATCATCTTACGAAAAGCTGCCGCTTGGCCGCCAATCGTACCGTCACACAGCGGGAATTCCACGTAACCATCCGGGTAAGCCTGGCATTCGGCATATTGAATGTTTACTATGACAAACTGCGAACTCTGCCTGGCTGCTGCTATATCAGCTTTAGCCTTTGCGTCGTTGTAGTGATTAGCGCCAGCAGTGGTACTGCCGGCAACCGCGCCACTGTTCGGCCCATCGGCCATGTTATACCCAATAAAAGTAATGGTGGTGCCTTTTTGGCTGGCTAAGTGTGGTTTTGCTGCCTCGGCACTGTTCAAGCCACCACCGAAGGTAGCCATCCCAAGACTGTGATACAAATTGATGCTCTCTGTATTATACAAATTACCGTTATCATTGTTATGGTTGCCTGTCAGCTCTACCAAGTCGACCCCGCTGTCTTTGAGCGTTTCGATGAATTCTAGCGGCGAGCAAAACGATACACTACTATACTGGCAGCCGGACCGGAAAGAAACCTCGTTCGACACGTGAGTTATGTCAGCTTCAGCCAGAAAATCGCCGATTTTTTCACTGAAATAGAGCGGATCTTTTACCGTAGTCAGTTTTCTCATCATGACACGAGTTAATGCGGTGACCCCCGTCATCTTGACCGAAAGAGTCGTATCTTCCCTCGCAAGATCATTTAATTTCAGATCGGCTAAGCTGCTTGCGTCTGGGCCAGCAAAATCCGCCTGTCGGAATATAGCACCTTTGGTAAAATTATCGAGATAATACGTGCCGTCAAAGCTGAGTAGTTTTATGTCCTTAGTAAGCTCGCTGGCAGGTATAAATGCTATGTCGGAAGCGGACATATCTTTTACTGCCCCTGCAAGCAGCGTAATTTTGGATACGTCCAACCCAAGTGCTGCAGCAAACGCGGTGCGAATCTTATCATCGGTATTTGACGGAATTTTTAAAGCCATCTTTTTTAGTTCAGCCGTTGTAATTGTTTGCCGAGACGAATAGACATTGGTTACCAGTACATAAGCCATTAGTACTGGCGAATCCTTAACGGCCTCCTGATTAGTCTTGACGCTGGCTTGCAAACTACCTTTATATGTTTTTGATTGCGCCTGCATCGCGTCACGGATCGTTTGTTGCTCGCTTACGGTGACGCTGTTATCAAATCGTAGTTGTTCGACCGCCTCCTCGATGCTTTTTGGTGCAAAATATGTGTAAGCCGTATACCCTACCCCAATTAATAACAGCATTATGAATATATTAATGAGGACCCTAGACCGTTTACGTCGCACCAAACTACGGCGCCTGTTGTATCTGTTAGGTGAGTATGTCCTCATAAGCTGCATTCATTATAACAAGCACGGGCGCTATACTAGATTTATGCCATATATACCTAGACGACCCTCAAATATATCTATACGTCCCTCAAAGCGCCGGCCTAGAAAGAAAGTGGTAATTATAGCCATCTTGCTTGGTTTGCTGGCTTTGGGTATATGGTTTGTTCTTAGCGATAAAGCTGTTGCACCCGATCCTTCGGCGCAACTTATTCAGGAATTAGAAGGACCACAGCCGCTGACGACTGGTGAGCCTACCCCAGAGCCGACTGATCTCCAGCCAGTCATAGATTCTTGGATTGCGAAGCAATCCGCAACCTACAGTATTGTTGTTTATGATGCTAGGGCTAATAAAGTTATTGGCAGTACACAGCCGGATAAAGTATTTTTTGCAGCCAGCCTGTATAAGATATATGTAGCTTACCTAGCCCTGTTAGACTTTCAGACTGGCGCACAAGATCCAAATGAGATAATAACCGGTGGCTTTAGCCGTAAAATCTGCGTCGATAAAATGATCCGTGAATCACATAGCCCATGCGGAGAGGCAATGATGGCAGATATGGGACAAAAGACGCTTGAAGCCCGTGTTAAATCCATGGGCATTAACCATACGACATTTGCTGGCATACAAACCTCGGCTCATGACTCGGCGCTTATTTTGCAATATATCCTTGATAAGAGAGATCTGAACTCTGAAAACACGGCGTTCTTACGCGATGCCATGCTGACACAGGACGCCAAGTACAAACGTGGGCTAGCTACTGGTGCGCCTGATGCCAAGTGGGAAACGAAAGTCGGCTGGAACGAAACCTACAACTACCATGATATCGGTATCATGACCATGCCAGATAAGCGTGAATACATTGTTGCAATTTTGAGCCAAGGCAATGGATCATCTGTCCCAATTGCTAACTTTGCTAAGACTATCTATTCGGCACTTTCCCAATAACATAAATGTTCTTCAAGCTAAGACCGAACTTGCTTTTATTGTTTGGTTGGAAAAAGAACAGAAAAAAATTATTTATGCCTGGGTAGGTTGGTTACTATCGCTGCCTTCGGTCACTAGGATATAACTATGCAAAATAAGAGCTTGGATTTCATCCCATGGCAACTGGCCAGTAAGCAATATTGTATTCCAATGCTTCTTATTGAGGTGATAGCCTTCCATGACCGTTTCAAAGCGCTCCCGCAGCGTTTTAGCCAGCAATGGGTCACATTTTAGGCTCAGCTGCAGCGGATTGGTATTTTCACTTATTAGAGCGAACATTTTGCCGTCCCCCTTTGGCCCGGTTTTATACACGGCAACTTCTTTACCGAATGGATAATCCAAATAACTGTTAGCCATACTTAGGATATATTCTTCTACAGTTTTATGATCCATATGACATGCTCCTTAATGCTTTCGGAACCTCACCGAGCCCCGCAACTATTTCCTTTGCACCGGCAATGCGTAATTCCTGCTCGGTCCCGAATCCATGCAACACACCAACTGCGCCTGCCATTCCAGCATTTGTCGCCGTCAATACGTCTATAGCTGTGTCGCCTACCATAATCATTTCCTCCGGTTTAATGTTCAACCTCTCAGCAATAATCCGTATACCTTCCGGGTTTGGCTTAGGCTCTGTTACATCTTCGTGGGTCAAAATGGTATCGAATACATCGGAGATACCGATATGCTCAAAGATAGGAACTAGGGAATCCCTGCCCCGATTAGTTTGGATGGCTGTTTCAAGCCCAACTTTATGAAGCTCATCCAGCGCTTCGCGAAGTCCGTCATATGCAACTATTAACTGATACATTTCAGGAGTCTGCTGCATCTCATGGTGCGCTTTTACCATAGCCTCATGGTCGCCTTCCGGCGCGAGTGCTTTGTAGCAGTCGATCAATTTTTTGCCGATCAGCAGCAGCGCCATAATTAGGTAGTACTACCTCAAACGCCTGCACAATATGCTCAAACGTATTTAGTATCGTTCCATCAACGTCAAACACTACACCGCGGATTTTACTCATGTTTTTTATCAAACCAGTCTAAATAAAATTGTAGTTCGGCAATGCTTGCCTGGATGTCGTCGTAGGCGCGGTGAGTATTATTTTTTTCATACACAACGCCGTATTTGCCGAGCATCAGGGTTTTAAAACTGCTAACGTCTAGCATACGGTAATGAAGCTTAAGATCCAGTGTCGGCCAATGGGCCTTAATGACTGCCCTATCTGAATGAATAGAATTGCCGGCTAAAATCGGTGGTTCCCCATCGAAATGGTCATCAATTAGACTTAGCAGCTCTTGTTCGACTAGTTTTAGGTCTTTGCCGCTATCATTATGTTTCAAGAAGTTGTCGCGGTTACTGACAAATTCTTGCCAGAAGGTATTGAGCTTAAATCGCTTGACTAGCTTGTCAGGATTGTTTTTGACGCGCGCCTCGTAATTCCCAATTGTCACGAAGTTAAAATCAGTAATTTCTGCCGAGACCTCCAAAACACAAGCATTTGGATAATCAAAATCCGTAAACTCCAAGTCCATCCAAAGCAACTTGGTAGGTATGGCTAACTCTTTACTCATTGGTAATTATTGTACAATATATTCATGCCAAAGAAACTTCTTATCCTGCTTGGTGTGATAATTCTCGCTGTTTCACTTTATTTTGGTTGGTTAAAATTCCATGATGTCTTTACCGAAATACCGCTTATTAACACTAGTAATTCAGAAAACGAAGAAACTGTTACTCCTGAACTCAAAGATGAAGCCCCAGCCGGTTTTGACAAGACGAAATACGCGCTTGATAAGTCGGCCAGCCCCTGGTGGGTTGTTAATAAGACCAGGCCCCTGCCCGCCGGTTATGTCCCCGCTGATTTAGCTGTTCCGGATGTACGTCTGCGGCTTGCCGACAGCGAAGAGCAGATGAAATTTAGTAAATCCGCTACAGCTGACTTGATTGCTATGTTTAAAGCAGCAGAAGCAGATGATGTACAGTTGGTATTTGGCAGCGGCTACCGCTCAGAGGCTTTACAACGGCAGTTTTATAACAGTTATGTTGCCCAGGACGGCAAAGCAGCTGCCGACCGCTACAGTGCCCGCCCAGGAACCTCGGAACACCAAACGGGACTAGCTTTTGATGCTACCTCTGTTAGCCAGAACTGCCACCTGGAAATTTGCTACGCTAACCTCCCTGAAGGCATGTGGCTGGCAGCAAATGCACATGAATACGGCTTTATACTCCGCTATCCCGATGGAAAAGAGAGCATTACCGGCTACCAATACGAACCATGGCACCTGCGCTGGGTTGGCACCGAACTCGCCACCGAGATGAATAACTCAAGCGCGAAAACACTGGAAGAGTTCTTCGGCCTGCCTGTGGCACCTGATTATCTGTAATTTCATTAAACCAATAAGTTCTAAAGTCACTGAGAAGAAGTAATAGACACCTTTGTATAAGTATTAATAAGTTTGTTGATGCGCTCGGTTTGAATTTCTACGGTTGTATCTAGTTGCGAATCAGCCAGTAAATCTTTGGCGGTTTCTAATGGTGCTAGCTTAAAGTTCTTGCGTGCTAGCAGGTCTTCCCTGGCCTTTTGCTCGGCCGTCCATTCATAGTGTTGGTAGATCGGCAGGCACGAAGTACCGGTTAGTTTTTTGGTTAGTACATCAATGCTCACGTCTGCTAGGCAACCAATTAACCCCTCGGTCTCGAGCTGGGCGTTTAAGAAATTACCAAGGCTAAACCATACGAGCGTTTCCCGCCCATCTTTACCGGGCAGCATTTTAACAGGTTCAAGCACATGCGGGCCGTGGCCCAGTATTATATCAGCTCCTAAACTAGCGAGTTTAGCGGCATCACGGTTCTGGGCTTCGTTGATGCCAGGTGAATATTCGGTTCCCCAGCGCATGCTCACAATGATAATATCTGATTTTGCCCGGGCTTCAGTCATTTGGCTGGTGACAAGCGGCTCGCTGAAGCGGTTAAGGCTATAGGGATTCGGATTTGGTGAATTCACATAGGTGCTGTAAGACAAAAACGCAAACTTCACACCCTTAACTGTAAAATAGCGCACCATATTTTGTTCTGCCGCCGAGCGATTGGCTCCCGCTACCGCTAAAATATTTTCCTGCTCGTCCCATTCATTGAGTTCCGCCGTAATCGGTCCTTGACCTTTGTCATTGGTATGATTTGTGCCGGTATTGATGACATTGCAACCAAGACTAGCCATATCACGAGTCCATTCTAGGGGGGCATTAAATACCGGGTACCCACTGATGCCATACGCCGTACCTCCACCCAAAGTCGCTTGATTGCAGAACCGAATATCACTAGCCTCAAATGCTGGCTGCATATCGGTCATAAACTGTAAATAATCATAGGTGCCGTCGGCACGCTTGGCTTGGGCATTTATGGCGTCGTGGGCTATAAAGTCGCCAGTTGCGATAATTCTGATAGTATTCGGGTCAGTCACAGGTTGCTCTTTGCTATCCTGACTTTCGGCAGCCTGGTTATTTTGTGATGCCGGGCTACTATCTTCTCTTAAAAACTTAACGTAAACACCCGCGCCCGTAACAAGTAAGCCGACTAGCAAAAGCGGTACCCAGACTTTTTTTGAACGCAGAGGCCGCGGCAAGCCCATGTTTATTTCTTATGCCACCACTTTATTATTTGGTTAGCTTCTTTGGCTTCAATAGTTACGATAATACGACGGTAACGGTTCTCACTGGTCTCGATAACCAGGACATCTTCAACCGGCGGTTTGTAATAACCCCCTGGTTTTTTGACGTATAAAAAGTCCCAGCCTTCTTCTGTCCAGTAGGAACCAGCCAATAATATCCTCGGAGCACCACTCCCCGGCATTCGTACTTCCCATTTGCGCCAATCTTGGAATTTTGGCTCGAAACGTACGTCTTGAATCGTATCTTTTGGAACGTTTATCTTTGCCCGCAAAGACCAGAGTTGCTCGCGGCCATGAAGTTCAAGACAGATACCGGTTTTGTTGGTAGTAATAATCATTTCGATATTCCTAACTTCTCTCTAAGTGAAGGAGTGGCAATAAATAGGCTAGTGCAGGGCGGCAGCGAGAATAGTAAGCGAGTCGTATTTAACATAGGGCGAGCGCTAGCCGAAGCGACAACGAAGCAATAGTTATTCATTTTCACTCATTTTCTTGAATTCTAGGGCGCAGGAGTTAATACAGAACCGCTGCCCAGTAGGTTGATCGTGGGCGTCATTGAAAAGATGGCCTAAGTGCCCGCCGCAAGTCGTGCAGGTAACCTCTACCCGTTCCATGCCTAGGGAGCTATCGTCAGTCATCGTGACTGCTTCGGAATTCTTGACGTCATAAAAGCTGGGCCAGCCGCTGCCACTGTCAAACTTGGTTCTAGCATCAAACAAAACGCTGCCGCAGGCTGCACATGTATAATCCCCCTTGTCGTTATTGTGCAGCAGCTTGCCGCTGCCAGGGGCTTCTGTCCCCTTTTCTCTCAATACCGCGTACTGCTCGGGGGTAAGTTTCTTCTTCCACTCTTCATCGCTTAATTGCATACCCTAATTATAGCGCGTTGGAGCGAACAATTGGTGTGATTTATCTTGCTCGGCGTACAAGTTTGGAACGCAGCGCAATTGCTATACGTAAGCCTATTTCCAAAACTACCAGTTGGATAGCGGCAGAAACGATCGGCTGCAAATACATAGTTTTCCAGCCAGGACCACCGCCAGTAAATTCATTGGTACTCGTAATCCGATTGGCCAGATCAAAAGTACTACTTTGTAGTACCTGCATTACAATCATGGCTAACACTATAGCTATGATGACCGAGGCGGCATCTCTGCGCTTAAGAACTTTGACGATATACATTTTTAGATTCCTTATTTATAGCTTAACTATAGCAGATTTAGGGTTTCTTTTTGTCTATACGGTCGAGCTTAAGGCCGCGCACCACAAAATATACTATAGTAGCGATAACCAAGAAGCTGATAAAGCTGCTGAGCACCCCGCCCCAACTCAACTTATTGACACATTCGCTGCCTTTTGCGGTCAGGCAGACATACTTGCTACTCAAATCCGTACCACCTGGTAAAATGGCACCGATTAGCGGGTTGACGATGTTATCAACGATTGATTTGACGAATACCGTGACGGCTGTGCCGATGGTTAAACCTACCGCCAGACCTACTACACCTTGTTCACGGATAAAATCCATGAAGCCATAAAGCTGTTTCTTGAAGGCACCGGCGGCATCATATTTACGCAGCATTTCCAGACGGAATTCGTCGTCTTCAACTACTTCTGTTTTGATTATTTTCTTAACCATTGTTTTTCCTTTTACTACATTTTATCTGGGGCGTGTATGCCGAGCAAACCGAGGCCATGTTGCAATGTATCGGCATAATTTTTTACTAATTCAAGCCGTAAGACTTCACGCTCGTCACCTATTACCCGGTTATTTTCATAAAAACGGTTGAACGTTTGGGCCAGCTCGTACAAGTACGTGCAGATATAGTGCGGCATCAGCTCATCAGTAGCCTGAGCGATAACATCTGACGCCTCGCCGATTTTACGTAACAAAGTCCGCTCCTCTTTTTCTAGTTCTTCAGTCTTCGATCCTCGGTCCTCCATCGTATTTTGTGTTTTGTGCAAAATACTACGGGCGCGGGCATGGGCATATTGTAAATAAGGGCCGCTGTTTCCCTCTAAGGCGATGGACTCCACCGGGTTATAGACGATGTCGCCACCGATGCGATTACGGGCGAAGGCGTATTTTATAGCCGCCAGGATAGTTTGCTCATTTGGATTGGTGCCTGTTGCCTTGCCAGCTTCCCGCGCGGCTTCGATTATTTCCTGCGCGGTAACAATGTTACCTAACCGTGAACTCATCTTGACTCCGCCCTGAAGCTTGACTACACCATGCGTTAAATGAGTTGTACGGCGGACAAGCTCAGGTGCAATCTGCTCCAGGCTCTTTAATACCACTTGCATATACTGCCCCTGCTCACTAGCAGTGATGATAATTGAGCGGTCAAACTGATAGTCCTGCCATTTCCTCAGGCTGAGGCCAATATCCTTAGTCTCGTACGTTGGCAAGCCCTCGGAGTTGATAAAAACACGTTTGTGGAGGCTATGTTTTTCGCCATCAAAAATGACCGCGCCGTCGCTACGCTCAAACACACCTTTTGCAAGTTGTTCCTGAACCGTTGCCACACCCAATGCCGTGACTTCGCTCTCCGGAATAAAGCGGTCGAAAGGCACAACTCCCAGCTGCTCATATAGCTGTGCAAAATAATCATAACTCCACTTCCGGCATGCCCAGTAGATTTGCGCGAACTGCGACTCATGGTCAGAGCTAGCATGCAGTTCATATACCCGCTTGTTGGTACTAATAATCTCCGGTTTGGAAGTTTCATCTTCTTCATAGGCATTATTACCCTCTATGTACCTTTGCCCCAGCCAGTTAGGCCGCTCAGCCTCATTGATTTCTGATAACTTATCCGGGTTCTCACCCTCCAAATGCTTAATGATGGCCCACATACTCTTGCCAACGTGCAAACCTACATCGCCGCCGTAATTAATCCGTATGGTTTCTGCGCCGGCATTACTGACTAAACGGGCGATCATATCGCCGACAAGCGTCGTATACAGATGCCCAGCGTGCAACGGCTTGAATGGGTTCGGGTCTGAATATTCAACTAGTATTTTGTTGCCTACAAGAATTGTTAGTGGTGTTAGTGTGGCCTGGGATAAGAGCGTTTTATCACTTAGGGTGATATTGATAAATCCGGGTCCTGCCACTTCGGCCTTGGCAATCGAAGCATGATGCAGTTTGCCGGCGATTTCCTCGGCAATCTCACGGGAGTTTTTATTGAGACGATTTGCAAGTTGCAGCGCCACATTGGTGGCATAGTCGCCAAACTGTTCCTCGGTGCGGGTAAGCTTGATCTCCGTCTCCACGCCGTACAAATCCTTCACCAAAGATGCAACCAAGCTCCGTATTTCTTCCATATTGCCCTATAGTATAACAGAGACAGAATCATCTTTGGTCGGTAAGACTCTGGACAAAGCTATAAAAGCTGCTGTACACCGTCATAATGAAGGCAAAGAATAAGAGCGTGATAGTAAACGTATTCGGGTATAAAGAAGGGTTAATTATACGGTCTAAAATATCAGATGTTATTCCTGGCAGGTTGAGTATAAGATCCCAACTATTCCAGCCTAAAAAACGCCCCAAATAAACCGCAAAGCCGGATAACATAAAAACTAGCCCTACAATTACCCAAGTATTGCGCCAACTGAGGCGCTTTTTAAGTTCCATATGAACCATGTAAGTACTAGCGCATCCGATGGCCAGGCCAGTGATGCCAAAGCTAACCAATAGAACGATGTCATAAAGCAGGCTGACTTCATTCTGGGCACTGATATTCAAGTGGACGAAGTCGCTCACCAGATAGAAACTGTTAGGGAGTAAGCTAAACCATCCGATAGTCAATAAAATTGCCTGCCAACTGGCCCATGGCCGTTCGCGAAGTATTTTCCGTAGTCCAAAAGCAAATATCAGCGGCAGCCAAGCTAACACAAGGTTCCAGTTCAAAAACCAATAGCGGTCGCTGCCAGTTACAATAAGCCTAAGAACATACACACTGATACTCAGAACTGAGAGCAACAGCAGAGGCTGTAAGCTTTGTATGCCGGGGAAAATATGCTTTGCCATATCTTACTAATTATATCAATCAATGCAACTTTTAATAATTTTAAGTATTTACATATTTGAATATTTGAATTAATATATACTATGTCTATGCATGACAACCAAGTAAATGTCCTCAAAGCTTTGGCTGACAAAACCCGGCTCGATATAGTCCGTTGCCTAGCCGAAAAGCCAAACGATACTGCCAGCTGCCATGATGTCAGTTCTTGTTCAACTCTTAGCCAGCCAGCCATGAGCCACCATTTTAAAATACTCGTTACAGCGGGTGTAGTACTCGATCGCAAGATAGGTACAGAGAAGATTTACGAGCTTAATAATCCCCTGCTTGTTAGCTATGGGATTGATGCAACAAAACTATAAATAATACTATTTAGAAAGGAAACCCCATTGAAAAAATTAATGGTTGTTATTGGAAGTGCCCGCGAAAACCGGATTGCCGATAATATTTTGAAACAAGTAAAAGTTCAGCTCGCAAACTTCGGGGATTTTGAAGTAACAGTTGCCGATCTTAAAAATTTACCTATGCCCCTGTTTAATGCACCGGCATCACCATCTAGCGAAGATTTTAGAGCAACAGATGCAAACGTTATTAACTGGACTAGGATTATCGGCGAAACTGACGCTGTACTATTTTTAGTTGCCGAATATAATCACAGCCTGACTGCTGTACTAAAAAACGCCATCGACTGGATATACCATGAATGGAGCGGTAAGCCCGTAGCATTTGTAGGTTACGGCTGGGTTGGCGGAGCTAGGGCTATTAAGCATCTGCGTGACATTATGGGCAGTACTATTAGTGCCAAGGCTATGGAAACCGAAGCAAACCTAAGATTCATGAAAGAAATAGACCTCGAAGGCAATATTGTTGACGAAGAAGCAGCTAATTCCGCCATCAAAAGTGTTCTTTACGAACTCGGAACCTCAGTTAGAAAAGGTATTCCCGTAACGGCCGAATACTGAGTAGCTTATGCTTATTGGTTAATTCGATGATTAAATATTAGGCTTTTACGAATGCTTCAGTACCGAGGCTGGTACGTAAGGAATCCTCAAAAAACTGCATAATACTTTCTGTTTGCGACGGCATGGCTTTGAGGGCGGCAATTTTGCATAAATATAAATTATCATCGAGCTCAAAACATACACTACATTGCCCAGACTCGCACGTTGGCGGCTTATCGATATTGAAAAAAATATTGAACTGCTTGTCTGCCTCAATCATTGCATCATACTGTGCATGAGTTTGAACGGCATAGTAGAGATTTGCCTGACTGCCGGTATATTCCATAGCCCTTTTAGCCCAGTCTGAAACTGTTTGGTGGTCAGGGTGGCCGGTCATACCGTCCGGTCCAAAAGTTAAGATAGTATCTGGCTGACACCTGTTAATGCAATCAGCGATACGACCCACGCCGTCCTCAGTTGGTACTACGTTACATTTACCGTCCGGATAATCCAGCCAACAATGGTCAGTGACACCTAAGATTTCCATGGAAGCTCTCAGTTCAGCTGTGCGGATTTCACCTAATCTTGCGGCTGGCCAGCGTGATTCATCCTGTACCCCAGCTTCGCCGCGGGTTGCAGTCACGCATGAAACCTTTTGCCCGTTACCTACAGCGGCCGCCATAATCCCGCCCATAGAAAAGGTTTCGTCATCCGGGTGGGCCCAGACACCTAAAATAGTACCTAAAGACTTTATATCATCAACAGTATTGAGGGGTTTCATATTCCCCAGTTTATATCACGTCCAAAGGCTGCTAGCAACTTTTCGGCTTGACTACAATCCGGCTTAGGCACTACTTCGCTCGCGAACAATCCAGCCTCTCGAGCCATCGGCATTGTTGGTTCGGCGCCTTTTTGGATTAGTCTAGCTGTTTCATCGTCAATTATATATTCGACGCCAACAGCACGAGCCAGATCCCAGCCATGTACAATTAAGTCGCCGCCGACCTCATTCAAATAATCGGTGACTGGCTTATCGGTATATGACAAATGCGCCGTTGTTTCGGGTGGAGTACTGCTGGCTGCGTTTACTGCAGACTGCATGTAGCGTTGCCAGGCTTCGAGCGGCTTACCCTGGACTAAATCACCGTCTAGTGCCGTACCAACTTCAGCTATAGTTTTGCCGGCTAGAAGTGGTTCGATCCAGGCAGTTTCGCTGAGAATATGGTTGCAAAGCGCGTTTACATCCCATTTACTACAAGGGGTAGGTTTGCCTAAATCCTCTGTTTTTACCTGACGCATGACTGAATTAACCATGTGCGCTGCTTTATGAAACAATTGGTTTTCCATGTCCGTCCCTTCGCTGTTACTGTTTCTAGCGTACTCTCACTAAAGTGGAGTTGCAATTACATCGCAAACTGGCCATTTTTGGCAAGATTAATCGATTTTTTGACTAATTCTTCCAGAACTTTTAGGTTAATGTCTTCTATTTTCTTGAGCCTGATACAGCCTTTGCCAACATTTACCTTGCCTAGGCGGTCCTTGTTGTTCTCTGCAATATATCCGTCTTTATCGGCGGCGCATAAGTAGACACTGACGTAATTTTTTTGACTCGCCAGACCGATAACCGCCCAGTCACCTTCGCGACCGCTTGCGTATTTGTAGTGGTATTTGCCGTAGCCGATCATGCCGTACAACATAAAAATATTTTCTTCACGCTCCAGCTCCGGGGCGGCTTTGCGAATGCACTTATCAATTTGTTTAATGATTACTTTGCGCTCCTGTGGCAATTCTCTAATATATTCTTCGACAGTCGTAGCTTTGCTCTGCATATAACCATCGTACTGCTAATCTAGAAGTATGTTAATGCCTAATCTATCGGATTCTATGAAGGGGGCCAAAAGCTTGCTTGGTTGGGAATTAATACACTACACTTCTGCTGGCGATATTGGCGGGATTATTATTGAAACTGAGGCTTATACAGAGGAAGACGAAGCCTCGCACAGCTTCCGGGGTCGCACTAAGCGCACGGCACCGATGTTTGAAGAAGCCGGAACAATTTATATGTACTTCATCTACGGCATGCACTGGTGCCTTAATATCGTTACCGGGTCGAAAGGCCACGGCGAAGCCATCCTGATTCGTGCCTTAAGACCAACTCGCGGCTTGGAGCTTATGAAACAGAATAGAAAAACAGAAGATATACGCCAGCTAACTAAAGGGCCTGGCTCGCTGGTACAAGCACTGACGATTCCGCCTACCTATAGCGGTTTGCATATTACAAAAACAAAGCTTGAACTCCTTGCACCGACGCAAAAAGTTACAAATATACTAACCAGCCCTCGTATCGGCATTAAGAAAGCAGTTGATAAACACTGGCGGTTTTACTTAGAACCATGATATAACAGAAGTAATGTCTAATAATTATGAGATTGCGCCAGATGAATCCCACACTCACGAGCTAAATGAAAGGAAAGAAACTATAGTAAAAAGAGTAGGTGTTATTATTAATGGCTCAATAATAGAGCATTTACAACAGCCTACGGCCGAGCAACACTCTCTTTTTAGGCAGCAACTAGCCTTGTTGCAATCAATGGAGGCAGATGCTGACCACAAGGCGCGCCACATCTATTTGAGCTTGTAAAGCTCTTGGTTGCGTACAGTAATCGTAAGCTGTATGCTACTGGTGACGTTAATCAAGGTGAGAGAACTGTCATGAATGACCCTTCAAAAGATGAACCTCAAATGGAAACTGAGAACCAAAAGCCCGAGGAGTTAGATATTGCTAAAACCGAGGCACCCGCAGTAGAGAGTGAAGTGAAGTCCCCTTCGGTATCACGCCCAAAGTTGCTACTTGCTAAATCAGCCAGGCTAAAAGATAAACTAATAGCCCACAAAAAATTATTCGCGATAGTTGCTGTTGCTCTAATAATTGTTATCGGCGGCACCATAGCCATGCTGAGCCAGTCAAACTCTCAAAAACAAACAGCGGATCAAAACTCCTCAGACAAAGTAGTCACTAAGGTTTCCGCAACCGTAAGTTATATTGAAGGCGCCGTCGAGCTAAAAGATGGTAGTGAATACACAGAAATTTCTACTAATACGATCCTCGCTGAGGGTGATGCTATCCGCACTGCCGGCGCCACTTCGCGGGCAACAATCGCCCTAGAAAACGGCAGTTTTGCCCGGCTTAACGGTGATACCGAAATAATTCTGACCAGCCTGAACTCCGATGAGATTGTCATCATGCAGAACAATGGCCATGTCTATAGCCGTGTCAGCCCCTCAATCGAAGGCACTTACACTATTGAAACCAATAATGGCACTTATACCGCCCTTGGCACAGCTTTTAAGACCACTACGACCGGGGACGAGGAATCCGTCGAGGTATATGAGAGCAAAGTAACCGAAGGAACTTCAGACAAGACCATTGCAGAAGGCGAGAAACTGCTTGTTAAGATCGCCGCTGATACTACAAAAAATGGAACTATCACACCTTTGGATATAGAAGCCATCAAAACTGATAGTTTCGTCAAATGGTGTCGTGACGAGGATGAGAAAATCGATGATTTCAAAGATCACTTAGGCTTTTTAAAGGACATCTCTTCGCCTGAGCTATCACTCACTTCCCCGTCAAATGGCTCTACCATTACTGTTGATTCCACAGACAGTAGCAGTTCTGTTGTCTTTAAGGGCAAGACTGAGGTTGGTGCTACTCTAACAGTTCAATCCGTATCCGTATCAGGCAGTGCCCCTATTCCTGTTACCGTCGCGGCTGACGGAAGTTTTGAGAGCGATAGTGTTGCAGGTATTATCGGCACTTCAAAGTATGAAGTTATCTCCAAGGACAAGACCGGTAATAAAAGTGTTGTAAGTATCTCAGTAATTTTCAAGAATAAATCACTTACAGCCGCAACGGAGATTATCGTGTCTTATGCCGGCTATATAGACGGTAAGTATCAGGTGACCTGGTCGACGACCAGCAGCTATATCGATGGTGACGGCTTTAAGGTTGTTTGGAATACTTCTGGTAGCCCCGTCTACCCCGGGTCAGACGCCCAGTTTGTGGGACCAGACGAACGACAAACAGGCTTGTACCTTGCAGCCAAATCTACTGAAACCAAGTACTATGTAAAAGTGTGCCGATATTCTGACGGCGCCTGTGACAATTACAGCAATCAGATTACAGTTACAGTGCCGGCTGAGTAAATTAGGTGGTTTGGCGGAAGGAGAGGGATTTGAACCCTCGATACCCTTGCGGGTATACTGCCTTTCCAAGGCAGCGCACTAGGCCACTATGCGACCCTTCCGTATTTGGCAAAAGCCAAGTCGTAATTATATCTTAAAATTACATCGTTTTACACCTTGCGAAAATATGGTAAAACTGCGTAGAATAGTATAACTATGGCAACAGTGATAGACCTCAAAGAAGTGTCGCGTATTTATGGCTTTGGAAATGCCACGACTGTGGCGTTGGAAGACATCAGTCTGGGCATAGAAAAAGGTGAATTCGTTGCTATCATGGGACCATCTGGCTCAGGTAAATCGTCGCTTCTTCATATCATTGGCCTACTAGACCGGCCAACCCACGGCACCTATACGCTCGGCAGTCGATTAGTATCCAAACTGCGCCCGAACCGCTTGGCTAAGGCCCGCCGTGACCACATAGGCTTTGTATTCCAGTCTTTCAACCTTTTGCCGCGTCTGACAGCGATTGAAAACGTCGCCCTTCCCCTTGCCTATAAAGGTATGACGCAGACCAAGCGCCTTAAGCAGGCCTCCTCTGCACTGGAACGAGTTGGACTTAGCGACCGCGAATATTTTTATCCTAAAGCTCTAAGCGGCGGCCAGGCGCAGCGAGTAGCCATAGCCAGGGCACTAGTTAATAGTCCTAGCCTTATAATCGCTGACGAACCTACTGGTAATCTTGATTCTTTGAGCAGCCGGATAGTTATGGAAATCTTAGCTGAACTTCATGCAACCGGAAGTACTATCCTGATGGTCACCCATAATCCGGAGCTGACCCGCTATGCTACCCGGGTACTGTATATGCATGATGGCTGCATTATTTACGATGAAAAAACGAAGCTCGGAGAAGTTCCAGCCCGGGCACGATCCGGCGGCGAAGAACGACCCAGTAGCGACGAGGACGAACAGTTGGCTGGTGTATCCGCCTTCATTAATGCCATTCCAGCCAAGGCAGCTCCGCCACGTAAAGTCTTACAACCAAAAACCAAGAAACGTAAGCGTGCTGTACGTAAAACGGCAAAGTCTCCCAAACGGAAGTTGCGCACATGACCTTACTACTCAACAGCAACGCTCGCATGGCGCTGCAATCTATCCGCAGCAATAAATTGCGCAGTTTACTAACTATGGTGGGCATAATTATCGGGGTTTCATCTGTTATCTTAACGATTTCTTTGGGGGAAGGGATTAGACGCCAGGTTGCGGATACTAACCAGACTTCCAATGACAGCCTGGTAACAGTTCGCTCCGGCCAGATCGTCAAGCGGTCGGCCGATGGGGTTATTACTGACGTTAATTATCTGGCTTCATTGGGTGTCAATACCCTCACCTACCAGGATTATGAGGCAATCGGCAAACTACCAAACGCGGGCACGGTCGTGCCTCTAAGTACGGTTTCCGGGCTTGCAACTAACTTCGAGGGCGAGAGCTATCCCGAAGCTACTGTTGTCGCAACAACTGCTAAACTACCGGAAATAATAAATCAAAAAGTAGTTTACGGCGGGTTTTTCCAAGACTCGACGTCCAGCCGGCGCGTGGCCATTATCGGCAAGCGTGTTGCCGAAGAACTGTTTAATGAGAATGTTCCTTTGGGCAAACTACTCACGATAAGAGGGCATGATTTTGTTGTCGGCGGCATTTTTGACGAGTTCAAAACTAATCCGCTCAGCGCTGTTACCGATTTCAATAAAGCCATTTTTATCTCCTACACGACGGCTCAAAGTATTACCTCTGCTAACCCGCCGATTTTCCAGCTGCTCATTACCCCAAAAGATGATGTTTCGGCTGAGCAAATAGCCGAAGCAACCACTGCCCTCCTACTAAAAAACCATGGCAATCAACAAGATTTTACAGTACTTAAAGGCAACGAAACCGCCATAGTAGCCCGAAATACTGTGGCGATTGCCACATCTTTTGTTGCGGGAATCGCTGCCATATCCCTGCTGGTCGGAGGCATCGGAATAATGAATATTATGTTCGTGAATGTTACCGAGCGAACACGCGAAATCGGCGTCCGTAAGAGTTTGGGCGCTACCAACCGGCAAATTTACCATCAGTTCTTAATTGAAGCAGCAGTTATTAGCACCGTTGGCGGGATTGTCGGAATCATCGTGGCTCTAGCTGGCAATGCCCTGCTTCGGATTACTACTGACCTACAGCCGGCCGTGACCTGGCAGATTGTAGCCCTCGCCGTTGGCGTATCGGCAATTGTGGGCATAATTTTTGGTACAATCCCCGCCGTCAAAGCAGCACGCAAAGATCCTATAGAATCACTGCGCTACGAATAATCTTTTGAATCTTCTTCAGACGAAGAAGCAAGTCCATACTTTTTGACCCGACAAAAAGTATGCAAAAACCTCGGGCCAAAATGTTGCTTTACTCGGCCTGGTGATAAAAAACACAATACGCAAGGTGGACTCCTTTCAGTCGGCCCACAAAGTTTCATGGTAGAGTTTGTAGGCTGGCACCTTGCTGTCTATTGTGTTTGTTTACACCGCCCAAATCAGGTAACATTTTGAACTGCCCGCTAAGACCAGGGACATCCATGATGAATGGATGGATTTTGATATGATACGTACATGAATCATGCATTTGAACATTCACGCAAAATTAAAGAAGAGGCTGAACAATTACTTACCCAAACCAAGCTAGAAAACCTGCTTGCGAAATTTGGCCAGGTTAATCTAGACGGTAGTTATGCTTATAACCTTATGGTAGATCGCGATCTGGACTTTGGTGTAGCCGTACGATCTGTTACTCCAGAGATCAGAGCAGAGATTGCCCGTACTTTCGCCTCACAGTCCTGGGCATACAGCGTAAATATCACTGACAGAGTTAATTTTGAACCGTTATCGAATCTCGGCGCACCGCGTGGTTTGTACTTAGGGCTCACAATTCCATTCCCTATCGAACGCTGGAATATTGACGTGTGGTTTGTGGTCTCAGAAGACTTGCCACAAGATAATATAGCTAATCTTGTGCAGAATGCAACGAGTGAACAAAGGTCTGCAATCTTACAGATCAAGTATGACCTTATGCAGAGCGGACAGAAGCAAAAAGGTCAAACATCGTCTGAAATTTATAAAGCAGTCTTGCAGAAAAACATTAAAACCACAGCAGAGTTTCTGGAGCTACAGACTTTGACGTAAAGTTAAAGAACAAATAGATTGTTACATTACCCCAGGAAGTTATTTGGTCAACTCCGTTTTAAACTTTTCGATAAGATCGACCGGTGTCGGGTTCAGACCATTTAAAAGTGCAACATAAAGAGACACAAAATCCCCCAGCGCTACCATCCAAAGCAACTGCTCCAGTACGGTTTCCCCTTTTGCTTCGACAATATGCGGTTGCGGCCAGCGGCCGCTTAAAAGTTTATTGGTAACCGTAAAACGCTTTTGTACTCGTTCATGCTCGAGGTCAGACTGCAGCTCGATTACCCCGTAAGGCTTGTCTATGGGATGTGAAGTCCAGCCTAAGAATTCATTATGGTTGAACTCGGGGAACTGGTTGCACCAGGCGACATTTTTGGCATTTTCGTTGAAACTGATCTTCCACTTGTAGGCCGCTGGGAACAATAACGGCCCGGCATAAATTACCGGCGACTTGCCGGCAAGTTCAAGCGCTAGCTGCTTGGCGGGGTTGCTAACAGTCTTCACGTCCGGCCGCCACTCAGCTGTAGATTCACGAATAAATTGGGCAGCCTCGTGAAGGCTTTGCTCGGCACTTGCTGTGCTGAGTAGTTTGGCCCGCTCCAAGATGGTGACAAGTGCTTTTAGGCCATACAGTACAGCATGACGTGGCTGGTAACCACCTGGTAATTGCGCAAAGGGATAGCCTCTTTCATGGGCGATTTCTTGCAGCCTTCCGCCAGATGAGATCACCGCTATATGGGCGTTCTTGCTCGCAGCTGTTTCTAGTGCTTCTACCGTCTCCTCGGTATTGCCAGAATAACTAGAAGCGATAAAAAGAGTCTTTTCGTTGACGTAAGATGGTATTTGGTAATCACGCGAAATCTCAAACGGCAGCATGTAATCTGGCCAGCTTAATGACAAAAGCGCCGCCAAAGCTGATCCACCCATGCCCGCAAATACAATATTATCTATAGGGAACGATAGCTCAGGCAAATCAAATTTATGTTCCAGCTGTTGCCACTGCTTTTCGGCAATACCCAGTGCGTCCTGGGCATCTTTTTCATGGATGTATTTCAAATCGTCTAACATAACGCCTCCGCTTAAAACTGAAAAATAGTAACTTATAATTAGTATAAGCATTTTGAGCTCTAGTTTCTAACCCCTAATTTCTATTTTCTAAAAAGCTTATGGTATATTTAGACTATAAATAATAACACTTGAATTAAAATAAGGGGTAATGGGGTGGGCATGTTTGGAAACGACCGAAATAACCAGGCGGCACCGGCAGCTGATGACCAGTCCGGAATGCCAAACGACCGGCAATTTATGAATAATCCGATGCCGCAAGGCACTGACGACCAGGTCATGCAGCAGTCTGTCGATAATGTTTTGTCCCAAGGGGCGCCCCAGATGGATAACAACGAAGCATCCAATAACTACATAATGACCGATCCGCCCATAGCTCCCGCACAAGACGGATTTCAGGTACCGGTTTCGGTTAATACATCGCCTCCGGCGCCAATTAATATCCCTGCCTCCCCCGTTGCTGATGAAGATCTGGCAGCCATTAAACAGCAAGCCCTCCAGCAGCTTTCGCCCATTATTGACCATTTAGAGCAGTCTCCTGAAGAAAAATTTCATATCACTATGATGATGCTCCAAGCCACAGACGATCAAAACCTGGTTCGTACAGCCTACGAAGCCGCCAAAGCAATTGTCGATGAGAAAAAGCGAGCCAAAGCTTTATTGGACGTCGTAAACGAAATAACTTACTTTACTCAGCACAAAGATAACTAGGGTTCTAGTACAAATAATAAGATGCAAGCCGGAGAATAGCCTGGGATTTTATTGTTTGCGGCGGGTAACGGCGTAATGGGCACCTGCGGCAACTGTCGAGACACTTGCAAATACAGCGACGAGGCTTGAAGGACCGGTGCTAGGCAAAGAGTCGTCACCCGTTACAGGTGTAGCCGGGGAAGTGCCTGGAGAAGCGGGGTTTACTTCGGCATCATTATTATTCTCAGTGATAGCAGGTGTAGAGCCGTTCTGAGAACTTTCAGGCTCACTACTACTATTATCTGATGGATTGCCATCGAAGCTTGGGGCTTGTGGGTCCGATACGCCCTGGGTAGTTGCTACATCATCGGGCTTATCGACAATCCGGCTATAGATAAACCGGCCTGCTAAAAATAATGCGATTATAATAGCGGCGACTACGGCAATTGATACAAGCGCCAAAAGCCACGCTAAACCGGTACGCTCGCGGCGCTCGGCAGTGTAATATTTGTCTACTTCAGGTAAGACTGATGGATCAACATTTTTGCGGCGGAACCATGCCATAACTTACTAACTCCTATAATTAATACACAATACTACATTTTAGATTATTATGCAAGAATATCCTTCATGGATGAAAAAGAGCCAAGACTTCTCTGGCTCTTTTTCATCTCTAATTTGTATTTGGAAATGGTGTCATTTCCCTAAAATTCTTACATCATTCCGCCCATGCCACCCATTCCGCTCATATCAGGAGCTGATTTGGTTTCTGGGACATCAACTACCAGTGCCCCCATGGTCATGGCCGTACCGGCAATGCTAGCGGCATTCTGCAAGGCTTCTTTAGTTACCCGAGCCGGGTCAACAATACCTGCAGCCTTGAGATCGACTAACTTACTTGGGTCATTAACATTAACGCCCTGGCCAAGCTTGCCTTTCTTAACTTGTGGCAGCCATTCGTCGGCATTTAATCCTGCGTTGGTTAACAATATGCGAAAAGGTTGTTCCAGCGCACTACGCAATATGCTCTTGCCGGCTGTAATGGAAGAATCATCCTTCGGATCGTCTTTGACTGCAGTTGACAAATTAATCAGCGTCACACCCCCACCGGCGACGATACCCTCGTCCAAGGCGGCTTTTACGGCATGGACTGCGTCATCAACGCGAAATTTCTTTTCTTCAATTTCGGTCTCGGTTGCACCGCCAACTTTAATAACGGCGACTTTGCCGCTTAATGCTGCCCGGCGCTTCTCAAGATTTTCACGGTCGTATTCCGAGCTGGCGGCTGCAATCTGAGCATTGATTTGGTCAATGCGGGCTTTGACCTCAGCGGACGAACCAGCGCCTTCGATAATAGTGGTTTCATCTTTAGTAACAATCACCTTGCGGGCAGTACCAATCATCGACAGCTCGGCGTTTTCGAATGTTATACCTCGGTCTTCGGTAATAACCTCTCCGCCGGTGAGGATTGCTATGTCATTGAGTATATCTTTGCGGCGGTCACCGAAAGCAGGAGCCTTGATTGCAATAGTATTAAAGACGCCTTTTAGTCGGTTTAACACCAGTGTTGCCAGTGCTTCACCTTCGACATCTTCAGCTATCAATACCAAGTCTTTTTTGCCGGCTTGGGCCAACTTTTCAAGTACTGGTAGGAACTCCTGGACACTGCTGATTTTCTTATCAGTGATTAGTATTGCCGGCTTTTCGTATACGGCCTCCATGCGAGTCGTATCAGTCACCATGTAGGCGCTGACAAACCCACGGTCAAAAGTAAATCCTTCGACAACCTCAGACTCAAGTGCCAACCCTTGGCCTTCTTCAACTGTCACGACGCCGTCTTTGCCGACTTTGTCGATTACATCAGCAATCAAATTGCCGATTTCATTGTCGCCAGCACTAATGGTTGCAACTTCAGCTACCCTGTTCTTCTTGCCCTGGATATCTTCTTTCAGACCATCAAGAGCGGCAATTACATCGTGCGCAGCAGCTTCCAAGCCTTTGCGCAGCAGCATAGGGTTGTGGCCAGCTGCAATCAGTTTGTTGGCCTCATAAAGCATATGATACGTAAGTACCGTTACGGTGGTGGTTCCATCACCGGCAACGTCATTCATCTTATTAGCAACCTGCTTGATAAGCTCAGCGCCAACTTTATAACCTAAAGTCTCGTCGTCTACTTCGGCGATATCCACGCCTTTGGCTACTGTGACTCCATCATGGGTGACGGTCGGATTGCCGTAGCTCTTGCTAATGACCACGTTGCGGCCTTTAGGGCCCATGGTTGTCTTGACCGCTTCATATAAAATCTGGGCACCACCTAATACTCGGCGGCGCGCATCTTCATCATAAAATACTTTTTTTGCCATAATTATCTCCTATTTTACCGTTGCTAAGATGTCTTCTTCTTTGACCAGGATATATTCTTCCGTACCGTATTTGATATCGGTTGTTGAATAACTCTTATAAATAATCCTGTCCCCTACTTTGATAGATTTGGCGTCTTTGCCAACTGCTAGGACTTTAGCCGTCTTCGGCTTTTCCTTGGCTGCCTCTGGCAGATACAGGCCGCTGGCGGTCTTGGTTTCGGCCTCTTCGCTCTGGGCTACGACGTAATCGGCCAGTGGCCGGATTGGTACACTCATAAAACCTCCCTTATGGTTATATCTGAACATCGCAACATCCGGCCAAAGAATAGCTTGGCTTCTTTTTAGGACGGGCGGTGTATTGTTCAGGAAAAGTTAGTGATTCTCGCAAATACCACCAACTTATCAGCACTCATAATAGCCGAGTGCTAATTTTGGGTCAAGACCCTATGACATTCGTAACACTTTGCACTATCTCGTCCAGACGGATTTGATCCTTAAATTCCGCGTTAAGCCTGAGCAGTGGCTCTGTGTTGCTTGGCCGCACGTTAAACCAGCCATCTTTATAACTAACGGTTAACCCGTCTAGGGTGTCCTGGTTGCCATCCCGGAAAATTTTCGTTAGTTTTTCGATTACAGCATTCTTGTCTGCAACCTCAAAGTTTGTCTCGGAAATTTGTACGTAGGCTTTGCGGAACGGCGCAGCCAGCTCCGACAGCTTCTTACCGCTTTGATCCATAATATAAAGCCCGATGACGGCGGCTATCAGTCCTGAATCTGCCATAAAATTGTCTTTGAAATAATAATGGCCACTGTGCTCGCCAGCAAAAACCGCGCTGTGCTTGCGCATATCGCCTTTTATGAAAGAGTGCCCAACGCGTGTCCGCACTGCTTTTCCCCCACCTCTTTCAATAGCCTCTACCACAGCCCGGCCACAAATAGCATTATGCAAAATAGTTGCGTCGGGACTTTTCAGAAGAAAATATTCGGCAAGGATTGCAGTCATAACTGTTCCACTCAAAGGCTCGCCCGCTTCATCTACCAATACAGCCCTGTCTCCGTCGCCGTCAAAGGCAACCCCCGCCGCATAGCCACCGGTACGAAGCTCCTTTTGCAAGTCCACTAGATTCTTAGGTTCCAGAGGATTAGCGATGTGGTTAGGGAAAGTACCGTCAAGCTCAAAATATATCTGCGTTACCCGCCATGGCACAAACGGCTCCAAAATTGGAAAGATTTTGCCTGCCATGCCGTTGCCGGCGTCGACAGCTATTTTGACCGATTTCAAAGACTTAATGTCAATGAAACTCAGAACATGCTGCACCCACGCTTCACTTATATCCTTCTGGCTGACAGCACCCATTTTGTTAACTGGTTTAAACGCCTCGGCAATTGCAGCATCGCGGATTTCGAATAAGCCCGATTCTTCGCCGATTGGCTTGGCTTCGTCCGCACATAATTTAATCCCGTTATATTCTCCGGGATTGTGGCTGGCGGTAACCATAGCCCCTCCTGAGAGTCCCAGATAGCCGACAGCGAAGTAAATCATATCACTTGTAACCTCGCCGATATCTATGACATCCCTGCCCTGCGTTGTTAAACCTAATATCAAAGCTGCCGCGAGTTCAGCGCTATCGGGGCGCATGTCGCGCCCTACTGCAACCGCACCTTCTTCTGGCATCCAGTCCCCGAAAGCTTGTCCGATTTTTTGCAACACTTCCGGAGTTAATTCTGATCCGACTTTACCCCTAACATCATAGGCCTTGAATATAGACTCCATCAAACCCCCCAAACATTATTGTCTGATTGGTATTTTAACAGGCTTCAGTTTACATGACTTAGATTTTACGAATAAAAGGGCACGTGCTCGAAATCATCTCTCATAGCTTTGATAATTGCCTTCAAGCCCCTGATTGCGACTTTTTGCCGTACTCCAGCTTCTAGCATACGGCGCACAGTAAAATCACCTTCAATTTCTGTATCTGGCAGCGGCGGAATTGACAACTCAGATGGATGCCGGCGGTATACCCGGGCACCTTTCTGATCTACGGCGAACATGCCTTTCTCGCCCGTCTGTAACACAAACTTCGTCCATATTTTCGGAAGAAATACCCTAAAATCAGTGTCTTGCGGCACATAGACGTATAATTTTTGCTTAATAATTTCTTGACTATCGGTTATAAATGCCCGCTTGGAGTCCATCCTAAAAGCGGTTGTGGGCTCAGGAGTTTCAAATTGCACACCTTGTAAATACCCGTCTCTTGTATCATCCAAGAAAAGCGCTTGGCGGTATTCTCGCGTTGCTAACTGTAATGCAGTAGCCCGGAGGTTTTCCTCCAGCTCTACCTCATTCCTAACTTGTGGTTGATCATTTTCCATTGATATCATATTAAATCTACCACATATTGTAGAATGTTTTTATATATTTTGCAACTTTATGCTTGAAAAATAAGCAGTTTAAGCGTATTATTCTGCAATCCCATCGGGATATCCAATCCACCCACTACCTTATAAAGGAAGTGCAAGTGTACGAGAACAAACTCGGTTCCTTCAACATACAACAGGTTTACGGGGGTCAAACCTACGCAGTTCGTCTCTGGACGGATGCGCCGGTCAACTCACCGTATGCACAAGAAATGCTTCTGGGTCTGCTCCGCAAGCGGCGCGGCATCGCGGAAATCATCGACATCAACGGCGGCGAGCACTTCCTCATCATCGAGATGAGCGATGCAGTCACCAGCGACGAACAGGCCAAAGAGGTCGTCCGTAAGTTCATGCTCATGGTTTGTGAGTCTACCCAAAACTTCGGCCATGCCGAACTCGACCTGCTGATCGAAGAGCACAACGCCCCAGTTGGCAAGCTCATGAACGCGATGGCGACCAGCAGCAAGGGCGGACACGGCCTCGTATCACACAGCTTCGGCTGAGAAGAAGGAACGGATACCGGTCAGAGTTCTGAAGACAGCGTTGTCTTCTCTGCTCTGCCGGCTTCCGGGCTTGGTTTAAAAAGTTATTGTCGTAGTAATCGTTTGCAGGCGCTTTAGCGTTTGCGATACACCCCCACCCCATTACTCCAATATCTATAAAAACCAAGCCCGCCCCCATCCCATTTTGAGCTCCCCCTATACCGCGTAGAGGCGGTTTTTTTATGCTATAATCGTTTCATTCCTACCACCCTATCGAAGGGAGTAAGCGTAATGCAAACAATGACAAAGGGTATCACGTTCGTCACTACGGTGATGAGCCCCTTGGGGACAGTCAATCCAAGTCCGCGGCAATACTTTCGCACCGTACAACCTATCGGTGAGTCAGATGCCAAGAACTTGGGGTCGGCACTTTCAAAAGTGTGCAAGCACGTATCAAATGTTTACCTGTGCACCTGCACGCCGAGTGGTGAAGCAGCCAGCTTCTATGTCTCCTTTGGAGGCATGGACCCGAACAGCCGCAGTACACAAGGACGCCTGGCAAAATACGGTGACGATATCCGTCGCGCCATCCAAGGCTGGCTGGCAAGCATGAAGAAGTAGGAACCTTTAGGCCCGGCAGGCATAGATGGACAATGGCGTCCACTACCCTGCTGGGCACTAGGGCTTGGTTTAAAAAGTTATTGTCGTAGTAATCGTTTGCAGGCGCTTTAGCGTTTGCGATACACCCCCACCCCATTACTCCAATATCTATAAAAACCAAGCCCGCATTTACCCCACTTACGTTCGGCCCGCCAAATAAGGCGGTTTTTTATTGTTTGCCTATGAGGTCTATTAGCTTGGCGTCTTTATGTGCTCTTCATTAGGGTCATAGTGCAATTCGTCTTCGCCTTGCCCATTTAACTGAGTTAGGTCCCGCTCGAGTTCGGCCTGCTCCAGCCAGTCATCGGCTTCATCATTCTCCTCATGCGGCAAAAAATAATAAGAGGCCGCCAGATAGCTGTCATCAATATCGTCGAGTTCCTCCAGTCCATCATAGGTAGAATTATCATATGGCTTCCCAGTAGCAAGGTTCTGCAAATCACCATTCCCATCCTCGTTTTCATCAAATAAGGTTTCGAAGTGAATACCGAAAAAGCCGCCTATGTCAGGATACGGCTGCTCTGAGTAGGTTTCTTCTAGGCTGAGGAAATAAGGCCGATACTCCATTATTTAATACTTTAACATATTTTTTACAGATGGTAAAGTGATAACGATTGTTATTACCAGGTATGGCCGTTCTTTGCCATCCAAGCATCGGCGTCAGCTTCTGGGTTGGCACGGCGGCGATTGTGCCTGATGCCACCACTTAAAATCGCTGCTTCGTCGACTATATGTACGTCACCATACTGCGTAAGATCATGTTCAATTTTTGTATGTGGGACATCAGACTCATCATGCAAACCTTTGTTATGGAAGCCAATACTACCGTCGTGCATGTCGTCGGGTGGAGGCAATTCACCTTGCTGACGAAAGAATGCGTAATTTCCAAGTTGTTCTGTTGTTTGTTTTGGCATAACTCTTATATCATAGCATATACTTGATATTAAAGCAACTAGATAATGTTTAGGACGATATTTTCTAAACTGATAATGCTAATGACTTTTGCCCTACATGTATGTCAGTTTTTTTGCAATTACTATACCCCCGAACTTTTAAACCTCATGCTACAATTTAAGGAATGAAAAAATGGCCAACAAGTGCGGCAACCCTGATTGGAATTCCTCTGGACTTGGGGGCAAAGAACCTTGGCGTCGACATTGGCCCAGACGCTTTTCGCCACCAGGGCATAATTGATAAGTTAAGCTCCGCGGGGCTAGAAGTTAAAGATTACGGCGATATCAAGAGCCGCGACCGCTCCGAGCTTGAACCAGGTGATGACCGTCTCCGCTACCTTGAAGAAATTGTCCGCGTGTCCGAAGAAACCGCCAAACTTACAAATGAAATTATAGGCCGTCAGGAACACGTCATTGCCATTGGCGGCGACCACTCTATTAACCTAGGGGTCGTTGCTGGCGCATCGGCTGCCCTTAACGGTGACTTAGGATTGATTTATCTTGATGCCCACGGTGACATGAACACTGCCGACACTACCCAAACTGGCAATATACACGGCATGCACCTTGCCTCTCTGCTTGGCTTTGGTGACGAGCGTCTAATTAATGTCCATCATGAAGGCGCTAAAATTGCCAAAGAGCATCTGCTGCACATTGGTGGCAGCGATCTAGACCAGCCAGAAATCGACCTCATGGAACGCGAGAAACTGCCCCACTTCAAACTCGTAGACCTGCTTTGCGACGGCATGCGGCCGCTGCTGGATATGATCGACGCTCTTGCAAACAAAGTCAGCCACACCTGGGTCAGCCTGGATCTTGATGTTATTGACCGTGTCTACGCGCCCGGTGCCGGCATGCCGAACCCCGGCGGTCTTTCCTACCGAGAAATTGCCGCCATTGCCGAATATATCGGTATGAAGTGTAATGTCGTCGGCATCGATGTCGTAGAGTACAACCCGCTGCAAGATGAGAACAAAAAGACCGCCGAGCTGGGCATCGAACTTATTGCCAAGTTTTTTGGCAGTAATTACAGCTGGTACACCGGCTACATGGCCGCCAATAAGCTATAGATTTACAACAAATCAAAAGCCGCCTAGTAAACGGGCGGCTTTTGATTGGTAGAAATTTATGCCCGACCGTGACCGTTACCGTAGGTACCGCTTGGCTCTTCACCACGTTCACGTGATGCGACAACTTCTTGTTCGGTTGCTATTGAGCCGTCAGATAACTCAATTAATTTGGCTGCGTCAACCGTGGCACCACCAAGAGTAGCCTTACGCTCTTCGTCTAAGCGAGTTTGCTCAGCGTTAAGGTAGACATGGTCTTCTGGTGTGGTAGCTTGCGCACGAAGCTCATCAATGTCTACCTGTGCTGCTGGCTTGTTTTCCATTTTGCTTGAACCTTTTTTGTTTTATTTGTTATTAACAGTACTATTCTAGCAATATTTACTATATTTGTCAATATTATTCTGTGGAGTTTGGAATTTTACCAGCCGCTTCTGCGGTAAGTAGACCTCGGCTGTCAGCGCTCTGTGCTTCTAGAAAGGCACGCAGAGCGTTAACACCTATTCCGAGCCCTATTACTTTGCCTTGGACATAGTTAAATAATGGGTCGCTGCCATAATCCTCTTCATCTCGATCACCCTTGTGCCTTCGGAGATGCTCTTTCTCTGTATTCAGTTCATCAGCAAGTCCATTATAAAGTTTTACAATAAACCTCTGCTCTATAAAGACTGGTTGCTCCGCCATAGTTAATTTAATTATGTCCTATTTTTTGAGTTTTTGCAATGCTTCGCGAGCGGTGGCAATTTCGTCCCAATCATGCTCACCATCAGCACGTTCAATCGTCTTCTCGTGCCCTTTTCCAAGCAGCAGCACAGTGTCGCCCCGCTTTGCCCGGCTCATGGCAAAATTGATAGCCTCAGTACGGTCGTGCACTAAGAACAGATTTTTATCTCTGTCCTTCCCTGCTGCCTCAGCCCCACTGGCAATCATGTTCATAATTTCTACTCCATCGATATCGCGGTCGTCCTCTTCGGTGATAATAACCTCATCTGCGTACTCTCCCGCTAATTTGCCCTGGATCGCGCGCTTGGCCTCATCACGCCTGCCCGCAGAGCCAAACAAGACGATTAACTTGCATTTAACTACAGGACGCAGGTCTTTAAATAACTTTTCGAAACTGTCCGGCGTATGGGCAAAATCAACAATAACGCTGAAATCCTGGCCCTCATCGACCGGATCCATCCGCCCCTCTACACGCCTGAGCGCGGCAATGCCCCGTTCGATTTCCTCTTTGCCAAGTCCTATAACGCCCCCAACTGCTGCTGCTGCCAAAGAGTTATAAACGTTAAAACTGCCAGGAATATGGCATTCGACCCTTAGCTCCCGATCCTTAAATACCGCCTGATACCGCGAACCGCCCGGGGTAAGCTTCACGTTCTGGGCCTTGAGATCGCCTTCCTCTATACCGTAAGTGATCGGACGGTTTATATCGCTAATAAATAGCTCGGCACTGGGGTCGTCGGCGTTGATTATACCTACCCGTTTACCTTTTTTATTGAAATCGGTAATCCAAAATAGCTTACGTTTAGCGTCGCGGTATCGTTCGAAGGTACCGTGCTGATCGAGGTGTTCGTGTGTAACATTGGTCATAACAGCAATAGAATACGGTACCCCCCAGACGCGGTTCTGAGCCAATGCATGGCTTGTAGTTTCCAGAACCAGCCAGTCAATTTTTTGGCGTTTCATCCATTTTAAGCGTTGGACTAGCTCAGGTACGGTGACGTTGGTCATGTGGTGAATTTGCGGCCGGATATCCTCCCCAACTCCGTAAGCTACGGTGCTCATAAGACCTACGTTGAAGCCAGCCTCATGTAGCATGCGGTGAATCATAAAACTGGTGGTCGTTTTGCCATTAGTACCAGTCACACCGATTATTTTGAAATTACGTGCCGGAAATCCGCTTAAAGTATGAAATAAGAAAGCTTCCAATAGATGGCCGTAGGGCTCAATTTTTCGAAAGAGCCTTTTAGGTATAAACTTTTTGACTACCGTTCTGAAACCCATTGACTAAAGTATACTGTAACGGATGAATAAACGGCTACGGGTTTTAGGTATAGAAACTAGCTGCGACGAGACTGCTGCAGCTGTCGTCGAGATAGACGACAGATTAAACTGCACTTTGCTTGGCAATGTAGTTGCGTCAAGCATGGACCTGCATGCCCAGTACGGAGGAGTTGTGCCGGAAATTGCCGCCCGTAGCCATATCGAAAGTATTATACCCGTGATCGACGAAGTTCTGAAAACTTCCCTCTCTCCCTTAACTTTCCGAGGACGGACCTCGGAAAGTGAGGAATTATGGTCTAATATTGATGGGATTGCAGTGACCTATGGGGCAGGCTTGGGGGGTTCGCTACTTGTAGGAGTCATGACCGCCCGTACCCTTGCGATCGCCAAAAGTAAGCCGCTATATGCAATTAATCATGTGGAAGCTCACGTTTATTCCAACTTCATCACCTCTATTTCCCCTTCTTGCGAAGGTCAGACCTCCGCAAGCTATTCGGTTCCGACGGCCCAGCCGGTATTTCCAGCTTTGGCGCTGATTGTCAGTGGTGGACACAGCCAACTTGCCCTGTTTAAGGATCATTTTGATTACTTATTGCTGGGCCAGACCCAAGATGATGCTATCGGTGAAGCCTTTGATAAAGTTGCCAAAATGATTGGGCTCCCCTACCCCGGTGGCCCATCTGTGGGATTAAAGGCGCTCGAGGGTAATCCGGTGGCTTTTTCTTTACCGAAGGCAAAGATGAACGGCAAATATGACTTTTCGTTTTCTGGTCTCAAAACAGCTGCCCTCAGGCAAGCCCAAAGCTTAATAGGGCAAGACTTCACATTTCCGTCCAAAAACCTGCCTGAGGCCCTCTCTGAAGCTCAGAAAGCCGATATAGCCGCTGTTTTCCAACGCGTTGCAATCGAAACTGTGGTCGATAAAGCCATTCAGGCTTATGAAGAGTTCTCCCCTGCCTCGGTCGTCATTGCCGGCGGTGTTGCCGCCAGCCCGGAGCTGCGGAAGCAACTATCTGAACGATTACCGATAGAAATAAAATATGCCGACCCCAAGCTTTGCACTGATAACGGCGCCATGATTGCCACCTTAGGCGCATTTAAGATGAAGCTCGGCCAACCCGCCGCCGACCCTTACAGCTTAGAAATAGCCCCTAGCCTTTCAATGTAGTAAAGTTTCTTGATAACTATTTGTTACTATTGTCAATGTTGCGACGATTTCGCAAAAGGTTTATGCTTGCATGGAAAACAAAAACTTAACAGCTCCCTAGTAAGGAGTCGTACCTTGGGGAAAGCAATTACAGCAAAAACTGTACTCTTTTCGTGTGAAAAGGCGTGTTGTATAATGCGCCTTTTTTCATATGAAAGAACTATATCCAGGGGGTAGGATATAGGGTGGGGGTATAGTAAAAACACCTCACCTCTACGACCCGTACCTCTGGACACGCTACTCTATACCTTGTAACCTATACCTTATGAAACTAGGAAAAACCTACGATCCTCAAGAGTATGAAGCAATGATATATGACCTCTGGGAGCAGAGTGGGGCATTCAAACCCAAAGAAGGCGGCGAGCCATTTGTCACTGTCATGCCACCCCCAAACGCCAATGCCAACCTTCATATCGGCCATGCACTCAATAACTCCTTGCAGGACATAGCTGTACGCTATCAGCGTATGCAAGGCAAGTCAGCACTGTTTTTACCGGGTGCAGACCATGCCGGCTTCGAAACCCAGGTAGTGTATGAGAAACAACTCACCCAAGAAGGGAAGAGTCGGTTTGATTTCTCCCGTGATGAACTTTATGCCCGAATTTATGAATTCGTCCAAGCCAACCGGGGAAATATGGAAAAACAGGTACGAGCTATGGGGGCTAGCGTTGACTGGAGCAGGGCAATGTTCACCCTGGATGAACAGGTCGTAAAAACCACATATGGTACTTTTAAGAAAATGTGGGAGGACAAGCTCATTTACAGGGGTGAACGTCTTGTGAATTACTGTACTTTCCACCGTACGGGCTTCGCCGACATCGAAGTTAGCTACGAGGAACGTACCAGTCCGCTTTATTACTTGAAATATGGCCCGTTCACTCTTGCCACTACCCGCCCGGAGACTAAATTCGGAGACACTGCCGTTGCAGTCCACCCTGATGACAAACGCTACAAAGAATTTATTGGCAAAGTTATCACCGCCGAAGGGCTCAATGGGCCGTTTGAAATCCGGGTCGTCGCTGATCAGTACGTTGATCCGGCATTTGGAACAGGGGCGGTTAAAATAACACCGGCTCATGATTTTAACGACTGGGAGATCGCCCAGCGCCATAACCTTGAAGCAATCCGCGTTATTAACCACGACGGGATGTTGAACCATAGGGCAGGGCAGTTTGAAGGCATGCCGGTCGCAGAAGCCCGTATTAAAGTTGCCGCAGCCCTAAAAGACAAAGGCTTGCTTGAAAAAATTGACGAAAATTACCGCAACAGGGTAGGGGTCTGCTATAAGTGCGGCACGGTCATCGAGCCAATGCTGCTGGACCAATGGTTCATAGACATGAAGCGCCTGGCCGCTCCTGCTATCAAGGAGTTGAAACGCAATAAAATTGCTTTTCATCCCACCCAGAAATTAGAGCAGACAATTACCTACCTTGAAACTGTCAAAGACTGGAACATTAGCCGACAGATTGCCTGGGGTATACCGATCCCCGCCTTTCAGAACACCGAGGATCCGGATGATTGGATATTCGATGACCGAGCCAACCAGGAGATTATCGAGCTTGACGGCAAAACTTACCGGCGTGATGCCGATGTGTTTGATACATGGTTCAGCTCCGGCCATTGGCCGTTTGTGACGTTGGACTATCCTGACAACCCGGACTTCAAACGCTTTTACCCGAACGACTTGATGGAAACGGGTATCGACATACTGTACCAATGGGTAGCCCGCATGATAGCTTTAGGTTTGTATGTCACAGGTGTTGTGCCCTTTAAGAACGTCTACTTGCACGGCATGGTTAGAAGTGAAGACGGACGTAAAATGAGCAAGAGTTTAGGCAACGTCTTAGACCCACAACAGGTGATTGCATCGCACGGCTCAGATGCCCTCAGAATGGGTATTATCTCGGGCCGCAGTCCAGGACTCAGTGCCGCCTACGATCCCAGCAAAATAGATGCCGCACGTAATTTCTGTAATAAACTCTGGAATATAGCCCGTTTCGTGGAAGATACAATAGGCGATAATTACGATGGCCGCCACAAAGCCACACCCGAAACACCAGCCGATCATTGGATATTGTTAAAGTTACAACATGCTACTGAGAAAATGACACTGGATTTAGAAAATTACCGCTTTTCTGAAGCCTACGATACCTTGTACCACACCGTGTGGGATGATTTTGCTGATTGGTACATTGAGGCCAGCAAATCTTCGCCAAATCATGGTGTATTAGCCTACGGGCTAGAAACACTCTTAAAGCTCGCCCATCCGTTCGCGCCATTTGTGAGCGAGACCATCTGGCAGACGTTGAAGTGGGAAAAAGGCTTACTGATATCCAGCTCCTGGCCAGTTGCCAAGGCCGGGAACAAAGAGCAGGCAAGTGTTTTTAGCGATTTACAGGCCATTATCACCGAAATCCGCTCTATTAGCCGAAATTTACACCTAAGCAGATCCCATTTATACCACACGGGCTCACAATTACTTACAGCTCATGGTGAGCTGATTGCTCGCATGGCTCATCTTAAGGGCGTGAGCGAGGTCAGCGACGGCAAGGGACTGCGCCTAACTAGCACAAAAGAAAATTGTTGGCTTGATGTCGACCAGGAAACGGCACGCAGTTATTTGGGCAAACTGGAGGAGCAGCAAACAGCCGAGGGTCTGTCGGTGGAGCGCATGAAGGCACGTTTGGCTAACAAGTCCTACGTTTCTAACGCCCCCAAGGAATTGGTTGCCGAAACCAAATCTAACCTAGCGGCTTCAGAACATCGGTTGCAGCAGATAAATTCTGAGATCGACGCTTTTGCGGCTACTGCTCAGGACGTATAATTTGGAACCGTTTGGATGGGCTCTGGCAGACTAGGGATGCTTTCAGCTAATTCTAAGGATTGGCGGACGCGGACAACTGATTCATCAGGTCGAAAATCATCAAACCATAGCACTTTCCACCCCATATGCTCGGCGGCCATGATATTGGTTCGAGAGTCATCGACTAGCAGGATTTCTTCGGCCGGGACATTAGCTTGCGCCTGAGCCACTTCATAAATTTTCCGTTCCGGCTTAATGGCTCCGACCCGGGAAGAATCAACGATTGAATCGTAATTAAGGGCAGGCAAGAGGCCGGATTTTATCATGTCGTCAATAAAGCCGGGCATAATGTTGCTAAGCAAACCAACTTTGTAATTTTCCGATGCCCATCGTACTAGTTCGTGCATTTCAGGAATTGGATCAACGGCGTGCATATAATACGATTTCCAATCAATCATCTTGTTGAATTTTTCGGCCATAAGACGGTTAAATTCATCCATTTGCATCTCGCCCCTACAAACAGCATCGTTGTAGTGCCAAAAAGCTGTCTCTACCTGGTCAGCAGGGGCATTCGCCTCGCGTGCCAGCTCTGTAAATGCCCGGTGGAAAAACCGTACCAAACAACCATTAATATCAAAATAGACGAAGGTAATACCACTTTTACTGCGGCCTTTTTGCTTAAGCGCGAGCGTTCGACCACCCATCAGGGCATCAAGTGTTGTATCCAGGACTTCGGCCAAGCGTTTTATGGTAAAAACAGACGGTGATTTGATGGCGCCGCGTTCGATTTTGGCTAGAGTTGAGTAGGAAATGCTGGCCCGCTGGCACAGTTCCTGTTGCGTCAGTCCTGCGCTCAACCGGGCTGATTGCAGTTGCCTACCCAAACTTTGCTCTTCCATATAACCATATAGTACTAGTTTATCTGAGCCATGCCAACAGTAATTAGTATTAAACGGCTAGTTAGCCCGGCAGCATACCGGCGATAATAAACGTTATAGCAAACAAGAATATTGCTGCGACGGCAGATACAATAATCGAGCTCTGAACGTTGCCGCCGGTACTACGCATCATCTTACTGTATATCCATGCGCTGGCGCTAACGGCTACTAGCAGTGCGATACCGGTATTACTCATTGAATGCGAGCCTTTCTGCTAATTTAGCGAGAGCAGCGTGGTCGGGTTCGGCAGCCATATCGGCTCCACCATGGTACTGAGCAACGTTATCGTATGGGAAAATTACGACATGTGCATGGTTTTTAATATCCAGGCCTTCAATCGTAACTCCCACGCGACGTTTGTCAGGAAAAACCTCGCGCAACCGGCGACCTACTTTTTGAACTGTAGCCATTAGAGCTTGATAGTCAGATTCCTCGAGATCCCACACAAAATTTACCTGGACTTTTGGTATCACGACTACCTGACC
>JACDBH010000003.1 GCA_013694995.1 Candidatus Saccharimonadota bacterium | reverse complement strand
GATATGTACAGCCCGAGTGGTGCAAAAATGAAGAAACTTTACGGAGTAAGTGATGCGAAAGATATTCCCGATAAAGAACAGTTCAAATTAATGGAGGTAGAACAGCAAATACGGAACCAATATAATGCTCCAGTTGGCGAATTAGTTTATCTTGGTTTGGCGAGTACATATTTTCAAGATGCTGGTGGCTGGGGCGGCAGCGGCGGCATGACATGGACACTTACTGATTTTGCTTATGAGTTTATGAAATACATTGAAGGTGATGAGGGAGACCGTATGCTCCTCGAAAGGGCGGACAAATAATAATGTTTTTATTCGTCAGAAATTAATTTGCTAATAGCCATACAGTAATACTAGTTGCAGTCATGGATGCAACTGAGAGCTAGAGGGTGCTGGGTCACCTCCTTTAGCTTATGACCCACCTATTAATTTAAGTGGAAAGGTCGTAAATGACACTACTAATTGCAAACTACAAGATTACTTCGTATGTGGGAGGATATAAGCTTTCCCGCAGTAAAGGTAAACAGTGGAAAATCATGGCGTACTATCAAACTCTTGAGGAGGCTTTGAATAATTTATTTGAGCTGAGGGTACGTGTGGATACGCGTCAGTTCATACTCAACTTCAACGCAGTTAAGGGTTTCGAGGCGCAGGAAATGAAACTGCTCAAGCACATAACTGAATTAAAAAATGAGATTGTCGAGGTTAGCCATGACAATCGCTGATAATGCTTTAGAAGTTAAGGCTAAGGTTTACCACGTCAAAGATAATACATCCATACAATGTCTAGTAAATGTCTGTATCGGGAATAGCTTAATGCACATCAACTCCGTGCGAGTTACAACCTCTAGGGCTAACCCCGATAAGTTGGACGTATATATGCCTTCATACCGAAGCCGTAAGGACAACGAGTTTAAGCCCCAAGTTGAGTTCCCTAACGATACCCAGAACCCACTGCGCAGAGCCGTATACAAAGCAGCACGTGCAGCATACAAAGCATACGAGAGTAGCCGTACCATGCATGAATACGCTGAAGGATACACAGTTAGCTGGAATGATATAGCAGACTTCACACCAATTAAGCCGAAGGGGGATGCCGTGGTCGAAGTCCCTGACAACTTCGACATGGCTAAAGAATTAGAAAACTTAGACTTTTAGCCACATAACCTAATATCTACTTACTGACTTATACCTATATAGGTTATCTATTAGAAGTAGGTTAGCCACTAAGGATAAGTACATGAACCTTAAGCAAGAAGAAAGACTTATGCAAATATTGCAGCAGTCGAACCCAAACATTGAAATTGATGCCAGCAAAGCAAGGCGCATAGCTAAGTTTTTGCTCATGCTCTACTCATGCGAACTTAAAAACTATAGAATGGAGGAGCACACAACCTAATACCAAAGCAGGTAGCCTTAACGGGCTGTCCCCATCAATCTGCTTTTGTAGGTTGTGTGCAAGGGGGCAGTCCGTTTTTGATTAAGTAAATGAAAGGAAAACATATCATGAAAGACGGGGTTATATTCGCAAGAGTGTCATCGCGCACACAGGAACTTGAAGGTTTCTCCCTGGACGCGCAAGTAAAGCTATTAACTGAATATTGTGAGCGGAAAGAAATAGGTATAAAACGGGTATTCCAAATTAGTGAAACAGCATCACGCAACTCGGAGCGGAAAAAGTTCACGGAGTGCTTAGAATACGTCAAGAGGCATAAAATATCATGCTTGGTAATCGAGAAAGTTGACCGACTGACGAGAAACTATTACGACCATAACCTGATTGACGAATGGCTAAAGCTACGCGCTACCAATGAAGTGCATTCCGTAAAGGACAGTCAGGTACTAAACACCTCGTCACGTTCGCAGGACATTTTGATGTGGGACTTGAAAGTTACGCTAGCTAAGAACGCAGCAGCCAACTTAAGCGAGGAAGTTCGCAAGGGGCAACTGGAAAAACTAACACAAGGATGGCTTCCAAAGGAACCCCCGATGGGATACAAGACAGTCATCACGGAAGGTAAACACCTGCATGAAATCGATGACGAAAAGGCACCGCTTATCGTTAAGGCATTCGAGATGTATGCTTCACCCGATGGAACGATAGAGGCTGTGGCGCAACGTGTGGCAAAACTAGGATTAAAGTCCTTGCGCGGCAAACCAGTCAACAAGAACGCCATTGACCGTATGCTTGATAATAAGTTCTACGTTGGGATTAACGTGTGGAATGGCACGGAAGCTGCGGGCAAGCAAACGCCCATCATAGATGAAGCATTGTGGGAAGCAGTGCAGCAGAAGAAGCATGGGCTTGAGCCAAAAGCTAAATATAAAAAGCATGCAGCCTTGCTGAGGGGGTTCGTACACTGCGTCAGCTGCAACAGAATGATAGTCTGGCAGCTTCAGAAAGGTCGATACTATGGACGTTGCAACAGCTATGGAGGTTGCAGACCAGCTAAGTACGCGCGCGAGGAGGACACCGAGGCATATCTGCTAGACGTGATTAGACACACTACCACAAAAAACCCTGAAATATACGCATGGTTACGTGATAGCCTTACCGACTACATCAAGGAAAAACGCAGCATAACCATTGCAGATAGGTCTCTGCTTGAAAAACAAATAGCTGTGCAGCAGGGCAAGCTAGAAGTCCTGTACGAAGATAGGCTTGAGGAGATAATTACCCTCAGTGATTACCAACAGCGCAGCAAGCGCATAAAGCTGACCATTGCCGAACTCGAAGAAGAACTATCGAAGTTAAATAAGAGTAGCGAATACGTGTCGGACAAGGCAGTTCGCATAGTCTCACTGTGTACGCAAGCTGAAGAATGCTACACAAGCAAGAAGTCTACCAACGAACTTAAGCGGGAAATCATAGACTTTTACTTCGGTAGCATTACATGGAATGGTCACAGCCTGCACACAGAACTAAGCGAGCTTGCACAATTAGTTATATCTCTGGGTGAATCAATTGCAAACGGAAACAAAAAGGTCGAACCGAAGTCCGACCAGAGTGATGTGGCTGCTAATGAGCCGTCTTATCCTGCTTGGCAGGGGCACGTGGAATCGAACCACGATCTAAGGTTTTGGAGACCTTTATACTAACCGTTGTACTATGCCCCTATATATTTGCAATAGTAAAACACAGCATATCATAGCTTATATCTGTTAATTTGTCACCAGACACTTAGAGAAATTTTATCTTTTCAGTAGCCTGTTATAAAATAGCTGGATATGGAGAAGATACAACCCCAAACACCGTTTCTGCTCCTACTTTATGGTTTCCCTGGATCAGGCAAGACTTATTTTGCTCGTCAGTTTGGTGAGTCAGTTCAACTAGCCCACCTTGAGCAAGACCGTATCCGTTACGAGTTATTCGAACAGCCCCGTTTTACCAAACAAGAAAACTTTGCCTTAAACCGGATTATGGAATACATGAGCGGAGAATTTTTAACAGCGGGTATTAGTGTGATATTCGATATGAACGCCATGCGTATATCTCAGCGAAGGATTCTGCGCGAAGTTGCCCGCAAAAACAAAGCCTCTACGGTTGTTGTATGGTTCCAGGTAGATGCTGATACGGCTTACATTAGGAACGCCAAACGCGATCGTCGCAAACAGGATGACAGGTTTGCTGTCGGCTATGACGTCGAACAATTCAAGCAGCTGGCAGCCTACATGCAGCACCCTGAACCGACAGAGGATTTTGTGGTTGTCAGTGGCAAGCATAGTTTTACAGGACAAATGAATTCGGTACTTAAAAAGCTAGACGAAATGAAAGTTGTCAGCCATTCTGCGGCCGTCCACCGACTTGTCAAACCCGAACTTGTTAATATTGTACCTTCCCCTCAGGTAGAGGATCCTAACCGGCCAGCCCGGCGTAATATAGTCTTACGTTGATTTATTAATGGCAGCAAAAGTAGTAGAGCTTGATCAAATTGGTACCGTTCAGCTTCATAAGCGAAAAGGAAGCCGTAATATTCGTTTAAGCTTTGCACGTAACGGCGACATCCGAGTCAGCCTACCATTCTGGGTGCCGTACCAAACCGGACTTCAATTTGCATTGCAGCGGCAGGAGTGGATCATTAAGCACCGGCCATCAAAGCCATTCGGCCTAACCCACGGTGATAGAATCGGCAAAGCTCATAGGTTGCAGTTTGTTAGCAGCAATACGGCTATCAAACCATCTGTTAGGATTACTAATAATTTAATAACCGTTCAACTTCCCCTGGGTATGTCTGAAAATCATACCAAAGCCCAAGTGTCGGCTGTCCGTGGAGCAATTCGTGCCCTCAAAAAAGAATCTGAACAATTACTGCCTCAAAGATTGAAAGTCTTGGCTGCTAACCATGATTTCAACTATAAATCGGTTACTGTTAAGAAGTTATCATCACGCTGGGGCAGTTGTAGCCAACATAACGAAATAACTCTTAATTTGTTTTTAATGCAGATACCTTGGAACTTGATAGATTATGTCCTAGTCCACGAGCTAGTCCACACCGAACATTTAAACCACAGCCCTGAATTCTGGCAGCGTTTCGCAAGTATAATCCCTAACCCTAAAAAGCTGCGCAAAGAATTAAAAAATTACCAGACCGCCGTTAAAGCAACGATTTAGCAATTTAATAGCGGTTGTTTTGATATTTTCTGACATAATACGCTTATGATTCCTGAAACGGACCAGGACCGTCAAAACTTAATAAACCTGGAACATGCTCAGCTCCGCGCCCTCATAAACAGTATGGCCGATGGAGTAATTGCCACCGACGAACAAGGCAGAATCATGTCCTACAATGGTGCCGCGCTTAATGTGCTTGACAGCAATTCGGCTTTAGAAGGCGGTTATATCGGTAACACCCTTAAATTGTTTGATGAAACAGATCAACCAATTGATGGAACCAGGCTAGTTTTAGAAACTAAGACTCAGACTATATCACGTGATTACCGGCTGCATTACAGCGATAACAGCATCGTCAATATTTACCTTAGCATAGCACCTGTCCACCCCAGCTATGGCAGCGATAGTCAAGGCGGCTTTGTGCTACTAGTACGTGATATTACCCATGAGAAAAGCCTGGAAGAAGAGCGGGATGAGTTTATTAGTGTAGTAAGCCATGAGCTTCGCACACCGGTCACGATTGCTGAGGGTAACCTTAGTAATGCCACACTAGTTATAGATAAAGGCGGTGACGCATCGGCGATTACCAGTGCCGTTCATCAGGCACATGACCAGATTTTGTTTCTTAGTAGCCTAATAAATGACTTGTCGACGCTTTCTAGGGCCGAAAACGGCACGCTGGATGTTAATATCGTATCTATTAATGTCCACCAGCTCCTCACCAACTTATCGGACAATTATCGCCCAAGTGTCGAAAAGAAAAACCTGTCCTTGCAGGTAAATATAGATCCGTCACTTGAGCTGTTGCACTCCAGCTCTCTCTATGTCCGCGAAATCCTGCAGAACTTTATAACTAACGCAATTAAATATACCGAGAGCGGAACTATTACTATCGGAGCCAAGCCGGCAGGAAACGGCGTAAACTTCACGATTACGGATACAGGAATAGGTATCAGCAAAAACGATCAGGAGCAGATATTCAACAAGTTCTTCCGCTCCGAAGATTTCCGTACACGGAAAAACAGCGGTACAGGGCTGGGCCTATATGTAACCCGTAAACTTGCCAAACTTATAAATGCTGAGATCAAGCTAGACAGTGTACTGGATAGAGGTTCGACTTTTACTATCTTTATACCGAACCAGAATAACAACGCTGCACCCGCGGAAAAAAACTAAGCTTTAGGTAGCCTAGCAATATAGTGCATTACCGGTATACAAATATTCCGCTCTTTCCACTCGACCATCCCAAATTCATAGCGCCACATAGACACATGGATTAGCCCAAGCTCCAAGCAAATAACTATAGGTAATACTGCCACCCCAAAGCTAAGATCTTCCTGGCCGCAAGCTTTAAGAATCCGTAGTTGTATATATGCAAGTAATACAATACAGACACCGGACAGTAGCCAGATTCCCCCTAAAGGTGTGAAAAATCCAGCGATGAAAATTGCCGCCGGAGCAACAAGGCAACTTATTTCCATAAATGCTAAGACTGCAACCGCTTCCGGCCGCTTGCGAAGCTGGGGGTAACGAGTACGGATTGCCGTTTGCACCTGCTCTTCAAGCTTTTTACCAGTAATTACGACTAATTTGCCGCTGCTTCTCATAAAACTATATCTGTCAATTTTAGTTAGTTCATGAGCTAGGTATGATTCGGGCACAATGCTGTTGCTGACTGCCGAAAAGCCTCCTAGTTTCTTTAATGAAGTGGCCTGGATTATCCAACAAGTACTTAGTACCGGCGGCCGATTAAAGAGGCGTCTAGGTAATGCCAGTTCCCACCAATATCTCATTGGTTGTACTAAAGCCGCTTGCCGGTTACGCAGCTTCATCAAAGGCAGAATGGATAACATCCTTTTCTTGCGCTTTTGCATGGTTGCCACCATACTGCGCAACGTTTCCGGTCGGAAACGGGTATCGACGCCACAGAATAACAAAAGCTCACCGCTGGCTGCATCCGCTAATGCTTGATAGGCTTGGTTTTTAGCCACCCAGTTTCTAGCGGGCGGATTTCCAGCAATAAATCGGACACCATCCTGGGCAAACCCCTTAATAATTTCGGAAGTTTTATCATGCGAACAATCGTCCAAAACAATGATTTCCAACTTTGGATAATCACTGGCGATTACTGAGACTAGGCAGTGAGATAAATCCTCTGTTTCATTGCGGGCTGGAATACATACACTTAACGTCGGCAAATCCTCATCAGGTATAAAATCTTCGTGTGGCTTAATTTTCGACTTGGCTAATGTTCTTCGGGTTGATAGGGCCAATATTAGAGCTACAATCACAGCTAAAGTAAGGATTAGGTATAGCCAGGTATGAATAGAAATAGTAAATAGTAAGCTAATTATTAACAAAACTACCGTTACGGCTTGATAAGTAAGTAAATACCTCGACGACCGGCGCACAACTAAAATACTGTGCCGTTCATGCATTCGCCCGGCCAGTACGCGCATGCTGTTTAGAAGCCGGTAAAAAGCCACGAATGCTATCAAGGCAGTAGGAACAGAAGGTGACAACGACAACAGAGTAGTAAATGCAAAGGCAGTCAAGATTAACACACCGCTATGTAAAGCTCTGCGCACGCTATACGCCGTTATAAATATAGCTGCAAACTCTAGCACCATGCCTAAAAGACCGATAATTAAGGCTGCCCTAATAGGCACATCCATCATGGGTATTACTATAGCACCTTCGTGCTTATGGTTAGGAATGTAATCGTCAAATATTGACAAGTAAAGAACTCGGCGCTATATTGACAGGTGACGGCCTACTGTAATGGTAGGCTTTTTGATTACAAAGGGGACAATATTAGGTGGCAGTACATAAACCAAGGGTTCGCAAGACAGAGACAGTAAGACAGCGTAGTGAGAAAGCGACTGCCAAGGCTGAGGCCAAGTCGGTCAAAACGCCGCGCCGGCATATCCGACGAGTAGCCAGTGCCGCTATAAAGCCACTACGCAGGCCAGCACGGATAATTTCGTGGCCATTCAGATTGCGTCCGGTACGTTTTATAACACGGATCTTAGGTCTTATCCTATGGCCTAAATATTTCCGCAATGCCTATAAAGAAGTCCGGCAAGTTGCCTGGCCAAGCCGACGGGACACCTGGAAGCTAACGCTAGCTGTGTTGATTTTTGCAGTTATGTTTGGCACCCTGGCAGCTGGTACCGACTATGTGTTAGATAAAGTAATACGAAGGATAGTATTCCGATCATGAACAAACGTTACGACACCTCAAAACAGTGGTATGCCATTCATACCTATAGCGGTTATGAAGAAAAGGTCGCTGTAAGTATTCGTCAGCGTGCCGAAAGCTTGGATATGAAAGATAAGATTTTCCAGGTTCTAGTTCCAAAAGAAAAAATGATTGAAATCAAGAATGGCAAACGCAAAGTAGTCGAAAAGCGTATATTCCAAGGTTATGTGTTGGTACAGATGAAACTAAGCGAAGATGCATGGTACATTGTCCGCAATACACCAAGTGTTACCGGTTTTGTCGGTACCGGCACCGAACCCACTCCTGTAGAAGGGGATGAGATTGAAAAGATTATGAAGCGGATGGGCAGGGATGAGCCAAAGCACAAGATTGATTACTCTCTTGGCGATGTTGTTAATATCACCGATGGTCCATTCAAGGGCTTTGACGGGGCGATAAACGAAATTGACGTTCAAAAAGGTAAGCTCAAGGTGTTGGTTAATATGTTTGGCCGTGAAACCCCAGTAGAACTCGACAGCCTGCAGGTCAAAAAGACCTAATTTTTATAAAAGCTACAGGCTTGTCATTGCTCTACTGACTATGTAATCTGAGAATGTAGAAGGAGTTTAATAGTGTCTGCCAATCAAGAGGTCATAAGCGAACCGGAAATAATCGAGCAAACTAAGCAGTCTCTGCTCAGTCTAGTCGGAATCGAGGTGGAAATAGTAAATGACACTTTTATGGAGCCTGCAGAGCAACCAGTTGTCCTACCAGTAAGAGATATATCATTGCAAAGGGCTGAAAATATTAAAAGGACCAGGCGCAGCAGCTCAAAATTACAGGAATCAATTGGTTTGTACCTAAATGATATCGGAAAAATTCCCTTAATAAATACTGAGAAAGAAACTGAACTATCTAAGAAAGTGCATGCCGGACAAGAAGCCAGTTCCAGGATCGCTGAGGGCGAAGATCCATTAAAGTATGAGTCTGTACTTAAAGAGGCTGTCCAGGCAAAACAAGAATTTATATTGGCAAACTTGCGCCTGGTAGTAAGTATTGCCAAAAACTATCCTGAAAAACCCACAACGGATGTTATGGATTATATAAGTGCGGGTAATATTGGTCTGAAACGTGCTGTGGAAAAATTCGATTGGAAACGAGGTTTTAAATTCTCGACTTATGCTACATTTTGGATCCGCCAAAGTATCGGTAGAGCAATTGACAACTCTCCCACTATACATCTTCCAAGCGAAGTAAGTTCGAATATACGAGCGGCTCTCAGAGAAGCTGGTAACGATAGTAACGCCCTTAACCCAGCACAGGCGCAGTTGTACAGATTAGCCAACCCAGTTTCCCTTAACAAACCCATTAATGCTGATTTTCCTGAGGCCTCGTTGGAGGACGTAATTGCTTCTAAAGACATGAGTCCCGAAGATACTTTAATAGCGGTAGAAAATTTAGAGCTATTTGATAAACTACTTTCAACACTGAGCAGTCAAGATCGAGCTCTCATAGAGAGCCGGTTTGGTTTAAATGGCAATAAGCCTAAAACCTTAAAGGAAATTGGCAAAGACATAAATGCTACCGGTGAGGCAGCTCGTCGGCGTATTAATAGCGCCCTCAAGAGACTTAAAGATAATCCCGAGTCTGCGACTTTATTGGCTGAGTTTCGATAGTTTTAGTCTATACTAACTTACTATAGACAACAGGGGTAAACTATAGTATAATCTGACCTTAGTTACGCAATGTTACGGCCGGGAGAAGCTTCTAAACCTCCCATTTAATAAAAGGAAATACTATGGCGGAAGCCAAAAAGATCAGAGCAAATTTGAAAATGAAGATAAGGGGTGGACAAGCTTCAGCGGCACCGCCAGTTGGTAGCACTCTTGGACAATACGGCGTCAACATGATGGACTTTATTGGACCATTCAACGACGCAACCAAGGATAAGATGGGTCAAAACCTGACTGTTCATATTACTATATTTGAAGATAAAACTATGAAATGGCGATTTGTAGGCACGCCAACAGACGACCTTATACGTGCCTCACTAAAGATTGACAAGGGTTCTGGTGTGCCAAATAAGGAAAAAATTGGTAAAAAACTCAGCCATACCCAGCTAACGGAAATTGCCGAAGCTAAAATGATTGACATGAATGCCGAAAGTCTCGAATCAGTTAAGAAAATGGTTGCCGGTACCGCCCGTTCGATGGGCGTGGAAATTGAGTAGGCCAATGGCAACTCACTCACACCCGGAACTATGGAAAATGTTTTCTAAACAACCGATAAGCGGTGATCTGCCTCACTCGGCAAAAGTAAGAGAGACTATTAACGACAGACGAGTTAAGGCGTTAAAAGACCTTCTAGAAATTACAGGTTGGGAACCGCCCGCTGAGATTAGTGAAAATTATATTAGCGATCAACCGGTAATCCCTTGGGGGTTTATAACTGCAGATCACTACGAACGGATCTTGAAAACTGATACACAAATGTCAGAGGTTGAACAGTGAGCGGCTACAGCGGTCAGGAAAAGCACATGGTAATTAAAAATCCTAGGCCGGAAGAAAAACATTATATCGAATGGGCGGGCTGCAGGACTACTTTTAAAAAAGGCTGAGGATAATCCTAACAGTACAGAAGCAAAGTTTTTAATTCAAAAGTCCTTAGAGGGCTGGGAAATTGAACTACAAAGACATGGAACACTAGTAATAGGCTACGATGATTTGCATTATGAAATGGAAAAAAGTCTAGCAAGTGACGAACTGCATCAAAATGCTTTTGGCCAATTAATCGTTAACGCGCTTCATATAGATCGGCTAGGCGACGGCAAATAAGTTGCTTTTACCTCTGTATTTTTATATAATTTACTTATTAGTATAATTTGTGGGAGTCCGCTGAATTTAAGACGCTTGCACCACGAAAGGATGAAGAAAATGGCAGAAGTTAAGAAGCCTGTGAAAACAGCAAGTAAAAAATCTAAAGTAAAAAAAGTTGAGGAGAAAAAAGATGGGATTATTCAAGAAAGTATTGCGACTCCGACTGAAGCAAATCAGCAAGGACAAGAAGTAACAGAAGCACCAAAAAAGACAACAACCAAGGCAGGCAAGCATAGCCCCAAAGCAATAAAAGAAGCTGAGGAATTACAAGCTAAAGAAGCCCGCAAAGCAACTAAAACCGAAGCTCAGACTGTTGAGGCCAAAAAGCCGGTTAAAGCTCCGACCCGTACGCATGAGGAGCGGGCTGGTAAAAAATTCCGTGCGGCAGCTAAACTAATTGAAAAAGATAAGCAGTATGGCATTAAGGAAGCACTTGAACTTGCGATTAAAACTGCAACTACAAAATTTGATTCTACAGTAGAACTACATATCAACCTGGGTGTTGACCCAAGGCAGGCCGACCAGAATGTCCGCGATAATTTAGTCTTACCTAACGGCACAGGCAAAACCGTCCGGGTGGCCGTATTGGCTGAAGCCGATGACGCTGCAGCGGCTAAAAAAGCCGGTGCTGATATAGCTGGACACGAAGAACTTTTGAAAGAAATAGAAAAAGGCAAAATTGACTTCGATATCCTTATAGCTACCCCGGCCTTGATGGCTAAGCTCGGTAAGTTTGCTCGTATCTTAGGTCCCAAAGGCCTTATGCCTAATCCGAAAAGTGGGACCGTAACCCCAGATGTAGTTAAAGCAGTTCAACAATCTAAGGCGGGCAGGGTTGAATATCGCGTTGATTCCACCGGCATTGTCCATTTAGGTGTTGGCAAAGTCAGCTTTGGTGCCGATAAATTAAATGAAAATACTCAGGCCGTGTTCGCATCGATTAAGTCCAACAAGCCGTCCAGTATCAAGGGTAACTACGTAAAAACAATTACCGTCACAACGACTATGGGCCCTGGAATTAGGGTACTAATCAGCGAACTTTAATTAATAAGCTCCAAATAAATAACCCCGTATATCGTAGGGGTTATTTATTTGGAGCGATTTAGGGTTTATTCCTTAGTTTTGCCGGGCCTATTTTTTAACCAATGCATGGCGGCAATACCACCTATAACTATAAATCCTTGTACCATATAAGCGCTCTCTTCTTCTGGCTTAGTAGGCTCGTTCTTAGTCGGCTCGTCAGTGATGGCTACTGTATCGGTTAGTATTGTGGCCTCAGGTAGCTGTGCCATATTTTCCGGCATCAATAGTTCATAATCTAAGTTCATCATTTCATTATAGCATACTTATGCTTATAAGTCAACACCCTTATGCTTATGCTAATGACCTGCAGGCCGAGGTGCCCAGGCTCGCCGTAAGACAGTTTGTCGAAGTACACGATGTGCTGTAAAAACTACTTGAATGTTTACTTGCGTAAGCTATTTGACAACCCGTACACTATGTAGGAAATAAGTGAGGTGTTGCGTGGGAGTATATAGTAATATTCAGATACGCCAGGCTATAAAAGACGGGCATATTGTATGCACGCCGTTTGATGAAAGACATATTAGCCACGCCTCCTTGGATGTGACGTTGGGATACTATTTTTACCGGGTAGAGCGCACCAATGAACGTAATTTATACAATCCTTTTGACCGTGAAGATGTCGAACGCTACTTTGACGGCCCATACGAAGCCATGCCTCATAAATCTTGGTGTGATTTGAACGGCATTAAACCACTTAAAAATATACCGGACGATCATCCAGTCATTGCCCTCAAACCCGGCGAGCGAATCCTAGCTCACACTCATGAGTTTTTTGGCATTAAACCACCAGGCGCTTATGAACTTAAAAGCCGCTCGAGTTGGGGACGAAATGGCGTAGCTGTCTGTTTTGATGCGGGTTGGGTAGACCCGGGTTACATCAATCGTTTAACTCTTGAGATATTCAATCTTAATCAGCGCGAGACAATTGTGCTGCCTGTCGGGGAACGTATTGCCCAAGCTGTATTCCATACGACAGGTGAAGTAGATGGCAACTATGGCAAAGGTCGTAATGATGGTTTTAGCGGCAAGTACCAATCAGGAACAGATCTTAAAACTATTATTGCTACATGGTCACCTGCGCAAATGCTACCTAAAGCTTACCGCGATCAACGAAGCCTACCGACTAAAATTAAAGGCCTAAGCTATGAATAGGGGACGCTACATAGTACTAGAGGGGCCGGAGGGTGTTGGCAAAACCACGCAATTAGAAATTCTTGCACACCGCCTAGAAGTCGCCGGTTACCCAGTCCGTTTATTCCGCGAACCTGATTCACAAAGTGATTTAACTGCCCGTGCTATACGCATGCTGACTCAGGATCCGCGCTATCCTATGAACACCCGGACCGAAGTTTTACTTTATAACGCCGCACGCAGTCAATCGCTTGAAGTTATTAGAAAGGCTCGTGATCAAGGTGTTATATGTCTTTGTGATCGCAATTTCCTTACCACTCTTGCCATCCAATACTATGGCCGCGGTGATGTGCCTGATTATGAAACCATTAATAGCATAATTGCGTTTGCGGTCTCCGATATGCAGCCAGATATGACAATAGTATTAGATGCACCGGCATCAGTATTGCACCAAAGAGCCATAGGCCGCAGTGCCGGTGAACGATTTGATAACCTAGACATAAGTTTTTTGGAGCGAGTACGTGCTGGCTACTTATGGGAAGCCAAACAACGTGGTTACCCAGTTATATTTGCTAGTAACGCAGCCGATAAGGTTTCAGAGGCAATTTGGAAGACTCTACATGGACAAATATCGCCAGGTGGGCCAGTGGCAGCAGCGGCATCAAAAGTCAGCCTGACAGCCCCAGCTACTTCTATAAAGGAAGTTATTGAAGATAAAAAGCAACGGCTGGAAAACGGGGAAGAAATTAGTTATGTAACTAAAGATAAGAATAATAATTATTCCGTTACCGAGGATGGTAAGGCTTTTTTGGCAGACGCCGTTACATCAACTGACGGAGATGTATATGCTTTTACAGATAAGTTAAGTACTACCACAATTGCTGCCGCAATGGCCCGCCTTTCACGCCGCGGCGACGATATGCGCATAACACTTCTAGATGAATTTGCTGCCAGCCTAGGTAAGGATGAGAAGCTTTTAAGCCGGGTCATAACAGCCTACGGTGATGATTCTGTCCAACAATTAGTCGGATTACATGTTGTAGTTGAGAACGCTAGCAATCTCCTAACTAAAAAACTTGAATGGGGAAGGCTAGCATCATATCTTGAACAGTCTACGCGTTATATATATTTTGACCAGAAGGACATTGAAGGACATTACCGTTATCACGTGCCCGTGAATTTATCAAAAAAAGTAAAGATTACTTACTTAAAAACGATGGATGAAATTTTTGATATTTATTCTGATATGGTGCACAAATTGAGCGATTATGTACGTGATCGTAGTAACGTGCCAGAAAAGGAGCGCGATGCTGCTTTTAATGGTGCGACCCGCGCCCAGGCCTGCGACGCAATTAGAGCAGTATTGCCTGTTTCAACTCGATCCACGGTCGGCATTTACGCTTCAGGGCAGGCACTCGAGAATCTAATTATGCATCTTATGAGCGACGAGCTGCCGGAAGCAAGAACAACCGGAGAGTCTATGCTGCAAGAAGCCCGTAAGATTATCCCGACATTCTTAGAACGGGCTGATAAGCCAGATAGAGGCGGGGCGACAATTGCTTATCGCGCTAACACATTTAAGGCCGTCCAAGAAATGGTTGAAAAAACATTACCTCAGTCGTCAGGAATAATGGATAACGATGTGCAGTTAGTGGACTACTGGCCGCGCAATGAGCTCGACCTGTTACCACATATGTTATATGAACACTCCGCCGTAAGTTTAGATTACTTAAAAAAAGAAATAAATAGCTGGAACTACGAACAAAAACTTGATGCTTTCAATACCTATATTGGTGAGCGATTGAACCGACGACATAAGCCGGGTAGGGCTTTAGAAGCCGCTCATTATTCGTGGGATTTGATGTGTGATTACGGTATTTTTCGGGATTTACAAAGGCATAGAATGGTGGATGCTATGGAATGGCAGCTCTTGACACCCCGTTATGGGTTTGATATTCCAGAACTTGTAGAACAGGCGGGTTTAAGTGAGCTATTCGAGAAATGCTTTGATAAAAGCGCCGAGCTATACAGCTTTATGCAGTCTGAAGGTTGTGAACTTGAAGCCCAATATGCCACTCTTTTAGGGCACCGTATGCGCTGGAAGGTTATATATAATGCCCGCGAAGCTTTCCATTTACACGAGCTACGCACCAGTCCTCAAGGGCATCCAGGTTATCGTAAATTGGTACAAGAGATGCATGATAGGCTGGCTGAAGCCCATCCTATGCTTGCTACAGCCATGAAATTTGTAAACAAAGGCGAAGACGAGGAGCTAACCCGCCTAGCGGCCGAACGTTACACGCAGTTCAAACTTAGTCAACTGTCTTAATCCCTGTCAAATAAAATATGCTCCACATAATAATGCACGCCGTATATAGTTTCTGACTCATCATGAAGCTGAGGCATACGGTGTAGGACTGTCACCCGATCGGTACTAATCAATATTGGGTAGTGCCTTTCAAAAAGATTATTATCTATTTCCATTTCATCACAAAACGCTTTGTGCTGATCTTCATGAAATGATTCGCCTACTACAAAAAAACTAACCAGACCACCGGCTTTTAAAGCTAATTCTCTTACTCTTTGCGCATGACCTTTTGCTTTTTCTGAGGCAGAACCTAGGTGCATTGACGCTAAGATATCCACAGAATAATGTTTTTGAAGATAATTGATTCTTTCTTGTACTAATATGTCGCTCATTTTTTTTCTTTCATATGCGTGTGATTACACGAGCGCTAAATTTAATTTTTTTGTTTAGCAGTAAAAAACCGACTGTTTTTTTGTCTCAGTCGGTCACTTGGTTGCTAGTTGTGTAAGTTTAATCTGAGACAGTGATTAATGCGAAATCTTAATGAAATCGATTGCTCGATTCATTAGTTTTGTGCAAATATATGTGTTTCCCTTCATTACGATTATTAAATGTACGCGCATGAAAAATCATTGTCAATGCCTTAATAGTTGACTCAGCACTTGATAAGAAGTACTATCAGTTCCATGAGCCAAAATACTAAGCATAAGAATTTACTAAATATCGTGATTATTGCGAAAGGTTGTATTGCTAAAATGGAGTGAAGCCGTAAAGAATCCGCAATACAACCAATAACCAAGAAGGCTTCACTCGTAGGTGAAGTTTTTTAATTTTTAGGAGAGTCATATGCCAAACGAAACATTATGATCAAGATATCCGCATCCAGCACATTTTGAACACCGCATTCCAGAACTACAGCATCCGTGCCTGTGGGCCGTTGCAGGCTCAGTGGCCGCACCAGCGGAACAGATTGTAGTATTCATCAATCCTGATGCGCAAAAGCCTTACGGAGAATAAGAATGGAAGCATTACACGCACAAGAAAACACAGACATGGATAATGAAACTGCTGCAGAAATTTCCAAACGGGCATTTTTGTCCTACAGAAGACCACAGACAGCAAAAGAATGGGAAGCAAGACGCCATGAGTATATGCCAGCGCCCCAGCAAGTAGAACCAGCTACAAATGCCTTTACACCAACAGACAAGTAGTGTATAGTTTGCTTGATTACCAAAGACAGTAGCGATCGAAAAGATTTAAGAATGCTACCTAGGTGAACGACAAATATTTTGTTATTCAGGTGTCTTTGAAGTAATTCAGAGGCATTTTTTATTTGCCTGGTAATCAAGCCTGCTGCTACGGTCGAAGCACGGCGAACAAACTAAGGTCTAAAGAGGAAATATTAATGGCTTTAACCAAATCAAAGAAACATGAGGTTGTCACTGAGGTTAGTGAACTACTCGGAAACTCTAAGCTGACAGTAGTTGCGAAATATCAGGGCACGACCGTCAAAGCTATCCAAGCACTCCGGCGCGAAGCAAAGGCAAGCGGAACCAAAGTCAGTGTTGTCAAAAACCGCCTCCTAATTAAGGCTCTGGAAAGTAATGACAAACTGAAGGACATCGACAAAAGCGCCTTAACAGGGCAACTACTTTATGCCTTCAACTCAGAAGACGAAGTTGCGCCAGCCCAAAGCCTGGCTAATTTTGCTAAAACCAACCCGACTATTGAGTTTGTTGGTGCTATTACGTCTGAAGGTGAGTTTATGAGCGCACAAAGCGTCACCGTCCTTGCTAGTTTGCCTAGCAAACCGCAGCTTATTGCAGGAATCATCAATACACTTAAGTCACCTGTAAATGGTGTTATAAGTGGCCTAAAAGGCAATCTCCATGGCTTACTTCAATCTATCGAGGCCTCAAAGGCATAAATTAATTTAAAGCAAAGGAACAATATTATGGCAGATGCAAAAACTGATCTAAAGAAATTTGCAGAACAACTCGTTAATTTGAGCGTTTTGGAAGTTAATGAACTGGGAACAATCTTAAAAGAAGAGTACGGTATAGAACCTGCTGCGGCTGTTGCGGTCGCTGGACCAAGTGCTACTGACACAGCTCCTGCCGAAGAAGCTAAGAACGAATACGACGTTGTACTTAAGGACGCCGGAGCACAAAAAGTCGCTGTCATCAAGGCAGTCAAAGACATAACCGGTCTTGGCCTAGGAGAAGCTAAAGCTATTGTAGATGGGGCCCCTAAGACAGTTCTAGAAAAAGCTAAAAAAGACGATGCCGAAGCTGCCAAGAAAACCTTGGAAGAAGCCGGCGCAACCGTAGAATTAGCTTAAACAACTAAAAAGACAAGAATTAAAAGAAACTGCTATAAAAACAGTTTCTTTTAATTTATCCACAGAATAAACTGCTTATCTTTGACTTGCTTTGGTAATCGTGATACGTTAATTTCAAGTGTACCTAAGATAAACACTTCGAGGACTTACAAAGATGGCAGATTTACCAGAAAAACAGGTTAAGCGGTTGAGAGCGCTTATCCAGGAGGCCGAAACAAACCTAGCAGCTGCAAAAGAACTGCTAGTTAGTTTAGTTGGCGATGATTCTGAAGTTACTTCAAGTGTTAAAGACGAACAAGTTGGCAAAATTATTGAGGGTGTTTTTGATGGCCAAAACATGGTTGGTAGTGATGCTAAAACATACCCGGTACCAGCAAACTATGCCAGCAAGTCAAAACTTGTACAGGGCGATATCCTAAAGCTCACCATAGCTGAAGATGGTGCATTTTTATACAAGCAAATTGGTCCAATCCCACGCAAGCAAGTAGTCGGCACTTTGGTACAAAAAGATGGCCATTACATCGTAAACTTCGACGGCAAGGATTATAGAGTCCTGCTTGCAAGCGTCACCTATTTTAAAGCTAAACCAGGCGACCAAGTCAGCGTGAATATACCCGAGGACGGCATAGCCGAATGGGCCGCACTTGAAGCTGCGCTTTAATACATTCATCTATTTATAAGTCATAAAAATTCGTAATTTCATGTTTCCAGCAATACTGCCGGTGCCTACTTACTACTTTCTATATCAAATTATTGATGGTGAAAATAAAGTTGATTACGAATCGCTCTGTGCTAACTGCTATATGCATTTTATAACTACTACTTATTGCTCCTGGTTATGTCCGCTTCTTGTGTTAGTGTTGAAGTATGATGCCTAAAATAGATACCCATGATATTGCAACGGTGCCTAACTTTTTAACTGCATGTCGAGCTTTGGCAATCCCAAAACTCTATAATATGATGCACGACAATCCTCGCGAAAACTGGTGGAAAGCAGGTTTGTTTGCAATGAGTGACAATTTGGATGGAATACTTGCGCGACAAGAAGACAAAAGACCAGGGCTTGCTAAATTTGGTTTTAAACGTTCGGAACTTGGACGCAAACTCGACCCATCAGTAGATGTGCTTTTTACCAGCAGCATGCTGGTGGCCGGGTTAAAAAGTAGGGTTATACCAAAAAGTATAGGTTTTTTATCTCTCGCTCAAAAAGCTACAAAAAGTACTATAACTTTAGCTGCCGAAAGAAAGGGCATTGAACTGCAGGTTACTAAAGCTGGTAAATATTCTGAGTTTGCGACTAACTTGGGTATTGGTTTTATGTTTGCTGCTGAAAATATTAATAATCTGGTATTAAAAAATATTGCGAGGATAGGTGCAGGCACCCTGGCGCTTGCTGGTATAGGAGCGGCAGCATTTGTAACTTTAGATTATTCAGAAAAAGCAGGGTTGCTAACTCATGGGACACAATCGGAAACTCTACACTATAGGAACCCTGAGCCGTCCACATCTTTTCCTCATCCTTTGCACAGGCCTGCACGACGAGAGCTATAGTTTAGGCTATACTAATTAGGAAAGAGAGGGTCAAAGGTTTGGGGCAAGCGCTGTACCGAAAATATCGGTCAAAAAAACTATCGGAAATTGTCGGGCAAAAACATATTACCCTTACACTCCAGCGTGCCATCAAACAGGGCAAGATAAATCACGCTTATTTATTTACCGGCCCACGAGGAACAGGTAAAACTTCTATAGCACGAATCCTAGCGCATGAGATTAATCGGTTACCTTATACCGATGAAAGCGCGCACCTAGACATTATTGAAATAGACGCCGCCAGCAATCGCCGGATTGACGAAATCCGTGAGCTGCGCGACAAAGTACATATAGCGCCTACATCGGCGGATTACAAAGTCTATATTATCGACGAGGTGCATATGCTAACCAAGGAAGCTTTTAATGCATTACTAAAAACTCTTGAGGAACCGCCTAAGCATGTGGTATTTATATTAGCCACTACTGAGGTTCATAAGTTGCCGGAAACGATAATCAGTCGCACACAGCGCCATACTTTTAAACCTATAGATGAAGTTGACGCTATTAAGCATTTGGGTGTTATTGCTAAGCAAGAAGGCATGAATATTGATGAGGATGCCTTGTTGTTATTGGCACGTCATGGCAGAGGTAGCTTCAGAGATAGTATCAGCTTGTTGGAGCAGGTTGGTAATAGCAAGAATAAAATAACCAAAAACGATGCCGAAAAATTAATTGGATTAGCAGCATCTGAACATATTGTAGGCCTTGAGTCCGCTACATTGTCTGGTTCGCCGGCCGAGATTATAGATGCCCTAGATCGGTTAGTGAATAGTGGCATTAGTCCAGCTCAGGCCGCCAAACAACTGGCAGCAGCTATCCGAACCCGGATAATAAGCGGCGAAAATACTAAAGTAATGAATAGCCTGTTAGCAGATCTTTTAAAGGTTAATGCCAGTACTGAGCCGGGCGCCCAGCTTGAAATTTCCCTATTCAAAGCTAATTTAGACTGTGATGCAATAAATTCTTCACCAGCAGCCCTAAAACAGCCGAATATAGCCGAAAAACCACAAAAAACAGTGGCTTCTGTGGAGATTAGCAAACCGCTCAAAACTGAAAATGTTCATATAAACAGTAAGCCTACCCGTCAAGGACTACAAGATAACTGGTGGAATGAAGTATTAGCAGACATTAAATCAACAAATAATACCTTATATGGAATACTAAGGATGGCAAAGCCACACATAGATGGTGATAGACTAAAACTATCGTTTGGGTTTGGATTTCATCAGAAAAAGGTGGCCGACGCTCCAACTAAAGCTAAAATTCGTGCAGCCGTCATAGCCGTTACAGGCCTTGACCTGACAATTGAAGCGGTTCATGAGAGCACGAAATTAAAACCAATGGCTCGAACTACCGAACCTGTATCTTTTACCATTCCAATTATTATGAATGAGGAGCTGTCATCGATAACAAATATTTTTGGTGGGGGAGAGGTGCTAGATTCTTGAATGGACGAACAAGTTGTAATACCGCCACAGAATACTGAAGCCGAGGCTTCGTTACTTGGCGCAATTCTTATAGACAGCGATGCTATCGTTAAAGTTGCCGATATAGTGAGGGCAGAAGATTTTTATGATGAAAAGCATGCCCGGATTTACGAAGGCATATTGCAGTTATACGAAAAGCACAGCCCGGTTGACGTCCTAACACTATCTGATCAGTTAAAGGGCACAGGTATGCTGGACATGGTGGGAGGAGCGTCTTATCTCACAGAACTGACAAATTTTGTTCCAACAGCTGCACATGCTGACCGTTATGCTGAAATAATTGCCCAAAAAGCCATGCGACGTCGGCTAATAAAAGCCAGCCGGACAATTACAGAACTAGGTTATGATGAAACAAAAAGCCTACAAGAGCTGGTTGAAACTGCTGAAACCAGGCTGTTCGAAGTAAGCGAAAGACATATTAAGCAGGATATTTATAGCATCGAAAATATATTAAATTCGAGCTTTGACCGACTTGACGAGCTGCATAAGGACAAGGGAAAGTTGCGGGGCGTTCCGACCGGTTATCGTGATTTAGATAATGTCCTAGCTGGTTTACAGCCATCTGATTTAATTATTATTGCTGCCCGGCCTTCGATGGGCAAAACCGCACTAGCCCTTAATCTAGCCCATAACGTAGCCGTCAAGGCTGAACGTCCGGTACTTATTTTTTCCCTGGAAATGAGTAAGGAACAGCTTGTAGATAGGTTACTCGCTGCTGAAGCCGGGGTCGATGCCTGGAACTTGCGCACCGGTAACCTTACAGATACCGATTTTGAAAAAATTGGCCAAGCCATGGGTACCTTATCCGAGGCTCAGATTTTTATTGATGATAGCCCTGGCGTTTCAGTAAGCGATATGCGTACTAAGGCTCGACGTGAAGCCCACCAAAGACCATTAGGGTTAGTTATAGTCGACTATTTGCAGTTGATGAGTGGCGGGTCACGCTTTACCGGAGATAGCAACAGGGTTCAGGAAATATCCGAGATATCCCGTGGCCTTAAAGGCATTGCCCGTGAGCTTAATGTGCCGGTAATAGCCTTAAGTCAGTTGAGCCGCTCGGTTGAAAATCGCAACCCTCAGATTCCTCAGCTGGCTGACTTGCGTGAATCGGGCTCGATTGAACAGGATGCAGATGTAGTGGCCTTTATATACCGTGAAGAATACTACAATCCCGAAACCGAAAATAAAAATATTGCCAAGATCCTTATCAAGAAACATCGTAACGGACCAACGGACGATATCGAATTATACTTTGACCGCCAAAAACAGCGATTTCGAAGTTTGGATACAAAGCGCGAACAACCATTCCAAAACTAAGAGCGACTTTAATAAAATATAAATACTGTCCTAAAGTGCTTTTTATTAATTCATAAGTACTAATTTCTATTTTATTACTCCCAAAATGCTATAATTCCACTTAAGCATTATGAGAAAATTGTGGAATCTAGCGTTAGCTATGGGGCGGCCTTTCCTGTTAACAGTTTTTGCATTGGTTTCGATCATTGCTTTGATGGGTTATAAACTAGGTAGCTTAACCCCCGCCCTAAGCGAGCCAGAAGTCGCGACCGTACAAGCCAGTGACAGTATAGCCGAAATATTTGAAAATCCAGTTAACGGCCCTTATAAAATTGTAATGTATGTTGTCACAAGGGTCACCACTAAGACAATAGCGATACGAATGATAAGCGCATTGGTAGGGGCCATAGCGATAGTATTATTCTTCCTTATATCACGAAAGTTTATGCGTACAAATATAGCATTGGCTGCTTCGTTAATGTTTGGGACCTCAAGCTTACTGCTCCACTATGCCAGACTGGCGACAACGGATATCATGTTGCTATCACTACTCGTACTGGTTGGTGTCGGTTATCTATTACGCTTTGACAAGCACGTACTACCGGTGTGGCTGTTAGCTTGTTTTGTTATTGGCGCCTCATTATATGTTCCGGGATTAGTTATATTTATTATTTTGGGCGCTATCTGGCAACTCCGACGGGTACGTCAATCTTTTAACCAACTTTCTCCTTTAGCTATAGCAGCCTGTGCTCTAATATTTAGTATTCTAAGCATGCCATTTGTAGTAAGTCTAATCCGTGACCCAAATACCTGGCGGGCCTTTTTGGGGCTGCAATCGATGTTTGAGTCAGTGCCTGAAATATTTAAAGAGATAGGACAGGTTATTTTGAGTATTTTTGTGATTTCACCAAACGATCCAGTTTACTGGCTTGGCAAACAGCCCATGTTAGATATTTTTACAAGCGTGATGTTCCTGTACGGTCTTTTTGCAGTCACCCGTTATTATAAGCTAGACCGTATCTGGGTATTGGCTGGTGTGTTTTTGGTGGCAATTATATGGATTGGGTTGAGCGCTAACCACCATACAATCATCGTATTACTGCCATTTATTTATTTTGTTGTTGGATATGGAATAGAATTATTGATTGACCAATGGTTTGATGTGTTTCCTCGAAATCCAATAGCCCGTTGGCTGGGAATTATTTTGCTGATTTCTGTAATTGGCTCGGCAGTAAATTTTAACTTACAGCGTTATTTTATAGCCTGGCCAAACAATCAAGCAACCAAATCAGCCTTTACTAGCAAACTCTGAGCTGTTAATACCTAATCAGCTTTTTTTGATACAATATAACCAAGAATAAAGGAGTGACCTATGAGCCGTTTCGATCAAGCCAAAATGCTTATGAAAGTAAAAAAAATTCAGAAAGAATTACAAAACGAAATTATAACCGTCGAAGCAGGGGACGGTGCCGTTAGGGTTGAAATCAACGGAGAGCAAGCGATAAAAAAAGTTCGTATCGATCCAGAGTATGTTGATTTAGATGATATCGGCCAGCTGGAGCGCTGGATAGAAGATGCTATAAAAACAGCTATCAAGCAAAGCCAGAAAATGGCGGCAGATAAAATGCAGCCAATGATGGGTGCTTTAGGCAACCTGGGGTTATAGGACGATATTAATTTGTCAATCTTACCATCGACTCTTCAAAAGCTTATTGAAGCACTTGGTGTTCTACCGGGTGTCGGCAGCCGCACGGCCGAACGCTATGCTTACTATTTACTTAGAACAGACCCCTCTAAAGCCCGACAATTATCCGAAACTTTGAAGCATTTACATACAGGTATAGGTTTGTGCAAAAAGACTTTTGCACTCATCGAGGCAGGCCAGGAAATTTCACCACTTTATACTGATCCGGGACGAGATAAACAACTCGTCGCTGTCGTTGCCGAACCGTTTGATATTATGGCTCTCGAAAAAATCGGCAAGTTCAAAGGCACCTACCATGTACTAGGTGGTTTGGTTTCGCCGATAGATGGAATTGGCCCGGAACAAGTGCGTATCCGTGAACTAGTTGACAGGATTGACGAAGATAAAGTAGAGGAAGTTATTTTAGCCACCAACGCCAGCGTGGAAGGTGAAAGCACAGCTTTGTATATCCAGCAGCTGATCGGTAAAAGAAAAGTCAAGGTTACACGTTTGGCCAGAGGCCTTCCAATAGGCGTTGATTTAGAATATGCCGATCAGATAACACTTGGCCGTGCCCTTGAGGGCCGTCAAACGTTCTAATCTAGGCCGTCCCCTGTTTTTCAGCTATAATTACCAAAGTAATGGCAGACTACCCAGAAATTAAAGATATTATTAGTTCGTCACAACGTATTTTAGTGATTCAGGCTGATAACCCGGATGCTGATTCTTTAGCGAGCTCTTTGGCTCTAGAACAAATCTTCCATGACATGGGCAAAGAACCGATATTGTACTGCGGTATCGATATGCCAGAATACCTCAAGTATCTGTTCGGCTGGGATCGGGTCGAGAAGGATGTTCCTTCGCAATTCGACGCCAGCATTATTGTCGACACCTCAACCATGACCTTGCTTGAGAAACTTACAAGCTCTGGCTCGCAAGGCTGGGTAGCGGCTAAGCCGGTCATCGTACTCGATCATCATGCCGAAGTACAAAATGATATTCCGTTTGCCACTGTCGTTGTTAATGAACCAACCAAAGTCTCGACGGGTGAATTATTGTACGCTATCGCTAAACAGCACGAGTGGCCCATAAACCTCCAGGCTGCTAGCTATATCATGACTTCTATCCTGGCGGACAGCATGGGTCTTGCGACCGAAAATACATCAGCGGCCACTTATCGAGTTATGGCTGAGCTAGTCGATAGTGGAGTCAATCGTCCACAATTGGAAGAACAACGCCGATCGTTTAACAAAATGCCACCGAGCATTTTTAAATATAAAGCAGAACTGATTGAACGTACCGAGTTGCATGATCAATTAGCTATAGTTACTGTGCCACAAGCAGAGATTAATGAATACAGCCCACTCTATAATCCAGCCCCCCTGATTCAAAATGATCATTTACTAACAGCGGGCGTTCTTGTCAGTATTGTAATTAAGCAGTATGACAGTGGACGGGTAACAGGGGCAATTCGTTGCAACCAAGGTGCACCAATAGCTGCTAAGCTAGCAGAGGAGCTGAACGGTGGTGGCCATGCTTATGCAGCTGGCTTTAAAGTAGATAAGGGTGACGCGAGCGAAATCAAGCAAAAGTGCATTGAACGCGTTAAGACATTGCTGGAGAGTAAATAGTCATGAAACTTTATAATACTATGACGAGAGCGGTCGAGGATTTTAGGCCAGCTACAGACAATACGGTAAAAATGTACACCTGTGGGCTTACCGTCTACAGTCAGCCACATATTGGTAACTGGGTGGCTTACATTTATTGGGATATTTTAGTACGGGTACTAAAGGCAGATGGCTATGATGTAAATAGGGTGCAAAATATCACTGATGTCGGACATTTAACAAGTAACGAAGACGGGGGGGAAGACAAAATGCTTGCCAGCGCCCTCAAAGAAGGTACGACCGCATGGGATGTCGCCGAAAAATATATGGTTCTAGCAGACGAGGAGGCATTTACGAAACTCGGACTCATACGACCGGACCATATGCCAAGAGCAACTGATTACATCCAACAACAAATCGAATTTATACGCGGACTCGAAGAAAAGGGTTATACCTACGTTATAGAAGACGGGGTTTATTTTGATACTTCAAAGTTATCCGACTATGGCAAACTAGCCAGGCTTGATATCGCCGGACTTCAGTTTGGTTCTCGAGTCGCTGATACCGGGAAAAAGAATCCGACAGATTTTGCTTTATGGAAATTATCACTAAAAGATCAAAAGCGTGATATGGAATGGGATAGCCCCTGGGGCAAAGGCTTTCCAGGCTGGCATTTAGAATGCTCAGTAATGGCACGGCAACTACTTGGAGATACTATTGATATTCATACCGGCGGCATTGACCATATTCCCGTGCACCATACGAACGAAATTGCCCAAACTGAGTCTTTGACTGGTAAGCCATTTGCCAATATTTGGGTGCATGCAAACCACATAAAGGTTAATGGAACTAAAATGAGTAAATCCTTGGGCAACATTTTTACGCTCGACGATATAAAACAGCGTGGTTTGTCATTAAATGCTTTCAAACTCATGATTTTATCAAAACACTACCGTACCGAAGGCAACTTTACCTGGGAAATTCTTGAAGCAGCTCAAAACAGACTCCAGAGATGGCAAAATACAGCACTTTTAAGATTCCAAACACTTGATTCTGGCCCCAAAGATAGCTGCAGTCCTGAAATTTTAGATAGTGCTGCAAGAGAAATTATAGACAGCCTAAAAAATGATTTATTAACACCTGCTGCAATTATGGCAATAGATCAGACATTTAATCAAGTTACTAACGGTATACTAGAGATTTCAAAAAATTCCTTTATTAATTTACTTAACATCGTTAGGGATCTGCTGGGTATCGATCTGTTAAGCGGTGATGATATTACTAATGAACAAAAACAATTGCTTGATGCACGTCAGCAAACCCGTGACAACCAGGAATGGGACAGATCTAATCAACTTCGGGAAGAGCTTAAGAGCCAAGGAATACACGTACGCGACACGCCGTATGGCCAGATCTGGGAACGAAACTAAACTTTTTTCGGGGTAGTTATGGCTTTTACTGTTGCTGGTTCAAGATAATTCTTGCGCATTAAGTAGTCAAGGACAAGAATACGTAAGCACCCTGCGATTGGGATCGCTACCAAACCGCCAACTAGCCCATTCAGACTGACGCCAATAATAACCGATGAGAAAACTAGCAGCGGGGACATATCTGTGCTATTTGCCTGAATCCGCGGCTGTATAGCATAATTTTCAATCTGCTGGTAAGTAATGTAGTAAATAAGAATAATCAGCGCCGCCCATGGGGACGTAAACAGAGCCACTAGACTGACTATAACCGCTCCAATCGTATGCCCGACCATCGGTATTAAACCGCAGATAAATACAACCACCATCAGAGCTAAGGGGTAACTGATACCAAGAATAAATAATGGCGGGGCAATCAGGACGGCCGCAATAGCAGCTAGTAACACCTGTCCGTTGACATACCCACGAATAACTTTATTCATGTCATGAACCAGTTTTTCGGCATGTGCTTCTTTGTCATCCGGTAACAAGCGACGTGCAAAACGGCTCCAACGTGGCCCTTCGGTCAGCATCATAAACGTCAAGACCAGCACGGTAAGCATTGCCACTATACTGCTGGTAACTTTTGTAACCGTACTAACTGCACTTGTGCTAAGGCCCTCAACCCAACTCGACACCTGGCCGGATAGCTTATCTACTTGATCCTCCAATCCGTTACGTCGGACAAACGAACCCAAAGATGAGTTCTCATCCCTGATATCGTCTACAAGGCCGGGTGCCTCCTCAATAAATGTTGCCGTTTGACGTACCAGCGGTGGCACAATACTAAACAAAAATACTCCCAAGAAAGCTATTACTAGCAAAAAAGAAACTGTCGTCGCCAGGGAACGACTACCCCGTTTGCGGCCCGGAAGACGTTGGGCGATCCAATGCACCGGCGCATTTAGAGCTAGGGACAGAAAAAAAGCAATAAATATAAGTGATAGGGCATGGGATGCTTGACGGGCTGCAGAAAGCAGTAAAAATGAAATTATAATAAGTAACAGCACTCTAACAACTGTCCGGTTCGAAATAGTAATTTCTACTTCGTGTTGTTTATTTCGTGAAAAAAGATGCATAGCTTTATTATCTCATTTATTTTCGCTGCTGCAATGCATTATTGTATGCAGTAATTAGATGAGGCCCGACAACTGATATATCATACTGGCCTACTGTTTCCTGCTGCCAAGAAAACATCTTATCACGTAAGGAGTTATCGGTTATGAATAACGATAGGTGGTTAGTGAAAGCAATCTGGTCTTTAGGATTAAATAATAAATACGGCTGTGCTCCCAAAACACTCTTATAGCCCGCGTTATTACCTCCAATTACCACTCGTGCACCTGCGGCCATTGCTTCTACTAATACGATGCCGAAACTTTCACCACCCAAAGATGGGAAAACAGCAATATCGGCGGAAGCCAAGTAATCTGGCTTTGATGACTCAGAAACATATCCGGCAAAAATAATATTTCTTTCTGCTCGGGCCATATTTTTAGCTTTGGCTTTCAGGGGTCCTTTACCGCAAATAATAAGCCTTGTTTGAGCTGCCAGTTCATTGGGAAGGGCATTATATGCACCAATTAACTCTAGTACCCCTTTCCTTTGGACAAGCCTACCCAAGAAAACGATATTTAATTTCCTAACATTATATTGCGCCAACCGCCTACCTTTCCGAAACGACTGAACATCGATAGGATTCGGAAGGTATGATGTATTGATACCATAAGTTTTACGGGCAAAATGAACTGCTGGTTCACTTACGGCAAAAATATGATCAAAACGCTCAAGACTTTTGCCAAGTGCAAGCCTCAGAAGCCTGTTGCTAAAGCCATGAAGTTTAGAGGCTGGCAGAATGTGAAATGTACCAATCACAGCAGTTTTTTGACTCGCGTTCTTTATAATCTGCTTGGCGAGAAATGGGCTATAGGGAAGTTGAACGTGTAATACGTCAAATTGTTCAGCCGCCAGTAGCCGTTTTATATCACCACGATTAGCAGGCAGTGGGGTCCTAACTATATTTTGGTTGTATTTGACGGTTGCAAACTTTCCTAATGAATGAATGTTAGGAATGTCTGTACGCTCCGTGTTAGCGACTAAATAGTGTACCACGTGGCCTTCGCCTCTAAGCCACTGGCCTAAAGTTAAAACGTGTTGTTGGACGCCATCGGGCTTGTCGAGCGTATCATCAAGCACAAGGCCAATTTTCATGCTTTTTGGCCTTGTTTTTCAGTAACTACAAATTTATACACGTTTTCATACTGATCTATGACGGGTTTACTATCGAATTGTTTGATGTATTTTTTGGCCCAAGCAAGCCAAGTTTTACGAACACCCTCGTCGTGCAGAAAAAGCTCTAAGCGGCGAGCAAAATCTCCGGTGTCTTTAGGATTAACTAGCGATAACAGTCCTCGGTCTAGCATCACACAGGCATAGCCGGGATTATCGCCTGCAACTATAGGCGCACCTGCTGCCATAGCCTCGAGAAGAACTACTCCGAAGCTCTCGCCGTAAATCGCCGGTGAGCAAAAAACAGCCGCCTCATGAAGTAACTTCATCTTTTCGGCTTCAGTAATGGCACCTAAGAACTTAATCCGTGGAACTTGATGGGCTTCTACCCAGTTTTCAAGGCGCTCACGCTCCGATCCGTCGCCGGCAATTATTAACTCTACTTGCGAATCGTGCTCACTTAGTTCGGCGAATGCCTTGAGCAGATACTTTACGCCTTTGCGTTTCTCTAACCGACCAATGTAAAGAATAGTGTTGTTGCTACGTTTTATACTTTCTAGAGAGTTGTATAGTTCAAGATCTATATAATTAGGTACGATAGTTACCGGTAACTCAGACCATTCCCTTACAAACCTGGCTGCACTTTCCGAAACGGCAGTCATCGCGGCTAAATTACGGAATATAGAACGGGCATAAGGGATTCTTAATAGCTCAACCGTCTTGGCCATTAATGTTTCGGGCATCGTTGCGTGGAATGTTGCTATAACAGGACAGATAGAACGCGAGGCAATCTGAGCACCGAGAAGGGGAATTTCAGGTTCATGCACGTGAATTATATCAAAGTCCTCTAACTCGAGCATTTCCTCCATTTCGGTAGTCTCTAAACTCATCCCAACTTCGAGCGTTGTCTTGAGTGGTGTGTTCCATTTTGCAGATTGACCAACGAATATTGTCCTCTCAGGAAGCGGGCCTTTATAATTACGTGGCCGTGGTGTAATAATACGTATGTCGTGTCCCCTAAGTGTAAGCTCTTCGTCCAGTAATGTTATTAATTTCTGAACTGCACCATGACGGAAGAAGTCATAGGGGCAGACTAGGCCAATTTTCATACATCTATCCTACCACGAATTAGTCACAAATCAGCTTTTAAGATGGCTGTTTATTTAACAGCTGGCGAATAGGACGGGGCATGATTCTTGCGGCTTCTTTCTTTCCAGCTATGACATTTGGCATGTGTTTTTTTACAGTACTAGGACAATCAGTAAACCCACTAAAAATTACCCGCATGTGTTGCTCGACAACATGGCTATCAAAATAATTATCGGCTTTTACAGATATATGCCAGACGTGCACATCAATTTTTTGTCTGCAATTATCAAATACTAAAAAACTGTGGTTTGTAGCCATATGCGTCCTCAAATCATTGATGCGCCATAAATATACTTCAAAGTCAGTCAGGATTTGTCGTTCCTGACCTTCCAGGCCTTCAAATTTATGTTTTGCATTATGGGTCTTAGAATATAAAGCACGAAGTATGATCGGTTGTAAGAAAATATTTCTAAATAATACCGCTGGTACCTTATGAGAGAAAAATTTGGTGCCAGCACGGTAAAGTGTTTTTCGGGTGCTACTAAATATAAAATCCTCATGATGTGCAAAACCGACTACACTAACAAGATCATCAACTTGTTTTGCTATATCGGGATAACGTTGCAGCATTCGTGTGACAACTATAAATCCATATGATATGCCGGCGATAGTAAACTTCTTATTTTTGAATCGTAATCGTACAATTGATGCAACGTAATCAGCCATTGTATTTAAGTCTGGCTTTTCGTTTATCTTGTAAAAACTGTCCATACCTCCGAAGCCGGGTAAATCTGGCATAGTCACACCGGCATAGTCATTGATTACCTGCGCAAAGCTATACATACGCTCCAATGAAGAATGGTGGCCATACACCAATAACACCTCGCGTTTTTTGTTTTTTGGTGGCGGCATGCGCAGCATCCGGCCTTTTAAGCCGTTCATATTTAGAGGCATTACATAATCTTCCGGTATACGGGGAAACTCTTTACGCATTACCTTAAACTTTACTCGGTTTTTGCTGCAAAAACAAGTTTTTAAAAATAGTGTGGACTATTTGTCAACAAATTTTTTATTTATTCTGAAACTGCCTCAAAACCAACCCAAGAATATTCCCACTCCTCGGGCTCCGGTCCTTGCTGAGAAGCGCCTTTAGGGTAACTAGGGATCCAGCCGTACTTTTTACAATTTTCATAATTATTTTTACTTAGCCAAGTAAAACAACTGCTAGCCCCAAATACCACCGAAGGATCACTGTCACAACTAATATCAACTGTGTATCCGCTGTGGTGCCGAGTGTAGCCAGGTACTGCAATACGATTTAAAACGCCGTTAACCGCCGTGTCGGCTTTGCTAGCGGCAATAGCTGCCTTGGTCGCACCTGTAGCATAAAGTGCATTATTAAAAAGCTCACGTTGGTCTTCAATCGTCCTAAAAGCTGCTGTCAAACTTATACTGTGCTTATCAGTTTTAGCAGCTGAGCTTAACTCATGCCAAGCTAATGCGGCGCGCTCTTGTAGCTGGTAATTATCTGTGTCGGTTAATGGAGGAATGGCAATTGATCGGCCAATATAGCCACGTGCAACTGCAAGAGTGCGGATTTTTTCATCTGCCGCTTGATCGCCTGTTATAGGTGGAGATATGTCAAACTCTTTGACGTTTGGGTATGCATATTTATTGTATAAGCTGACAAATTCTGTGGCTGTAAAATTTTTTAATTGCCGCGTGGCAATCGCTTGCTCGCTTGGAATTACAGTTTCGACTACATCGGTAGCTGTGCTGACTACAGCTGTATTATGTTTATTATCAGTTAATTTAACGATAAAAAGGCCTACGACTACAATGCATGCAACAATAAACAGCCATAAGCCGACAGGTCGTTTTTTTAAAGAAGGAGGTTGTTTGATTAGCTTTGGTGTGATTAGGGGCATATTCGCTAAATTGCTTCGATTGTCCCGCAGGCCAACCTTGGCCCACCACTATGACCCGAGCCGCTATCGCCCGGGGTGTGCGGGTCGGGATTACCATGAATCATTAATGACGTACCCTCTGGTGCGGAGCCTTTTGACAGCAACGAGACTGGGCCTTCAGACAATGTAATACGAGTAGTAACTGCTTCTAATACGCCTTTGCCATGCTCATCAATCCTGATGCTCGGGAGATCACCGGCATGATAACCATGATTGGCGTCGGGATCAGTATTGCCACTAGGACCTGGGTCAAAATGCCCACCGGCGCACTTGAAACCTTCACAGTCACAAGCAGCCTTTTCATGTATATGTACAGCATGAACCCCAGCTATTAATGTTTTAGGATCTCCATCAACCTCAAGGCGTATATGTACGTACAGTGCACCCTCTATCTCATACTCAGTTATTACTGCCAGGCCGCCGACACCCGGGCCTTTCATTATAGCTTGAGCTTTTAGGGTTTGCTTTAATGCATCTGAAGTTATTTGGACGTTCATATTACTCCTATAGCTGCGTGTTTCTAATTATTATAAGTATATCACTTAGTCGATCAGTACTATCTTGCGAAGTGCAATAGATAACCGTGAGCGCCCGCCCTCACCATGGTAAGTTTTGTCAATTATCCATAGCGTATAGCCAACCAGCATGAGAAGTTCACCAGCCAGCGCAAGACGGAACCAACCCACCAAGTTAGCGGAACCAAGTGTTATAAAACCGCCAACAACAATAAGAAGAAAAGAAACTAGTCGCATAAACCGCCACAACTGTAGAGAGTGTCTGGAACGAGTTTTAGTAAGCAAAGTATCTACAACTACCGTCGCGGCCATAGCGGCTCCTGATACCGCTACGCCAAATATATGCAGTCGGTAAGGCCATGGCTCCCAAGCTATCGGCATCAAAGCAGCAATATATAAGCCAAAAACGGTCAGTCCGACCAGTGATGTTAGGGGTCGAGCATGTTTTAATGTACGGCGCAGGTAATTACGCCACCTCCAGAGTCCATATGCACCAAAGAATAGTGAGGCTGCTAAGTAAGGTGCGGTCCTAACATCACGTCCAAAATCACTAAATGCCGTCGACCAAGACAAGGTTTCTGGTTTAACCAAGAAACAAACGCTCAGTCCAAAGCTCATGATAAGTACGCCTGCAATCCCCCAGAAACGGCCATGCAAGCTGCGCATAAGCCTGAATATAAGAACTTTGTCGGTAATAAACCTATAAGTACGCTTGCCATAGGATAGCGTGTAATAGGGTGCGGTTTTTCTTCGAGTGTTTTTCTTTTTATGGGTCATTTATTTTTATATCAACTTACTAACGATAACAGTTATGGGCACAGTAACACAATATTAGCTTGGATATTGTTGACTCCTGTGAGCGTTTATGCTAAAATTAATCTATTGTTACTGATGAATCCGGGTGTCCTATAGAAACCATTACTCGATGTTCATTGCCAACAATCGAGTAATAATCTAAAGCACTAAAAAGGATTCTTTTTTTATGTCCTATCAAACATACAGGCCACGTAATGCTAAGCCACGCTATGGCACCTCCCGTTCTAGCCGGCCCACAGGCAACCGTAGAAGTACTAAACAGTATATTCATCCGTCCAAATTCGTTAAACCAGCTCAATTAAAAGCTGACATCGAAGTATATACGCCAATAAACGTATTTGCGGATTTTTCGATGCACCCAATTTTACATGGCAATTTGGTTCAAAAGGGCTTTGTCTCACCAACACCTATTCAAGATCAGGCAATTCCGCATGGACTAGAGGGAAGAGATGTAGTCGGTATCGCCAACACTGGTACAGGCAAGACAATTGCTTTTGCAATACCAGTACTACACCAGCTTATGAATAATCGATCTTCGAACGCTCTTATCATGGCTCCTACCCGTGAACTTGCCCAACAAATTGAAGCCGAGTGCCGGATGATTGCAAAAGGAAGTGGCCTGAGTGGAACTCTGCTTATAGGCGGTACATCTATGGGACCGCAACTTAACGGTCTTCGTAATAAGCCGCGAATTGTTATTGGCACGCCAGGTCGAATCAAGGACCATATCACCCGCGGTACTTTGGAAATTAGTAAATTCGATATAGTTGTCTTAGACGAAGTTGACCGTATGCTCGATATGGGTTTTGTAACCGATATAACATTTATCTTAAACGCAGCCGCACCTAAAAGACAATCTTTCTTCTTTTCGGCGACTATGGATCCAAAGGTTAATGTAATAATGCGCAATTTTACCAGCGATCCAATTACAATTTCGGTTAAAACAGGTGATACCAGCGACGCCGTAGAGCAGGACATCGTAGCTTATAATACAAGCAGCGATAAAATAGAACAGCTCCACGAACTACTTAATAAAGCAGAGGTAGCAAAGGTCTTGGTGTTCGACGAGACCCAACGAAGTGTTGAGAGATTAAGCCGTGAATTACAGGCACGAGGCTTCAAAGCCGATGATATTCACGGCGGAAAATCCCAAGGTCAGCGCCAGCGTGCCCTAAGAAGCTTCAGGGATAATAATATCCGTATACTTGTAGCGACTGATGTTGCTGCCCGAGGTATAGATATTATAGACATTACTCACGTAATTAATTACAGCCAGCCACAAACTTACGACGATTATATCCACCGTATTGGCAGGGCAGGTCGAGCCGGACGTACCGGATTTGCCTACACGTTCGTACAATCTTAGTTAAGTACTACTCGCTCAGAGCAGCGTCTATTTCACTTGTATCAAGTTTGGAATCAATATCTTGGTCGTTTAAATAATCATTAGCGGCGTCAAGATCGTCAGCCTTTTGGACGGCAGGTGTAGAGTCTGAATTGCTAGCCGTAGTAGCTGGGGCTGAGTTATTGCGCGAGTCATAGACCTTCCAACCAGCGAAGGCCAGTACCCCGACTACCAACACAATCACCAACGCTTCAATAGCTGCAAAACCAGATTGTTTATTATTCATTTCCTGCTCCTTCTGCTTCAGCTTCGGTATTAGTTTCTTCGTTAGTTGCCTCATCTTCTGATTCCTGATTTTGAGAAGCCGATTCAGACTTTAGCGAACTAATTAGCTCAACAAGATCTTTGCGGTACTGCTTTAGGGCAGTTTTGGCTTCATTGACTGCAGCCCGAAATGCGTCTAGGCTCTGTCCAACCGTTTCACTCTCACAGTCAACTACAAATTCATAGTTTTCAACAGTTTCAAGGGCAGTTTCGGCATTTGCTTTAGATAATTCTATCGCGTCTACCAATTCCTGATAATTATCTACCGTCAGCTGTCCTGACTCATAAAAACCTTGAACCCTTTCATACATCTTATCAATTGCTATTTTTACCGATGTGGCACCTTTTGAAAGCTTTGGAATTGCAGCCTGCAACTTTGCAGCCCGCTTTTCACAAACATTTTGTTTGATGGCTAGCTTACGCGATTCTACTTGCTGTTTTATTTCGGCTATGCGTTCTTCCTTTGATTCTCTGGCTTCTAAAGCCTTGACCTCGGCTTGTTCACGCTTTTCAGCTGGAGTGCCGCTCTGGGCAAATACAGCTATGGGTTGCAAAAATAGCAGACCAGACGCTAGGGTTATCGTTAGTAATCTTTTATTCATGAGCAACTGTACCTAATTTACAATTTTAATGATAAATTCATAGTAGTACTGCTTATGTCTGGATGTCAAATATAAGACTTGCGTAGAGCGTACTGGAATAAGAGGAATCCGGGTATTATTGGCAGCCAATAGGTGATAAAACGGTAAGCTAGTGCAACGGACAGTGCCAGTGGAGCCACCAATCCCACACTTACTAGTGCGGCGGTTATACCGGCTTCTGCGCCACCTACACCCCCCGGTGTAGGGGTTACAGCCGCCGAGGCTATACCAATAGTAAATACAAAGAAAGTCTGTTGAATGGATAAGGGTGCATCAAGCGCTCTGGCAATCAAATATAAGCTAAGTGTATATAAGACAGTGACACATAATGCACCAAGTAGGGCACTTAACAAGCGGACTTTGTCATGATTATAGATTCTTAGCACAGAGCTTAGGTCTTTAACCAAATTACGTATTTTCTTGCGTACGATTTTAAAATATAAGGAGGCAAGGAGTGCTGCTCCTACTAAACACATAACCGTCCAGAATATTGCAGGTATGGAAAAATTCCATAACTTTCCGGCCGACAAATTTAAGGATAAAAGCGCGGCAACAATTAAAATATTATGGGCTAAAAAGCCAATAATGTTATTTATGGCTGCAACCGACGCTGCTTCTCCAACAGTATGGTTATTTTTTATTAGGTACCGTGTGTTTAAAGCTAATCCTCCTAATCCTGCAGGTACCAATTTGGTAGCGAAACCGCCGGCACTTTGTATAAGAATAGTCCTGGAGTACCGAATCTTATATAAAGCTAGTTTTTTTATCGTATAAGCCGAAGCAAAATAAGTTAAGACTGTGCAAACGGCCGATAATAATAGAACCCCGTCATTCACATTCCTAAGAGTATGTAGCATTTGCGTAAAAGATTGGGCCTGCGGCCAAAATATCAACAAAGAAAGAATTATAACTATAGTTAAAGCTAGGTAAGCCTGTTTTACTTTTTTAGAGTATAAAGCTCTAGTTGATTCTTTATTTGTAGCTTTCATTATGGGTAATCATAAGTATTATAACTTAACCTTATGACTGTATTTTGTCACTTAATACAAAAGTAAAAATAGATACTTTTGTCATGTGTAATTTATTACAGTATTAGTGCTTTGGTTAAACTATTCTACAAGAGTAAAAAATAAGGAGTACTTATGGCAGACGTAGTAGATTATCGAACAAGCAACCGACCAAGTGCAGTAGCCTGGTTAGCACTTCTATTATCAATTTTAGCCCTTATAATCGGCTGGCTAGCATATAACCGTGCCGGTAAAGATTTAGAAGATTCAGCCCGTGATACCGTAAACAGCGCCGCAGAAAACGTAGATGAAGCGACAGATGATGCCGGGAATGCTGCTCAGGACGCAACTGATGCTGTAGAACAAGGTATTGATACCGGCCCTGATGGTGTCGACGACGGCACTCGGTAAGTTCTCCTCGATTTAGAGAAAATACTACTTTAAAATGGCTTAATTAGTGTCACGTTTGAAGTGAAATTTAATTGAAGTATTAAAGCTATTGTTTAATAAGAAACTTAGAGACGGGTATTTAGTAACTTTTAATAGCGTATTACTGTTTAGTGCGTTAAAATTTAAGTAGCAATGTCAATTCAAAACGAAATTAAAAGTATTGTAATAGTTGAGGATAATTTTGCCTTATCTGATGTATATAAGACAAGATTGGAAATGCAAGGCTATAGCTGTTTCGTTGCTTATGATGGGCTACAAGCCTTAGCGGTTATAGAAAAGGAACTACCAGATTTGGTGTTACTTGACTTAATGGTACCGAAGGTTGCAGGAGATCAAATTTTAGAGAGAATGCGTGAATCTACCTGGGGCAAGAATATAAAAGTAATGATTATTTCTAACTTAAACGAAGCAGATGCTCCAGCCGGATTACGAAACTTAGGCATCGAAGCTTATGCGGTTAAGGCTAATTTGCGAGATGACCAATTAGACCAACTAGTAGATGCTATTTTGAAGCCTGCCAACCAGGTTGAGGATGTGGTGCTTGGAAGTAACAAAGGTACAGAAGTAGAAGCAATCGAGAAGAGTGACGCGCAGCAGTCACCACCTCTTGTAAACGATCCTATGAGCGGCACTCGGCACGACACTGAACCAGACACACATCAAACACCTCCAGATCAGCAGAGCTATTAGTTTCAAGTTCGCATGATTTTGATTAATAAAAAAGTTTGTGAAGAAGTTTTTTATTTATATTATTTAACTGGGAAAATAAGTCTGGAACATTCTAACGTGTTAATGAGACAAATAACCCTATAAAAAGGAACACTACATAATGTCACACTGACAAGTGCACTGTGGAATAACTGCCCTAATATAGATGCCAATAATTAATTGACTAGCCCTTAATTGCTACCGCTGTTGTCTGAATTGTCATCGTCATCGTCGGTTCCGTCGTTGTCGTCATCTGAATCATCGCTATCGCTTACTCCATCGTCGTCATCATCGTCATCTTCAGTATTATTCACTCCGTCATCGTCAAAGTCATTGTCAACTCCTATGATGTCCTCTCCTGATTCATCTTTCAGACGTTGAATGCTGCCATCGGCTGCGCTAACATCAACCCTGCTATCGTCAGTAAATCGCACACTGTAAACTATTACGCCATCCTCAACTTCAAGTTCTACTTTATTTAATTTGGAATCTGGTCGTTTTTCTTGTGCAATAATTATTGCTTCTTGGATTGTAATACTGGCAACGAAGTTAGCTGGCAAAGCTTCAATATCTTCTATATCATCGTCATTATCATCTGTTAATTGCAATTTTTCTCCAGTAAATGCGTCATAAAACAGAATACTACCGTTGCTTAAATGAAAAACATATACAGTTTTACCGTCCTCTGATTCAAGCTCAATTCCCAACACACTACTATCAGCAACATCTGCATCTGCTAATACTTGGATTTCTTCAAGTGACTTTAATGCACTCAGATCGGTAGGTAGCTCGTCGATTGTAGTTTGATCTTCTTGACTACTAATAGATGCCTGATTATTGGAAGCGCCATTCTTAGCGCTAATAAGACGCCATGCAGCAAAACTTACAGCAGTAAGCACAACAATCACTATTAGTATTTCTACGTGACCAAAGCCAGATTGATCATTTTTCATGGTTTTCATAACAAAATTTTTTACGCTATTAATGAGATACACTAATTTTACCATGTTGTTTGTGCTTTTTAAATTTTGATAGCTTACTTTGCCAGCTACATAAAAAAGTAGGTTTCGCTTAAAGGGCAAGACGGATTCATTAAATTTTTTAAAATCTATCTTCTCGATTTTTTTGGCGGCGCGCCCTTTCTCTTAGTTACAAGTTCTTTGACTCTAGGATGAATTTTGAGTAGTTTAAATTGCTCAGGGCTTAGAGAGCGAGTGGCACGGTTTTTATTCCTATAAATGGTAGGTTCCATTTCTAAATCTTTCATTAAATTATCCAGAGCTTGCCGGTACATGTTGAGCTTCACGGCCGCCTCATTTAATGGAAGATATCCTGGTGGTAATAGTTCCAGCTTATTGATATAAAAGTCGTTTATCTTTTCAATTTCGATCAATGCGACACCGGGACTATGTCTCGATCTAAATTTGTAATCTTTTAGTACAATCCCTAATCCTTTCGCAAGGTTACTAAACGTTAACGAGCTTACGCCAATCAGTTCTGCCGCCCTTGGAATACTAAAGACTTCATCGGGTGCATTCTTGACTTGCAGCTTTGGATTTTGACGAACTAGGTCAAGCTGCTCAGGATTCAGTGCTCCAACTATTTGACCACCTTTTGTTTTACGTTCGTCTAGCTCGATCCCTTCTTCCTTTATTAATTGCTTTAGCTTGTAATAATCTATGCCTAGAGCTTTAGCACCAGACTTTAGCGTATGCCATCCCTTTTCAATATATGGGACTTTAATAAGGGGATGTTCCTGAACGCGGGCAAGCTGGTCCTGGGTAAAACCGTAAGCGGCTCTTGGGCCAAACCGAAAGACTTGCAGTTCGATATTAAGCGATGCGGTTGCATAACGTAGGATTGCCTCGCCTGTACGCAGGATCCTGGTGGCATTATATAGGCTCGTTACGGTCTCTGGCGCGGGTTCCACCAAAACGGCGGGCAGCTGTTTGAGCTCCTCAAACTGAGCTGGGCTTATTGCGCCTGTGCGGATAGGGCCGAAACGATACACAGGCAGTTCCCATTCTAGTGATTTTACATATCGAGCAATTGTATAGTTAGTTACTCCTAACTCATCTGCTGCACTATTTATACTGTACCAACCCTCTGGAGCATTGTCCGCGTAACCGCAAGCTTCTCGTAACTTCCTAAGACTCATATCATAATCACGTATGACTATCTTGTATGGAGGCGCCTCGCCGGAACTTCTTTTCTCAATAATATCTGCGATACCAGCAGGGCGTCCAAGCTCATTACTAAGTGCGGTATAGAAGAACTTAGAATCGTCGGCCGACCAATTACGGTAGTAAGAAGTGCTGGACTCAATATCATCAAGAACGTCTAAGATATCCAAGGTTGTTTCACTGAATCTTACATGAGGAATCTCAATACGTTTAATGAGTCGGGCATCGGTTTCTGATGCGACGGATGCTCGAACTTCCTGCCAAAACTCATTAATGATAGCTAGTCTATCGCCATTGGCCACAAAATCAAGCGCCTGTACCTTTTCTTTGCCCGGAAACTTACGTAAACCACGTCCAAGTTGCTGTAAGAAAATGTTTTTTGACTGCGTTAATCGCAGAAACACTAGTTGGTTTACTTCAGGAACGTCAATGCCTTCGTTGAACATATCGACCGTAAGAAGTGTCTGCAATTCGCCACTTCTGAATCTATCTAACGATTGTTTGATTTCCCATTTTGATAATTTAGTGTGGATCGGGGCGGAGTCATCGAAGTACTGGGCATATTCCTCTGCCTGCTCAATAGAAGCACAGAATACGAGACGGCGAGGTGGTACATCAAATTCGGTTGCTTTTTCGATGCAGACTCTCACTATTTCTCTATCCCTCAGCGGTACAAATATGGTTCTATTGAGCTGCCGGATATTATGTTTATTGCCGCCTACGTCACGAAGTAGGCGCTCTCGTTCAATATCATCAAGGATGATGCTATAGTCAACCTCTGAAAGCAATCCTTCAGCAATAGCTTCTGCTAGTGGTTTACTGTATTTTTCGGTGCCAAATATTTCCCTAATGTCTTTAAGGTCATGACGATCAGGAGTACCTGTTATACCAAGTAGAAATTTGGGCTTAAAGTGACGTAATATTGGTTCATAAGTGTCTGCCTTAGCATGGTGGCTTTCGTCTACGGCAATATAGTCGAATTCATCCGCTTTCATGGCCGGATACCAAACGCGCATCATTTGCAAGGAGGCAAACCAGCAGTCAACATTCTCAAACTCTTGCTCTTCACCCGTGAAAGTACCATACGTATAAACTGGTCCGATAATACTTGCGAAACGTTCTCGAGCTTGATCAAGTATCCTGTTTTGATGACACAAAAAAAGTACACGGGCTCCAGGGTTCTCTTTTATGAAGCGCTTTGCATCTGCTGCGGCGACTGTAGTCTTGCCTAGTCCTGTTGCCATATGCACTAGCGCACGTTTTTCACCATCAGCGCGAGCTTGAGCGAGCACATCTAAGCACTCCGCTTGCTCTGGTCGCACTTCCATGTCGGGATGATCAGATAATATGTCATGCAAAAGGCGCGAAGTGCCTGGCGAGGTGATATCTTCTAGTTCTTGTAGCCTAAAAGCTGCGTTGAAAGACAATGTACCTAATGCATCCATTCTACGAGTCTGTTTAACTTGTTCGAACCCGGTATCGACTATGCCATCTCTCATACATATATTATACAATGTTTATATACATGCGTAAATTATATCCGAATTAATTATTTTATCAACCGGCAAAGCCCACAATACCATATAGACCAAAATAAAAAATCCTGACCCGCTTTCACGGGAGAGCTATTTATTGTGGCTGGGGAGGAGGGATGAGCCTGGCTTCGCGATTTAAAATTAAAATCGCTATAAGCTACCCCTTTGATACAGTAGGTTTGGGTTGCGGGGTAGGGTGGTCTGGAACATCCATTCAGGAGTAAAGTAAAAAACGATTATTTCCGACCGCTGGCCACCCAGCAAGTCCAGGGAAAAGTGACTTTGCCGTCTTGCAAATAGGGCCGTGAGGCTTCCATTACCGCTTGTTTTGCTTGTTCGCGCGTCGGCGCGTCGGCGTTACTCAAGGGTGTGGCGACGGGCGCGACGACATCCATGACAAATTCCCAGTAGTGTTCTGGGGAGTCAAAAACCGCCTGGCCACTAATTTCCGTTTGCTGAGTATCATTTAAACCAGCTTGCTGCAGTAACTCCGTGAGCTTATTTGGCTGGCTACAGCGAAAGACGCCGGGAGTATCCGGCTGTGGAGGCGGCAGATTAAGCATTTTATTAATGATGCCGGCAGCCGTTGTAGCCCAAGGGTTTTTGGCCGGATCCGACCAGGCCGCGAGTGACAATTTGCGTCCCGGCTTGAGTACACGGGCCATCTGCTGTACACCGACGGCTGGATCGGCAAAATACATTACGCCTAAGCGGCAGATAACAGCATCAAATTCGCCGCCCGTGAACGGCAGACTCTCGGCATCGGCCACTCTGGTTTCAAAATTATTTAGCCCTCTGGCCGTGGCATTTCTACGGGCGATCTGGACCATGTCTTCGGCCACGTCGGTGGCTATTACTTGAGAAACTTTAGTGGCAGCCGTGAGTCCGGGTTCACCGGTGCCAGTTGAAACGTCTAAAACCTTGTCACTGTCCTGTAGATTCGCATCTGCCAGTAGTTTTTCGCCAATCGGTGCTAGCCAATTTATGACCCATTGGTCCCATTTTTCCCAGCCACTAGAAAATTTATTCCAGGTTTGGCGCTGTTGTTCTGTGATCTGATCGTTAGTTGTGTCCATATAACCTCCTCTTCCCACACATTGTCCTCTATAGGAATAAACTGCACAAGGATTTATCCAACTAATTAGCCAAAAAACAGCAGCTATCGGTTGCTCTTTAATAAGTATCCCTGACCTAAAGCTGAATAGTAAAAAGTGCGGGCCAGCTTAATTAACGGTCTCCTTGGGTACAATGCTTGGCTGGGGCTAGTGGATGTACTTCGAATTTTTGCACAACCTTGCAAGCGAAGTATTGGCTAAGTCGTTTGCTGTTCTAATTTAGTAAGTCTAATCTCATGTTGATTGTGCTGGTCGTTGAGGGTTTCGGATATGGTATCAACTTTAAGGTCAAGATCATCTATCTTTACATCGAGTTTCTTAATGTCACTTTTCAGTAGTTGAATGTCACTTTTAGTAGCCATGTCTGCAGTGGCTTGTGAGACGGTTACCGCAATGAACTGCTTAAGATCGTTGAGTTGGTCATCATTCATAGTTTTATTATAACAAAAGGATATTCAAAGAAATCTTTTATTATGTCGCTTGTGCTTGGCTGGGGAGGAGGGATTTGAACCCCCGAATGCCAGTACCAAAAACTGGTGCCTTACCACTTGGCGACTCCCCAATATAATTAAGATTGTAATGTGCTCTGAAGACTCAAACCATAAAACTATCTTTAGAATTATGAAAGTTCATAATAAGAAGTTACGAATGCAGATTGTAACAGATTATCTCTGTTATAGCTAGATGATAGCCAGTTTAATTGGCTCAGCGTAGAGTATCTACAAAGTTGTTGTCTATCCCGCTTCTTACATACCAAATTAAAGCTACGCTTAAAAGTAATAGCAGCATTAGCAAAACAAAACGTATTTTCTCGTTCATAGTGTTTCCTTATAGATTAGATCGGCCACTACAACTAGGCGGTCTTTTGCAGACCAGATTGGAGTGCATGTATATAGTGTAAGGATTGGTTCTACGGTTGGTTCTTCTATTTCTATAGCCGTCGCAGGTACTACCTTGACCTCTCGTACTTTATAATTGAACTCTTGATTGTTCCAATATAATGCTATCAGGTCATTAACAGCTACTTTATCAAGGTGATAAAAGACCGCTTCACTTATTGAGTAGGTAAAACGATGACCAACAACCACGGTGTTGCTATCACTGGACGGTACAGAGCCATTTGGGCGTAGCCAGACACCCTTACTGAGGCTTTCGGCTCCCCCCAAGTGTATTTGTTCACTCATTCCAAGTTTGGGTATGAGTAGACGGTTATCGGTTGGCCGGGGCTCCGCAGCTGCTTTGTTAGTTGCTTGGGAAGTGATCTGGAAGGGAACCGATTTATCCTTAAACCTGAACTGAACTAACGGCCAAAAAGGCAGAATAAGCACGTACAAACACATTATTGCCACTACAACCGTAAGTACATCGTTAACGCCTCGCAAATTAATACGGCTCATACGTGACAGTATAAGCCGTATTACTATTTTTTGTCTTAATTTACTATTCTTCTACACGCTGCCGTTTGACAAAGTAGTAAATCGCACCAACTGCTGCTAGGCCTATCAGGACTAGCCAAGGTGTACGGCTATTTGAGTCTTCGTTTTCATTCTTTGGTTCTTCATTTTCTGAAGCCGGCTGTACCTCGCCATCATTAGTGCCAGCTACTTCGCTGTCATCTGATGTTGATGCAGCAGTACTACCTACAACACCAGAGCCAGTGGTGCCCGATGTGGAGGTAGAGCTACTGTTAGAAGATGCGGTAGAGGCACGAGTAGTATTAGAGCCTGAATTAATCACAGTAACGACATTCTCAGCAGCAAAACCCGAACCATTACCGCTTCCATCAACTGATCGACTGGCTACAAAATAATCGCTGCCCGGCCTGTTGAAAGTAAAGGTGAGAGTCTGACCAGCTGCACATGGTTGGCTGCCAACCAGTGTTAAACTACTAGCACTAAAGGACGTACTTTGAGAAGCATATAACTGCAGAGTGCCACACTCAGTACCTTCTGGGATCTTTACTACGACCGTATAAGTATCACCGCTGCGTGTTTTGCTAACTAGCACTGGCGATGCTGGCGGCGTCTCGTCGTATGTTGTTGTGGCCAGAACAGATGTCTTAGACTCACTACCATCATTTACGGTAACCTGGAATGTATAGCTGCCTTCAGCAGGAAGTATTACTGCAAAACTGCCAGCTCCACCATCCGGGTTATTTAATGTCTGTGAAGCCCCATATGTAACGCCGTTGACCAGCAAGTTAACAGTAAATGACTCAGAGGCATCCGGTAACGCCGTTGCTACTTGGTAACTGACAATCAGTGACTCGTCATTTAACACTGCCGCCGGTTTTGACATAGTAACCTCCCAATACTGCGCTGCTTCAACTGTTGCGCCGCTAACCATTAACGTAAGCAGGGTTGTGCCAGCCATAATCAGGCCTACTAGAACATTACTCTGCTTAGAGCGTCGGCTCACTACCATCATACCCAAGGCTGTAGCTAAGACTGTGATTGCCAGAGCAATGGCTATTCGGCTATCCACGCCGCTGTTTACCAGTATTGAAGCTCCTAATACTACACCTGAGGCAACAACTGGCTTATAGACAGTCACTAATGAAGTTACAAATGGATTTCCTTCTCCGTCAATTTGGTTAGCCAAAATTTCTTCACCCGAACGGCTAAAACCTAGGGCGTGGGCAATGTTAGGGTACTCTCCAGGTGTCACAATAGTGTCAATAACTGTTTGATAGGTTAGAGTAATGACCTCACCAGGAGACAAGAATGGCATCTCGGCGTTGGTAAGCCACCACATGGCCGGGTTATTGGTGTTAATGTTTGTTGTAACACCAGACCTGCTTGACGTCCATGAACCATTTACATAAGTGAAGTTATCAGGCAACACATCAGTTACCGTGACAGGCTGTTCGACACACTCGTCATACTCATCTACATATAGGAACAGGATTATTTCTTCTTCAGGTTCACAGTGCTGCCCATAAATCCTACCGCTATCTTCTGGTACGGTGACTTTAAGAGTGTACGTAACTGTTGTGCCAGTAGTTACAGGGTTCGGCTGGTTGTTAGACTTCTCAAGCAAGAAGTAAGGTTCGCGGTGATTGCCAACGAAACAGTCAATTTGCTCACCTGCTTCAAGGGAAATGAAGTATGAGTTGTCGTTTACTGGATAGCCCAGGCCATTCTCGTATTCACAGTAAATCCCGGACTGATCCCAGCCATCCTGCAGTGTTTCGGATAGTTTGTAGCGAGTAGGATAGAGATCTTCGAACGTCGTGCTACCATCTTCACCTGTCAGCTGAGAAGTCGTAGTGCTTAGTACAGTAAGAACGTATATATCGCCGCAGTAAGGAGAGTCTAGGGCGCTGACTACTCGTTCTAGAATTTGAATGTCAGCGCACTTTTCTAGGTTTATTTCCCAATCTTCAAGAGTAGGCTCGTCTTCATCCCATTTGCCATCTTCATTAAGATCATTGAACTTTGTAACAGTTATATCCGCGAGCTTGGTATTTTCGGCGTAACAGTAATAGGTTTCTCCAATCTCGGCGCTGAAGTTCGCGACCCCATAGATGCCGTTACGGTAATCCTCGGCTTCACAATAGACATGTTCGTTAAACCAACCGTCCGTCTCGAGTTCCGTGACTACAACACTGCCAGCCTGGAAATCGCTGCCTGTCTGGTATGTGTCTAGTGTTGTAAGACTCAGCGGGTCAGTGTCGAGTACCGGGGAGCTGTACGTGGTGCCATTATTTTTGATTTCAAAAGTGAAGTCTTGCTCATCAATACTTGGGTCTGTGATTTTTTCTAAGTTTACAACTGGCGCAATGTCGTTATTAGTGACTGTACAAGTCTTGAGCTCACCAACGTCAATCGTACCCGTACAATCAGCTGAATAAGACGTGGTATAGCCAAACATCGCGTCCTCGGCGACGCTATAACTTCCAGCGTCTAGCGTTACGGATTTTCCAGGGCTAGCTTCGGCGGGGAAGCTGTTGTCGCTGACATCCGTGCCGGTGACGTTTATTGTGAAGTCAGACACCTGCTCGGTGCCACCGTTGTCTTTTATCAGGTTCTTAATTACTACTAGCATAGGTGCTTCGGCAGTATTTGTAATGTAGCAGGTTACATTGGCACCTTCAGACATGCGAATCGTGCCGTTGCCTTCAGGCTCAGAGAACACACCGGCGCTGCTTGTGCAGGCCCAGTTGCTGGAGGTGTATCCGGCTGGGCCACTTTCACTCAAAGCATATGTCATGTGCGCAGATGCAGCCTTGGCTACAAAACCATCTTCGCCGTCACCGCTAAGTACGGTACCTGTTGTCGGCGTAGCAGTAAGAGTCCAGTCCTCTGCCACGGCATCATCTCCAAAGTCGTCAACCACGAGTTTGTAAAGCGTCAGGACAGGCGCAACGTCATCGTTGGTTATAGTACAGGTAATATCGTCACCTTCGTTCAAGGTAACGATATTGGTGTCGCTATTAAAGCTACCGCCATTGCAGGTCCAGTCTACGCTAACTGAGTACCCCGAAGGTCCGCTTTCGCTCAAGGTGTAGCCAATATTAGCAGTTGCGGTGACATCTTGGACACCACCGTCCGCCGTTACGCCAGTACCGTTGCCAGTTATGACAGAACCCGTAGATGGTGTTGCAGTTAGAGTCCAGTCGCCAGGCGCTTCGTCACCACCATTATCATTGGTTACGTATTTGATGAGTGTTAGTTTTGGTGCTATATCGTCGTTGGTGACAACGCATGTGCGGCTAGTGCCACTGTCTAAGAGAGTTGCTTGGCTTACACCACTTGCCGGGCTCCCAGTTACATAACAGCTGACGCCGTTTAGGGTATAACCAGTAGGTAGGGGTAATAGTTCCGAAACTGTATATATGCCAGCGTCAACGGCATGCGTGCCCCAAGTCGAGTTTGTACTGTTAATCGTTGGGGTAAATGCAGACTGCGTTTCGTTACCGCCATTATCGTTAATTACGTTTTTAACCAAGATAAGTTCGGCCGCCTGATCATTGTTCGTGATAGTACATATGACGTCTTGGTTAAGTCCTAGGGTAAGGACACTGCCGTCTAAACTGCCACCGTCACAGCTCCATGCGCTTGAGGTGTAGCCACTCGGACCGGATTCACTTAAGGTGTAGGCAATTCCTGCTTCGGCTTCAGCAGCTGCGGTCTGAGCCTCCAAACCGTTAGTATCAGCGATTGTTGTGCCAGTGGTATTAATCAGGTTGCCACCGTCACCATTTGCGGTCAACGTCCATTCATTGGCTAGATCATCACCACCATTGTCATTTACGACGATTTTCTTAAGTTTTAGTGTCGGTGCAATATCGTCATTCGTAATAGTACAGGTCTTTGTATCACCAACCGCCAGGGCTACGCTCGTACAATCCGAGCTATAACTAGTCTGGTAGTCGCCGTCCGCAGTCTCAACAACACTATAAGTGCCTGCGTTGACCGTGTGACTGTTGCTGCCATCTACCTCAAAATATGTCAGGATTCCATCATTAATCTTGTAGCTAAAATCATCTGCTTCCTTTGTGCCGCCATCGTCATTAATGACGACTTTAGTCACTATAAGAGTGGCCGCTTGGTCATCATTACTAACTGTACAAGTAACATTCTCACCCTCGTCTAAGGTGACTGAAACTGTGCGGCCAGTGCCTTGAGTGTTATCAGAGCAAGACCAGGTGCCTTCAGAGTAACCAGCAAAGTCAATCTCACTTAGAGTGTAGC
>JACDBH010000002.1 GCA_013694995.1 Candidatus Saccharimonadota bacterium | reverse complement strand
CGGTTCCAATCCGATATCTGGTAGTTCACCAAAAGTAAGTAAAGCATATTCCAGATGTAAATTATTTTACTGCATGAGAGAGCCGGGTTAATTAAACTAATTTCATGCTTTTACTTTTGAAAAGACTAACTACCATTTACGCAGTGTATAAGTTCGTTCAGAAGCTTAGGGGCCAATACGGCTCGCGTGGCACATCAGCCCGAACACGCTAATTTTAACCATAACTTGTATCAGTCGTTCAATAGCCGTTACCGTCTACTTTATTAATTTGTATTGAACCGTCAAAACAGAGATAATAATCATAAGCGAATTGATTAACTTATGATAACAACCCTCGTAATCGGCGGCGCAAGCCTAATTGTCATCGGCCTGGTGGTCGGTTTCTTGTTGTTTAGCCGCCGCAAAAGTGGCGGGTCCAAAAGCGGATCGGCCTTGGCTAGCTCCCTAAGCAATGAAAAGATGAAGTCAGATATAATCTTAAACACAATTGTCGACGGCGTCATGCTGCTGGACGATGAACAAGCCATACAGCTTTTTAATCCGGCTGCCGGGACTATAACTGGCTGGGAACCCAAAGAAGCGATTGGGCTGGACTATAAAGCAGTTTTGCAGCTTATCGATGATAAAGGCATTCAGCTGGATGCGCTGAGCGATCCGATTTCTAAATCATTCAGTCAAAAGATTACCGTACATGACCGCAGCACTTACCTGCAAACCAGGTCTAAAAGCATCCTGTCGATGGATATATCTATCTCACCATTGCTGGACGACAAGGGGGAGCCGCGTGGCGTAGTGGTCGTTTTCCGTGACATCAGTGAAGAACGTAAACAAGAGGCTCAACGGGCCGACTTTATTAGCACAGCTTCCCACGAAATGCGTACCCCAGTTGCAGCTATAGAAGGATACTTGGCGTTAGCTCTAAACGAAAAGGTCAGCAGAGTTGACGAGAAAGCCCGCAGCTTCTTGGAAAAAGCCCATGAAAGCACTAAACATTTAGGTGAGCTCTTCCAGGATCTCCTGACTAGCGCCAAGGCCGAAGATGGCCGGCTAACAAACCATCCTGCCGTAGTGGAAATGAGTGAATTCCTAGAAACATTAACTGATGGGCTTAAATTCAGCGCACAGAAAAAAGGCCTTGGAGTAGAGTTCGTATTAGGCAGCCAGGATAGTATCATTGACGCCAGCAGTACCAATGTAGTCAAGCCACTCTATTACGTGCATGTCGACCCCGAGCGAGTCAGCGAAGTTATTACAAATATTTTTGACAATGCCGTTAAGTATACCGAGAGCGGGAAAGTAACGGTCGGGCTGACCGGCGATGAAAACGTCGTCCAGGTTAGGGTAGCTGATACTGGACCTGGTATTCCAACCAGCGACGTATCACATCTGTTCCAGAAATTTTATCGGGTCGACAATTCGGCAACTCGCACCATCGGTGGCACCGGACTAGGACTCTTTATCTGCCGTAAAATTATAGAAATGTATAGCGGTCGTATCTGGGTTGAGAGCGAGATAGGCAAGGGGAGCACTTTTTTTATTAATATACCGCGCGTTACCAGAGAACAAGCAGAGCAACTTAAGCGCAATGAATCAGTCCAACTGCCACATATATCAGCTCCGGGCAGTTCTATCTAGATACCGGCTAAAGCAGCAATTAACAGGTTCGTGATACAATACAATTCATAAGCATAAAGGATCAGACACAATGGCGAAAATCATGCTCGTCGAGGACGACAACAACTTACGAGAAATCTACGAAGCAAGGTTGTTAGCTGAGGGTTATGAAATCGTTTCTGCCCATGACGGTGAAGAGGCACTCGCGTTAGCGGTCAAGGAGAAACCCGACCTTATAATTTCCGATGTCATGATGCCCAAAATCAGCGGCTTTGACATGCTTGATATCTTACGTGGCACGCCTGAGACAAAGAATACTAAGGTAATTATGATGACCGCTTTGTCACAGGCCGAGGACAAAGAACGCGCCGATAAGCTCGGTGCCGACCGGTACCTTGTTAAGTCCCAAGTAACCCTAGAAGACGTCGCCTGCGTAGCCCGTGAGGTCTTAGAAGACAAAAGCCCAGACGAATCCGAACCGCCCCTACCGTTAGCAGGCGTACCAGCATATGCTCAAGCTGACCCGGCTATTGTCGGAGCTGCAGCCTCAACAACCCCGCTAGCAACGCCTGACCCAGCTCCGGAGCCACCCATCGATACACCAGCCCCAGAACCACCTCAGGATGTTGTAGCTCCAGATTATTCAGCGCCAGCTGCCGATATGACTACAGCCCAGATTCCAGCGCCTTATCCCGTGTCAGCCCCTAACACACCTGACCCTACTAGCTCACTTACCACGCCAGTAACCGATACACCGGTTGAACCCGCCGGACCCATAACCGAGATTACCACCGCTCCCAGCGTTGAAGTCGAACAGCAAGTTGTAGAAAAACAGATTGAAGATTTTGTTGAAAAAACCGCAGATACGCCACCACTTGAAGTTGAAGAAAGCTCGATAGAATATACAACACCAACGCCTACTACAAGCTTAGATTCTCCAGAGGAACAGCCAGTTGTCCCAGATCTTCGCTCAACAACAGATACTATACATGCAGGCAGTGAAAACATCGCCGGCAAGAAAGTAATTCAGCCACTGAATGACCCAACCGCACAACCCGATCTAAACAAGTTACTTGCAAAAGAAGAGGAGCGGGAAACCGTTGCCAAAATTATCGGCCAGTCCGAAAGCGGCGTTATCGGTGACGTCACTAACGAACCGACACCCCCAACAAGCACCATACCCCCAGGACAAGACCCAAACCTTATTGCACTCTAGCTACTTAGAAAACTTCAAATGACTAAACAGCAGGCTAAAGCACTCCGCCAGCCAATATATATGACTTCAGCACAATGGTAATTACTATTTTCTATTTGCTAATTCCTATATCCTAGACCTATGCGCATCAACCAGTTTATCGCTAAAAGCACAACTTTAAGCCGCCGGGCAGCCGATAAGGCAATTGAGGAGGGTAGAGTGCTTTTTAATGGTGTACATCCTGGTCCTGGACAGACTGTCACACCTACGGACACAGTAACTCTTGACGGGCAAGCTATTACACCAGATGTTAATAACATGACCATCGTTCTAAATAAACCGGCCAGTTATGTTTGCTCACGCCAAGGTCAAGGCAGCAAAACTGTCTATGACTTATTACCACAGGACTTACATCATCTTAAATCTGTTGGCCGTCTCGATAAAGACTCTTCTGGACTCCTGCTAATGACAACCGATGGTCAGCTGGCAAATGAACTGACGCACCCTCGTTACCAAAAGACCAAGGTTTATGAGGTGAGACTTAATCATCTGCTGGAGCCTATCCACCAGCAGATGATTAGCGACCATGGTATAGACTTATTCGACGGAAGCAGCAAGCTGCAGTTACAGAGCTTGGATCAGGGACGCACTTGCTGGCAAGTCACAATGCAAGAAGGACGCAACCGCCAGATCCGCCGCACCTTCACGGCACTCGGTTATGCCGTAACCGGCCTGCATCGTACCGGCTTTGGACCGTATCATTTAAATATGCTTGCTATAGGCAAGTACGAGAAGATAAAGTAATCCATAGATTTATAAAGCTTTGAATTATTATTAACTTTTTGTCAATAGCTCTTATCTGTTATAATAAGAGTAATGACCAAAACCAAAGTTCCTATTGTCGCAATCGTCGGGCGGGCTAATGTTGGCAAGTCCAGCTTGTTCAACGCAGCCTTGGGAGAACGCGAGGCCATCGTAGCTGATGAAGCAGGAACTACCCGTGACAGTATCTATGGGAAAGCTTCTGTGTATGACAAGGATTTTTGGCTAGTAGATACCGCCGGTCTCAAAACCGCTGAGGACGACTTTGAGTTCACTATCCAGGAGCAAATTGTCCAAGCAGCAAGCGCAGCTGACATAATTATTGTTATGATTGAGGCCCATATAACGATTACGGAAGAAGACCGCCGGGTCGCCACTATGGCGCTTAAGACCAGGAAACCAGTAATCTTGGCCGTCAACAAAGCCGACAAGACAAAAGACGCAGCCCCGGAGGATTACCTTAAGCTTGGCATCAAAGATATTTTTCTCACCAGTACCACGCAAGGGATGGGAATTGAAGAATTACTGGAACACGTTGCTAACCAGTTGCCCAAAGCAAGTATTAATGAAGATAGCAACCGAATTCACCTGGCAATCCTTGGCCGTCCAAATGTAGGTAAGTCTCAGCTGTTTAATGCACTAGCTAAGAAGCAGCAGGCTATTGTAGCCGACAAAGCCGGGACTACCCGTGATATTAACCGTACAACCGTCAAATATATGACACGCGAAATTGTGCTTATGGACACAGCTGGTATCCGCCGCAGCGGTAAAATTGAGCGCGGAGTTGAAAAGTTTAGCGTTATTCGCAGTTTGAGTGCCATTGAGCAAGCCGATATATGTTTGTTACTAATTGATGCTAACGAGTCAAGTGTCCAACTTGACCAAAAAATTGCCGGCATGGTCAAAGAAACCCATAAAGGGTTAATATTGATCCTCAGCAAGTGGGACAGTGTCGATAAAGACGCCTTTACCCATGACAAATTGACCCCGCAGGTCAAGGCCGATTTTGATTTCGTGCCTTGGGCGCCTATGATCGTCACCAGCAGCGTTACGGGGCATAATGTGAGTAAGATATTCGATTTAGTAATGGAGATAGCACAGACACGCCAAGAACGCGTTAAAACGACAGAACTTAACACCTGGATGCATAAAACAACCGATCGACACCCGCCGGCAGGACTTAAGAACCGCCAGCCAAAGTTGCGTTACATTGTCCAGGAAGAGGGTATGCCGATGCCAAGCTTTAAGATTTTTGGCTCACAACTCAAGTTTTTACACTGGTCATACCGCCGTCATCTGGAACGTACTTTCCGTGAAACTTTTGGTTATGAGGGTACCGGCATTAAATTCTGGTACATTGACCAGCATAAGCCCCGCGTTCACGGCACCAAACGCGAAGACTAGGAAAGGTTAAGATGATAAGATGGATGATGTATAGCTCCTTAGTTTTGTATTACAGCCAACCCTTGACCCTCAACCCTTTACCCTAGATACTTATGCTTATGCATGCGCGCATAATGCCAAAAACAAATATTAGCAAGAGACAATATCATAACCTTGTTGATGATATTGAGCATGAACCGCTGGTTCGTCATACTACACTAGCAGCAGCATGCCTACTTGCGGCAATGTGCATCCTAGCGGGCAGCCTTGCTTGGTTCGCTAAGTCCCACCCCGGCAACCTGATACGAACTACCGGCACCGTAAGCAATGTTACTAGCGGACTGACTGATCGCCTAGGCACGGTAACAACTTTTGCAACTTTTGATTTTGAAACCCGCGAAGGGAAGAACTATAGCGTCCGTCAGCCTACTGGCAATGTTATTCCAAAATTGAATCAGGATATTCCAATCGGTTATAACCCCCTTAATCCCGCCTACGCCCGTAATCTTTCTGATACTCAACCCCCGCTCAGTTCAGTTGGTTTTTGGTCTGTTCCTTTTATACTTATGGGTTGGCTTATTTTAATAGCTCTTTTCCGCCATCATACACGCCAGGTTGAAATCTGGAAGGCCGCCGAAGCCGCTGACGCCGACGACTAATACTTGATAGTTGGCACTTAATACTTAATACTTGTCTGTCATGGGACTATTTCATCGTAAAGAGATTCAACAAAACGAGATATCTTATACCATTAGCAGCAGCCAGGGGCGAACCGTATTAGTTGTCGGGCTTGGCAATCCCGGTAAAGATTACGTCTTAACTCGGCATAATATCGGCTATGAATGCGCTGATAGCTTAGTCGCAGCCAATGATGGTACGTGGAGTGATAAACGCAGCCTCAAAAGCATGGTTGCGGACCTAAGACTTGGTCAAGCCCGGGTAGTAGTTATAAAGCCTATCACATTCATGAACCTAAGTGGCGAGGCTGTTCAGGCTGTTCAGCGCTTTTATAAGATTAGTAGTACCGATACGATTGTCATTCACGATGAACTTGATATACCCTTCGGTCAGATCCGCACACGCCTAGGTGGCAGTTCTGCAGGCCATAATGGTATCAAGTCGCTGATTGCCCATATTGGTAATGATTTTAGCCGCATAAAGGTCGGGATAAAGAATGACCTGAACTTAAAAGTCGACTCGGCTGATTTTGTATTGCAGAAATTTAGCAAAGAAGAGCAGGGACATATGAAAATGCTTACGACCGAAGTGAACGCACTACTTAATGAAGCTATTTTCAGTGGCAGCTTGCCAAGCGACACCCGTCAATTTATCTAGTTTCCCTCTGTACCTGTGCCGGTAATTCGCTCTAGACCATTAACTAAGTCCGAGAGGACTGAATTCTCATGCCAGGTACGATTGAATTGTGCAGGTTGTCCTGCAACACGCCCTCTTAGTTCATTCATGCACTCAGAATTACGAGCGAGCTTCTCGGTTGCACTAAAAAGCAAATGGATCGCATCAGCATCACTAAACTCTGCTTCATCTACGTCAAGTAATTTTTGTTCTTCTAAAGAAAGGATAATTTTTAATTCCATAATCATATAATCCCACAATTTATACTTAAAATGAAGAGCCTCCAGAGGGGGTGGGCACCGCTGGAGGCTCATTACACCCTTCAACCCACCTTGAAGGCCTCCGACCAGTTTTCTCGTAAAGAAACTCGTCGGCCCACCTGTAGGTTTTCCGTCGTATCACCAATTAAACCTCAATAAAAACGAGGAGGGAACGAGGGGTTAAAGGGGTTAGTTTGTTTTAGAGCGCTTTCTGGTAAAACCAGAGGCGCTGTAGAGATAAGTGGAGGGTAACAACTTAACTTAAGCACGCTCTAAAACAATCTAACACCATGCTTTTGCAATGCAAAACCATGTTCCGCTTCCGAAGAAACGGGTTAGAATAGGGTAAAAGGTACGTAATAACCTAATTTGGTAATTACAGATTGCTATTTTAGCAAATTTATGTGATTATGTCAATACCTATCAATATATTTACTAAGTTGTCAACATGGTTACGCTTACTCAAAATTCATTGCCAGTAGAACTAAAAAGGCTGCCCCAAGTACCTAACCAGCTTTATTTAAGTGACGGGCACTTGGAAGATTTATTAATACACCCCCGTCTTGCCATTGTCGGTAGCCGTAAGGCCACTCCATACGGAAGAGCTGTAACCGCCAAGCTTGCTAGCGAACTGGCCGCCCGAGGCGTTATCATAGTTAGTGGCCTAGCCTTAGGCGTTGACTCGATTGCCCACGCCAGTTGCCTTGATGCTGGCGGTACTACCATTGCCGTTCTGCCATGCGGTCTAGACAGAATTTATCCGGCAACCCATACCGACCTCGGCAGGCGCATTATAAAGTCAGGCGGCATGATAGTAACAGAGTACCCGAAACAAACTGAGCCATACCAAAGCAATTTTTTAGCCCGCAACCGTATAATTGCCGCACTTAGCGAAGGAGTATTGGTAACTGAGGCGGCTGCACGCAGCGGTTCGTTAAATACCGCCAGCCACGCCCTTGATTTAGGCCTGCCAGTCCTGGCAGTTCCAGGCAATATCACAAGCCCATACAGCGAGGGCTGCAACAACCTTATAAAAGCCGGGGCGATTCCGGTTACGTCTACCGACGATGTTATCAAAGCTTTAAGTTGGAAACTGGCAAATGCAGAAGATAGGGTAATTATAGCCGGTAATGAAGCGGAGCGGACCGTACTAGAGCTTATTAAGCAGGGTACTTCCGATGGCAATACGCTGCTGGTACTTAGTAAACTGGAAACTTCCGAGTTCAACCGAACGCTAACAATGCTAGAGATAACCGGCCGTATTCGCCCACTGGGTGCCAACCATTGGTCATTGGCCTAATTTAACAGGGGTGTACTTTGTTGACTGATTATGCTTAAGGTGCTATAATAGTTCGGTTACTGTCACCTGTAACAAAAGACTGGTTCTGACCCTCAGAGCCGGCACTTAGCACTGGAAGGAAAATTATATGTCAAACACCCGTGTCTTTCGTCCCCTAACCAAGCCGGAGGCTCTAATAGAGTCTTGCAACCGTCAGGCGAGTGAGCTAAAGGAAGCTCTACACGAAAGAGATTTACTACCAAAGGTTCGCCGGCGGTTTGTCATCGGGCGTGGCGACGCGCGTCATCAAGCTCTTCAGGCGATCATAGTCCGGATCGCGCGAATCGAAGACACGATCAAAGCATGCAGGACCGAGCTCGAAACACTGGGCTACACCCTGGGCTACAACTGGTATACCAGAACCGAGACATGGAGCGAATTACTCGCACCGGAATCATCAGTCACTAGTCTCGGGTTGGATACCGACATCGTCGAGTCGCTCAATTTGAACGATGTCAAAACGATTGCAAGCTTGATTCTGATGTCACGTCGTCAGCTGAAGGCCATAGGCCTTGGCTCGGGCGAACTCGATCAGATCGAGCACCGTCTCGGTCAATACCATATCCTTTGGGATCGGAGGTTCGCCACGGACTGACGAATGGAAGGCAAAGCCGGAAGGGTAAAGATGTGTAGTGGGGAACCATTGCAAACCTTTCCGGCTCAGGAACAACACATTTTCTTTCCAGCGCTTACATACTTAAACGATTGCGCAATCGTTCTGAAGAGTTCAAAAGAACGAAAAGTATGAAATGCTTGCGAATGTAATAAAAATCACGTAGGGTACTGATTGCCCTACGAGGAAAATTAATTAGTCTGGTAGACTAGTAAAACATAAGCATGAGTAAGAACTTAGTAATAGTAGAGAGCCCGGCTAAAGCCAAGACGATAGAGAAATACCTAGGTAAGGATTTTACTGTCCGGAGCAGCTTTGGCCACATACGTGATTTGCCTAAAAAAGGCTTGAGTATCGATAAGTCCAAGAATTTTGAGCCTACTTATGAGATTTCACCGGATAAAAAGAAGGTTATCAGTGACCTTAAAAAGTTATCTAAAACCCATGATGTCTGGCTGGCAAGTGATGAAGACCGCGAAGGCGAAGCTATTGCCTGGCATTTATGCATTGCTCTCGGCCTTAATCCCAAAACTACCAAACGGATCGTATTCCACGAAATTACAAAGCCGGCAATTATAGCAGCGATTGAAAAGCCACGAACTGTAGACCTTCGGCTTGTTGACGCACAGCAGGCCAGGCGTGTACTGGACAGGCTGGTCGGTTATGAATTGTCGCCTGTATTATGGAAAAAGGTTCGGGCGGGTTTGAGCGCCGGTCGGGTCCAGTCCGTGGCTGTACGAATTATCGTTGAACGCGAGCGGGAAATTAAAGATTTTACCGCTTTAAGTAGCTTTAGGATTACCGGTGACTTTTTAGCATCTAAACAGAACTTCACCGCCGAACTCAATACCAAACCGGATTCGTCTGCCAAGGCTGAAGAATTCCTTACTGCTTGCATAGGCGCTGAATTTAAGGTAATCAGCGTCGAGAAAAAACCCGGGACCCGCAACCCAGGGGCACCTTTTACAACCAGCACCCTGCAGCAGGAAGCTTCCCGTCGTTTAGGTTATTCTGTCCGTCAGACCATGTCGCTCGCCCAGCGTTTGTACGAATCCGGACTTATAACTTATATGCGCACCGATAGTACCATATTGTCTGGACAGGCAATCGGAGCTGCTGAAAAATTTATTATAAGTTCTTACGGCAAAGACTACCATCAAGTTAGGCAATATAAGACCAAAAACAGCTCGGCACAAGAAGCCCACGAAGCCATCCGTCCTACCGATTTCAGTAAAAACTCAGCAGGTAATGACGAACAACAGAAAAAGCTCTACAAGCTTATCTGGCAGCGGGCGGTTTCTAGTCAAATGGCACCTGCCAAAGTCGATCGAACTGAGATTGTTATATCTGTTAGCAACCGTAAAGAACAATTTGTAGCTAAGGGCGAAATATTAATATTCGATGGCTTTTTAAAGGTATACGGCGGGGGTAAGGACGATACTTTGCTACCTTTTCTCAAACAAAGCCAGGCAGTCGAAGCCGAAAGCATAACTGCCACCGAGACCTTTAGCCGGGCACCGGCTCGCTATTCTGAAGCGACCCTAGTTAGAGCCATGGAAGAGATGGGGATCGGCCGACCTAGTACCTACGCACCAACAATCTCGACCATCCAGGACCGCGGTTATATCGAAAAAAGGGATTTGGAGGGTGAGCAGCGCGAAATCAACAGCCTCAAATTAAAAAACAGCAAGATTACCAAAAGTAAAGAGACCGTTACTGCAGGAGCTGACAAGAACAAATTACTGCCAACGCCAGTCGCCGAAATTACGACTGACTTTTTAACCAAGTATTTTATGCCTATTGTCGACTACGAATTTACCGTGAAGGCCGAGAAAGAATTCGACGACATTGCCGACGGCAAAACCAAATGGAATAAAATGATTAGTGAATTTTATAACGACGCTTTTAAGCCGCTTATTAAAGCTTCCGCCGATGTAACCCGTGAGGAAACTAGCCAGTCCAGGACACTTGGCGCCGACCCTAAATCTGGTAAGCCAATTGTCGTACGTTTCGGGCGATATGGTCCGATGCTTCAACGAGGCGAAACAGCAGAAGAAGAAAAGCCGGCCTTCGCGCCGATGCCAGATGGTGCCACTATGGACAATGTTACTTTAGAGCAAGCCCTGCCGATGTTTGATCTACCACGAACAGTTGGTACAACTCCTGACGGCAAGACAATTACAGCAGACCTGGGCCGCTTTGGACCGTATGTCCAAGTGGAAAAGATGTATGTTTCAATCAAAGACTTAAGCCCATTTACTATTACCGAATCGGAAGCCCGGCAACTTATTGCGGACAAGCAGGTACAAATTGCCGAACGTAACGTCGCCGACTTCGGTAAGATTAAAATCCTCCGTGGTCCTTACGGACCGTACGTTACGGATGGCAAGAAAAATGCCCGTATACCTAAGGATATAGACCCAACTACTTTGGATAAAAAGGCCGCTCAAAAGTTATTGGATGAAGCGCCGGCTAAAAAACGGTTTGTAAAGCGGAAGTTTACTAAGAAAAAGTGAGTCTTTTCTTTTAATAAGAGCCAGGCCACTAAAAACGCAGTCCAACAGCTTTGTCTCACTCTGGTTGTCCATAGTAAGTAGCATTGGTTCTTTGGCCGGAGATAGAAAAAGTCAGGCTTCTTTGTTGAGGGAGAGGGCAGGACATAACTTTGGATAAAATTGCATTACTAAAAAATCATATTTAACAAATTTACAACAGATGTCCACGGGTTCTACAGATTAGCAAAAAAGTGTTTTAGTAATTTACCATAAACAATTTGTGCATACTTGGCTATTCAATGCTACAATAAGTTATAGAAAAACACGGGCGAAATATGTTTGACATTTAAAAATATAGCTGTTAAAATAGCATTAGCATAGGTGTTATTTATACTAACAGGAAAGCGAGAAATACCTTCAAATGGCCGAAACTACTCCTAAAGCTGCGGAACCCCAAATCGAATCTGTCGTTCGAAGTGTGCTTGATACCATCGAGCGCGAGCGCGAGCGCGAAATTATTTCACGTCGTTTTGGATTATTTGACCGCAAAGAGACATTGGAACAAATAGGCGAACTCTTGGGTATTACTCGTGAACGCGTTCGTCAGCTAGAGAAAGCAGTTATAACTAAGCTTAAGGCTAGTGCTCAGAAGGGTGACTTTGTTAATGTTTTAAAGCTTCAGGAAACACTGGTTCAGGAACTACATCGCTTAGGCATGGCTGCTCGTGTCAGTGACTTGAGCGCACGTTTAACTAAAGCTAATAGCAAGATTGACCAAGCTCAGGTCTCATTCTTAGCCAACCTCAGCCCAAAACTTAGCGTACTTGATGAAAACGACTTTTTTTACCATGCTGTAGCCATTGCCAGCGAACATGAGAAGAACACCCTTAAAGATCAGGTAACAGCGACAGTTGAAGCGATTAAGAAAATCGGTGTACCGGCCGGGATTGAAATAGTAGCCGAGACCGTCAAAGACAAAAGCGTCGCGCACACCCGGGCACTAGCTAGCATCAGCAAGCAAATTGCCAACCTTAATGGTCGCTGGGGCCTAATTAAATGGCCAATGGTCAATCCTAAGAACATTCGCGATAAAATCTATGTTATTTTGCACGAAAACGGTAAACACATGCACTTTAATGAGATTGCAGCTGCAATTAAAGACTCAAGCTTTAAGCGCAAGGACGTCACTACCCAGGCTATCCATAACGAGCTTATTAAAGATGACCGCTTTATATTAATCGGCCGTGGTATCTACGCTCTTAAAGAATGGGGCTATAAGAAGGGAACCGTCGCCGATATTATTACCGAGGTACTAAAAAAGGCAGGCGAGCCACTGCATCGTGACGAAATCGTCAAGCGTGTACTTAAGAACCGCTATGTCAAAGAGACAACTATCCTTTTGAACCTACAGGGTAAACCCCAGTTTAAACGAGTCGCCAAGGCCACCTACTCACTCACAGACGAAAAGTAATAACTATCGGACTTATTCGTTGGTTCTGTTTAGTTGTATAATCATATAGTGAGAATTGCTTATGGCATACAGCCATATAGCAAATAGAGACTTATGAAATTACGACGAACTAAAAATACCGGCAGAAAATCAAACGGGGACATACTGCTCCTGTTGGAGATTCCACGCACCAACGATAAGAAGGAACTGGCAGCCGAGCAGATGCTGGCGGCTTTACACGGAATACTGCGTACAAAAAGGGAAGTACGGTTTGAGGGTGGCATGCAGGATCATATTTCATTAGAGATGGTGGCTATGAGCCAACGCATCCGCTTTTATATCTGGACTCCCAAGCATCTACAGCCATTCGTAGAAGGCCAGCTTTACGCCCAATACCCAACGGTGCAGATATATGAACAACCGGATGATTATTCAACCCGCAGCTTAGATCAATCTGTAATCTATACCAGCGAATTGGTTCTGACTGACCACGAAACAATACCTATTAAAACTTTTCCGAGTTTTGAAGTCGACCCGCTGGCGGCAATAACAGCCACGTTGGCTAAACTCGATCAACCTGACGAAGAAGTTTGGATTCAGATTCTGGCCCGACCGATAAGTGATGACTGGCATAAGCGCGGCAGTAAAATGATCCGTAAGATCCAGGGCGGGGGAGGCATATTTGCTGGCTCCGGGGCAGCATTTGTCGGTCAAGCCTTCGGTGCCTTGGTAAAGCCACCTGAAGCGAGCAGTAAGAGTGGAGCAACGGAAATAAGCGAGCGTGACAAGACCCGTATACGTGCCATAGAAGAGAAGGGGGTCAAATTAGGCTATCAGGTAAAAATACGGATAGTTTACGCCGGACACGACCAACAGATGGCAAAACTGCGCATGCAGGCTATCCACGGCGCCTTCAAGCAGTTTAATACCACCAACTTGAATGGCTTCCAAGGAAAGACAGCAAGTTTTAGCATGGATAAACTGACCGAATATCGCGCCCGTTTCTTTATCGATAGCGGATATATATTGAATATAGAGGAGCTGGCGAGCCTATTTCACCTGCCGCATACTTCTGTCGAAACCCCCAATATTGTCTGGGCTACCACCAAGACGGCCGAACCGCCATCCAATATACCGGTCATAGATGGCGACAACGAGCAGGATTTGAGCCTTTTTGGTGTCACAAACTTCCGTGGTACTAACACAATTTTCGGTATGAACCGTGTCGACCGTGGCCGGCATATTTACGTTATTGGGCAGACTGGCACCGGCAAAACCGGCTTGCTTGAACTTTTGACCTTATCCGACATTTATTACGACCAGGGCTTCTGTGTTATTGATCCGCACGGTGATTATGCCCAAAATATGCTCCGCTTCATCCCAAAACGTCGTTTAAACGACGTGGTTTACTTTAATCCGTCCGATATGGAATTCCCGATTGGCTTTAATCCGTTAGAAGTCACCGACCAAAGCCTAAAGAATCACATAAGCTCTGAGTTAGTAGGCGTTTTGAAACGCATGTTCGATAGCTGGGGCCCAAGGTTGGAGTATATCCTGCGCTATACCATCCTGGCGCTACTAGACTATCCCGAGTCAACTATGCTCGATATTACCCGCATGCTGACAGAGAAAGCCTTCAGAGACGATGTGATTAAATACCTTACCGATCCAGTAGTAAAGACGTTCTGGGTGACAGAGTTCGCAAGCTGGAATGATAAGTTTGCCGCCGAAGCCGTTGCACCGGTATTAAATAAAGTCGGCGCCTTCACGGCCAACCCGATGATTAGAAACATCGTAGGACAACCTAAAAGCACTTTCAGTATCCGTAAACTTATGGATGAAGGCAAGATATTGATGGTTAACTTAAGCCGGGGCCTTGTAGGCGAGGACAATGCAGCGATATTGGGAGCATTGATGGTCACTAAGATTCAGTTAGCAGCCATGAGCCGGGCCAATGTGGGCATGAGCGAACGTAAGCCGTTCTACCTTTATGTTGACGAATTCCAGAACTTTGCAACTGATTCATTCGCAGTTATTTTAAGCGAAGCCCGCAAATACGGACTCAATCTAAGCATCGCCAATCAGTATGTTTCACAAATGGATCCGGTAGTCCGAGACGCTGTTTTTGGTAACGTAGGCTCTATGGTCAGCTTTCGCGTCGGCGCCGATGATGCCTCGTTCTTAAGCAAATACTTCGCCCCGCAGTTCGAACCCGGCGATTTGATTCAGCTTCATAATCGATTTTTCGTAAGTACCATGACAATCAATGGTGAGAAGTCGCCGCCTTTTTCCGGTTCCAGTTTAAACCAGCCGCCAGTGCAAGCGGATTACACCGAGGAAATTGTTGCCCTGTCCCGCAAACACTATGCCCAAAGCCGTGCAGAAGTCGAAGCCCGGGTTAGGGAAAACATGGCTAAAAAGCTTGGCCCAGCTCCGGGCAGCTTTGTCAGGCCTCAGTTACAAGAACACCGTCCAATCCCACACGAAGAAACAGGCAAGGCAGCGACTCTGTCCCGGGTTATCATTAACCATGCTGTAGAATCTCAGCTAAATAGTAAGACTGAACCACCAGCCAAACATAAACGCACTCGATCACGTCATAAAAAACATGCTGCCCAGAACCATACAAATAACGAACATACTGAACCTAAAGACATACAGCCGAAGCACTTAAACGAAACTGAAGAAATCATCCACTTGCGTTAGAGCGGGTGATTGGCAAAAAGAATTAAAAATTAAAAATAAATAAGTAAATGCCAGTAATTAGGAAAGTGTTAGGGGAATGAAAGCAGGTATATTAAGAACGTCGCACAATGTATATTTTACGACTCTTATATATCATTTGTAAATGATTTACTATACCCCTACTACAGGGGAGTTTTAACTATTATCATAGTATTTATGCTTATAACTTAGGATTATTTGCATAGGCGGTTCACATTACTTTAATTTAGAGCCTTAAGCACCTGCATAGTATTTTATAAGCATATTGCCTAAGTATTTGCTATTTACCGTGAAAACTTGCTTTCTATATGGTTTTCACGATTTTTCCACACCCCTACCTTATCCTTCCCTATTTGCAATATTTGCTTTTTTATATAATTATATTTTTATATGTTTTTTTACTGCAACCTACAATATAAACATAATATGAACACCCGCAGGGTAACGGGGCACTACCCTTATTGCTCTCTAGGCGTTGGGCCAAGAATTTAGATTTAAGTACAGCTGTGCTTACTAACGACGTTTTATCTTTAACCCTCTACCCTTTACTTATAGAACACCTTCTCCTCTACCCTGACGTCAATATATTCGGCAGGTGTAATATTATCTTTAAGTAGTCTGCCCTTGACTGCTAAATAGCTGCCCAGTTGCACCCTTGCATCTCCTGAAAGGTCGGTTTTGATGTAATAAGGAGTATCTTTAAGTATGATGTCGAGCTGATTGGCCGAAGCCGGTAGTGTCAACTGGGAAGCTACCAGGTTTTGGGCCTGAAGCTGCGCAGTTATAGCTTGTATAAATCGTACCGTTTCACTTGTAACCGCCTGGTCGCCAACCTTAAGATCTAGTCCTCCCTGATCCAGTACTACCGGCAGGCCGCTTCTGGCCTCTACTGCCAGACTTTGCAAGTCGCTTACAATTAGCCCGCTGTCGTCGAGTATATATGCCTTACTAGTGGTAGTCAGGATTATAGCCGGCAACCTCAGCTCTAGTACAAGATTGGCACGGCGGCCAATAACCGGCAGACGAAAGGCTGCAGCTGCTAATTCCGGATAACTGTTTACAAGTTCCTCTTCTACGTTACCGGTGTTGATTGTAAGTTTCGTTTGGTTCGATAATTTCCTACTTAATATATTTTGGGCGGCATTCTCATAATCCGACTGGCTGCGATAAAGTGCCGTCTGACCTTTGACAAAACTAACACTAGGACGGATAGAAACCGTTAGGCTAGCTAAGATGCTTAATATTATTACTGATAAGGCAACTAGTACCGGTAATGAACGAGCTTTACTCCCAACTTCGATGTTATCTATGGCCTTTTCCATTCTATTCCCCGGCCTGACATTGCTTTTTGGGGTACTGTAATAAGAAAAAACGCCCTTAGTGCCTCTGGGACGGATACTGTCCGGACGCTGACGCGGTACGCTCTGGCGGCGGTGGAACATATATGTCTATCTGCCTTGACCTGAAAAAGTTTTTAATATAAGTTCAGCCAAATGTTTGGTGGCATGCGGCTTAGCCAGCAAATGAAGTTGTTCAGCCATATCCTGACGCCGGTCGGTGTTTTTAAGCAACTCTTGTATGGCCTCATACAGGCCTTCGCTATCCCCATAAGCCACCACGATGGCAGCACCCTTTTCTTCCAGAATACGTGCATTCTTATCCTGGTGGCCGCTAGCCAACCTACCTGGTACAACTATAATTGGCAGCCTTTGGATTGCTAGTTCAGAGGTAGCGTTGGCCCCTGCTCTGGTGATAACAACATCGGCGGCCCCGCTGTAACGATACATGTCAGTTACAAAGCCCCTAACAACAACCCGTCGGCGCTCATCTGCCAGCAGTTCATTATTATAACTCTGCTGTATATTGCGTTCATGGGCTAGTCCAGTCACGTGGATGATGCCCAAATGCTCATCTGAGTGCATTAGGCGACCAGCAATGCTGACCATATCATTATTTAGCTGTTCGGCCCCTTGGCTACCTCCAATCAACGTTATGACGCTTTGACAATCGGCCAGTCCTAAATCATCGCGGTATTGGGTACGTTCTTTATCATTGACAATTTTGAAATCAGACGTAACCGGTATACCGATAAATACTGTCTTATCTTTCGGATAGTCATAATATTCGGCTGGCATACCTGTGGCGTGAACGGTCGCCCAGCGAGCTATAATTCGGTTAGCTAGTCCTGGGGTGGAATCTGAATCATGCGTGATAATAGGCACTTTAAGCCGAGCGGCCGCCAGACCGACCGGAACTCCGACATAGCCACCTTTAATAAACACTCCGTCAGGTTTTAAATCTTTAATTAATTTATGGGCTTGTCTGTAACCGGCTAAGACATAAGCGCTATCCCTTACATTCTTACCTATAGTCTTAATATCGGTTATTTTATGTCGTAGTTTCATACCGCTGTAGCGGCGGAACTTCCCCGCCCTTACTTGGTGTACTTGGTCTATTGCAGGTTCTTTGTCAAATAAAGACACGAATTTAGCATTCTTTTCGCAGACTGCGATAAGGTTTAAGCTAGGATCAAGCTGTTTTAATTCACGTGCGACGGCCAGCAGCGGCGTAATATGGCCGCCTGTTCCCCCGCCCGTAAGCAGTATCGTCATACGAGGTCGCTCCTGAGTCGTTAGTCTTGCCTGAAAGTGCCGCATAGCGCGAAATTTGAAAAGCAATTCCCAAGGCGCCAGTTACAAATAATAAGCTGGTGCCGCCGTAACTGACAAATGGAAGCGTAATGCCCTTAAGCGGCAACAAACCAATCATAGCACCAATATTAATAATAGTTTGCACGCTGAACCAGGCTAACATGCCAGTAATTATCAAGCGGCTAAAATCATCGGGGGCGCGTTCGATTATTCGTGTTAATCGGCCAAAGAACACTGCATAAGCGGCAATTATCAGTGACACTCCTAAGAATCCGAATTTTTCTGCTAAGATTGCAAAAATCGAATCATTCGCAGCCTCTGGTAGATAACCGTAAGCCTGGATACTGCGCGCCAGACCAAGCCCAAACATACCGCCAGATCCGACTGCTATTAGCGCTTGGCACGACTGGTAGCCGGCGTCCTGACAGTCAGCTGTTGGGTTTATAAAAGTAGTTAAGCGCTCACGACGGTAACTTGATGTAGAAATGAGCAAAAAGGCCCCTATAACAATTACACCGCCGACTATTGCTAGCCGTTTCAGCGGCACCCCGGCCACAAACATCATGGCTGCTGCCATACCGACCATAACGGCTGTCGAGCCGAAGTCACTTTGCATTACTCCCACCACTATACCAATTGCACACATGCCAATCACCAGTGGTTGCAAAGTCAAACGAGAATTTCCGAGCCGACTTTCGGCTTTGCGACGAGCTAGCAAATCAGCCATCCATATAAGTAACGCGAATTTTATTAGTTCTGCAGCCTGAAAAGAAACGCCGCCAACCTGAATCCAACGATAGGCACCGTTAACACGCGAACCAAATAACTGGACAGCCACTGCCGATACTATCGCGGCTATAATAAGCGGTAGCACTGCCCTGCGCCACCATGTATAAGGAACTTTCGATAGGATAATGAATGCTGCCACACCTAGTAATATGGCAATCAACTGCTTGGAAATATAATAGCTTTCTGACACTCCTTTTAGGGCGCTCATACCGGGACTAATAGCATAAACAACGACCAAGCCAATAGATAGTAATGCGACTGCAATCAGTGGTAGCCAGTAATCTGGTCGATGGCGGCGGCGTGGCTCATCAAGACTTGGTCGGCGAGAACGGATGGTTACGTTCATAATTTGCCACCAAAAATATAGACTATGAGACCTAAGACACCCATCACCTGACCTACTACCCAGAACCGCATAGTTACTTTGGTTTCTTCCCATCCCAGGGCTTCAAAGTGATGGTGAATTGGAGCTATGCGGAATATTTTTCGTCCTTTACGTAATTTTTTAGATAAAATCTGCAGCAAACTTGAGCCAGCTTCTACTACAAAAACAAAGCCAATAATCGGCAATATCAACACTGTATCGGTTAACATCGCAACAACGCCCAAGGCCGTGCCCAATGCAAACGATCCGACGTCTCCCATGAAGAAGCGCGCTGGGAATATATTGAACCATGTATAACTTAAAAGTGCCCCGACAATGGTCATACAGAAGCCAGCCACACCGTAACGTCCTTCTAAAAACGCGATTAACGCATACATAGCAAAATCAATTGACACCAACCCGCCAGCCAGTCCGTCAAGACCATCGGTGATATTGACAGCGTTGGCAGTAGAGACTACAACCAGGACAAACAGAGGAATTATTAGGATGCCGAGTTGCAAAGGCGAATCAACGAATGGAATATGGATTGAGCTGACGTCCAGCTTATCATAGAACCACCAGCCGCCCACACTGGCGACCATCGTAATTAAAAAGAGTTTAATCTTAGCCCGCATTCCGGCAATACCACCTGTGCTGCGCGTATTAAAAACATCGTCGACTAGTCCTATTAGCCCGGCTCCAACCATTGCCGCAAGTGGTAGCCAGGTTTCGGTCCTAATCAGATTGCCAGATAGTGTCACGAGCGCAATACTGGCTACAAAGATAACGCCAGCCATAGTCGGTATATTTCGGCGGTGTTTTTCCCCATGCAATGACTGGTAAACACTAGCCTTCTCGCCAGTAACGGTGTCGGTTCTAGCCTTTTTCCACCACTGGTACTTATAAGCAAGCGTTGTATAAAAAGGCGTTAAAAGCATACTGATTAAGAAACCGGCAAAGCTTAATACCATGATTCTTAGTAATGTTTCTTGTTCGATAATAATTGTTATAGTTTCTTGCATGTTTGTTGGGCGGTTTCTATCTATATTGTACGCTTATTGTGATTTGGGCGTAACCCCGAAATTATCAAGTAGCATATTGCTGACATCACGGAATATCGGAGCTGCTGCTGCCGAGCCGGCAAAACCTGGAATTCCTGGCTCGTTAACCCTGATAATGATAACGTACTCCGGCCGATCACCGCCTACAAAACCTATGTACGTTCCATTGAAACGATCACTATAATAACCACCACCCTCCACGCTTGGACGAGCGATTTCAGCTGTTCCAGTTTTTCCTCCAACGCTATAACCGGCACGAGTGGCTGCCGGTATATTCTGAGCTACAACTCTCTGAAGCAGACCAACCATATTATCAGAAGCTTGCCTACTTACAACGTCTCTTTTTTTAATAATTGGCGCTTGCATATTTTCCTCACCATCGGCGTTTTTATAGCTATCTACTAGCCGAGGCTGATAGTAAACACCACCGTTGATGATGGCCGAAAAAGCTGCTGCCATTTGCAAAGGTGTTGCAGTCAGGGCCTGTCCAAAGGCGGTGTTGGCATAGGTAACATTGATACCATAGCCTGTGTCTTCTGGCGACGGTATATAACCTTCGGCCTCACCAGCTTGCTCAATACCTGTTGTAGTTCCTAAGAAGTAATGTTTAGTCATATAGTCGTACCAAGTTAATCTGGCACGCTCATTGATATCACCGCGGCCAATCTGTTTGAGTAACCAGACGGCGCCGGTATTAAGAGAATTAACCAATACCGATTCTACGGTCTGGGTACCTGGGTTATAGCGAACGTTAGTAATTTTCCTGTCACCAATTAAAACAAATCCCTCGTCATAAAATGACGTGCTAGGAGCCACAACTTCTTGATCGAAAGCTGCCGCTGCCGTCAGAGTCTTCATAATGGAGCCGACTTCAAGCGGTGAGCTGACAGCAGTATTGGAAAAGTCCGCAAGGTTAATCACGTTCTGTATATTAGCTGGGTCATAACTCGGATAATTGGCCATGGCTTTTACCGCACCGTCATTAGGGTTGATTATAAGCGCACTGCCGGAGCTACTTTTAGCCCGATCCAGTCCAGCCTTCAATAAGTCCTCGACTTGCCTCTGCATGCCAAGATCAATAGTTAACGTAACCCCTTCACCTGTCTGAGCTTCAGTAACAATATTGTCCGGATTGGAAACCAGCGGCACACCACGGGCATCGGTAATTGCCTTTAACTCCCCAGGCACGCCCTGGAGCCGTTCATCAAGCGCCTGTTCAATACCATACTGGCCATTACCGTCGTCATTAACGAATCCTAAGATTTGCGCGGCCAGCGAGCCCTGGGGATAGGTACGATAGCTTTCTTCCCTCGTCCCTATGCCAGCTATATCTAGTTCATTAATCTTTTCGTGTTGTTCGCGGCTTAATTTTTTTGCTAAAACAACATATCTAGTATCCGGAGTCTTAAGCTGACTAACTAATGCACCGGCATCACCTTGGATAATCGCCGCCAGTTCAACGGCATGCTTTTCAGGCTCCTTGACATAAATAGGATCGGCAAATAGTGTGTATTTTGTCTCATTCAGAACCAGCGGTGTAGTTTGGCTGCCATTATGGGCCAGTATAACCCCCCGCTCTGCTGGAATTTGATACTCTTTCAGTTGGTAATCAAGCGCGGCCTGGCGGTAATAATCATGTCTAATAACCTGCAAGTAGAACAACCGTATGATAAAAACCGAAGACACAAGAAGTAGTAGCCCATAGATAATACGGGCCCGTTTAGCACTGCTGACCGTAATGGAAGGTCCAGACAGGCTCTGAGGTGTACGCTTAACAATCGGCAACCGGAGTTCCTTAATTGAGGTTAGTTTTGTACGATTCCACTTGGTGCGACTGAAACTAAATTGTTGGCAACTGGGCTGTTTTTAGCGCGTTCAAGCGACTGTAAACGTGCCGAGGCTACTTCAAGCTCGTCGTGTTCGGACTGCAGGTTTGTGGCTTCGGTACGCAGTTCATTGATTTTATACCCAAACGCATTAGTTTTAGTAACTTGCGTCAAATATAGCAAGCCCAATATACAGCCTAAGATGATGAGAATTATCGTATTGCTAACGGGGCCAATGCCTCGTTGCTCGCGCCTATAACTCACCGCGTTTTGATTGCGGCGTGCATAGCGCTGCCGGCTCATAGCCAGCGAACTAGAATACGTCATAGGCAATTATTTTATGATTGTTACGTTTACCTAAAAATGTTTTCAGGCAAAGCTAGCTACCGCTCCAGGCTGGCAGCCGCGCGACACGTGCTGCCATACCTGAAGTTGTTTTTTTTTTGGGAGTACGCCTAAAGGATTCTCACCTTTATTCGATAGGCCCTGGAGCTGCTTTTTACCTGTATAGGCATAACGTCAAGCATCTCCTTTCTGTTGGTTTTTTATTTTTGCTACGGCTCGCAGTTTTGCACTGCGCGCTCGCGGATTGGAAACTATTTCATCAGGGCTTGGAACAACCGGCTTTTTAGTCAGGTTCCTGAAATCGCTATCGTACCTATCCCCTGCGTTGTCAGCAAAGAACTGTTTTACGATACGATCCTCTAGAGAATGGAAAGTAATTATAGCCAGACGCCCTTCCGGGGCCAGAAGATCTAACATAACTGGTAGCGCTGATTGTAACAGGCTAAGTTCGTCATTAACCGCTATACGGAGCGCTTGAAACGTCCTTGTTGCGGGATGGACCTTACTGTACCCCGGCCAAGCTAGGGCAACTATTTGTGCAAGTTCCGTGGTGGTTTTAACCGGTCGTTTGGCGACCAATAGCTTCGCTATAGCTCGAGCTTTTGGCTCTTCGCCATACAAACGCAAAATCTCGCCTAAGTCCTCTTCACTATAACTATTGACCATAGTTGCAGCTGTAAGTTCTTGGCGTTGATCCATACGCATGTCTAGCGGTGCATCATAGCGAAAACTAAACCCACGACTCGCTATATTAAGGTGCGGTGACGACATTCCCAAATCCGCTAACACAATATCGAACGTACATTCTTTTTGAGAGAGCTCCAAGGCTGCGGACAAATAATCTTTGTGGAATACTTGTACGCCACGACCCTGGAAAACGTCATTGAGCCGATCAATTGCCATCTGGTCGCGATCGACCAGCACGGCTGATTCCGGCACTAAGGTGCGTTCCAGTATTGCTTGAGCGTGCCCACCGTACCCGGCCGTTACGTCGAGGTATCTCTGCCCCGGCTTAGGGTCTAAAATTTGCAGTACGCTTTGAAGCATGACTGGAATATGATTTATATTGTTTGTGTTTTTGTTTTTGGACATGTTTTTGCTTTTTGTTTTTTTGCAAGGTCACCGAACCAGCAGCCAACTTTTTGTTTTTTTGGTGTTTTTGTTTTTGTTCAGCCTGGACAATTATAGCGGTAAAAGGATTTACGAGAGCCGGTTTCGAGACCGTCTACTATCTTTTACCATCATCCAGACCGTAAGTTTTGAGAGACTTATTGTGTGAGGTGGAGTTTTGGGAGGTGTTTTTTAAAGTAAGGTTCTAGGGTTTTTAAATGTGGTGCCCCATAGGTGCCACATGCTGGCTGCCGATTCGCTGACCTCGAGTCGGTTTTTATAGTTTCTAATGCTTGCATCGCTGATTGTAAAAGATCATTGCCTGCTGGCTTATTTTCAAGCTTTGGCTTGAATGCGCCAGTAGCGTCCGGCTCGTACCGCGATTACATCACGGGCTATATGTGCGTAATCAAGGTGGTGGTGTTCAAGTGATATCCTGCCCTGCTTGTCATCAATAGCAGACTCAACCCGGCCCATCCGGAATTGAACGTTGATGTCTGCAATCTGCTCATCAAGGATACTCCCCTTGAGCTTCGGCTCGACTTCTTCGTCCCATACCGTTTTCGGGTAGAGATGGAGATAATCCTGAAAACCTCTAGTTATGACTACTCCACTAGAAAACTCGGCACGCAACTCGACCGGTATGGTTAACCGTCGTTTGTCGTCAAGTTTCCTCTCGAAATAGTCCACCTATTGGTCCTTTGATTTAACTTACAGTGGTTTTTGTTTTTTTGTTTTACGAGTAGCTATTTTTGCTACCCACTTTTACCCACTGATATGAGCATACTCCCCACACTTACCCATACGCAAGCGTTTTATTGCTTTTTTACTACCATAAAGCTCAGCTTATCCACAGATTATTGCTGTCGCACACTACTACACAACATATAGCGCCAGTTAATGGTAATTAGACACTAGATTACAAATGAACTTAGCCACTAGCTTAAGTTGAAATAAATTTACAACGCCTACAAAAGAAGGTTGTTTTGTTCGATGGCTGATATAAAAGCTTCGGCCCACTTTTTATATGCCCTATCATTCGGATGGAAGTAATCTGCGGCATAATCTCCAAGCCCAAGGGCGTCGGTGGCAGCATGAATATCTGCAAAAAACAATTCAGGTTTTTGTTTGATTAATTCGGTAGCTATTTCACTAGCATCACGGGAATGGCCCTTTAGGTTATTTTTGATGCTCCCACGAAAAGAAGGCACATTAGAAACCAAGGTGTTAGCGGGCAGTTCATTAAGCAGCTGACTAAATTCAAGTCTGAACTTATCCGCGTTAAAACTACCAACATCGTTTGCACCTATTTCAATAGTTACAATTTCAGGAGGCGGGTATTTACTTAACTTAGGTAACTGGCCACTCAATACATCAGCTACCTTAGCACCACTTACGCTCAGATTTATCACATGTACCGGCCGTTTAATCTTCTCTTCTATATTTTTAGCTACTAATCCGACATAACCTCGTTCAGGAGAACTGGCACCTATGCCCTGGGCTGCTGAATCACCGAGTGCAATATAGATAAATGCGTTTTCAGCTATAGATTCCCCGGCCTGTTGCTCCCAATATTTCCGATATTCGGCTATGCTGCGACGCAGTATTATGAGCCGGATTGACGCTACGATAATAATAGCTAGTACTAAGGCTCCTACTAACGATAAAATTGCTTTAACGCTCATCCGCATCCAGTTTCAATTGCTCTGATAACCACACTGCGCTGGGTCGGACTACCCGTTTCATGCCCCGTTCCCTGTCCACTTTAATAAGGCCGAACTTCGGCCACCAGCCATATTTCCACTCAAAATTATCAAGCAGGCTCCAATGCAGGTATCCAATCACATCGGCACCAGCTTTGCGGGCGGTAATTAACGCTTCAAATGTTTCTTCCAGCCACCACTGGCGCTGTGCGTCTTTTTGGTCAGCTACGCCATTCTCGGTTATCATAATCGGCTTACGGTAACGCAGCCACGTCTTAATGATGACTTCGGCTAAACCACCCGGCTCCATATACCAGCCCAGATCGTTTAAGGGAGTCTGTGGATTTACTATCTTCATACCTTGGTAGTAGTTTGTAAAATAATAATTAAAGCCAACAAAGTCCTGACAATGCCTAATGCGATTTATAAACCACCAGTTCCAACCGTAATCCGCAAGTCTAGCTACCCTGCTGTCAAGCCAGTGGCCAGGTCGCTTCGGTTGGCCGTTACCGAACTGGCTTGCAACACCTATCTGTAAATGGGGCTTGAGATTTTTCATCACCTTGTAGACTTCCCGGTGCGCTTTGGCAAGATTGCCGTACGTCCAGAGGGCTTTAACTATGTTTTTCTCCTGCGGTGGCCACTCACCGCTCATATAGCTGAATGAGCAATAGACGTTTGGCTCGTTAATGGTTAAAACGTAGGTAATTTCATCGCCAAACTCCTCGGCAATTTTTTTTGCAAACCGAACGAACCGCGCTATGTTATTCCGTTTGCTAAAGCCGCCGCTTTCGGCAAACCATACCGGCATTGTCCAATGCCAAAGGTTAACAATCGGCTCCATCCCCAGTTTTTTTAGTTCATCCAGGTAATTATGGTAGTGATCCAAGGCAGTTTTGTCCCATACCCCCATATCTGGCTCTACTCTGCTCCATTCGATGCCAAAACGAAAAGCATTCATGTTAAGTTTTTTTAAGATTGCAAAGTCTTCCTTATAATGGTGGATATGGTCTACACCCTTGCCAGCTACGTAGTTATCCGGATCTTCGGCTTGGTCTTTAATATTTAGCCAGCCTGGCAGCCAGCGCAACCTGTCGGCCGCCGTCTCTGCCAGTTCCTTAGCATGCGCTAACTCCCACACAGTCCATTGGTCATAGTTACCGCCCTCGACTTGGTGCCCGGCTGTACTAGCTCCCCACATAAAATCTTCGCCCATAATTTCCCGAATGTTGGGCTTTTTTGTTTTTGCGGGTTTATCCATATATGGTTTATTGTAACAAATAACTGCTTATCTTCTGATTAAGAAACAAATCGCTACTTTTTTTTGTCAAAAAGTATGCGGAAAACACCTGCCATATACACAGTTTAGGTTATGGGATTGAAGTACAACTTGTTCCTAGTTTAGTTTTGGTACGGGCAAACCAATCTCTTTAAGAGGCAAGTATTCGAAATAGAAACGACAACCAACTGACACTATATAATCACGTACGTCTTTATACTCCTCTTTGCGAAACCAATCGCTCAGCACATAAATATATTCCACTTCGTAGTTAAGCGAAGCAAAAAGTTTTTGGTATTGTTTCTTTTTAAAATCACAAGTTTGTAGTTTCTCATCAACTGAACCTGCTACAATTTGAAATTTCATTTCAATTATATAAACTGTGTTGTCTTTTATGACATAAATGGCATCATCTGGAAGTAACCGTTTAGAAATATAGTTTTTATAATCTACTCCTTGTTCCTTAAGGAATACATACAAAGAATTCTTCCGATATGAGTATGCAACCTCTTCACCTTTGAAAAGGATTGTATGTCCATTGACTTCATAATCGGTAAGTTGGTCAAGTTTTGTTAACAGATCAACTCTGCCTTCAAATTTAATCCCTGTTTGAGTGTTGGCACCACCTACTCCACCTTTTTTCATAGTAGCCTTTCTCTCTGATGAATGAAACGTTTCTTTGATAGGTCAAGGTACTCCTTTTCTAAGTCTATGCCAATAAATTGACGTCCGTGTTTGGCTGCAACAAGTCCTGTCGTAGAGCTACCCGTGAAGGGATCTATTACAACATCCCCAGGGTTAGTTGAAGCCAGTATTATTCTTTCAAGTAATGCCATTGGTTTCTGGGTTGGATGTTTACCAAATATTTTTTCCTCTGCTTTGGGTGTACCAATTGCCCAAACACTACGCATTTGCTTCTCAGCCTTTTTAATAAAGTCGTTTTTGTGCCATTCGCCGTTTTTCATATCCTTATAATTAAAAATGTGCTTGGCTTCTGGATTTTTGCGAGCCCAAAGTAGTGTTTCATGACTTGCAGTAAAATAACGCCCGCTGAGATTTGGAGAAGCATTAGGCTTAAACCATGCGATATCATTGAGTATTTTATAACCGAGTAATTGCAGGGCATACCCACACTGGTAAATGGAATGATATGTACCGCTAATCCATATTGTTCCACTGGGTTTTAAGACTCGCCAGCATTCTTGGATCCAGCGATGATGAAACACAAAATCCTCGTCCAACCCTTTGCTTACATCCCACTTACCTTTATTGACGCTTACCATCTTACCCGCATGTACTGTAAACCCACCGTTAGATAGGTTGTAAGGAGGATCCGCAAAAATCATATCTATACTATCCGCAGGAAGCAGTTTTAGAAATTCTACAGAGTCGTCGTTATACAATACAAAATTTTTATCAGTAAAATAAGGCTTTTTACCCACCCTCTCAAGAATTTTTTTAGGCATTGCTTATATTCTACCTTTGTTTGATTATGTTCGTCTAGCAAACGTAAATTAATATTCCTAAACTATATTTCATATCAAATAATTGTAATATTGAGATAACTAGCACCACCTATACTTAGCCTTATTTTGATCTTTAGTGCCAAAAAGTGAGCGAATGCTGAGTTTCTTTGGCCGGAGAAAGTACAAAAACTATTTTTTAAAAACTACATCTTCACCGAAATGCTTCTTAAGCCGGGCTCGGATAGACCCGGGATGCCGCCCCATCATCTTACTTAAAGATTTAACACTGACATCACCAGCAAATAATTTAACAAGCTTTACATCCTCTGCCTCCGCCCATGGCCTATAGGCATTTGGGTATTCCTCACGCATTTTTTCTAACTTTTCTGCCCAGCTTTTCCCTGTTTTGACCGGCTTTTCTGGTTCATTCTTCCGCAGCTCTTCTCTTTTATGCCAGTCATCAATCACATCTTTGTATTCTTGCCGTGTAGTCTGGCTGCGAGCGCGCAGTTCGATATCAAGCTGCCGCGCAAGCGGGCTCGTACGTAGCGCCATACCGTTCAACCCGTCCAAAATTAAATATTTTAGTCCGCGTACCCGACTTAATGCTACATAGCCCATGCCTTCGACAAAGGCCTTGCTCAAATCAATCTGAGCAGCATCGAGCGTCATGCCTTGACTCTTATGAACGGTAATGGCCCAAGCTAGCCGTAGCGGCAGCTGCGTAACCGTCGCCCGTCGCTTGTCGCCGTCCATTAGTTCCCAGGATTCGGGTTTAATGGTAATTTCTTTGTTATTTGTAAGTTTAACAACCGGATAATTGGTGTAAGGCTCAAAATCCTCCACTATTCCTAAACTGCCATTTACATATTTCCTGTCTTGACTATTTTTGATACACATTACCAGTGCTCCCCGTTTGAGGTTCAATGTTTCGGGTGCCAGGCAGGAACGCATCAGGGTTTCAATATATTGCTTACGACCGCTGGTTTCCATCTTATATTCATAGTTTTTTTCTTTTAAGTCCTCCAAATGCTCTGCATTGATAGCGTCGACATCAACGTTGATAGTTAACAGCCGTGTACGGGTAGTAAATGGACTGGCAACTCCTTCAGATCGCTGCTGCAAGGCCTCAAGCTGGCTACGGGTCAGTTGCCCCGCTCGTATGCCATTTAAAATCGCTCCGTAGGCATTATCTTCGCTCTGGCGGAATTGTTCTTCCAGGTAACAGACTGTAAAGGCGCCGTTCTTCCAGGTTTGCGATCCTGTTACAAAACTTCCCTGCCGGTTATCGCGTCTATTTATTGGTGGCAGCTGGAAAAAATCACCACACAATATTACCTGCAGTCCTCCAAAAGGTCTCTCACCACCTCGTACTGAGTGGGTGATTTCTTCAACCATATCCAAGCGGAAGTCATGTAACATGCTGACTTCATCGATAATTAATATGTCCGCTTTATTAATAAGGTCAGTGCGCTGCTTGCTCATTTTATGAAAAAATCCTTCGTCAATTAAGTCGCGCACACCAATACCCGACCAGGCGTGAATAGTTGTGCCGTTCAGGTGAGTTGCCGCCAGTCCGGTAGTAGCTGTAACCGCCACATTCTTACCACTCGCTCGGGCGCGCCGAATAAACTGATTCAAAACATAAGTCTTGCCAGTACCGGCCGCACCAGTCAGCAGCACCGACTGGCCCGACTCTAAAATAGCCAGAGCCTCCGCTTGGGTCATGATTTATAGAGTACAGGGTTTAAGGTTACGGGTACAGGATTAATGCCGTGAGCCTTGTTGAGGTTCCGGCTTCTGGTTTGGCTTCCGCTTGTGATGGTCATGGTAGCGCAGCTCCTTGCGCTTTTGGTCAAGGCGCTCGATATAACGTTCATAGGGCTTTAAAAGACTGGAATATTGCCAGTTTGGCGTCAGCAGCTTGTGTAATTTTTGCTTTTGGTCTAAATATTCAATCATTGAGTAGAAATCTCCATCTCCCGATACTACTACTGCCTTATGGTAGTTGGGCATTTCCTTTAAAACGTAGAGTACCAAGTCGGCATCAACGTTACCCTTCGGAGCTATTTTTTTCTCCTCTGGCTCTTTGGTGTTTTCCTCGGACATCAACCCCCCTGCTTCAGTCGTTTTCGACTCAGTTGCAAACATTTCAAGCGTCGGTTTTAAAACTACCAAGTAGCCTTGGGAATGCAACTGGTCATATAATTTTTCATAGTCTGGCATGTAACCGATAAACATGAAGGCTTTTTCGACATTGTACTGATCCCTAAGGAATTCCCTAAATTTCTTCCAATCCATCTTCCAGCCCATTTTCTGGGTTCCAAGGTTAAGGTTTTGGCTGTCAATGAAGGCGTAATTGCCGCGTTGCTTTATCTCTGGTTTATTTTTCTTAAAAGGTCGCATCTTACGTTTATACTACCATGCTAGTTCTCAATACTGGTAAGGTAGGGCTTATGGTTTCATTAAACCGATAATAAGTGCCATCAACATGATAGTCGCTAGTTCATTGCCGGCGTTGATGATACTGAGTTTTTTGCGGCGGCGTTCGAATTGGTCATGCATAAATAATCTTAGCCCTTGAAAGCCTAGCCATATCCATAAGCCTGTCGTTAATGCATCTTGCAAAAAAGAATTATGATAAAAATTATTAGACAGGAACGCTACATGCGCCAGCACATAAGCCATGACGAGCGAAGAAGTAAATGCCACAACTAGTGCAAATGGCGCCCAAGCCTTCATGTCCTTATCGCTTAGTTTAACGAGCTTCTGCCAGTCAGTACCAAAAACGGGCTTGGCATACCAGACCATACCTACTACCATACTGGATAGTGCAGCCAGTAAAACTGCTAAATAATTTACCTGCACGTCCATGAGATTAACTCCTTGTTAAAACTTATACTTTGATTATGCTCCGACTGCCAAAGCTCAGCAAGTATAGTTTTTTATTTTCTACTTAGAAAATTCAGCAATTCTGTCATATAAGACAATACATTCGTGTTTAGACAGGTCTAGTTGCCCTTCTAAGTTGCTTCGTAATATTTTTTCTCCTCTATAGCTAGAATCTAGCTCTGCGTCAGTTAATTTAGGTTCATTAACGGGCGCCAATATTTTGGGCACAGCCACAACAGTGTGCCAAAACTCATCTACCTCACCGCTATTGGCGCCTATTACATACGTATGTCTTATTCCATGCCCGATCTTTGTATTATTTAACGCGTTGTCTGTAAATGCACACAGCATCCTTTCTTGCTCAGTCTCGGGGTTGTATTTGACTTTGGCGACAATACGCCTCTGGAGTAGTGGCCATGCAAGAAAGTCCATATCGGCATACAGCCGTTCCACATGCACCATCGTGCTAGTAAAAGTACTACGAACCGACGCTCCCGATATTTTACCTAGTTCAATTACCGCTTCTTTTATCACTTCAAAATCGCCGTAAGATGGTGGGCTGGACATCGTGTTGTATCGCTCGGTAAGGTTCATAAAAGGATATTAACCACTTAAATAATTATCATGTTAACAATTGTTATTTCTACAATTAGGCTGCTACGTCTTTATCTAACATGAGCGGCTGTAATTCCTGTTCTTGCTCGGGCACTTCAACCAAGCTCAATACAACCGAATCCGCTTGCCGGATTTCTGACAAAGTTTGGGCTTCAACGGCATGGTTTATCGCCCAGGCTATTTCACCACCTGCCGCTATACGCCGATATTGATAATCTTCTTCCGTAAGCCGAACTTTATCGTTGTATTCTCGCCTGGTTGCAAAATCTAGAGCATGACAAAAATTCGGTCCAAGTAGATTAAGTACACCCTGGGCATCTAGCCTAGATATTTCCGTGCCACTATCAGCTGCATCATAATTCAGTTTAGCAAACAACTCCTTGCAAGCCGTCTCTCTTACTTCTTTAGGGCGCGTGTAAGAGGCGGGTAGCACTTTTAGCCATTCAGCCATAATTTTGTTTTTCCTTAATTATGTATTACTTTCTGTAATACTCTTATGCTTAACAGAAAGCAAGCTTTTTCTGTAAGTATTATTAACTTAGACGTTTTTAGAGAATAACTTTGCCTTTAAGTAGATGTGCCAGATTCTAACGATTTGTAAGTTCATCAATGCTTACCCGCTTTTGTTCCGTAGTATCGCGGTCGCGTATGGTTACGGTGTTATTTTCTAATGTTTCAAAATCAATCACAACGCAGTTGGGAGTGCCGATTTCGTCCTGGCGGCGGTAGCGTTTGCCGATGTTGCCGTTATCGTCCCACATGACAGCACCGTATTTTTCCTTCAGCATTTTGTAAACTTCGCGGGCTTTATCAACAAGCTCCGGTTTGTTTTTTAGTAATGGTGAAACGGCATATTTAACGGACGCCAGATGTTCCGGCAATTTCAAGAATATGCGTTTCTCACCTTTCTGCTCGTCCTCACAATATGCGTTAATAAGCACGGCTAGGAATATGCGGCCCAGGCCCATGGAAGACTCTATGACATAAGGAATAAACTTCTGCTTAGTCTCTTCCTCGTAATATTGCAGATCCTTGCCGCTCACTCTCTGGTGATTACCTAAATCAAAGTCTGTACGATCATGCGTACCCATGAGCTCCTTAAAGCCTTGTGGGAACTTAAAATAAATATCGTGTGCAGCGGCAGCATAATGAGCCCTTTCTTCCGGACCATGTTCATGCCATTGAATATTTTCCTCATTTATCCCCATTCGCTCTGTTACGAATGTCCAGGCAAATTCCCGCCATCGTTCGTATGATTCTTTTTCATCTTTTGGATTGATGAAATATTGCATTTCCATTTGTTCGAGTTCACGCACTCGAAAGATAAAATCCCGAGGGGAAATTTCATTGCGAAAAGCTTTACCTATCTGTGCAATGCCAAACGGAAGTTTTGCACGCATAGTCTCGCGAACATTTTCATAATTAGTAAAAATAGAACCAGCAGTTTCTGGCCGTAAATATGCTATCGAGCTGTCGTCTTCAACTGGGCCGATCCAGGTCTTCATCATCATGTTATATTTGCGTGGCTCCATAAGGGCTTTTTTACCGCAAGACGGACATGCTTTATCTGTAAGCAATTTTTTTAATTCTAATAAATCCGTGGAGTCCGTTCCGGCTAAGTGATCAGCTCGGTGACGCGCACCACAATTTTTACAATCCACCAGAGGATCTGTGAAGCCGGCAATATGGCCACTTGCTTCCCATAGCTTAGGATTTTGAATGATAGCGCCATCAACACCAAATATGTTTTCATGCTCATGGACCATAGCCTGCCACCACTCCTGTTTGATATTATTCAGCAGCTCTACTCCGAGAGGGCCGTAGTCATAAAAACCTGCCAAACCACCATATATTTCACTTGCCTGGAATACAAAACCGCGACGCTTACAAAGGCTTACGATATCTTCCATCTTAACTTCGCTCATTGAGCATAAGTATACAGGAGCTTTATGTAGTTAAGAAATGACCCAAGTTTAAGCAGTCTTTAGAAATGCGGGCGCGTAAGCCGGTCAGTTTGCTTTTCGACAAACTTACGTTTATTAGCAGCATCAACTGCCTTAGAGTGAACTCGAGTGCCTACAACGTCTTTGCCAAATACTAGCCGGTCAACAAACTTTCCAAATTTTGTTGTTCGTGCTTGATATACGTCTAGCGCTGACATTTTCTTGACCGGATCTGTTTCAATAGATTCGCTTTGTTCACTAATATCGAAGATTCTGGGCTGATTACTAGGAATTTTCTTGCCACGTAAGCTAGGTGCATCGGTGATAGATTTAACAATGTTATTTAATTTAGGGTTAGGTTCTTTATCTAACTGTACTGATTGTGATGGATCCAAGGTGAAGTATGAAAACACATCACCCTTTTCTTGATCAAATGGTCGATTCTCAGCGATACCAGGACGTGCTAGTTCAGCTGCCTGGTCTGGTTCTATGTACTCGTAATTATTTATATTATTCATCAGTTTTATTTTATTTTAATTTAATACTTATATTATAGCAAACATAAGCATCATTGTCAAGTTTGTAGCACTATAGGCAAATACTGTTGTGCCAGATGACGTACTAGCGGCGCTAAATCATCACAGTACTGCTCTACATTTTGAACCGCTTTTAAGGTCAGTGGGCTATTATGGGCAAGCAGCCTGAGGAGCTTGACATGGTTCTTAGTAAATAAGCCGCCACCGGCAGGAATAAACTTCACCAAGTCAAAATCAAACTGATAGGAGTCAGCCTCACCGATGGCATCCCCTTTTTGATCGACATTAAACTTAGGCACATGCCCGAGCAGCTGAAGTACCCGCATATCAAATGATAATTCACTAAGTACAGCCGGGATACTTAATTCATTCAAGGCGGACAGTCCATCTTCGAGTACCGGATAGTATTCTTGGCCGGCTCCATCTTCAATTGTCTTATAGGCAACCTTGAGCATCAAAAATCCAATTTCGGTACGACGGACATCTTTAACAATTGAACCAAAATGTTTTTGCAGCCGGGTTGAGACTAGTGTATCTATTTCCTTTCTACCTTTTATAAAATGCAGTTCAGATACACTGAATAGTTCGACCCCACCCGCAAGTTTACTATTTTGTTTCCGTACACCCTTGGCAATTGCTGTCATTTTGCCATATTCGGCAGTCAAAAAAGTAATAATGCGATCAGCTTCACCGTACTCTATGCGTCGGAGTATGATCCCGCTTGTCGCCAGGTTATTCATTAGGCCTGCATTTTTGCAGGTAATATACGTGCAATTTTCGCGCTTAAATCGTTAAGCGTAGTTTCTGGCTTATACAAAAATTTAGTAATACCGAACTCGGCGAGAATTTTATCACTGACTGGAAATTCCGCTCTTGGAATGCGGCTTAGAATAATAATCGGAACCGATTGCCACTCGTTGTAACTTCTGAATTCGTATAAAAATTCCAGGCCACTATGGGCTGCCAACAGAAGTTCCATCAGTACCAGATCGGGCTTTTTCTTATCAGCTTGGAAAACCGCTTCTTGGGCGTTTTTGACCCAATCAACTACATAATCTAAATTACGAAGATAGTTGGAATATTGTTCTCCCAACAACTGGTTAGGCTCAAGCAGTAATATATTCGGCATAATCAAATGAGGTTAAGCTGCCGACTTGGTAGCAAGGTTGTGGCGAGACCGTGCATACCTTGAAATCGTGCAACCTTGAGAGGCGCGTCGAACTGGCGCAGCAAAGCATCAGCAACAAAAACCCCGCTCCCCATACCGCTATCAAATTTGGCCATTGGCTGATGAACCATACCGTTTATAAGCTTTGCCTTGGCTAACAAACTACTGGAAAGTAATGGATAATATGAAAATATTCCCGTACTGACTCCACTGGCGTTCTTTCTAACTGCTAGTCGCAAAGTCATATCACTTTCTGAGCGTTGCGCTGAAACAGCCTCTATAAAATTAGAGCTTAGATTTCTAAGAGCCACGTAAACTGCGCGACGGTTGGCCATCACTGGGCCGTATTTGCCGGCTACGTGTAGTTCTAATTTACAGCTATGGGCTTGGGCATACTGATCAAGTGATTCTGCAACATCATAGACTGCCGAACTTACTGACACCGGTTCCAACTCCAACTGCTGCTCGTTCTGCATCTGAACGCTAAGCAAATAGCCATCTATTAAGCTCAAAGCCGACTGGCTGGTCATGGTAATAAGTTGACTCGAAGCTGCAATACTTGGATCTTGGAATCTGGTTCTTAAAAGTTCCGATTCATGCAAAATCTGCACAAACGGCAATTTGACTTGCTCGGCCAGATTTAAAAATAATCTATCAGTTTCGGTATATTGGCCGCTACGTGCCATGACTGTATTTACCCTCGCTTCTTCAACTCTAATCATAGCATAGCAAAAATGTAATAGCCGACTATAAATAGGCTAAGGAACAAATGTCAGCGTTTCTAGGACTCTTTCAAAATCCGCGCGGTATTCTTGGCCCTCAGTCCAAACCTTGATAGATTTGTCCCGGAGTCGAAATACAACCATTACGCCTTGCTTTTTACTCGATATCTCGCCCTCGATTCGCGCACCTAATTCGCTTTGGGTCCTTGGAGCTCGGTAGGCTGAAAGTTTTACCTTACCTGTTTTGACTGTACTTTCGTACGTCTTTAGTAGCTGATCATAACCAGTATTGACTACCTCAAAACGAAGCGCATATGTTGCAGCTGAATCAGTCGAAGGAACGAAATTAGGATGAACAAAGCCCTGAAGCACAAGGCTTCCACTGCCATTCTCATCTATATAAGCACTCCAGGTTTTGGGATATTCAAATGTTAGCGTGCCATACGTCACTGGCCCTTGATAAGATTTGTAGGGCGACTTTGAGCTTTCGGCAAACTCTTCGTCCTTTTTGATAATCAGCGCTTCTTCGGCCACTCCTACCGCCGCCGTGATTTTGGCGTCTGAATTGTTTTTATAGTCTTGCCTGCCAGCAAATGCCCAAATACCGAAGCCAAGACTTGCAATAAACATTACACTCACAATAACGAGCGGCAACACCATTGACCCAGCTTGATCAAGCTTATGCATATTACGTTTATATTAGCTTAGAAAAAGTAATTAGGAAATAGGCATGAGCTAGTTCGCTCGGACTATCTATTAATTTCTAGTGTCTACTTCTGATACTCGTACAACAAAAGTCCATGCGACTCTGTTACCACTCGCTTATTTGGTATTTTAAATGCAAAGCTCACAAGCTTGACGGGTTTACTAATTTCTCTAATAATTTTTTTATCCAGTTTTTTCATATATTTATCGAGTAGAAACACATAGATTCCATCGCACGGTGGCCAAGAAGCCTGCCAGTAGTTTCCCCACCGGACAGTAATAAGATGTCTATAGCGAAAGCATCGCAGCCAGCTAAAGGTTGCCAATAACGGATTGAGTTCATAGCCTATAGCGGTTATACCACGCTTAGCGGCAGCTAACAGTACCCTGCCGTCACCGCTTCCTAATTCCAAGAGAATCTGGCCAGGATTTAAATTTAATAGCGTAAATATATCTTCGGTCTGTTTATTTAGTGTTGGTAAAAACGGGGCGCCAAATGCAACAACAAAACCAAACAACAGAATAATCAGGCCAATAACCAGGAGTGCAAAACTAATAATACTCATGTTTTTTTATCAAAAGACAGCTTGAGCTTGGTAACAGTATTTTCAGTGACCTTAAGACGCTCTTGAAGTAATGCTATAAGTTCCATGCCGCGCTTGTACTTAGCGGCCGCTTCATCTATATCAGTATCGGCCGACCCGAACCATTCTATAATCTGCTCAAGTTCAAATTGTAGTTCTGACATGGATTGTTTCATTTGCTTATTGTACCTTAGCCTCTACATTGCCGTCGGCAAATTCTATCTTTACCATGTCTTTTGCACGTAATGACTTTGCAATCCGCACTGCCCTGCCATCCAGCGACCGTACAATACTATAGCCGCGGCGCAATATAGCTTGTGGGCTCAGTACTTCTAGTGTACGGCTCAGGTGCATAAGCTCTGTTTGTTTACTAGTCAACATACGTTGCAAAACACTATCTAGCTGGCCTCTGAGTGCATGTATAAATTCTGATTGTTGCACGATTGATGCCATAAAATCTCGTTCAAGCTGTTTAGTGGTCATAGATAGTTCCTGCAATAGGGCGCGTCTGTCGGGTACTAATATTTCAGCGGCATTACTAGGTGTACTGGCCCGTTTGTCGGCCGCTAATTCTGCTAGGCTTATATCTACCTCGTGGCCAATTGCAATTATAGTGGGTATACGGCTGCTAGCTACCGCCCTCGTCACTTGCTCCGAGCTAAAGGCCTGTAGGTCGTCAGCACTGCCACCGCCGCGAGTTAAAACTATAACATCAGCAAGGTCGGCCTGCTTGTTGAACCATTCTATAGCGCTAACAATCTGCTGCACAGCGGCTTCGCCTTGTACTTGTACGTCAGCCAGTTCAATTTCCATGCCGCCGTAACGGCTCTCTAATATTTTTAAAAAATCCTTATATCCTGCGGATTCACTCGACGCAATTAATGCAATGCGTTGCGGCGGATACGGCAGCTGACGTTTTCGCTCAGCTGCAAATAAACCCTCCTTTTCTAATTGGGCTGCCAACAGATCTGACGCTTTTTTGATTGTCCCTTCGCCACTGAATTGTAGCGACTGAAGATTGCAGCTGAAGCCAAATTGAGGATGCAGCTTAGGTATTGAAACGAGACGCACCATCATGCCATCCTCAACCGGCGCCGGCAACATATAGACTGTTCCGAAGCAGCGAACTTTGGCTCCTTCGTCCTGAATATCGAAATAAACCCATCGATTTTTACTGATTTTAAAGTTACTTACTTCGCCTTCTATCTCCACTAGAGGATACGCGAACTCCAATGTTTGATTAACTAGGGCTACGAATTCACTTGGTGATAAAAGAGGTAACATCGGTTTTGGATGGTTTAATTTTTCCGTCTGATTTCTTGAGCGCACGCTGATATAGATAATACCCCACCGGCAGGAAGTACAGCATGCTCAAAACACGGTAAATGACAGTCGCTGACAACGCCAGGGCTTTTTCAACGCCAGCGCTAGCTAGCACCGCCGTCATTAAACCCTCATAAATACCCACGCCTCCAGGCAATACGGCTATTAGCCCAGCAAAATTAGCTACTGCATAGGCTATGATGAGCGCGCCAGGGTTTATAAGGCTACCGAACGCAATGTAAACCATATAGATTGTGAGTACTTCGGTAATATTAATTAGTAGCGCCCAACCAAGTAGCTTCTTGATCTGCCCCAGATCCTTACGCAGCAAAATATAATCCTGATGTAGGTCCTCGAGGGTTTTTTCAACTTTAGCGATATCTATGACTGATCGGCGGTTCTTACGGAAGACACCAATTAACTTATTGAGCGCCCTGGGCAACCAGCTGACAAATGCATTGATTCGCCTTAGTTCACTAATTATATAAACCCCAACCATGACGCCAAAAATAGTCATAAAAATTATAGTTGAACTAATAAGAATAGTTAGCGGGCTGGTATTAGAACCAAACGACAGCATAATCATGCCAAAAAATAGCAACACCAAAAAAGAAATAAATGTTAGTGTAAAGCGCAAAATCTGAGCCAATGTACTCTTAGCAGTACTAATACCTAAGTTCTTTAAGCGCAAACTAAGGTAACTGAATCCACTAACTCCACCGCTTGGAAACACATGATTCACAAAATTAAGCTCAAGCGCGACTGAGTAGAGGGTTTTAAGGGGTACATGCTCACCTTGCGAAGCAAAAAAGTCGCGATATAATCGGGCCACACCGTAGTAACTTATGAGCTGGATTGGAATCATAAGTAACAATGCCCAGGTATTGAGACTATCCAACTTCCGGAAAGCCTCGATTATCTGGTCCCATGAAATAACCACCAGGAATACCAAAGCCCCAATCGTTATAATATTGAGCCAGAATTTAAAGTTTAACTTAATTTTCGCTGCCATATACCTGCAAGCTATTATACGACAAGCGACGGCGGTTTTTATGTATACTATTTAAGAATGAAGAGTTTGATTATTTTAGGTAGACAGCCATTTATCGGATTAGCCGAACTCGAAAGTATTTATGGCCATGCTGCAGTGAAACCAGCAGGCACGCAGGCTGCCCTGCTTGATGTTGACACTAATGAGATTAATTTTGTCCGACTAGGTGGCAGCATCAAACTATGTAAGCTATTAAATGTTCTCGATACAATAAACTGGCCGGATATAGAAACCTATCTAGGAAAAATGATACCCGAACATTTGCAGTATGTTCCTGAGGGTAAATTCAAGTTGGGGCTTAGCACTTACGGGCTGTCGGTATCGCCTCGCGATATCAACGCCACCGGGCTTAGGCTTAAGAAGATTATTAAAGCTCAGGACCGCTCGGTGCGGATAATACCCAATAAAGCACCGGCACTCAATAGCGCCCAGGTGCTCCATAACCAGCTCACCACCCCTACCGGCTGGGAACTAGTACTTGTCCGTGATGAACAGCAGACTATTCTTGGATTGACAGCAGCGGAGCAAGATATTGATGCCTATGCCCGGCGGGACCAGAATCGCCCTATGCGCGACCCTAAGGTCGGCATGTTACCACCTAAGCTTGCGCAAATTTTGATTAATCTCGCTAATCCAGCCACTGGCGCTACGGTACTTGACCCATTTTGCGGTACGGGTGTAGTACTTCAGGAGGCAGCATTAATGGGGCTCGAGATCTACGGTACCGATGTTGATAAACGGATGGTTAGTTATACGATAGAAAACCTCAAGTGGCTCAATAGCTCCCATGGGGTAAAAATCAATGGAACCGTCGAACAAGGCGATTCCACTACCCTGGTTTGGCATCCGCCGATCGATAGTATCGTTAGTGAGACGTTCTTGGGTAAGCCGCTTACGTCATTACCTCCCCGACATGTGCTCGATCAAATAATGAAAGAACCCGACTTACTTAATGAAAAATTTTTACAAAATATTGCCCGTCAATTAAAAAAAGGTGCAAAACTTGCGCTTGCAGTGCCAGCCTGGAAACAAAAACACAGATTTTTACACCTTAGAACGCTTGACCATCTCAAAGATTTGGGGTATACTCGCTTGAGTTTTGTTCACGCCTCTTATGAGGATCTGATCTACCATAGACCAGACCAAATTGTCGCCCGTGAACTCGTAGTTTTAGAAAAGAGCTAAGGAATCGAACACTATGTCACACGTAAAAGCAGGTGGAACCAGCAAAAACAACCATAACAACGGCGGCCCTCGCCTAGGTGTTAAGTTGTTTGGCGGCGAAAAGGTTAAAATCGGCCAAATTATTGTCCGCCAGGTCGGCATGAGCAAGCGCGGCGGCGATGGTACCAAAGTATCTCGTAACTACACTATCCACGCGGCTCGTGACGGTGTTGTAGCCTTCCGTCAGCGTAAAGTCCAGACCTTCACCGGCAAAACTGCTTGGCGCACCGAAGTCACTGTCCAGTAATTTATCCTAATATAAAAGGTCGGTTCATAGAACCGGCCTTTTATGTTTAAAAATTACTGTTGTTACTCACGCTTATCTAAATATTCACCAAATGCTTCAGACATATCACTCGTAGGATTCGATGGATGGCCGGGTACTTTTCTTGGGTCACCTCTAAAATTAGCCCCTTTCACTACAACGGGATTTTGGCGACTACCTAAAGGAGCTTCTGTCTCTACTGGTTCGACACTTACGATTTGCTCCATGCCAGGAACGCTAGTAATTAACACCTGCTCTTTACCTTGCAGTTCTGCAGTCGTTGGTACTCGGTCGATTATTTCTGGTACTTGTTCGTTCATTCTATTTCTCCTTTGTAACTTGTTTATTTCAGCCCAATAATTACATAATAACACAAGCTTATAAATTTGTCAATATAATTTTAGACGCCGAGTTGGAGTTTCACGCGTTCAACGACGTCAGCGATAACAACCTGGGATTTAACGAGGTAATCATCCACGCCCATGCTCTGGGCCTTTTCGCGGTCTGTCTCCTGGCTGAGCGCCGTTAACATGATTACCTTAACGTTTGCTGTTTCCGGAGTATTGCGCAGAATATCCAGTACATCAAATCCGCTAACCTTCGGCATCATAACATCGAGCAGGATTAAATCGGGTTTGAATTCTAGAGTGGCAGCCAGGGCATCTTCGCCGTTGGGAACGCGTTTGATCTCAAAACCTTCGGTCTCGAGGCGGATAACATAAACCTGCGCCAGACCGTCATCGTCTTCAACTAACAAAATTTTTTTACGGCGCTGTCCAAGATTTTCTTCCATACCACTCATGCTAACTCAAGGTGATTGAATTAGCAATAAAGGTTGTGCGCTATAGCGATTTAATAAAGCCACTGAACATAGGGTGCGGATGATTGGGACGAGATTTGAATTCGGGATGGAATTGACTGGCAATAAAGAACGGGTGATCGGTACCTTCTATTATTTCCACCAGATGATTGTCGGGCGAGACTCCAGAAGCCCTAATACCCCATGACTCATATTTATCCCGATAATCATTATTGCACTCATAGCGGTGTCGGTGGCGCTCAACTATCATGTCACGGGCGTATAGCTTACGGGCCAGGCTGCCGGGACTTAACTTGCAGTCATAGTCCCCTAGTCTCATTGTGCCACCGGTATTTTCCTTTCCAACCTGATTATTCATAGTTGTAATTATTAAATCTTTAGCTTTAGGATCAAGTTCTTTTGAAGAAGCAGTCTTAAGTCCAGCGTTTCTAGCTGCGGCAACCACCGCCATTTGCAATCCGAGGCACAGGCCTAAATACGGCAATTTATTTTTTAAGGAATACTGTGCGGCTCTTATCTTGCCTTCTAGACCGCGTATACCGAAACCTCCAGGAACAACAATCCCATCGACTCCTTTTAGTGCTACAGCGACTTGTTTCTCATTATCTAACCTCTCGGCATCTATCCAGACCAGCTGTGCCTTGATTTCTTCATGCCATGACGCTGCCCTTAAGGCTTCAAATACTGACATATACGTATCCTGATTATTGAGGTACTTGGCGACAATTCCAATCTTAACGGTTTTCTTATGGCCGTTATGGGCCCGGGCAACGACTTGCCGCCACTCCTTCATGTCCGACTTGCGGGCTTTCAGGTCCAGCTTACTCACAATAACGTCATCTATTCCCTTGGCCTCGAGTGTCAGGGGCACTTCATAGATTGTACTGGCATTAGGTAGTAGCACAATCGCTTCCTTCTCTACCCCGCTAAATAAGCTTAATTTATCAATTACATGGCTGTCGGCTTTATCCTCGCTGCGGGCTACTAAAATGTCCGGGACAATACCCAGTCCCCTAAGTTCGCGGACTGCGTTCTGAGCAGGCTTAGTCTTAATTTCCTGGCTGGCGCCTAAATACGGCAAATAAACAACGTGGACGAATATACAGCGCTGAGGACCGAGGCGCAGTGCAAGCTCACGAATAGCCTCAATAAAACTTAGGCCCTCGTAGTCACCGACGGTTCCTCCAATTTCAACGATATGGACATCAAAGCCTTCGGCGGTAGAGAGTATTTCATTTTGAATTGCACTAGTAACATGGGGAATGAATTGCACGGTTTTACCCAAGTATTTGCCGGCGCGCTCGTCGGCAATGACTTTTTGCAAAATCCGGCCGCTCATCAAAGAACTGGAATGCGTAAGTTCCATGTCGAGGAAGCGTTCGTAATGTCCAAGGTCCAGATCAGTTTCAGCCCCGTCTTTGGTTACAAAACACTCGCCATGTTCGGCTGGGTTGAGCGTTCCGGCATCAACGTTTAGATAGGGATCGCATTTTTGAATATTAACGGAGACGCCACGAGATTTGAGAATATTGCCGATGGAAGCGGCGGTAATACCCTTTCCGACTCCGGAAAGTACACCTCCTGTCACAAACACGAACTTAGTCGGTCGTTTGGTCACGGCCCTATTAATCCCCTTGTACTTTTATGTAACAATGCTACCATGTCCGACTCAGTAGAGCCAAATTTAAGTTATCGTAATTTAGCTATAGCGGCGTCGAGTTGCGGATCTCGCCCGGCGGTCACATCTTCCGGCTTCAGCTCGATTGCGGTATCAGGCTCTATACCTTCTTTATCTATGTTTTTGCCTGCAGGCGTAAACCATCTTGCAATCGTTACTTTAAGTAGTCCCCCGTCACGCAAATTAACTGGTTGTTGGACCGAGCCTTTACCGAAAGATTTCTGACCGATAAGTGTTGCTGCGTTATTGTCCTTAAGAGCTCCAGCTAGGATTTCAGAGGCACTGGCGCTGCCTTCATCGATTAGCACTATAGTCGGTATACCTTTTAATAGCGGGTTGCCTTTAGCTGAAATCGTATTTATTACCACATTCTCGCGCCTTTCAGTTAGAATTGTCGTGCCCTTATCAAGCCATAGACTGGCAACATCAACCGAACCCTCCAAGTAGCCGCCAGGGTTGCCCCTCAAATCAAGCACGATACCTTTTACATTTGCGGCTTTGAAATCTTGTGCGGCCTTACGGGCCAACTCAACCGTATCGTCACCAAATCGGGTAATTTCTATGACACCGATGCCGTCTTTGATTTCAGATTTTACGCTCGGTACGTCTATTTGTTCGCGTACAACCGGAATCTCTATGGGTTTGCCATCGCGTACAATGGTAAGTATTACCGTAGTGCCCTTTTCGCCTCGGATCTTGTCGACAGCCTCACCGATTGTCAAGTCATATGCGGTTTCACCGTCTATCTGGGCAATAATATCTTTTGGTTTAAGCCCAGCTCGTTCGGCCGGATAGCCAGAAAGCGGCGAAATGATAATAATATTATTGTCGGCATCCTTGCCTAGTTGAGCTCCGATGCCTTCAAATACTCCGTCAATTTCGTTAGTAAACTCTTCAGCACCTTCAGCGTTAAAGTACTCAGTGTATGGGTCACCTGTAGCTTTTGCCAGGCCACTTTTAATGCCGTCCAGCAAAGCTGCTTCGTCGAGCGTGCCATCAAAATTATTTTTTAATGATTGATAGATGCTATCGACGCTAGAAAGATCAAGCTTATCCGGTAAGCCACTATTGCTACTAACTGCCCCGTATTGCCGGACTTGCAAGCGTCCACAGCCGGCTAGCCAGCCGGCTGTAAAAATAGCCAGGGCTAGTACCAGATAACTTAAGCGCGGTAGGAACCGGCCTTTTTTACGACGTTTTTCTAATATAGCCGGCTGTTTGTCTGCCTCATCCTGCACGCGTTTTCCCTCTTATGTTTAGAGGTATTGTACCATAAAGTACTTCGTAAGAATGCGAACTTCTAGCGGAAATAAACGTATCTAAGATTACCGGCAGTGCCTGCAGACAATTCGTTCATGTCGTACTTACCGGTCCCTGCTCGGTTATAATCGCTAACGATAATAGTGCCGTCTTCATTTACTGCTTCAACATACATGACATGGCCGTAATAACCGCTGTTGCTAACGGCCGCAGCACCCTCTTTTGGTGTGCCGCTGACTGTATAACCGTAATTTGGGGCACGGTCATCCCACTGCCTAGCATTGCCTAGGCCTGATGGGACGTAGCCACCGGCAATTCGGACTCGGAAGGCCACCCAGTCAGTACAGTTACGGTAGCCATAGCCACCTGTCTGCCAATTATAAATCGAACCACCAACTGACCAATCGTAGTTATAGCACCAACCTTCAATCTGTCCGGTGTGGATACACCTGGCACTGCCCCAAGGATAGCCACCGCCACCCAGAGTACCGCCCGTACCACCAAACAAACGAGCATTTTCTATCGCCTGCTGACGTTTCAGCTCATTGATTCTGGCTTGGTTTTCCTTCACCTGGTTATTAAAATCTGCTTGTTGTGACTTATTGAAACTTAAAAGCCGCTTTTGCTCTGCCTTTTGGGCATCGGCTTGGGCTCGCAACTCCTTCTGTTGGACGATGATCTTTTCGACTTCTGCTTTCTTTGTCTGGAGTTCGGCCTTCAGAGCCGTAACTTTATCAAGCGTGGTCTTGATTTTACTTTTTACCACTTCTCTATATTGCTGGCGGTCAAAGTAGTCACTTAGATTCTTGCTGGTTGCAAGCATTTCAATCGTGGTTATATCGCCCTCTAAATACATTGCCTTGATGCTTTGTCCTAAAAGATCTTTCTGACGCAGCAGCTCGGCTTCTTTTTCTACAATCTGAGCCTTCAAACTCTCGCTTTCCGCCTGACGAGCATTAATCTGGCGCTGATATTCATTGATTTGCGCCTGCAAGTTGTTAATAGCATCCTGGTAGCTGGCGGCTTCAGCTGCAAGCGCATTGACCTGTTGTTTTGTCTGATTATTTTCGGCAGTTAAATCGTTAATCTGTTCCTGAAGACTCTGGGCCTGGACTATCCGGTAACTACCTACACTCATCACTGCCGCAATCAATAGGAATCCGAGACGGGTAATCTTGATGTTACTTGATGTTAGCTTAATTTTCATTGTTTTTGTTTTTAACTATAACGAATGCATTGTAGCATGAAACGACTCTAAATACAATCCGCTAAAGTAGTGATTTATCGGAACCGTACGTACTCATAACCGGCAGATGAAATTGTAGCTTCAGAGTAACGGCCATCCCAACCGGCGTTGTACTGACTGATACGTATACGTCCGCCGGAAAGTACTTCTTCGACATACATCACGTGTCCATAAGTGCCGCGAGTACTGACGGCAATATCGCCTTTTTGTGGCGAAGTAAAAACTGGGATACCGTCGGCTCGGGCATTATTAGCCCAGTTCTTGGCATTACCACGTCCGCCCCAGTAAGGCATGTCTTTACCATTTTTGTAGACTTTCCAGGCGGTGTAACTGACGCATTGGCGTTTGTACATGCCCCAAGGATCAGGAAAAGCATTAGGAAAAGGTTCTACATTCGCCCACGGGTAACCTGTAGTATCTGGTACGTTGCGTACAGTACCACCGTTACGGCGTTGCAACCGGGCGTTTTCGGCCGCTTGTTGTTTTCTTAAGGCTGCAATTCGTGAACTGTTACTTTGGATTCTTGCATCGATCGACGCCTGTTCAGACTTGTTGAGACCTAAGAGCCTGGAGTGCTCATTACGTTGGGCCGCAACCTGGTCTCGTGCGGCTTGTTGTTCGCTGAGCAGTCGCTCCTGCTCCACTTTCTGAGCAGTAAGTGAGACCTTTAGTTCCTTAATAGTATCGAGTGTAGCTTTAATCGTATCGCGCACCACGCTGCGGTACTGTTCTTTGTCAAGGTAATGGCTAAGGCTTTTGCTGGTTGCAATCATCTCAATCGTCGACATATCACCTTCAAGGTACATGGCTCGGATGTTTTTGCCCAAAATCACCTGCTGCCTAGCAATTTCAGCCTCAGCCTCGGTAATTTGCGCCTGGAGCTCATTCCGCTTTTGCCCGATTTCATTTATCCGCTCCTGTTGGGCATCTATTTGCGCCTGCAGGGCATTAATCGTATCTTGGAAGTTAGCAGCTTCCATATCCAGTGCGCTGGCATTAGACTGCGACTGCTGGTTCTGGGCGTTTAGATTATTAATTTGCTGCTGTAGACTTTGGCCATTGGCTGCTTGCGAGCTAGCCAAAGTAATCATGCTGTAAAAGATAGTTACTGCTAAAAGCCCGGCGTGCAGCACCCTCGTCCTAAATTTGTAGGTATTTTTTTTAAATAATTTTTCTTTTGGAGTTAAAACGTATGACATGCATATCCTCCAAAAGCAACCCGCTTAAAATAAGGCGGGTCACAGCTTAAATTAATTACTTAGTATCGCGCAATCTTAAATATCGCTGGGTAGCTACAAATGATGATGTAACGCCAATAACTATACCTATACCTAGCTGAATAGCCAAAATCATCCAGTAACGTTCTTCGAAATAGCGGCTGGCATAGTTTATGTCTAATAATCCCAGGCTGCTGGCGTCAAGCGTGCCTGAGGCGATGGAAAATATAATATTACAAAGCCCCACCGAAATTAATGCGGCAGAAATGCCAATCAGTAGGCTCTCAACTAAAAACGGTCCGCGGATATACCAACGGCTCGCCCCAAGCAAACGCATAATACTCAGTTCGTCGCGGCGGTTAAAAATAGCCATTTGAATAGTGTTAAAAATAATTAAAACTGAGATACATGCGAATATTAGGACCCCGATAATACCTGCCTGACGGATAAAAGTTGTTGCTTTAGCAATCTTATCTATCGCCTCTTTGCGGTCCCCGGAATAGGAAGTCTCGTCTGACTGGAGAGTCTGGATTTCAGGCGTATCAAGGAATGATTTTAATTGGTCTATGATGTCCGGATTGTGAAGCTTAAGGCGAAGGCTCGCTGGTAGGGGGTTCTCGGTCTGGGAAATTGCAAGCTGTAAATCGACATTGTCTTTATTCAGTTCAATATAATCGGCCAGCGCCTGATCCTTTGAAATATACTCTACCGCACGAACGTTATCAATATCTTCAAGCTGTCCTATGAGCTGATCCCGCTGCTGTGTAGTTACGCTGTCCAGTAAAAATACTGATACATCAATGCGATCGCGAATTTCTTGGATTGTGTGGGAAAAAGTTGCATTTGCGATAAACGAAAACAAGACAATACTAAGTGTCACGACCATGATAGCCATGGCGGCAATACTCAGCCAGGCGTTACGTACAAAATTTATACCGCCGTTTATAAATACACGGCCTAACATTATAAGGCGGCGATTCTTCACAGATTGTAGCTTCCGCGGGCTTCGTCACTTTGTATCTTGCCGTCGGTTATAGTCACTACCCGGCGTTTCAACTTGTTGACGATGTCTTGGTTATGGGTAGTAAGTAGGACGGTAGTTCCGTAACGGTTAATTTTTTCTAGTACTTTAATGACATCCCAGGCGTGCTTAGGGTCCAGGTTACCGGTCGGCTCATCGGCAATAAGGATTTTAGGCTGCCGCACTATTGCCCGGGCTATGGCAACACGCTGCCGTTCACCGCCGGATAGTTCCAGCGGCATGCTTTTTTCTTTATCCTTAAGCCCGACTATATCCAGTACCCGAGGCACCGTGTTACGTATTTCTTTAGTGCTAACGCCTATTATTTCCAGTGCAAAAGCGACATTTTCATACACGGTTTTATTTGGCAATAGCTTGAAATCTTGGAAAACAACTCCGATGCGGCGGCGCAAGCGCGGTACATCGCGGTCATGCAAACGTTCATAGTCAATCCCGCCGACGATAATTTTGCCAGATGTCGGTTTTTCCTCACGGGTTAGTAACTTAAGTAGCGTTGATTTTCCTGCCCCAGAAGCGCCGACTATAATAACAAATTCTTTTGGTTCTATATGCAGACTAATCCGCTCTAAAGCGGTCCCACCTTTCTTGCTGTAGGCTTTACTCACACGATCAAGCAATATCACCAGACCATTATACCAAATCGCTTATTCTTGTATAGCCTGACAACTTTTTTGCCAAAATGCTGCTTTTTATTAAATAGCTAGAATCCTCGGAATTCCAGCTCCCGGCGCTTTTTATAGCTACTTCGTAATAAATACAACATTCCTACAATAGCTACGATAGTAGCAATAAGTATAAACACAAATTTTATTGATGATGAACTGATCCGTACCCATCTTATGACTGGCGTAATGGCATTGACCGGATTTTTGACGTCCAAGATTATACTTTCCCTTATTGATTGCCCATCTTTTAGTAATATATCAATAAAAACCGTGTGCTTGCCGTTTTCGATTAGTGTCGTATCAAGCCAGGCACCTTCTTCACTCCTCTGGAAAACCCGGCCGTTGGTGCTGTACCTGACTTCCTGGAGCAGCCCTCGGTTAATATCCGGCGTCTTACTGACTTTTATGCTACCACTAACTATTCCTTGGTAAGGCTCTAATTGGGTAATACTAGTGGTGTCCGGCGGCATGGCTTCTATGTTATTACAATTATCACCAAAATCCTGTGGCATACAGTCCAGTTCCGTCAGAACGACCTTATCGACTTTGATGGCGTCGTCAATGCCAATTAATGTGATAACATTGCCACTTATATTATCAATATTTACGGGTATTATAACTCCCTGCGAGTCTTTTTGAGTCAGCCAAAACCACTGGTTAGCTGGAGCATCCAAAGATTCAAGTGTTAGGCAATTTTCTTTATTAACCTCAAGCAAAATACGGCTCTGCCGGAACGCGGATTGCGTTCTTACCCATAGCGCATACTTTCCTTTACGGGGCAGCTCAGGTAAAGACAAGCGCACCGTGCCATAGCTCGATACATTGGCACAAGCAGCTGAATTGGCCTTACCCTGCACAAACATAACCTGTGCAAGCATAAACACTATCAGCAACCCACCAAAGCGTTTCATAATAAGCTTAAGTATACCATCTAAAAAGGTCTTTAGCCTTCGTAAGCTTCAATAAATTTATCTATCTCTCCGTCCAACACACTGTCCGTATCACTTGTTTCGACACTGCTACGCAAATCTTTGACCATCTGATATGGATGCAGCACGTAGTTACGTATCTGATTTCCCCATGCCGCTTGCTCGTTAGGACCCTTTAAATCTGCAATTTTTTCGAGATGTTGCTCCAGCTGCTGCTGGACAAGTTTGGAGCGGATAATCGTCATTGCTGTTTCGCGGTTCTGTAATTGTGAACGCTCGTTTTGGATAGCAACCGTAATGCCCGTCGGCAAGTGGGTAATACGAACGGCCGAATCAGTTGTATTAACGCTCTGGCCGCCATGACCGCCGCTGCGGTAGACATCGATTTTCAGATCTTTTTCGTCAATCTCAGCCTCTTCAGGCTGGTCGATTTTTGGCAGCACGTCGACTTTCGCAAAACTGGTCTGCCTCAACGAATCGGCATTATATGGGCTTAGTCTTACCAGGCGATGAACTCCATGTTCGCCTTTTAATTTACCGTAAGCCATATTACCATTGATTGCTATTGTAACTGTTTTGAGACCTGCCTCTTCTCCTAAAGATTCAGTAATGGTGACGACGCTATAGCGATGCCGTTCAGCCCAACGGACATACATCCTCTGCAGCATGCCAGCCCAGTCCTGGGCATCTGTGCCCCCTGCTCCGGCATAAATACTTAGGATTACGTTGCTATGGTCGTAAGGACCGCTGTAACGTAATTCTTTTTTTTGTTTTTCAAAACGACTTAAAAGTTTTTGCAACTGAGCATCCAGATCGGCTTTTAGTGATTCGTCATCTAAGATCGCCATCTCTGCTACTTCCGTCGTTTCGTCACGAATCGATACCCAGGGTAGAATCCGCTGTTCAAGTTCAGCCTGTGCTTTAGAAACTTTTGCCGCTCGTTTTGGGTCCTGCCAAAAATCGGGATTATTAACTTGAGTATGTAATTTTTCTAAGTCGGCTTCAATTGATTTCAATCCAATCCGCTCTAGCGCATCGGCAATGTCTTTCTGTAGTGCCGAAATTTGTTTTTTTAATTGGTCCATAATTAATTATGGCTTTAACCAGAGTGGCGCTAATTGTTCATATAGTTCGTCAACAAAAGGCCGGCCGGCGCTACACAGCATTCCCATATTCCAGACATCGTCTTGGAACATTAAATTAGTGGTACTAATAATACGAGTTTTAGTAACAGTTTTTATACGTTCCGGCAGCGCATAATAATCGTCGACTATGTCTTCAAAAAAGTACCGGTTGGTATAACCTGACGCCGTGCCGGCTACGGTCTGCCCTGCCCTCTGATACCGGCCGAGCATGTACTGCTTAGCAGCTTCTATATCTTGTTCGTCGATGTTACCGTCGCGCACCATATATAGTTCATCAATCATAATCTTGAATAAAGCTTGGGCGTTAGAAGGCATGACCTGAGCGCCAAACCACCATGAAACATTTTGGCTGAGCTGATTGAAGCCCGAACTCATGGAATATACGAGGCCACGCTCTCGTGCCGCACCTAATATCCGCGAATACAGTGTTTCTGTAAGCATGGTATTGATAAGCTGGCCGGCATCCCACTCAGGTTCATCAAGGCGTTCCAAATGAAAAGTATCGACAATAAAGTAGGCATTTTTAACACTGGGGTTGCGCAGGTACATCCCTTTAGATTGTTTCAGCGGCGTTTCCAGCGGCAATGGGATCCGACCTTTACCTTTCGGCAGCTGCATATCCTCCAGCATGCGGACAATGGTTGCCCGGTGCCCGGTAATACTACCGGCAATAACAAACCTCATGTTCGAAGTTGTGTGGGTCTTTTTATAATGTTCTTCGATGTCATTTTTCTGATTATTAGCTAGGAGCTTTAATCGCTCGCGATCGGTCATAGCCTGGTAGCCGCAGTACTTGCGCATAGCAAGGCTTAGGTGCCGAAAATGGTTATTTGCCCGGCCGTTTAGTTCTTCTCGGACGTTACCCAGTTCAGCATCAAACTCTTCCTGCAAGAACAATGGCTGGCTGATAGCCAGTACCATGAGGTCCAGGATACGTTCCCATTCAAATTCGGCGCATTCGGCTTCGTAAGTAATATCATAAACGCCGGTGCTAGCATTGTTGTAGGCGCCGTTTTTTTCAAACTCAGCTTGGAAAATCCTAGCCTTGGGGTACAGCTTATTGGCGCCGAGTAGTACGTGTTCCATTATGTGTGGTGTTTCCCATTTAACGGGGTCTACCAAATACTCTCCGGCACGGAAATTGAACTCAAAAGTCATGACGCTGGCATCGGCTACATCTATTAATAATCCTTCTGCGCCGTTCAAAAGTGTCACTTTTTCAACAGTATGTTTCATGACTAAATTATTTTCGCTTTTTTGTCTTATGGCGGCGTTGGCGTTCGGCTTTCCGCTGCTTCTGTTTCTTGCTTTTGGTAATTTGAACTTTGGTGCCACCACCAGCTTGAGCTGAAGGTTTAAAATCACGCTCATCGAACTCATCCACTTCTAAGATGCGATCGGCATTATCTACCGAGGCTCGCGCTGCCCGGGTGAGTTCGGTATCGGTCGGTTCGTCCAATTCGCTATCATCAACTGGCTGGGCATTAAATACGCTTCGGAGCACATCGTGCTGTAACTGTCTTTGCATTTCAGCGAATATTACTTGCGACTGGCGACGATACTCTACCAAAGGATCACGCTGTCCGACACTCAGCCAGTGAATACCTTCGCGCAAATGATCCATGTTCTCAAGATGCTGCATCCATAAGTTGTCGAGCACCTGAAGATATATATCGCGCTCCACTTTTTTTAGCACTTTGCCGCCAAAAGCTGCCTCGCGCGAAGTATAAAGTTCCTCAGCTTCTGTTAGTAAAGTTTTCTCAAATTGGCTGGCATCAGCATCGAACAAACGGTCTAGTGTTGCTTCATCAAACGGGAAAATTTGTTTTAGTACTGACTCAAATTTATCCGTTAACGATTCCGGCGAAGCTATTAATAGACTAACCTCATCCTGGATAAAGGCTTTTATGCGTTTGCTGATGTTGGCTTGCTGTAGTATTTCCTTGCGCATTGCATAGACGGCCTTGCGGTGGCGGTTCATTACATCGTCATACTGGACAACGTTTTTGCGCATATCAAAGTTGAAACCTTCAACTTTCTTCTGGGCCGATTCCAGGCTTTTACTGATAATACGGTTTTCAATTGGTGTTTCATCGTCTACTTTGAGTCGGTCCATCAGAGAACCGATACGCTCACCGCCGAATATGCGCATCAATTCGTCCTCGGTGCTCACAAAGAACTGCGTAATACCCTTATCTCCTTGACGGCCACTGCGTCCCCGAAGTTGGTTGTCGATGCGTCGAGATTCATGTCGCTCTGAGCCTAAAACAAACAGTCCGCCAAGTCTTTTTGTTTCTTCGTCTAGTACTATATCGGTGCCACGTCCGGCAATGTTTGTGGCTAGTGTTACCGCGCCCTTTTGGCCCGCACGGGCAACTATTGCTGCTTCACGCTCATTATTCTTGGCGTTCAGTATCTGGTGAGGAATGCTAGCTTTTTTGAGCGCGCTAGCAAGGGCTTCATTCTTTTCGATTGAAACCGTGCCGATAAGCACCGGCTGGCCAGTGACATGCAGCTTTTTGACTTCAGCGACTATGGCTTTGAACTTGTCGGTTTCGGTTTTATAAATACGGTCAGAGCGGTCTTCGCGGATTATTTTGCGGTTTGACGGTATTTCCAACACATCTAATTTGTATATTTGATGAAATTCTTCGCTCTCTGTAAGGGCCGTCCCTGTCATACCAGACAATTTTTCGTATAAGCGGAAATAGTTCTGAAACGAGATTGTAGCAAGTGTCATAGACTCTTGTTGTATTTCGACGTTTTCTTTAGCTTCAATGGCCTGGTGTAGACCCTCGTTATAGCGCCGGCCTTTTAAGAGCCGTCCTGTGAATTCATCAACGATTACAATCTCGCCGTCTGAGCTAATTACGTAATCTTTGTCGCGCTTGAAGAGCAGCTGGGCCTTTAGGGCTTGTTCCAGGTGATAAATGTTGCGGATATTTTCGGTCGAATAAAGGCTTTTAATGCCAAGAATTTTCTCAACTTTCTCAACGCCAATATCAGTCAAGATAACACTTCGACGTTTCTCATCGATTTCGTAATGCTCGGGCTCTAGCTGGCGGACAAATTTAGAAAACTGTGAATAGCTGGCTCCGGAGGCGACAGCTGGAGCTGAAATAATCAGCGGTGTCCGGGCTTCGTCAATTAGGATAGAGTCCACCTCATCGACAATTGCATAATGTAATTCGCGTTGCCGCAACTGGTCTGTTTTGCGCACCATGTTGTCACGCAAGTAATCAAAACCGAGTTCATTGTTGGTGCTGTAGGTAATGTCCGCACGATAAGCCTCTTGGCGAGTGCAAGGCTTAAGGTGGCTGAACCGTGGATCGTCATGACTATTATCGGTAAAATCAGGATCATAAATAAAAGATTGGTCTGGGATAATAACTCCAACGCTGATTCCTAAGAAATCATAAACGGGCGCCATCCAACCGGCACCAATTCGAGCCAAATAATCATTGACCGTTACAAGATGGGCACCTTTTTTAGTTAAAGCATTTAAGTAAAGTGGCAGTGTTGCAACCAAGGTCTTGCCTTCTCCTGTTTTCATCTCAGCTACTTTGCCTTCGTGGAGCGCTATACCACCAATCAATTGGACATCAAAGTGACGCTGTCCTAGCGTGCGCAGCGCAGCTTCCCGCACGACTGCGAAGGCATCGGGAAGAATTGCATCCAGGGTTTCTTTTTCAAGGCGTTTCTTAAGCACACTGGTTTGATCTTTAAGCTTTGTATCGCTGAGTTTTTTATATTTTGATTCCAGCCCGTTAATAATTTCCACCCGTTTACGGAGGCGGCGGAGAGTTTTTATCTGCGGATCACCTAAAATACGCTTCAGTAACCTGTTATTCATCAATACATGGCCTCTTACTGTCTTTGTAGTCCAAAATATTGTACCACTGTTGGGCGTAAAAAACTTCCCTGGGAGATGTTATAGTGTTGTAAAATTAATCAGATCTCGTTGGGATGATTGCGGCGGAACTTATTTGTAAGCCGGCGGTAAAGCCGCGGGTCGGTATGTGTGTCTTTGTATTTTTTTAACTGGTTGCGTAATTTTGCTTCAACAATATCTACAGCGGCAAACAAATTAATGGTCGATTCTTTGGCGGTTAAAGTTTCTTTAGGCAAATACATAATAATTTCTGCCATGCACTGCTTGTCCTGTTGGCGCTTGCTTTCTTTGAGTTTAACATCGACATGGACGCTATCACGGGCATGTTTGGGAATGTAGCGTTCTAATTTATTAACACATTGCATTACATATTTTTTCAATTTTTCATCGGGGTCTACATGAACGCCAGTAATTTCAAATTTTCGGATCACAACAATTCCCTTCCACCTAAGTAATTCTTTAATACATCTGGGACTCGAACTTTTAAATCAGCGTTCTGATAATTTTCTATAATCGCCACCATGCCCCTGCCCAACGCCAAAGCAGTAGCGTCATTGGTATGCACATGCGACAACATGTCGCCATATTTCGTTCGGGTCTTGAGCCGCCGAGCCTGGTAATCAGTCATGTAATCGGCCGTGTGGGTTTCACGGTACTTAGATTGTCCGGGTAGCCAGACTTCCATATCAACGCCACGAGCATTAGGCTTGCCGATATCAAATGTGCATTTTAATAGCTTCCGGTAAGGAAGATTTAGGGCTTTCAAAATATATTCCTGCAATGCAATCATGAAAAGATGTTCGTTTATGCCGTCTTTAGCTTCTGTAAAACTCTCCATTTCAAGTTTATCGAATTGGTGCATGCGTATGATGCCTTCCATGTCCTTGCCGTAGGTTCCGGCTTCTTTGCGAAAGCTGGTAGCAAAACCTAAGTAGCGGGCTGGAAGGTCACTTGATTGAAATGTTTCGTTAGCATGCATAGAACCCAGTACGTGCTCGGCACTTCCCTGCAACCATAAATCTTCGCCCTCAATCTTATAACGGTCTTCCTGGGGCTCAAGCCGGTCCATTGCTTCAAAAGAACTAGTACTAATTAAGAGGGGCGGCAAAACGGGTGTAAACGGCTTGGGGGATACGCCGCCCAATCCCGCTTCATCAATAATTTGACGCATGCGGTTCTCGTCAGTCAGTACATCAGTAACCCAATTAATAAGGGCGAACTGTAGCTTTACTAAATCACCCTTGATGTATGCAAAACGACTACCTGTAACTTTTGCAGCCCTTTCTTTATCTAGCCAGCCGCGCTTTTCGGCCAGTTCAGCATGGTTTTTTGGCTCAAAGTCAAACTGTGGTTTCTCGCCCCATTCATAAACTACTTGGTTTTCTGTCTCTGAGCTACCGACCGGCACGTCAGCAAGTGGCATATTTGGTACTTGTTTCAGCAGTGTCATAAACTGTCTTTCAATATCTAGCAGATAGGTCTCCCGTTCGGCAAGTTCAATCTTTATCTGCTTGCCTTCATCGATGATTGCTTGTTCAGGCGGTCCGCCGTTTATTTTACCCGCGTTGTCATTTCTACGAGCCCTTAATGCTTCAACGGCGGCTAGCAATTCCCGGCGCTCTTTATCCAAATTAAGTAAGGTGTCGACATCAACTGGATAGCCTTTTTCTAGACTTTTTTGTTTTACTAGTTCAGCGTTATCGCGAATGTACTGTATATCTACCATGTTATATATTATAGACCGTCAACTCTACTTTTTAATAGCCCGCTTAGTGCTTACAGCCTCTAGTGTCAGCCTTGTACGTGCCTTTGCATAGGCGCAGAAGTCGCACTCGCCACCCATAGCTGCCGTACCCACCGCCGGCATTTCATCGTCCATACATTTTTTCATCTTTTTTATCGTCGGTTCAACCCAATTGGCATTACCTGTATAAGGTATGACTTTTGTACGAAATTCAATCCGGTCGTTAAACCCGTCCAAATCCATCCGGCCATTAGTATAGACAAAATAACCGGTGTCATTAACACTCAGGCCGTTCTGCCGCAGCAACCACTGATAGATTTCCAACTGGCGCTTATAACTTATTTGCCAGTCAGAGTCGATATCAACCTCCTTGGCTTTGGCGGTAGCTTTATAATCGACTACTATCACGTTCCCTGCGGGGTCTACCCATAAGTCATCAATTGCCCCAAAGATGTGCAGGTTTGTTGGCTCGTGCATTGAAACCACGCCAACAAAGTTTTCGCGCCATTTAACAAGCTCGTCGCTTGCATAAGGTATTGCATCTACGCCAAACTCAACCATTAACGGATGCGGTTGTTTTTTTAACCTGTAAGTATCAAATTCTTTTTTAAAAAGTTCATCGATGGCTTTATTGATATTGAATGGCGGGCTGTTGGGTCGGGTAATCTTGAGGCGCACGTCAAGCCAAAAACAACGTGGGCATTGCATGAACAGCTCGATTTTGCTACGCGACAACTTAAAGGCCGTTTTTTGCCCAGGTTCGTAAGGTTTGGTGCGCTGCCTCCAGTAATCATTTGCCATGTTACATTATTGTAGCAAGCTGTATGTATAAAAGTTTAGTTACTGTTCAATAAAACGCTTGTAAGTAGTGGAAGCTTCTACTAATTTTTCTCGTGATACTGGCGATTCTTCATCATCTTTTAATAGTTCTGTACAATAATCAGTAAGTAACATAAGGCCTGGCATCGATATACCATTAGGTATAAAAGTCTTCAACTTGCTCATAGCACTTTTACCCTTAAGGCTATGCACACCGGCAATTTCTTTTATGTGGCCCGCAACTGCTACTAAATACTTTGCCAACCCATCTAAATCCATGTTGTCACAGTTTTCAGGCTCAATATATTCTATTATTTTGTCATTATTATTGGTCATTCCGGTATGCCTCATCTTCTGCGTTGCTATGAATCCATATCTAGGTAATGTAGTGCCGATAAGATTTTCTGGATGAATTGGTTTACCTACCCTATCGGGTCTTTTCATCTTGTATACTTCTGAATAATAAGTACGGTCTGCGAATTGTGCCTCTGCTAATTTACCCCATATTGCAGTTACAAAACCTTTTTTAGAACGTTGGTGAAACATATCAGCCTGAGGGTCTACAACTGCCTTAAATCCATATGCTTGAAAAGATGATAATGTAGCGGTCCGGCGTATGGGATTACTCTCCTGTTCTTTAACCTCATCAGTACCGCCAATAGTATCTGTATCCAGCGTGTGTACTACCAATCCATTAGCATCGGCATCTGGATATATAGATTCAATATTGACTTCTACTACATTAAGTCCCAGTTCTCCGGCTAATCTAGTAATACGCATTAATTTTACAGCGTCAATCTGGCCTTCTAGTTGTAGTTTCTCAATATCCATAATAATGTACTATATTATACTTTTTTAATTAAGTAAACTTTATGTTAATAACTTGTTTGATGCTACTACAGCAGCTGTTTCAGCACGGAGAGTTAGCTGGCCTAAATGCAGATGATTAAGACTGTATTGCTTAAACAGATTAAGCTCATTTTCGGTCCAGCCGCCTTCTGGACCTATTAAAATCCCCGTGGGATTATTGGTAGTTGGTAGTGGGGAGTTAGTAACTGAGATAGCTTCATCGCATATAAGAAGATCTACTTTGTCTTTATACTCACCTAGCGCTTCGGTAATGGTTAAAGGTTCGCGGATATGTGGTATATCGGATCTTCCACACTGTTCGGCCGCTTCTATGACAATTTTTTCCGCCCGTTCGATGTTAAAACCAGTTTTTTCGCTACGTTCAGCTATGATGGGCACGAAATTGCGCACTCCCAGTTCAGTACACTTTTGTAAAACCCAGTCATTCTTATCTTTTTTGAGTAGGCTAAAAAATAGATATATGTGCTTAGCAGGAAGTTTACGTTCAAAATCAGTGACTAGTTGCAGCTGTACTGCATCAGGCTCGATACGGTTTATCTTATAAAGTCGATCGTGTTCGACCCCGTCAAAGAGGATTATTTCATCACCAACCCTGTAGCGTAGTACTTTAAACCATTGGTTACGCAAAGAATCATCGCGCAGCCATAACTCATGGCTTAATTCGGCCGTGTCGGGGCTAACATAAAACCGGTGTAATCTCATTTCAAACTTATTATAGCTCGTCCGTACCCGGTATGTCATTTTCCTGTGGAGCACAAATCTCACTAGTACTATATGTGTCGCTAGCAGAGTCAGTACTACATAGATCCTCTAAGTACGTATTGTAGTCCAACTCTGGTTCTGAATTATTAAACCTGCTTGGTGAGGAATAAATATTAGGCTTGATCGTCTGGCAAGTCTCGCCTTTTGTATGAGTATATGGCATGTATAAGTAAGATTTTTCATTTTCAGAATTTGATTCGTATGCATCGCTATACATTCCACCATAAGCTGCCTCAGTCAGTACACTTGTTATACTACCGCTACCATAGCCTTTATCAGCTTGATAGGTTACACAAAACTTATATTTTTCGTCTGATAATTTCTCAAATTTTATCGTGCTTGGTACACCCGTAATACCAGCCTTATCTAGTGATTCAGGAATTTCATCTTCATCGGAAATATAATTATTTAATTTTTCTGATATTTCTCCTACTCGCTTTTCGGTTTTTTTATCCTGCTTTGCCAACATCCCCAGGCTTATGACATACCCTGCCAGGCCTAGCACCAGAACACTAAGTATTATTAGACCTATGTAATATTTTTTCATTATTATTTACCGCCAACCAGCTTGTGCTCGTCAAACCAGTAATAAACAAGTATACCGCCGGCTACTGCCAGGATTACAGCCACGACACCTACAACCTTGCCCAAGGAGTCAACTTCTTCGCCGCCCGCTGCCGAGACTAGTGTATAGACAAGTCCGACGATACTAAAGAAGCAGGTCAGGAAAGCCAAAATTTGAGTAATCTGCGAAAAACGCCGCTTTGACGGTTCGAGCCTTAACTTTGGGTCGGCAAGTTCTATGCGGCGCAAACGGATAAAAAGCCATGCAAACCCAGGCAAACAGACTAGCAGCACGGAGATTGGGAATGCCATCGACTCAAAGCCGCTACCGCCCATAATGAGCGATGCTAAAATTGTAATCAGTGAAGCAGCGCCAAACCATAGAAGTATGGACATCATGGCATATTCTACCCCACGGACACTTAATACTTTTACCACAGGTACTGGTTTATCGTCGACGGGCGAACTTAGTACTGAGCTTGCATCGACTAAAGTATTTGTGGCATTTGGTGAGGCAGCAAAGGGACTTTTTACTTCCTCTTCTTTTATCCTATCGGGAAAAATATTGCCTGGTGGTTGCGGACTAGTTATTTCCTTATTAGGAGCGGTGTGATCGGTTATTTGATGATCGGTCTCGATATAAATAGGCTTTGGACCATGCGAAGGCGTGGGGGGCACAGTAGTTGTTGATTCCCCGAACGAGTTAATAACACCGTGTTGCTGGTCCATATTCTTATGACTACCCTCCATTATATATATTTGGCTTTAAGTATACTGCTAATGTTTAGCAATTACTACAGCACAATATCAAGGAGTTCTAGCGGCTTATTAATGATATACGCAGGGCGTTGCTTGCGAAGAATTTCTTCGGTATTGAAGCCCCATGTCACTGACACCGTTTTAAGACGTGCCAGCCGGGCTGCCTGTACGTCTCGTGTTTCATCACCAATATAGACCGTATGCTTGCGCTTCAAATTATGCTTACGGATTAACCGGCTAATGTAGCCGGATTTGCGGAACAAGCTAGCGCCAGTTGATATATCACTAAAGTACATATTGAGGCCGTGAAGTTCTAAAAATTTGCCAACATTTTCATGTGTGTTTGAGGTAACTATGTATAGACGGTCGCCACGTTCATACATTTTTTTTATAACTGCCGGTAAGCCTTTAAACGTTTGCATCGTGGGCACTAAATCATGAAAATCGCCCATACCGGAAATGAGTAGTTTAGGAATTTGCCACCAACGTATTCCCGCCATCCGCAGTGCTTGCCGCGACGTCATACTCCGGAATTTTAAAAGCTCTTCGTCAGTTAACGCATTGTCATCACCGCGAACGACTTTATTAAAAACAGTTATAAAAGCCGGTAAACTGTCTGCTATCGTACCATCAAAATCAAAGATATAGTTCACCATCTTAGTATACATACACGTAAAGCAGCTCCCAAAAACTCATCACACCCCTAACATGCACAAAGTCCCTACTGAACAGGAGATAAGGGGTTTTAGGACTTAGATGGTAAAAACTTTATGGCTCAAATGGCTTTGTACGGGATATGGCAAATACCGCGGCCTGTTCGTTCTGCAAATTTCTGGTGGTAGTCCTCCGCTGGCCAAAAAACTCCGGCTTTAGAGCTTTCGGTAACAATTGGATCATTAAAATCGCTGGCTGCAGATTTTTTAATTCGTTCGGCTTGTTCATTTTGGTTTTCGGTAGTATAAAAAATTGCCGTGCGGTAACTATCCCCTACGTCAGGTCCTTGCCTATTCAATTGAGTAGGATCGTGCATTTTAAAAAATTGCTTTAGCAATGTTTCGTACGAAACTTGTGCCGGATCAAATTCAATTTCGACTGCTTCTGCATGTCCAGTAGTGTGCGTGCACACGTCTTCGTAACTTGGGCTGTCGGTATGCCCGCCAACGTAGCCCACAGTAGTTTTTGTAACACCCGGTACCTGGTCAAAATAATACTGCACGCCCCAGAAACACCCTGCTGCAAAAATTGCTTGCTCCATAAATATAGTTTACATGATTAGTTTGCTTATAAGTATTAAGCAAAAAGCCGCACTAGATACTAACCAAAAGCTAAAGAGGTGGTACTCTATTACAGTTATGTTACTCAGAGTAGAAATTGAAGACAAAATTATTGGCAATAAGCACCTGCTGAACAATCTGCAGTTTTTTGTCGATGACGATGAAAAAATCGGCGTGGTCGGCCGTAACGGCGTCGGTAAAACGACGCTATTCAATGTGCTGGCCGGAACAGACACCGAGTTTGAAGGCTCGATTGACGCGCGGAAAGGCTTACGGATGATTGCTACTCAGCAAGAGCACCATGGCCTGGGGGAACAGTCGGCTGTTGAGTATATACTTACGAACCTACCGCATTACGCAAGACTAAAGCATGTAATCGACAACCACCCAGGCAGCATGGGCGATGATATGCGTAAGATACATGAATATTCAGATGCACTCGAGCGCTACGGGCACTTAAATTATTATGATGTTGAGGACAGATTGTTGCAGGCGCTTGCAAAATACCAGATTAATGAAAAAAGTGCCCGTCTGCCTATGACGGCCTTAAGCGGCGGGCAGAAACGATTCGTTGAATTGTTAGTTGTACAGTTTTCAGAACCCGACCTGGCACTAATTGATGAGCCTACTAACCACATGGACTACATCGCCAAAGCCGCCTTTATTGCCTGGCTAGAGGCTGCGAAACATGGTTGCCTAGTTATTACTCATGACCGTGATGTGTTAGCAAAAGTGAATAGGATTATAGAACTAAAAGATAAAAAAGCTGTTACTTATAAAGGCAATTACGAAGCTTATTTGAAGCAAAACACTACCAGCACAACTAACCAGTTACAGAATTATGAAATAGCCCAAAAAACTATGGCAAATCTAAAAAGTCAGATTGTCTATGCCATTGCCCGAGCCCCAGGCTATGCCGGTAAGTCTGCCAATAACCCCTTTATCGTCATGCGTGACAGGTTGCGTAAACAACTTAAAAAAATTGAAGACGCTAACCCAAAACCAAGCTTTTGGATCGATCAAGAATCGGCCGCTGCCTTAAATCCAAAAACCACCGCCAATTATGAAAAATTTAAAGCTAAGAATATAAAAATGGGCAAGCATACAGAGGGCGAACGGGCCACAAACATGTTGACTATTAACGGCGCCCAGCTAGGCTATGACGGCATTCCGCTGTTTGATCCGGTTAGCTTTTCGCTGCAATCCGGCGAACGGCTGCATATTGTTGGCCGTAACGGTGCCGGCAAAACTACATTAGTACGAGCAATTGCTGCCAGCGTACGAGGTGATAAACCGGCAACAATAATAAAAGGTACCATTACACCGGGCCGGCATGTCCGGTTTAATATGTACGAACAAGAAATGGGCGATAAACTGTTGGACTTAACACTCTACGAAGCTATCGAAAATATATACAGGGATTTTGACCTAGCCATTAACCCACAATCGATTATGCGCAGCATGGGTGATTATTTATTTGAGCCAGCGGTTGATGCCATGGTGCTGGTACGCAACCTAAGCGGTGGCCAAAAAGCCCGGTTACAACTGATCAGAATGCTTATAAACAAACCCAACCTGCTGATTTTAGATGAGCCAACCAATCACCTTGACCTGCCAAGCATTGAAGAGCTAGAGAACGCTTTAAAACCCTACCACGGTGCTATTATTTACATCAGCCACGACAGCTACTTTGCCCGGAATATTGGTGGCAAAGAACTAAAAATCGGCACTAGTTAAAGTTTTAGATCAGGATAGATGGATTTAGTGACACTGTCGATTTCCATTTTGAGTTGAGGGAATGGCACGCCTTCGCGGGCAGTAACACCTTCAAAAATCCAGAATAATCTTTCGGAATAACCTAGGCCGCAAGTCGGTGGCATACCATATTCGAGCATCTCAACATAATCGATATCGAGCATCATTGCTTCGTTATCACCCTCACTACGCATGGCTTCCTGCTGCGTAAAGCGGCTAAGTTGGTCAATAGGATCATTAAGTTCCGAAAATAAGTTGCATAGTTCACTGCCGGCAATAACCGCTTGGGCGCGCTGAGTAGTGTTTGGGTTATCATCACTTGTTTTCGATAAAGGTGAAATAAAAGCCGGTGTATTAATTAACCAGATTGGTCCCACGACGTTTGCACGGACTTTTTTCCAGAGCTTGTCTATACCTCGAGCTACATTTTCAGTTTTTTCCACCACCAAGCCATGCTCTTGCAACTTAGCCTTCACATCCTCAACAGAGGCGTTAAAAACGTCCAAATTAAAATGATCTCGAATCACGCCTGCATAGTCCCAACGCTCCCAGGCTTTACTCATATCAACTTCTTTGCCATCAATGGTAAATTTCAACTTGCCGAAAGTTTTCAGTAACACTTCACTGAACATTTCTTCCATCAGTTCCATGCCCTTCTCCCAATCGGTATAGGCCCAGTACCATTCCATGGCTACATGTTCTGGCAAATGTTCATCACTATAGTTCTCGTTTCGGAAACGGGGGCCAATGTCATAAACTTTCTCAAATCCGGCACCGATGAGTCGCTTCAGCGGCAATTCGTGCGAAATTCTTAAATAAAAATCCTGATCCAGCGCGTCCATATGAGTTACGAATGGATTAGCATCAGCTCCACCTGTCGTATGTTCTAGAACTGGGATATTAACTTCTAAGAAGCCTTTTTCGTTCAGGAAATCCCGTGTTGCCTGCCAAAACTTGCTTCGGCGCACAAACCTATCATGCACGTCTCGGTTGACGTTCATATCAACATAGCGACGGCGCATCCGCTGTTCTTTGTCAGTGAATCCTTCCTGTTCATTGGGCATTGGCCGTAGTGACTTTGTAAGCAATCGAAACTTCTTTACCTCAATGGATATTTCACCGGTCTGAGTCTTAATAACAGGTCCTGTACTTTCAACAAAATCGCCGGTGTCAAGTAATGCAATGTTGTTAAGTAAAAGTTCGCTATTTTTGTGGTCTGCATCGGCCTTTTCTGTTTGGGTCCAGAATAACTGCACCTCGCCAGATTCGTCCTTGATAACAATGAAAGCAATTTTACCAAACTTACGTATGGATTTAATACGTCCTACGATAGTAACCTGTTGCCCCAGCAACTCCTCGAAGCGCTCGGTTATTTCCACTAGATAATGCGTTCTAGTTGATTTAGCAGGATAAGGATTAATGCCAAGTTCTTTAAGCTCAGCTAATTTACGCAGCCTCTCATCCCGGAAATCTTTTAGTGTAGCCATTTGATTTATAGGGTACAGGGTTTAAGGTCAAGGGTCTAGGGGTTTATAAGCACTTTACTCTCACTTTATTTCGGTAATGCAGGACGGCACAGTTGACTATTAAAGCAATGCGCCAAAATAAAATCTAAGAGATGTGTGCGATAACGTAAGAAGTTGTTTCAGTAGGAGTTTTGATTTCGACTGCTTCACCTTCTTTTTTACCAATCAGTGCTTTGCCAATCGGAGATTCGTCGCTGATTTTGCCGTTTAATGGATCGGCTTCAACAGTGCCAACTACCTGAAACTGCTTGGCCTTACCACCCTCACCTGTAAGTTTGACCGTAGAGCCAAGGCGAATTTTATTATCATTTTTCGGTGCAGTGATAAGCTCGGCGTTATGTAATATATGTTCAATTTCTTCGATTCGGATTTCATTCCGACCTTGTTCTTCTTTTGCGGCGTGATATTCAGCATTCTCCGCCAGGTCACCTTGCGAGCGAGCAGAGGCTATTTCTTCAGCTATTTCTGCGCGCTTAGAGACCAATTGCTCGTGCTCTGTCTTTAATTCAGCAAGACCCTCTGGGGTCAAATAAAATTGTTTCTTCATTTGTTTGTTCCTTTCTGAAAGAAATAGCTGGCATAATCTGTTAGCCAGCTTCGCTTGAAGTACTTCAAGTATATCAACCTATCTTAGTTTGACAAGCCGATTCTTGAGTTCAGAAACAGGTATGAGGGCCATGTCAGCTGAAGTGCGAGCTTTTAGCTCGACGCTGTTTTGCTCCACAGTCTTGGCGCTAATTACAGCCCGCCACGGGATTCCCAATAAATCAGCATCCGCAAATTTCTCACCGGCACGCGCATCCCTGTCATCATACAAAACATCGATATTTGCATCTTTAAGTTCCGAATATAATGAGTCGGCCGCTTTGACTATTTCTGCTTCTTGACCTAAACGTACCAGGTATAGCTGATATGGTGCAATCGCTTCCGGCCAGACAAGCCCTTTGTCATCAGATAGCAGTTCCGTTATAACCCCCATTAAGCGCGACGGCCCAATGCCATAACAGCCCATAAGTACGTTTTGTTCCTGGTCCAGCTCGTCAACGAATGTTAAACCTAAAGGCTTTGAAAATTTATCCTTAAGCGTAAAGATATTGCCAACTTCAGCAGCTTTGACCTCCTCCAAATTTTCACGGTTTAAGCCAAGACTAGCTAGCACTTCATCGTTATTCACTTCTTCATTAACAGCAATTTTCTTGGTGCGATCTAAGAATATGGTATCTTCACCAGCGTCGCAGACTGTTTGAAACTCATGGCTGAATTCACTAAACATGCCTCCGCTAGCAAATGTTAAAAATGTCTGTTCTCCGACACCGAGACGCTCGTAGACCTTGCCGTAGGCATGCTTGATACGCTCATACAGCTCTTCATGCTCTGCCTCCGTGCGTGCAAAACTGTACAAATCCTTCATCAAGAATTCGCGGCCGCGCATCACCCCGCTCTTAGCTCTGGTTTCGTTTCGAAATTTGGTTTGGATCTGATATGCCAGGAATGGGAGATCTTTATAGGATTTAATGTACTTTTTAACCGCACGGATAAGCGGTTCCTCGTGGGTTGGGCCTAAGCCCAGCTCACTGTCATTCTTTAATTTAGTCTTGAACCAAACATCTACCTTTTCATCATCCCAGCGATCGGTAGCCTTCCAAATTTCGGGATCTTGCAGCGTCGTTAGCTTTAGTTCCTGCCCTCCTATGGCGTTCATTTCTTCGCGAATAATGTTACAGATTTTATCCAACACCCTTAGACCGAACGGTAGAAATGTATAGACCCCTGCCATCTCCTTATGAATATAACCAGCGCGGATAAGTACAATCGCGTTCTTAGCTTGCTCATCTGCCGGTGCTTCTTTGATTGTTTTGGTAAAAATTTCTGAAATCTTCATTAAAGCGTATTGTAACAGACTGCTAATAAGCCAGGAAACGTGGACCGAATAATATGAAGAATGCCACAGTGTTCTTTATTGCATGCAACAGTATTGGTGGCCACAAGCTTCCAGAACGTTCGCGCAAGTAACATAGGAAGCAAGATAAGATGAAAGTATCAATAGCTGCGACCCATAAAAGTGGCGCGCCGCTGCCGAACTGCAGATGGGCAATGCCGAACAAAATGCTAGTTAAAATGATGGCGTATCGGAGGCGAAATTTGGCCCTAAGGCTAGTAAACAAATAACCTCGAAAAATAATTTCCTCGGCAATCGGCGGGAAAATAACCAATGAGGCGAAAGTCATTAGTAGCTCCAAGGAAGAGTAGGCACTATCAAAACCGACCTGCTGCTCCTGGTTGGTATTCAAACTTGGTACGATACGCGTTGCGACGATAATAATTATTAAATACGCAATAAAATACAGCCCGTACGCCACCGCCGCGTAGCCAATATCCCGCAAACGCGGTGATACGAATCCTACTCGTGCCTTTATGATTTTGGCCCGCTTAACGAGTTGCAAGACCATCAGGACGGCGATTATTTCAGCTAGCGCAATATAAACAAACTGAGCTGCAACCGAATTCTCCAGCCAAAGAGTTGACTCCGCTTCAGTCCAATTTTTTAGCGCCGGATAGACACCGATAATAACGGCAGCAATAACCTGGCTGATTAAAAAAACAGCAAACGTCAAGGCAATTGTCGTAAAAGGATCCCGCCTGTAAAAAGGTTTTTTGGCAAAAATAGCGGGATTTACATCAGCCATAATTAGTTACAAAAAGCGCTTTACATCAACAATTGTTATTAGAACAAAAAGTAACATTAAAACTGCGAAACCAGTGCCGTGTATCCTATCCTCTGTACTCGGTTTGAGCGGACGTCGGACTGCCCTATAAAGAAGTGTTACAAATAACCGTCCACCATCAAGTGCCGGTATTGGTAAGACGTTCATAATAGCCAGTGTCAAGGATATCAAACCGATAATAAATAGCACCAAGCCAATGCCTTGCCGTGAAATTTCATAAAGAACGGCAAAAATGCCAACCGGTCCTGATACTTGGTCACTTGCTTCGGCCTGCCCCTCCTTGCGCGCAGTATCGTTGCCAGTGATTAAACCAGCAATTGCAGAGCCTAGGCCCTTGAGGGCCTTGCCTAGGCCATTGAGAGTTGCAAGCGTGAAATCCTTAGACACCCCAACTGCGACAATCGGTGCCGACCAGGTAGACCGCCTAACCTCAAAACCTGTTTGAGCAGAATAAGGGCCAATACCTAAGTATGGCGATGTTTCATTAAGCGTTATATCTTTAGATATTGTCTCTTCGCCGCGTCTAAATTCAACTAAGACCGTTTTACCTTTATTGGCTTCGGTTTGTTCGCTGACACTTTCTGGCTCGTTGATACTCACTTTGTTAATGGAAACAAGTTGGTCTTCTACTAAAATACCGGCGCGCTCTGCCGGCGAGCCCTCAACAACTGCACCTATTTTTATAACTCCTTCATTTAGGGGACTTTGGGTTATTTTTGTATCAGACCCTACGCTAAATTGGTTTTTGATAATTTTAGGCATACCAATAAGCGCAACGACTGTGAATATTAACCAAGCAGTAAGCAAATTCATGACTACTCCCGCCAGCATAATCTTGATTTTTGCCTTGGTGCCAGCGGCACCAAAAGTTCCCTTTTCAGTATCAATATCATGCTCGCCCTTTAGCTTTACGAAGCCGCCAAGCGGTAGCCAGTTAAGACTGTAGATAGTACCATTTTTCTTAGCTAAAATTTTGGCGCGCGGCGGGAAACCGAGACCAAATTCCTCAACGTCAACGCCATTACGTCGGGCCATAATAAAATGGCCCCACTCGTGGACTAAGACCAAGCCAATAAATAACAGCAGCCCCAAAACAAAATAGAAAATTGCCATGTGGTAATAGTATAAAGGGTTTAGGGTTTAGGGTACAGGGTTTCCGGCTAGGAAGTTCTATAACCTTATTTCCTCGCCCCTATACTTTTAGGTCAGTTTATTTGCCAAAGCGGCGCTGGCGACCTGCATAATAAGTCAGTACCATTTTTAGGTCTTGTTTATTAAAAGCTGGCCAGTGCTTGTCGACAAAGATAAATTCTGCATAGGCAATACGCCAGAGCATAAAACCGCTTACACGATATTCGCCCGAAGTGCGTACCACTAAGTCAATCGGAGGCAACTCTGGTGCATAAAGTGCCTGCTCAATATCTTTTGCAGTCAACTTGATAGGATCTAGCCGTTGGCGCAAAAGTTTCTTAGCGGCATCGACAATTTCCTGCTGCCCGCCGTAATTTATACAAAGTGCGATAACCCCTTTTGTTCCTTTAGCAGTTCTCGTGACGGCGCTATCAATAGCTTTCAGCACCCGATTTGGAAGACCCTCGCGCATCCCTACAAACACTACGCGTATGTCTTCACTAATAATCTCATCGACATGCTTTTCGCTAAATTTGATTATCAACTGCATTAGATAATTGACTTCGGTTTTTGTGCGGTTCCAGTTATCGGTCGAGAACATAAAGCCAGATACATAAGGTACGCCGCTGTTGATTGCAGTTATAGAAATTTTCTTAAAGTTTTCCAAACCTGCTTGATGACCCTTTAGAGTTGGCAGCCCCTGGCTTTTGGCCCAACGTCGGTTGCCGTCTAGTATCAGTCCCAGGTGCCTTGGCAAAACTTCTTGTGACTCGTTTGTCATTGGGTTGAATTATAAACTTCTATAATTAAAAACAGCTCTTGTGGCTTGGGCTGCGCATTGGTGTCTCATTTTTTTAAACCTTCATTATTTCAGCTTCTTTGGTCTTGGACGCAGACTCTACGGCTTGCTTTTGCTTGTTCATTAGATCTTCAATTTGAGCTGTAAGACGCTTGGCGTCATCCTCGCCCATATCTTTGTCTTTTTTAGCCTTATTGATTTGATCCAGCGCGTCGTGGCGGGCGCCCCTGAGAGCGATCATGCAGTCTTCAACTTTACCATTCAATTGCTTGGCAATATCACAGCGGCGTTCTTCTGTCAGTGACGGGACCGGTACCCTTACCACTCGGCCGTCATCACTAGGGTTTAAGCCCAATGTTGGATTATCGCGGATAGCTGCTGCAATGGCTTGTAGATTGCTCGGGTCAAACGGAGTAATTTGCAGCAATTGGGCTTCTGGAGCCGTAACGGTACCTACCTGAATAAGCGGCATTGGCGTTCCGTAGGCCATTACTACTACGCCATCAAGCATACCCGGGTGGGCTCGGCCAGTACGGATTTTCTTAAGTTCGTCATCAAAATGCTCAGCAGCTCTATTGAACTTTGCGTCTGCGTCATTCAGTACCTGGTTGGGGTTCATTATATCTCCTTTTATCCCTTGTGCACTTATCTTAACCTAAGAGAAGGTACTCTCACAATAATAGATAGGTTGAATACTGGGCTGCTGCCTATTTTGGAATAGTAAGCTGGCCTTTACGAATTACATAATCGGGCGGGTTTAGGAGTAAGCCTGCCGCATTATCAAACACTTCAAAATCAGCATCTGCTTGCGCCTTTTCTAGCTCTACTTTTACAAGCATCGCTGCAGGAGCATAACTAATCAATTCAAGTTGAGTTAACCTTTTTGCGACTTTAGTACGACGATCAAACGCTTTATTAGCTTGCAGTGCAAGTTCATGCCCATGGTCATACACTACTTGGTTAGAGTTTAGGGGTTCGGACAATTTTTTTATATTTTTAGACATACTTAAATAATATCATATTATGAGTTATGTGTCAATTTATTTGGACTAAGCTTAGACGATTTCGCCGAGAGCGATGCGGCTAAAGCGACGTACAACGATATTTTCGCCCAGACGAGCATTATGCTCTTTGACGTAATCGCTAACAGTCTGGTCTGGGTTTTTAATGAAAGGCTGGTCTAGCAGGCACTTTTCGGCAAAATATTTTTTTAGCATGCCTTCAACAATGTTTGGGACCATATTTTCAGGTTTACCCTCGCCTTTTACTTTATCGGTAAATTCAGCGGTTGCTTGTTCGCGGGCTTCGGCTGGAATATTTTCGCTTGAAACAAACTCTGGATTGCTGGCAGCAATGTGCATGGCTACGTCTTTAACTAAATTCACAAAGATTTCGTTGCGGGCCACGAAGTCAGTTTCGCAGTTAATCTCAACCAGCACGCCAATACGGTTGTCGTGGTTATAGGTTCCAATCAATCCGGCCCTGGCCTCACGTTCGCCGCGCTTTTCTGCCTTAGTCATGCCCTTTTTGCGCATGGCTTCGAGTGCCTTATCAAAATCGCCATTAGCTTGTTCTAGTGCCGCCTTGGCGTCAGTTAGACCAACTCCAGTTAGGTTTTTAAGTCTCTTAATTTCTTCAATTTTCATAGTTCCCTCTCTTACTTTGCTTCAGCTGCTTCAGTTTTATCAACAGGCTTGGCGGCCTTGTCCATCGAAACTTCCTTTTCGGAAACCTTGGAGGCCTTGACCTTACCTGTATCTATTGCTACTTTTACGTAGTCCGCAATTAGTTGCAGGGTTTTGATGGCGTCGTCGTTGCATGGAATTGGGTAAGTTATTAATGTTGGATCGGCGTTAGTATCAGTAATCGCAACAATTGGTACGCCTAGCTTGCGAGCTTCAAGAACTGCATTTTTGTCGTGAGTCGGGTCAAATATGAATACCGCACCGACTTTGGGCTGCATGTCTTTGATGCCGCCGTAGAGCACGTTCATACTCTCGATTTCTTCTTGGAAGCGTTGGACTTCAAGTTTGTTGTACTTATTGCCTAATTCCCCGCTTTCCATTTTGGCTTCAAGGTCCTTGAGGTGCTTGATGCGTCCGCCGATAGTATTGCGGTTGGTCAACATTCCACCCGCCCATCGCTCAACTACGTATGGCATGTCAGTGTCTAGGGCTAATTTTTTAGTTATGTCATAAGCCTGGCGCTTTATGCCTACAAATAAGACTTGCTTGCCGCTAGCCGCAGTTTGCGTCAAAAAGCTCAGGGCTTCTTCTAATTTTTCAACTGTTTTAACAAGGTCGATTATGTGGCTGCCGCCACGTTTGCTATGGATATATTGGGCCATAGCCGGATGCCAACGGCTGGTTTTGTGGCCAAAGTGCGCTCCGGCCTGTAATAATGCTTTGATGTCTACATTTGTGCTCATATTTTTTACCTTTAAGGTTTTCAGGCAAGTGCAGTTTGTTGATTTTTGCGAGTACCGCAGGTTCGCTGTATTTTAATTCTGCGAATGCGGAACTTAAGCAAAAAGCGACAAAATGTGCATGGCTGATAAGCCTAAATAAATCCTTTCACTTCGGTACGATGCTTACCTGATCGCAACCTGCACAGTATGCGTCAGGAGGATTCTGCTCCGCCCTGCTTAATTAATTACTGTTTAATTGTAACAGATTATGGAAAATTATCAAGTTCACGAATGGGGCCCTGTATCTAAAACTACTGTGAGACCTCCAAATGCCAAGTCTGCTGCTTTATCTATTAGTATTGGCTTTAAACAAGTTATGATATTGCCGCACGTAATATTATCAACCATAATAATATCTTCAGTTAAAACAGCCGCGATAGCGTTCACCCTTTCGATGCGGCCGGGAATACTTTCTAACAATTCCTTGCTTGGACTATCGGAACCAGTCGCAGCAAATTCCGTGTCGCTATATTGCATATAGTAAATATTAATCTCTTCACTATATTCATATAGTAATCGTAAAGTATCCTTTGCTTTTCTGTATGACTCTTCAACTCCACTCTTATTAGGACATTGTTGGCAAGGCAAATTCATAAAAACATTATGCAATATTAATTAACATTTGTATATGTACAGCTTGACCCCTAGCCAACAGATGTGTATAATATCCCCGACATGAAGAAGGATTTGCACCACAAAGATTACCGCACTGTCGTGTTTGAGGACCTTAATAATAAGGCTCGTTTTTTAACACGTTCAACTGTTGCATCTGAAGAGACTACCAAATGGGAAGACGGCAACGAATACCCGCTTATAAAAATCCATATATCAAGCGCATCACACCCCTTCTTTACAGGACAAGAAAAATTAGTTGATATCGAAGGCCGTGTTGACCGCTTCAAAGCCCGCACTGACGCTGCTAAGGCCGCACGCGATAGTAAGACCACAAAGAAACCCCGCAAATCTGAAGCCAAGGTTGAGAAGCAGAAGCTTGGCGCTACCCCAGCCGCTAAACGTTAGCTACAATAGCTAATTTAAACCGCTGTTTTTTATGAACGGCGGTTTTTTGCATATATAATCTGATAAGGATATCGATGGAAGCCAAATTAAAGACATATCGCGAGGAACTTAACTCACTGGAGTCAAAACTACAAGATCCAGGTATATTCAGTACGCCAGGGTTTCCAAAACTTGCTAAACGTATTAATGAACTGCAAGACCTCATTTCCCTATTTGATGGTCTAACCCATATCCAAGAACAAGAGCTAGAAGCTCAGGAAATGATTGAAGCAGGCGGCGAATTGGGAGAAATGGCCATAGACGAGCTAGAGGAGTTACGAGTTAAAAAATTGGCTGCCGAACAAGCCCTTAGCCTCGCTTTGACGCCAAAGGACCCCAATGATGAACGTAATGCTATCTTTGAAATACGTGCCGCGGCTGGTGGTGACGAATCTTCCCTATTTGCGGCAGAACTGTATCGTATGTATATCCGTTTCTGCGAAACGCATAATTATAAATATGAACTAATCACCGAAAGCCCGTCAGAAGCTGGAGGTTTTAAAGAAATAAGTTTTTTGGTTAAGGGTGAAGAGGCTTACGGCAAATTTAAATTTGAAGCCGGTGTGCACCGGGTTCAACGTGTGCCAGTTACAGAAAGCCAGGGCCGTATTCATACCAGCACCGTAACTGTTGCTGTGCTTCCCGAAGCAGAAGAGAATGATATCGAAATTAAGCCAAGCGATCTTAGAATTGATGTATACCACGCCAGCGGGCATGGTGGTCAAAGCGTTAACACTACCGACTCCGCCGTACGCATAACCCACTTGCCTACCGGCCTAGTAGTAACCCAGCAAGATGAAAAATCACAGATTAAGAACAAAGCGAAAGCTATGGGAGTATTACGGTCCCGCCTGCTCCAAGCCAAAATTGAAGAAGAACAAAAAACGATGTCAGATGCCCGAAATAAGCTAATCGGCTCTGGCGATAGAAGTGAGAAAATCCGCACTTATAACTTCCCACAGGACCGCATCACCGACCACCGGATAACTTATTCGCGCAGTAACATTCCCGCTGCCCTTGCCGGCCAGATTGATGATTTAATCGAAGAACTCCATAAAGCCGAACACGAACTTTTAAGTAATGAGGCTTAATGAATGGCGCGTAAAAGCCGAAAAAAAATTAGAACTATCAGGAATTACAACTGCCCGTTTAGACGTCTTAATATTGCTTGAAGATACAAGTGGCAAGGAGCGCGCATGGCTTCTAGCCCATCAGGAAACAATGTTAAATCAAAAACAGTTAAAAGTTCTTAATAAACAGATTGATCGGCGTGCACTACATGAACCGTTAGCTTATATCCGTGGCAAATCAGAATTTTATGGCCGGGAGTTTATGGTCACGCCCGACACCCTGCAGCCCCGACCAGAAACCGAAACCATGATAACCTGTTTAAAAAATTTATTATACAATAAACTTGATATTTCCAAGACCAGGTCTTGGAAAATAGTTGACGTGGGGACTGGCAGTGGTTGTTTGGCGATTACGACAAAATTGGAATGGCCGGATGCAAGAGTTTATGCGACAGAAATTAATAAAGACACTTTAAAAATCGCCAAACAGAATGCTACTAAACTTAAGGCGGAAGTTAAGTTTTATCTTGGCAATCTGCTGGAGCCTATCTACACCCTACAACCTACAGCCTACACCCTAGTCTTGTTATGTAATCTACCTTATGTACCAAATAGCCATACTATTAACCAAGCCGCCATGCAAGAACCCAAGCTTGCTATTTTTGGCGGTGAGGATGGCTTGGACTTGTACCGGAAACTTTTTGAACAGCTTAACACGGGTTTAGAGTTTAGGGTAAAGGGTGAAAAAAATAAACTGATTTATATATTTACGGAAAGTTTACCTTTTCAACATAAAGCCCTGGCTAACATAGCTAAGGAGAGTGGTTTCATGCATAAAAAAACTGATGATTTTATCCAAGTATTTCAAAACGAGGGCTGATGGTGAAGGGTTGCTATATAATACGCCCTCAACCCTCGCCCCTATACCCATGCTCTCAGGGCGCGGCTTCGAGTTTCACATCAACCGTAATTTCTTTGCCATCCCTAAGTACTTTAAGTTTGACTGTTTCCCCCACTGCATACTTCCCCAATACTGAAACCAGACCGTTCTTTTCATCAATAGCTACGTCGTTAATCTTGGTAATGATGTCTTTTTCTTTAAGATCAGCTTTATCGGCCGGGCTGTCGGCTACTATTGATGGTTGACCGTTTTGTGTCGGAGCTATATAAGCCCCCCTTTTGACGCTTAAGTTATAGAAATAAGCAACGTCGTCGGTAATAGAAACGTAGCGGACTCCAAGATACGGGCGTTCTAGTTTGCCATTTTTTTCTACGCTTGCAATCAAACCCTTTACATCGTTAATAGGAATCGCAAAGCCGATATTCTGGGCATTGGCAACAGCCACGTTTATTCCAATAACCTCGCCGCTTAAGTTCATTAGCGGACCACCTGAATTGCCCGGGTTTATTGCCGCATCGGTCTGGAACAAGTTTTGCAGACTTTCTAGGCTGGAAAAACTGCCACTGCCGTCGCTGGCTTGGATATCCCGTCCATAACCTGAGATGATGCCACTGGTTACTGTGTTTTGAAACTGCCCGAGTGCATTACCGATAGCAATCACTCTATCGCCAACTTCCATTTTCGCAGAGTCGCCGATTGCGGCTACAGTAAGTTCCTTGCCTTTAGTATCGTTGATTTTTAAAAATGCTATGTCCAGCGGATCGCTGTCGTTAGTACGGCCGATTACACTAACGTCGTCTAGAATAGTTCCGTCGGATAGCGTTAGGCTGACTTTGTCGGTGTTTTTGGGTACCACATGCCGGTTGGTAATAACTATCCCGTCCTTGTTAATAATTACCCCCGTACCTGCTCCTTCGGATTCAAACTCCTGAATCCCAAAAAAACCTTGGCCTACTGATTGGCTAGTAACACTGACCGATACGACACTGGCGCCGACAGACTTACTTATTTCGCTGATCAGCTCGCCCTCACTGGAAACAATTTCTTGCCGGGCTTCGGTAGTATTTATTGACCCGTTAACATCAGCCTGTGAACGCGCTCCAAACCATCCACCGCCGAAGCCGGCAGCAGTAGCTGCCATTATCATTAAGGCCGTCGTTGCCAGCCCTTGTTTTGGGGACTTATCTTTTGGGGTCATTACTGGTCTTGTAGGCCGGGCAACCTCAGTGACTTTGTCTTTTTGTATTGCTGGTTTGTTATCTTCTTCCATGAATAATTTTATCCTTTTTTTAAGCACTGATTAAACGAGCCGAGTTAAAATTTTAAACCGCTTTATCACCCCAGTCCGAAAACATAATAACCACCACAATTACTGCGCTCATTATAAGCAGTATTTCCCGCCTGATTAATGTCGACAGCCGGTCATTGTTTTCCAGATAATAAAGGGTGGCAAGGCTGTAGGCAATAATCGAAAGTAGCAAAACTGGTTGAGCCAAGAATCCATAATACAATAGCCAATGGGCAAGAACCCACGTCAGTGCAGCGGCAATGTAAGCCCATATATGCGAAAGCATAGAGCTCAGTGGTTCATCATAGCTACTAAAGAAGTGCCGTGCAGCAAGATAGCATAGTGCCCAGGAAGCCGCGACGAGCAAAATGAGCGATGAACTTCCCCACAATAAGTAAAGAGCCACTAATCCTAGTAGCTGCCCCAATCCGGCCTGGATAGATGTCCAAAAAGGAGCTGACCGGGGTTTGATTATTATCAGCCAAATCTCATAACATAACACCCATACCAGTTGCCAGGCTTGCGAGGGTGCCTGCGCTATAAAGACCACGAAAGACAGGCCAACGATAATGTCTATGGAATTTGCCCGAATGTTGGCCGGCCAGTGCCGGGGCCTGACAGCAAACATGCGCCATTTCGATAATAGCACTACTATATAAGCAAGTGGCACTATGGACAGGCGGACAAGCACAAACAACAACAAGGGTATAATTGAAACCAATGCCCAATGTATAAATTGACTGAAGCCGTTTTTAGGCTTAATTTTGGCTGTTCGTCTCATTGCTGCCTAATATTATAACAAAATCGGCAGTCCCTGCGTTTATATTTGCATCAGGCAGCTGCGTAGTTGCCTGGACGTTTAATCTCTTTTCCAGATAGTTTAGAGTGTATTTTTTGTCACCGTTTCTAAGGTCAACCAGAGTCGTTGCCGTATAGGTCTTGGTAGGTGCGTCGCCGACAGAGATGACATTATATCCATATGATTTTAACTCCACGCTCTTGCGGGTTGCCAGGCCTGCTGTATCAGTACCGTTGAGGATAATTATTTTAGCGTCCTCACTTTTTAAGAAAGCATCCTTCATGATATTGCGGACATAGTTTTGGATAGCACTAAAGTCAGATATTCCTGCCTTGGGAATCTGTACTGACAAATTATTAATTGTGCTGCCTGATACGTAGTCATCAAGTCCCACCGATGCGACTTTTTTGCTGTCGATCTCTTTCATGAGTTCATATACTCTAACAATCTCATTGATACTAAAGTCAGTCGCAACATGGTTCCCAAAATCATCAATTAATTGGTTTAGTTTGATTGGGTTTGCTAGAGTTCCTGCTGTTAATACCTTGTCCTTAAGTGCCAGCAGTACTTGACGTTGGCGTTCTGCACGCGAAAAGTCGCCTCGTGCTGATGTTTTACGTGAGCGGGCGTACATAAGTGCCCGCCTGCCGTCAAAATTCTGTTGGCCGATTTTGGCAATAACCGGGTTGCCATTGTTTTCCCAAGCCATAGAGGCATCGTTGAGTTCTTCCGTGACATTGATATCAACGCCCCCTACGGTATCGATTGCTTTTCTGAAACCTGCGAAATCTATCATGCTGTAATAATGTAGTGGGATACCTAAACTTTCACTTAGGGTTTTCTTGAGGACGTCCATTCCGGCTTTTTCAGCTTGTTCTACGACTTGCGAACTAGTCCGCTGCTTTAAAGGATAGTTGTCGAGTACGGCGTATTTGGCATTAGCGTATACTTCATTCACTTTTGAGTCATAGCCGCTCGGAGACTCTATCCACAAGTCGCGCGGTACACTCAGTAGCACCGCTTCTTTAGCAATGGGGTCAATGCTGGCAATAATAATCGTATCGGTTAAATCAGGGCCGTCGTTCTGCTCTTCTCCACCCTTTCCCAATAATAGGATATTCACCCGACCGTCACCCTCGCCTTTAAGCTCAGCCGGGTCGACATCTTGGTTATTTAGTATTACTGAATTGCCTCCACCCTTGAAAATATTACCGCGTTTTAAGAAGGCTTTTAATGTAAGCCCACCACCGATTAAAACTAGCATCAGCGCCATGACGCCACCAATCCGTAGGCTGGTTTTTAATTTAGAGCGTTTAGCAATAAGATGACGGTCTTTTTTCTTACGGAAAAGGCGTCTCTTCTTCGGTTCAGCGGCAGTATGAGGGCTTTCGGTCGCTTGCCGTTCAAACGGCAGAGTTACTTCATTTGGGTTGTTCCGCGCTCCAGGTCGTAATATCTGTGGCTGATCAAATGGCGTAAAGCCTTCAGGGCGCCTAAAAGCATCAATTGAATCCGGGGCGTTTTGGCGGGTCTGAGAGTTATCAACGCGACGAGGCTGATGGTATAGGTTTAATTCCCGCAGCTCTTCACTGTGCGAGAAGCGAGGTTTATCGCTACTAATGAACCCATCTATAGAATTCGGCCGTTTTTTTGGTCTATCAAAGTTATCCATAATGTGTAACTGATACAGTATACCCGCTTATGAATGACCCGTAAACCCAACTTAAGAGACTTTGTTTAATCTATTATGGCAAAATCCTGGCTCCCATTCATACCTAACCGATAAAGATTAGCTTACAGAGTAAACCGTTAGCATATATAGTCCGTATCAGTTATAGTTAGACATCGAAATATGTTACCACAAACACCTTATATAGCACCGGACCCAAGCGGCGCCAGTCCCCAGCCACCCATGCAGCCACAACCAGTCTTGCCATCCGCGCCCCCTACTTCTATCCGGCCAAAACACGAAGGCTTAAAAAGCATCATTACAACGGTCCTGATACTGCTAATTGCGCCTATCCTCGCACTAGCTATAACTGCCTATGTGTTCCAGTCTTATGAAGTTGATGGGCCAAGCATGAAGCCGACGCTGCAGCATCGCGACCGCTTGATTATATGGAAAGCTGGCCGGACCTGGGCAAAGATCACAAGAGGAGAATACGTACCTGAACGCGCCAGCGTGATTGTTTTTGTTAAAAAGGGACTTTACGATTTCAGTTCAAACAAAGAAAAACAGCTTATCAAGCGGGTTATCGGACTGCCCGGAGACCATGTTGTAGTCAAAGACAATGCCATCACTATTTATAATGACGAAAACCCTGATGGGTTTAACCCTGATAAAACTCTAGAATATGGAGCAAGCATTACAAAATTAACCGAAGGCAACGTCGATTTAACGGTTGGGCCAGGCGAGATATTTGTAGCTGGCGATAACCGGACTAACTCCTTGGATTCCCGTTATTTTGGGACTGTTGCGGTCGGTGATATTATTGGGACGCTTTCGGTCAGGATTTTACCTATAAGTGAAGCCGAGAAGTTTTAAGTCTTAATCGATCCTATTTGTTTTATCAGTTTATCCAAGTCTTCGTCATTTTTGAATCGTATAACCAAGCGGCCGCCTTTAGCCATCCGGCTCAAAGTCACTGGCCTGTGCAAAATCTTAGTAAGTTGTTCGGTTTCCGGTGTTATTGCCGAAGTCCGGTTCTTGGCCTTTTCGGTGGTGCCAGCACCATTTTTAGTTGCAACCACAAACTGCTCGGCTTGGCGAACCGACCAACCCTGTATTTGGATTAGCAGCAATAACTGTTCCTGTACTGCGGGGAAATCCTTCAAGGCCAATATTGCCCGAGCATGTCCTTCTGTAATTTTTTGACTGAGGAGTGCATCTTGTGCGGCTGGCGGCAGTTGTAACAGTCGCACAATATTATGTACTGTTGATTCTGCTTTACCTAAGCGCTTGGCGATTGCGTCATAACTAAGGCTAAAAATCTCGTGCAACCGGCTGATAGAAACCGCTTGTTCGAGTGGGGTCAAATCGACGCGCTGGATGTTCTCGACTATAGCCATTTCCAGTTGTTCAAGTTCTTTGACTGTCCTAACTATCGCAGGAATCTCTTTGAGGCCCGCTAATTTACTCGCCCGCCACCTACGCTCGCCGGCTATGATCTGAAATGAATCATTTTTTAGTTGCGTGAGGATTAACGGCTGCAACAATCCGAATTGTTTAATAGATTCAGCTAGCTCGTGCAAAGATGTTTCATCAAATAGCCGACGTGGTTGGTCTGGGTTGGGCGTGATGGAGCTGACAGCGACCATCTGAACCAGACCACTTTTTTTATCCAATAATACAGACTCAAACCCTTGCGGCATCAATGCTTCAAAACCTTTACCTAAACCTTTTTGCTTAGTGGACACGGTCTAGAACCTCCTTAGCTAGTTGCTTATATGCCCTTGCTCCCTTCGACCACTTGTCATGTTCGGCAATTGGCTTGCCAAAACTTGGAGCTTCGGCTAATCTCACATTCCGAGGGATAATTGTCGTAAATAATTTGTTCATAAAGTGCTTACTAATCTCGGCTTTGACTTGTTCAGATAAACTATTTCTTGAATCATACATTGTTAGCACTACTCCCAGGACTTCGAGGTTTGGATTGATGGCGGTCTGAACGCGTTCGATTACACTGATTAACTGACCCAGGCCTTCAAGTGCGTAATACTCGGTCTGGACTGGAATCAATACGTAATCCGCCGCTGACAAGGCATTGATTGTCAGCAGACCTAACGAAGGTGGACAGTCAATAATTATAAAATCATGATCAAATTGCTCTAGGACCTGCCTGAGCTGTAATTCTCGCTGCAAAGCACTTACTAACTGGACTTCGGCACCTGCAAGGTTGGCATTTGCTGGCAGTACCTGAAGTTTATTGAAGTCTGTGTCCTGAACGATACTTGGAGCCGCTTCGTGCTGAAATAGGGCGTCGTACATTGTTTCATCTAAACTATTCTTATCCACGCCTAGTCCACTTGTGGCATTACCCTGTGGATCTAGATCCACTATCAGCACGCGTTTGCCCGCCTTTGCCAAATAACTGCCTAGGTTGACGGTAGTCGTGGTTTTGCCGACGCCGCCCTTTTGATTTAGAATCGCGATGACTGAACGCATTGTTACCCCTTGAATCTACCCTTAAGCCTACCATACTTTCTGCCTTAGACGCATTCTTTCCGCGTTCTTTCCGAGGACGGACCTCGGAAAGTGAGTAATTATTGTATAGTAGCGTCAGCGAGTTCGTATTTCAGCTCTGCTAACACTTCTTTCTGACCTTCATAGTCCCTTAGAAAGCCGAGATATTCGGACGACGATTTGAACTTCTCCATCACCTTTTCGCTGCGAAGCCATTCTGCTTTCTTGTGACCAAGCATGTATGGCAAACTTGAATAGGCATACTCCTCCCATTCATGCGGATTGAGGTGAATATAACGACTAATATGCTCGAGATAATTATCGGCATCTATCCTTGAGGCTTTATAGCGCGACTCAAACAGTGGGCCGCGCCGTGAATATTTTAAATTATAATAACGGCTGTAGCTTGTCATTACTCCACGCATCAAAGTAGACATTGCCCCGGCTTCTTGCTGATAAAGCAGCAGATGGAAATGGTTTCTCATCAAACAGAAGCTTAAGAGCTCGAGCTTATTGTACAAGTGCGTATAGGACTCGCCTTTCTTGTTGTAATGAACATTCTTGGATAAATAACGTTTTAAAAGTCCAAGATAGAACGTGTAATCTTGATCATCTTCAAAGATTGAGGTCTTGTTAACGCCTCGGGCGTACACATGATAGTAAGATTGAGGCAAGTCCATCTTTAGTATATTTCTACTTGGCATAACAATACTATAACATAATTGTCTATTTTCCGAGGTTCGTCCTCGGAAAATTCGTCCTCGGAAAATTCATTTTTGGAGAATAGAATAAGGGAGGGGTTGGGGGTTAGAGGTCGAAACCGGATTCGAGGCCGTTAAGGAAGCGAGTGCCGTGGCGGATTTGGGAGCCGGTATTTTCGAATGTGACGCCAAAATAGTCTGTTTTAAGGGTTTCGGCCGACGTGTTTTCGTATTGCCACACACGGACGTTCAGCCAGAAATCTGTGCCTATTGCTTCGTAGTAAATCTGCTGCTGTGCGTTATTGACCGCAGCACTGATTGTACAATCTGCGGTTGAGCAGTTACTGCTGGCAGAGTCGGTTGCAAGGTTATCCCAGGTTTTGGTCGTGAAGTTATAGACTTCCATTACGATGTCCCCTGTTGTGGTTGCGGTATTTGGCGCGATGTTGCTACGACCGATCCAGGTGATGGTTGGAATTGAGGCAGGAGAATTGTTCTTGAGGGCAAAAGTGAACATTGGGCGGCCGTTTGTTGCAGTGATGCTGTCAAAGTTGCTGTCGTCAGCTGCTACACCGCAGAGACCCAAGAAATCAGACACGCCGGCACAGGTGCTAGTGCTGCGTGGTGAGTAGCCTGAGGTTAAGTGGTAGCGGCCGTCACTTCTAGAAGCATTAGGGTTAGAATAATTATTAACTGGGGATGCTCTTAAATTTTTGGGGGGTAAATGCATGCGCGCAATCCATAAGTTGCCATTACTATTATTTCGAAACCCAACCCAAGGAGCACCTGACCTGTCGAAAGCTATTGAAGTGCCGTTGCCAGAACTACCGGTAGTAAATAACACCGAACATGACCAAGTATTAACTTCGCAGCCGGTGCCGGTGGTGGCACCATTTAGATATCGCGCTACATATACATCAAAATCAGTTCCAGCCCGATAATAAGCTAGCCAAGGAGTTCCCGTTATATCTAGTGCAATTCGAGGCCTGCCACCTCCTAATGTCCCTACGTTATAGCAAGTCCAGGTGTTAATTGCACAACCGGTGCCTGTAGTAGCGCCATTAAGATATTCAGCAACTTTTGCATAACCTCCTACAACATCTAGATAGCTAATCCACACCTTATCGCTCGCATCTATCGTTATTGATGTCGTGTCTCCGAAATCTCCGGTACCAGTCGGATTATCAATTATTGTGCAAGTCCAGGTATTAACAGCACAGCCGGTACCGCTTGTTGCGCCACCCAGATATTGAGCAACTTTAAGGCTGCACTCTGTAGTTGGTGAGTTATCGCAACTTGTTAACGCTGTTTCATGGTAGCTAATCCAGGGGTTACCATTTGCATCCAACGCTATTGCCGTATAAAGACCTACCTGGTTGCTGGTATCTATGTTCTGGCACGTCCATGATGTTAACGCGCAACCTGTACCACCCGACCCAACGTAACGCGCAACTTTCAGGTCATGCGATGACCCACCACTGTAATAACTTATCCACGCCATCCCCCTATTATTAAACACAAGGTAAGAATGATCACCGACCGTGCCTGTTGTATCTATGACGGTGCACCTCCAGGTATTGACATCACATCCTGTCCCCGTTGTAGCACCACCCAAATATTGGGCAAGTTTTAATTCAAAACTACTATCATCATAGTAACTTATCCATGGGTTGCCATCTGGGGCAATTGCTATAGATGGATAACCACCAACATTGCCTGTCGCTACTACCTCGGTACACGTCCAAGTATTCGTAGTGCAGCCAGTCCCTGTGGTAGCACCACCCAAATAGCGGGAAACACGTAAGCTTGTATTAGTCGAGTCATACAAAGCCATCCATGGGTTGCCATCCGCATCGATAGCTATGGAAGTATCGTTACTCCAACCGGTAGTACTTAAAAGTTCACACCCCCAGCTTGTATCAGTGCAATCGGTCATTTTTGGATGGATGTCTTTAGTAAAGCGCTTAGTTGTTGAGGATTCAATAGTCAAAGTTGGGTATTGGTCGTTACTTATGGCTCCTCGCCAGATGCCTTTATCGCTGCGCCAACCATCTTTGGTAGACACAACAAACCGATATGTGGTGCCAGATACAGCCTGTGATGTATCAATGACAAATGCGATTTCTGTGCATTGAGCAGTAGAGCTACCATCTGGAAGACCGAGATTGCTAATCTCTTCGCCGATGGCAGCCCTGCCGTTATTCCATGTACCTCCACCACTACAATCAGCATCATCACGGTTCGTAGTATCACTGACACTCGACATATCAGTATGGGATTCGTTTATATTATTCCCCCCTTGTGCTGCCTGGCTTGCACTCATGGTGATTTCACCCTTTCGGGCTATCTGAGCTACACGTAGATTACCGCCAGTAAGATCATAATAACTAATCCATGGTTGGCCTCTATTATCAAAAGCGATTGAACTATATTTGCCAACATCATCGGTGGTATCAAGAGCGGCACAAGTCCAAGTATTAACTGCACAACCTGTACCATTTGTGGCACCACCTAGATACCTGGCGACACGGAGGTTGAGATTACTGCCAGCATCATAATAACTAACCCAGGGGTTGCCGGAAGGGTCTATAGCTATGGATGTAAAATCACCAACATTGTTGGCAGTATCAACATCAGTACAGGTCCAAGTATTAACATCGCAGCCAGTGCCAGTGGTGGCACCCCCAAGGTAGTGTGCTACCTGTAAATTCAGATTATTAGCGTCCCGATAACTCACCCAAGGATTTCCTGCAGGATCAAATGCCAGGGAGCTATATTCGCCGTTGTCAGTGCCACTGTCTACAGTAGTACAGGTCCAAGTAGTAACATCGCAGCCAGTGCCAGTGGTGGCACCAGCTAGATATTGGGCAGTACGCAGGACGCTATTGGTATAGAAACTTACCCACGCATTACCAACTGGGTCAAAGTTTATAGAAGTATAGACGCCAATATTTCCGCCTGCTATGGTGGTGCATGTCCACGCGGTGATTGCACAACCAGTGCCACTGGTACCTCCGTGATATCGTGCAATGCGTGTTTTAAAGTTAGGTGAACCATCAACGTAGCTAATCCATGGGTTTCCTGATGAGTCAAAGGCTATTGAGGTGTACCTTCCAACCGAGTTGGCGGTATCGATAGATTGGCAGGACCAAGTGTTAACCGCACAACCTGTGCCAGTAGTGGCACCCCCTAAGTAATAGGCAAAACGGAGATCGCCCTGGGAATTATCTTGATAGCTCACATACGGATTGCCTTCAGCATTGATTGCTATTGATGTGTACAGGCCTAGGTTAAAAGTACTAATAGGATTATCAATTGTGGTGCAGTCCCAAGTATTAACGGCACAACCTGTACCAGTAGTGGCACCCCCTAAGTATCTGGCTACACGTAACGAACACTCCGTTGTCGGGCTGTCATCACAACTGGTACTTGCAGCTTCATAGTAACTTATCCAAGGGTTGCCTGAGGGATCTATTGCGATAGATGAATATTGGCCAACATCATTACTGGTATCAATTGAAGTACAGATCCAGGTATTGATGGCACACCCCGAACCAGCCGAAGTTGTTGCCGTTGTGACTTGTCTTACCTTGCTCCAAATGCCGTCATTACGATCGTAGAAAAGGCCTAAATTAGAATTAACTGACGAATTGCCAGTGTTTTTAATCTGCATGCGTAGGGTCATGCGCTCACCTTGTTCTACACTGGTTATTGAGGTGTTGCCCGCTGCCTGTTGGCTGTTTTCATCGAAGACATCACCATAAGCCTGGTCTTCGTCATCGTTTTCCCAGATATAGCCTGTGGTAGATATTTTGGAGTGGTTTTCATAATAGACTGTAATACGTATATGATCGACGCTTATTGTATGCGCTGGTCCTGCCGCATTAGGTTTTGTGGCGGCAAAGGCCGCACCAAAAGTACTTCCGTTAACGTCGCTTGCTGATAGAGTTACCCCCCATAAATCTGTTGTGCTACCATGGTCTTCAGAAACATCTCCGGTAGTATAAATTGTCGTAGTTGCTCGATCTACAGTACCAATAGTACCTCCTTTTACTAGACGCATTGCGGCATCATTACTACCACCGTTACCTGTACTGTCAGAACTCCGCTCGACACCTACGATTACACCAACTATTGTTGCACTAGAAGGAACAGAAAAACCATAATTTACACACTTAATATAGTTTGAGGTAGTACCATCAACGGTTCGGGTTGCATAAGTTGTATTGTCACTGAAGGCGTTACCAGGGCTGGTCCAGGCCAAAGTTCCTATGCCTGTGTCGTTCGTACAATCGCCTGTTGCGCTGGCGCTATTTGGTCCCTGGCTCAAGATTTCGGCCTGGGTTTTGGGTGGTTTAAGTATAAAACTAAATAGTAAGACACCTACCACTACTAAGCAGCCAAAGCGCACAGCAGCTTGGCGCCAGTTTTTACCCATAATGATTCTGCGCAGCTGGCTTTTGCGACGCTGGCCTACTCTTTTCAATTTTTGTATTAATTTCAGTTTAAACATAACAACTTACTTATTATAATTGATTATTATTTCACCCATGCGTGCGAATTCTGCATTTACGCCAACAGATAGCTGAACTCGGAATGTTACCCTGTCGCCAGCCGCTATACTGCCACAACCAGAAGCCGTTGCGTAGTTAGTGCTATTCCAGGTTGCAACGGTGCCACTGATTGCAGTAGCAGCGCCACAGATACCACCAGCGTCGTCATAAAGAGTCAGTGTAACGTTATCGCTTGTACTTGTGCGCCAGCCATAGAACGAGATTGCTGGCGATGTAGTGAAGCTTACAAAGTCGCTAGGTACCTGCCAAGTAACATAGATGTCGTAGTCATTGGTAGCATTTGCAGTCCAGGAATAGTAGGTTCGGTAGTCACCGTTGGTAGCGCAGATAGTCGTATTGATGTCAGGAGGATTAGTATTGCCTTTCGAACAGAAATCACTGGTCATAGTACCCACATTATTAGTACCGTCGGCTGTTAATACGGCTCCGTGGAATTCTGGGCTAAGGGTAACCTTGCTTGTGCCAGCGCCACCGCAAGAAGCGAAAGTCAATACGCCGGCTGTAGCGCTGTTTTGCAGACATTGGTTGGCTATGCCAGCGGTCGTTGGCAAGGTTAAAGTATAACCAGACGCAGCCGTCGTACCGCTTTGGATAGTTATTGTATTGGAGTTTGTAGCGTTATAGACGACGAGTGAGCCAAGAACAGTGGAAGCCTTACCAATTAAGACTTGGTTGGTCGAAGTATTAACGCCTAGGACTGTGTTGTTTGAGGCGTTTTGAACTTGGAATGATGTAGCCGAGGCTGATGTTTTGACTGTTACGCCGCTAGTTGAGCCAGCTTGTAGGGTAAGTGTGCTGCCCGCGTTGTTGGTTGAACCGATTGTTACGCTTTGGGCAACAGTCGCGTCGGTGCTATCGGCTATATGAATAGTGGTAGCATTTGCGGTTGTGCCAACCGAGCCGATATTGACAACTTTGCCCGTAACAGCGTTGGTTGCAATGTTGATGTTACCTGATGCGGCAGCTAGTAGGTTGAGCGCTGTTGCACCATTGCCGCCCTGAATGGTGGTAATGTGGGCTGCACCGCCGATACTACCGACTGTTACACCGACGGTGCCAGTTGTTGTACCGGCTGAACCGATAGTGACGGTATTTGTTGTACCAGCGCCAGGCACACCATCTGCGATATTGACGACTTTGCCGCCAGAAGTTGTTGAGGTGCCACCACCTATACTAATGGTCTGAGTTGATGCGGTGCCGTTGGCAGAACCTATGCTAACAGTATTGGTAGCAGTCGACCGACCGATAGTAATCTGTCCGGTTTGAGTTGTGGAACCAACCGTAACAGTTGTCGCAACAGCACCATCGAGATTGATTGATGAACCGCTCTGTATCAAGATAGTCCCAGCAGCTGTATTACCGATACTAACAGCTCCAGTAGAACCAGTAGTATTTATACTTGTTGCAAAGTTGCTGGCGTCGTTTAGACTAACAGCGGCCCCTGTAACAGTTAGGCCTAGTTGTCCGGTTATAAGTCCTGTGAATGTCTTATTCCCCCCAAATGTCTGAGCATTAGCAGTAACAACACCAGCTAGGGTACCAGAAGCATCACTTACTGTTAGAGTTATGTCGTCTGGGCTAGTAGCAGTGTTAACAGCAAAGGTTGTACCAGCTACAGAAGCGCTTGCTGCAGTGTTTAGGAAGTTAGCGTCGGTTGCTACTGTGCTGTTGACAGTTATGCTGTCACCACTTCCGCCGCCAGCACCAATACAGTCAGTCCAGGCAGCGGCTTGGTAGCAACGGAACTTACCAGCGTTAGAGTTGTAGTAGATACCACCGTTAACACCAGTTGGGTCACCAGCGTCGGATTTGATGTCTACGACCACTAGAGTTCCGGTTGTGTCAGATAGACCAAAGAGTGCGTTACCGTTTGATTGAATTTCAAGTCGTGAAACTAATGCATTAAGTCCAGAACCGGTTGAACCAGCTGCAGGAGCGGTTTGGAATAATAGTGAACCGCCAAGGCCTGTACCAGTTCCCTTACCTCCAGCAAGTGTAAAGTTAGCACCAGCTATATCAGTACCTGAGCCGCCGGTTGATTGGAGGGTGAAGGCAGTAGGTGTCGCATGGGTTACGCCGTTACCAAAGTAACCGGAGGTAACTTTGTTAACAACGAATTGGTTAGCAGTGGCGGTAGCACCTGTGCCGAGGGCGATAGCTTCGGCGCCAGCAGTTGCCTGGTAACCGAGAGCGGTACCTCCGTTGCCCGTAGTACTGGAGCTTTGACCAGCTGCCAAACTGTAGCCACCGGCAGCGTTGGCACTGACGCCGATTGCTGTGCCTGAGGTAACTGCTGCCGCACTGTTACCGATCGCAACTCCATCCAAACCAGCTGAAGCGTTATAGCCAACGGCGAGGGCACTGTTGTTCGTCGTAGTGGAACCAGCACCAAAGCGCTCGCTGTTCGAGCCACCGCCAGGACAGCTTAGTGAACCATTCGTGCCGGAGATAACACAAGCTGTTTGCAGTGCGTTGAGTGTTGAACCAGCGCCACCGGCTGGAGCGTATTGGAAGGTGATACTGCCGCCGACGGCATTACCGGTGCCACGGCCACCAGCTAGGGTAAAGCTGGCACCAGCGATGTTTGATCCGGAACCGCCGGTTGCTTGTAGGGTGAAGGCGGTAGGCGCAGCATCAGTTATTCCTTTTCCAAAGTAAGCAACGTTATTCTCGTCAATAGTAAGCCGCGTAATGCTGTTATTCTTTAACCTAAGATAGTTACCCACACCACCAGCGTCAATATTGATACCGGCGTTGTTATCCTGAGTGCTAGAAATAGTTATGGTGCGGACCGAAGTCACATTGATGAGTCCCGTACCAGCTGTGTTACGAATATTTGCAGTTGGTACAGCAAAATCAAGATAACCATTGTTACCGGTACTGTTATAGAGATGGATGCTGTTAGTACCTTCAAAGATTGCTAAACCTTCGGTATCAGCTTGCGCACTCTGGACTACATGCAATTTATATCCTGGTGACGCAGTGCCGATTCCTACTCGGTTATTAGTTGTATCTACATTAAATACCGGTGTCGTTGAGCCTGAGGGTTGAACCTGGAAAGCACTTGTGGAGTTGGTTGAGTTCTTAAAAGTAGCTGCTCCTATGTCGGATACGGTCAGGGTGTTAGTACCAG
>JACDBH010000004.1 GCA_013694995.1 Candidatus Saccharimonadota bacterium | reverse complement strand
CCCTTGTATATAGGGTATATGGGAACCCAAATGATTTTTGGGGGTGGGGGGGTACCCCTGGCTATATTTTCAGCCCTGGTGTTTCATAATTTAAATAGGCTTCGTCAGCTAATTTTTGGGCTTGACTGCCTTGTACTTCGCCAAGTTCGCCTGAAGTTCCTGATGTATCTGTTTTGGGGTTTTGCCCTTGGTTGAGGTGAGGGTGATTAGTCGCTTCATATAACTGATTATACTCTCCTGTGGTGTACCGCGGTCTGCTAGTTATTACCTCAGGCTCACTACCAACCGTGATAACTACAGTCTGCTGCTGCTGTGTAATATCTACTTGAGTGCGTAGCATACCGTAGTGTTTCATCATCAGCTCAATTGCTTTTAATCTTGCAGACGGACGCATGTCAGTATCTTCTATGAAGCTCTTGAGAGTTGCTAGTATTTTTTCGGGTGAGTAATAGCTTGAGTTCTTAGCCTCATATTCCATCAGCCAACGGGGTTTAGTACGTGTCAGTTCACGAGCAGTGTGATGGCTAAACCCGCTACTGATTGCAGCCTGATAACAGTTGCCGAAGTGCGGACTGTCAGGGCTAAAGTATTGGTCTACGAAACGTTGCTGCCTAGGATTGATTGCAGTGTAATTTGTTGTATTGCTCACCCTTAATCAATAACGCTAGCGAACTGCTTTGTCAAATGCTCCACCTGATATGAATGTTTGTTATACAATCTAAGCAGGCGAGTTAGGGTTTCGTCCTGACACCCCTGCCAAAAAACATACAGATAATCAAATTTACAGATTCTTTTATTTTATATAGATCTTATATTTCAGTAGAAAAATAAGTTTTAACGAAGGCCTAGTTTAAGTGTGCAGGCGGGCCACTGGCCCCAGCCGCTGCGAGCAAGCAGTATCTCAGCCCGTGCAATCTGTTCTTCGCGACTGTTCTGATGCGGGTAGCCGCTGCCACCGACTGCTTGCCACGTGCTTAGCGTAAATTGAAGCCCGCCATAATAACCATTGCTAGTATTAATGAACCAGTTGCCACCTGACTCGCATTGAGCCAAGCGGTCCCATACGCTGCCGCCAGCAACAGCCGGAGCAGTAGATGGTTTAGGGGATGATGTAGTCGGGTTTTTTGTTAGCGGTGTAGCAGATTTAACTGAGAATTGGGTTACTGGCTTTGGAACCTCGGGTAACGGACGGCTGGGTAACTCTTCATCTTCATACGGAATTTTTATTTTGTCACCTGAATTAATGACGTCCGGGTAGATGATTTCAGGATTCGCATTAAAAAGCCGTTGATATGTCGTAGAATGTGTCTCGGCCAATTTTATAAGGCTATCACCTTTTTGTACTTCGACTATAATTGGTTCGCGCACAGCCGGTGCCGTTATGTCGTCTGGGGTCGGATGTATTGGTGTAATAATTTGTGGCACTGCCTGCGTCAACCCTAGAGTTGTGATATCGCTGGCGTTAGTAATTTTGACTACCAGTGGGTCGGCATAAACAGACTGGTTTGGGCTGGATTGCACAACCAGCAGAGAAAACAGAACAATAGTAAATATAGCTTTCTTCATAACTAAAAAATCTTCTCCTTAATTATCCCTGTTTTTGTACCCAATACTAACTAAAATTCAGTAAATGTTTAGGGTATTATATTGTGCTCCACTGTCTCACAAGCAAGTAACACAAACTTAAGCGTAAACAATTAGGAAACATATGTCAATCCTAGCCAAAAGTATGACGTAAAATCTATCTGTAAGCCAACAATCATTTCAAAGTATGTTATAAATTCTACATCAAGATTTATCGTTATCTTCTTTAATCCAAATTGCCAGTAAATAAATCCTGCTTTAGGTACGACTCCGATAAGCCAAATTCAAGTAGATAGGAACTTAGTTCTTCTACCATTTTACTTGGTCCGGAAATATAGACTTTACTTTGTAACCACGCTGGTACGAGTGTAGCGTAGTCATTAAATATTAGCCGCTTGCTTATTAAAAAATGACAGTGGAATGAAAGGTCTTGCCTTTGCCATTGCAGTAGTTCTTTTTCAAAAACTGCTGGCTTGGCTTTTGAACTGTAGATCAGTGTGGCATCAAGAGGCTGCTTCTCATATATCTTTTGTGCGATCATTGACCGGTAGGGTGTAATACCGATACCGCCAGCAATGAGCAAGCGATGCCGCATATCTTTGTCCCATACAAACTTTCCTTCGACCGCATACCCATTAATGATTTCGTCAGGTTTAAGATTGCGGAGATTTTGCTTGAAACTGCTATCAGAAAGCTTTGTTGTTATCATCACATGGCTTTCAAATGGCGCTGAGGTAATCGTAAAGCGTCGTTCGTCAATACCAAACATTTTGCGCGGCAACTCGAGCCTTACGGACTGTCCTGCTATCCAGGTAAGCGGCTCAAGCGGTTTAAAATAAAACGACCAGACATCATTACCCTCGTCATTTTTCTTCATGAATCTCAGCTTCATATTAGGGCTATTGTATCGCAGTAATTAGCTATTGACGTAAGCAGTAAGCCCGGGTGTATACTTATAAATAGTCACGTGAGGGCTTTTTGGAGACCCCAAGATTCCTCCGCACGGGCTATTACGCAATCTGTAGCCAGGGTCATACCTGCCTACCATATCAATTCGTCGGCAGCGCGTACGCCAAGCTGCACTCAACATCTTAAAACCTTTTAAGTGGAGTATTGATATGCGTAATAATCTCTCTTTTGAAAACAAAACCCTAGTCGATGTGTTATTTTCTTTCAATGGCCGTGACCAGTATGCCCGGCCTGTGTGTTTGACTTGGAACGATGAAGATTATCCTTTGGGCGGCGTGCAGTTCTGGTACGCCGAGCGCCGCAATGGCACCCTAATCCACCACTACTGTGTTGGTGATGCAAATGGCGACTATACCTTTGAGCTTTCTTTAGAAACCGAAAACTTAACCTGGAGTTTAGATAAAGCCACTAAGACAACTTCTAATGGTTTTGGGCTGGGCCGCCAGTTCTTGGGGGTGACATCATGAGGGAGTCACTTGAGGAGCCTGTGAGCATTGTGTGGTATTACAATGCCAAACTCCGTCATATGCAACCGCATATTCTAACTTGGAATAATCAGGATTACCATTTGGGCAAAATCGACTTTTGGCACAAGACGTGGAGTGGCAAGCACCAGATCCATCACTTTTCTATAGCCGATAAAGGTGGCGGGGTGTACTTTAAGCTTGCCTTGAACACGGATAGTCTGCAGTGGGTGCTGGAAGAATATATGACAGCCCAGGATATGGCCATCGAGTACAGGAGGATAGAAGCATGAGAAACCGACGTAAACGCAAGCAGCGCGAGGAAGTCCGGAAAATCCTTGCCGCTATGCGGCAGGAGCTAGCTGAGCAGCGGCTGGCTCAAGCATATCAAGCCTCTTCGCAGCCGGTTCTGTACCTTAATGAGCTAATAACGCATGCTCGGCAGTCTTTGTAGCTAATATGAAACCACCCGATTTGCCGATTAGCACTGCTGAGCCGCAGGTTATGCATATTGACCTTAATTCCTGTTTTGCGATTATTGAGCAGCAGGGTAATCGTTTGTTGCGCGGCAAGCTGGTGGGCGTGGCGGCTTATGCTACCCCACGTGGTTTTGTGCTGGCGGCAAGCTATGAAGCCAAGCGTTTGGGTGTAAAACTGGGCGTAAACGTTCAGGAAGCGCGACAGATGTGCCCGGGCATTATTATTTTGACGCCAGATCCAAGCAAATACCGCGAGGCACATCTTCGCTTTAAAGAACTAATGCTGGAATATACCAGTGAGGTAGTGCCCAAAAGTATCGACGAGTTCGTCCTTAATCTTAACAACTCTCCTGTCCTACGCCACTACGTCGAAAAAATGCAACTACAACATAATCCCTCCATTTCCAAGACCAGGTCTTGGAAACAAAGTAAGGGTGAGGTGGTGGGTATGGCTATGGAAGAAATTGGTCGTGAAATTAAAGACAAGATTCGCGAACGCCTGGGCGAAGCCGTGACCGTAAACGTTGGCATTGGACCCAACCGCTTTTTAGCTAAGTTTGCGGCTGGCTTTGGTAAGCCAGATGGTATGCGGCGGATTGATCATACTAACCTAGAGCAAACATACTACGGTATGGATATTACGGATTTGCCGGGCATTAATGTCCGTTACCGCCGCCGGTTGCAGGAATACGGCATTATGACGCCACTCGATTTCTTGCACGCCGAACGAAGGGTTTTAGAAAAGGTAGTGTTTAAGAGCATCGTGGGCTATTACTGGTACCTCAGGCTGCGCGGATATGAGATTGATAAATTCGAGAGCAGACGCGGCCAGATCGGCCATCAGTATGCCCTGCCTCATAAAACTGCTGATCGTGATGAGTTGGCACGGTTACTGATGAAATTGTGCGAAAAGGTTGGGCGTAGACTACGAAAAGAAGGCCTGACGGCTGGGGGAATACACCTGTACTTTAGCTTTATGAGCTACCAGGAATACGGCCACAAGGATAACGGCTTTATAGGTGGTGAAAATTTAAAAAGTAAAACAGCCTGGCACCATGGCGAGAAAGTCGGTTACCGGCTGTATAGCACAGAGAGCGTATATAGAGCTGCAAAAAGTATACTGGCTCGGGCGGAGCTATATAGCAAAGTCCGGGGTATGAGCATCACCACCTTTGATCTTGCTCCAGCTGACCCGGAACAGCTGAGCCTACTAAATAACGAACGCAGTTTTGCGGCCGAACGCCACATTTCCGATGCAGTTGACGAGATTAACAACCGTTACGGCGAATTTGTCATTACTCCAGCAACCATGCTAGATATGCAGGGAGAAATTATCGACCGTATTGCATTTGGTAACGTTAGAGACGTTTAGCTCTTGCGCCAGACAAACTTTAAGCCGCTCCAAACATCGGAAATGGCCACTACTTTGATATCTATTAAATTGTGTGGTAGTAAGATATCGCGCAATGTTTGTTCACTAATGTCGGTTTTTACATTGCTAGCTTTTTTCGGCCAACTGACCCACAGGATTCCGCCTTCAACTAAATACTGTTTGAATAAAAGCGTATCTTTCTGCAATTCTCTACTTTCAGTATAAAAAAAATGCATAAAATCCATAGGCCGGTTTAACTTTTTTGCTACAAAAATTCCTGCCGGCAATTTACCAAGTTCTGAGAAATACTCTTTTGGGGCGTTTCTAAAATACACTAGCTGGCCGTATCGCAGGCCCAGCTTATCGATAAGGGGTTTACCGGAATACCCTGCCATAGTTGCATTATACGCTTACGTGCAATAGCAGAAAGGAGTAAAATACACGTATGCGATTTATTCGGGTTAAGGGAACGGTTGCGCTAGAAACTGCTCTGGGCGACGCCTTGCGAGCTGCTGGACAGCATAGAGTATTATGGCTAGTCCCCGGCGGATCCAATATACCAATTGCCAGTCGGATCATGACTGACCTGCCGCGTACCTATATAAAAAACCTGACAATAGCATTAACAGACGAAAGATATGGAAAATCCGGCCACAAGAATTCAAATTACACGCAGCTTATTAAGGCGGGTTTTGATAGCCGGGGCGCGGTTTTTAAAAATATACTCACTGGAAAATCCTTTCAGGAAACTGTAATGGACGCAAATACTTACATGCAGGAGCTATTTAATACCCATAAAGTTGTCATTTCATTTTTTGGCCTCGGAGCCGATGGGCATATAGCCGGGATATTACCTCGGTCTCCTGCTGTTTTTAGTAAAAGGCTTGTTGCGGGATATGATGCGGGCGACCTGCAAAGAATTACCCTGACTTCAGTTGCGCTGCAAAAAGTCACCCATGCGTTTTTGGGTGCATTCGGCCGAGAGAAAAAACCGGCGCTGCTTAATCTCCGCGATAAGCATTTGCCACTTAACAAACAGCCAGCTCAGATTTTGCGCTCAATTCCAGAAACTGATATTTTTAACGACCAGATAGGAGAAACGGTATGAAAATTGCAATTCAAGGACTGGGGCGAATGGGTATGCAGATAGCTCGCAAATTAAGCGAAGGCGGGCATGAAGTTATTGCCCATAACCGCAGCCACGACAAAATAGAAGAGGCAGTAGGCTACGGAGCAGTTGCTGCATATGAGAAGTCCGACGTTATTAATGCTTTTAATGACCAAACACTCATAGTTTGGATTATGCTTCCAGCCGATATTATTTACATGCACATAGATGAATGGCTGCAGGTAGCACCAAAAGGAAGCATTTTTATTGACGGAGGTAATTCGGATTATCGATTGACCAGTGTGAGGGCCGAGAGAGTAGCTAAAGCTGGATCGACTTTACTTGACGCCGGTACTAGCGGCGGGATCTGGGGTTATGATAATGGTTTTTCTATCATGGCTGGCGGTGACCAGGCAAGCTTTAAGTCAGTTGAACTAATTTTTAAAACTCTCACTGCACCCGAAGGCGCATATTATCATTTTGGGCCGAGTGGAGCCGGGCATTTCGTCAAGATGACCCACAATGCCATTGAATACGGAATGATGGAATCTTTAGCGGAAGGATATCGAATGCTTAAAGAAGGTCCTTATAAAGATTTGGACCTGGCTGCCGCTGGTGAGGTCTGGCAGCATCACAGCGTGATAACATCTTGGTTAAATGAATTATCTCTCGAGGCTTTAAAGGAAAGCCCTGATCTAAAGGAAATCGAAGGCTATGTTGCTGAATCCGGGGAAGCTCGCTGGGCACTGGAAACTGCCAAAACAATGGAAATTCCAATGCCATCAATCCAGGCTGCTTTTGATGTTCGTTTAGCCAGCCAGCAAGGCCAAACTAGTTTTACGACCAAACTTTTAGCGGCTATGCGCAATAAGTTCGGCGGACACACTATTAATAAGGATCAATAATGGAACATACAGCACCTAAACTGGAGCCTGCAATCATCGTTATCTTTGGAATAACCGGAGATCTTGCGAAACGTAAACTCTTGCCTGCACTTTATCATTTGGTCAAAAATGATTTGTTACATGATAAAACCGAAATCATAGGTGTAACCCGTGGACAAATGAGCATGAATGAGCTACTAGCCACAATTGAACTGTGTGTTAATGAAAAGGACGGAATTTGCGATCCGGTGGCTGTTCAGAAACTTAAAAAGAAGTTACGGCTACGTAAAATGGAAGTAACTAAAAGTAGCGAATACGAAAGCCTACTAGAAGAGTTAAACGCCATCGAAGATAGCTTTAAAGTATGTATGAACCGACTGTTTTATTTATCCATCCCTCCAAATGTTTCCCAACCTATCATTTCATTTTTAGGTAAACACGGATTGAATAAAAGCTGTCAACATAATAAAGCTAAGTCGCGGCTTTTAAGCGAAAAACCCTTCGGTTACGATTATAAATCCTCGCAGGAATTAATGGATGAGACTAAAAAATATTTTAAAGAAGATCAGATTTTTCGTATAGACCATTACCTTGCAAAAGAAACAGTCCAGAATATTTTGTCTTTCCGCTTTAGTAACCCAATTTTTCAACCTCTATGGAACTCGAAACATATTGATTATATAGAAGTAATGGCTAATGAAAAAATTGGCATAGAGGGACGAGTTAAATTTTATGAACAAATCGGAGCGCTACGCGACCTAATACAGAGCCATTTGTTGCAGGTACTAGCGTTGGTTGCAATGGAACAACCGGATGAAAATAGCAGCGAATCATTACACCAAAGTAAAGTAAAATTAATGGCAGAAATCCAAGCAGTACCCCCCAACAAGGTGGTAGCTGATAGTGTAAGAGGCCAATATGATACTTATCTTCAAGAAGTCGATAATTCGAAGAGCAACACTGAAACTTATGCCGCCTTGAGGCTACAAATAACCAACAAACGATGGGCTGGTGTGCCATTTATAGTCCGTACTGGTAAGGGCTTAAGCGAAAAAAGTACCAAAATCAGAATTGTTTTTAAGCCGACTGATCTTGCGCCTCATCATAATATCCTTACTTTCAGGTTGCAGCCTGACGAAGGGATTGAGCTCAGCTTAAGAGTAAAAAAACCTGGATATAGTACCGAAATACAACCTGCCGAGATGGATTTTAGCTACAAGCGAACATTCAATGCGGAGGGTCATCCTGATGCCTACGAACGAGTGCTGGTTGATGCTGTTCGTGGCGACCATACGCTTTTTGCAACTAGTGATGAAGTTATGCAGTCCTGGCGGATTGTACAACCGGTACTGAATGAATGGTCCAAGGCTAGCGATGGCCTAAATGCATATAGTAGCGGTAGCCAAGGCCCAAAACTGCCTGAGTCCTGGAAAATATTGTAGATTTATTAGCTAAATCTACAATATTAAAAACCACCTTGTTAAAAGTGTTGTACTATTCCGCTTACGCTCGGTATAATAGTAGGTAATTAAAATTAAAATTTTGTAGGGAAAATGAACGTATTGATGCTAGGCTGGGAACTCCCGCCTCACAACAGCGGTGGCTTAGGCGTTGCATGCTACCAGCTATGCAAAGCCCTCTCACAAAAAGGTGTTGGCATTGAATTTGTTCTACCTTATACCGCTGACTTTTCAAAAACAGAGTTTATGAAGATCCGGGCTGCCCATCCGCAGGGTGTAACTTCAATTTTAAAGAGCGGTATCGCCTATGACAGTCACAAATATATCTTTGAAGACGGTCATGAAGAGTGGTTTAGTATTTTCGACCAACAGTCTGCTTATGAAACTTCTGTCGGAAAAATAATACCTATGCTAGATTTTGATATCATTCACGCCCATGACTGGCTAACGTTTCGAGCTGGCATGCGCGCCCGTGACATTTCTGGCAAGCCGCTGATTGTACATGTACATTCCATAGAAGCTGATCGCGCCGGCACTCCAGGGGGCGGAAACACTCTAGTAAGGGAAATTGAGGCCACTAGCTTCTTGATGGCCGATCGTATAATTGCCGTGAGTCAATTCACTAAAGAAGCCATAGTTAGGGAGTATGACATCCCATATGACAAAATCGACGTAGTTTATAACAGCCTGGACCTTGATATGGTTGAAGCCCGCGAAAAAGAGACAATTCATAAGTATTTAAGTGCCATGCAAGCTCAGGGCTACAAAGTAGTTGTTAACATCGGTCGGCTTACTATTCAAAAAGGTTTAACTAACCTATTGCATGCTGCTCGAAAGGTCATCGAAAAGTCGCCTAAAACTTTGTTTTTGATTGTAGGTTCCGGTGAGCAATATTATGAACTAGTGGAGCTAGCAGCTGAACTAGGTATTAGCAAAAACATTATTTTTACAGGTTTTTTACGAGGTAAAAATTGGCGCGACAGTTTTGCAATTGGTGATTTATTTATTATGCCCTCCACCTCAGAGCCTTTTGGTCTCACGCCTTTGGAGGCCGCCGGCTATGGCACACCATCGCTCATCAGCCGTCAGTCTGGGGTGGCAGAAATATTCCGTAATTGTTTAAAAGTTGATTGCTGGGATGTAGATGATATGGCCAGTCAGATTATTAGCGTCGTTAAAAATGACGCCTTGAGGGATGAACTCAAAATAAATGCCTACAAAGAGTATGAACAGCTGTCATGGCATCCGGCTGCTGATAAGTTGTTAGTCTGGTATAAACATCATGCTACGCAGTTAAGTGAGGTGTCCGTATGAGTAAAAAAGCCATAGTGCTTTACTTACATGTCCATCAACCTTATCGTATTAGGCATTACTCAATTTTTGACAGCGGGCACAACCATAATTATTTTGACGCTGATTATGAAAGTGATACTAACAATCAAAAAGTTCTACGGAAAGTCGTTGAAAAATCTTACTTACCTGCTAATAAAATATTCTTAGAGTTACTCAATAAATACCCTGAGTTCCGTCTTAGTTTATCGATAACCGGTATCGTAATTGAACAGTTCGAGCAATGGGCGCCAGATGTACTAGCCTCTTTTAAGGCTCTAACCGACACGGGTCGAGTTGAAATAGTAGCCGAAACCTATTATCACTCGCTGGCGTTCTTTTATTCTCGAAACGAATTTGAACAGCAAGTTGAAATGCATCGCAGTAAAATACAGTCCGTTTTTGGCCAAACACCCCAAGTGTTTCGCAATACCGAGTTAGCATATAATAACGACCTTGCCTACTGGGCAGATAAATCCGGCTATAAAGGTATCTTAACCGAAGGTTGGGATCCGGTTTTGGGGTGGCGATCCCCTAATTTCGTTTATGAACCAAGTTGTACCGACAACATCCGGTTGTTATTAAAAAACTACAAATTAAGTGATGACATTGCTTTCCGGTTCGGTAATAAGTCGTGGTCGGAATGGCCGCTAACTGCCGAAAAATATACGCACTGGCTAAATGAGGCTGGTGAAGCTACAAATTTCAACCTATTTATGGATTACGAAACTTTTGGCGAGCATCAGTGGTCAGATACCGGAATCTTTGATTTCCTATCAAATTTACCTGTTGAGTGGTTAAAGGATGAAAACCACACGTTTATGACTGTCAGTGAAGTGATTGATGCCAATGAACCAGTCGATAAAGTCGATATGCCGCAAACTGTCACCTGGGCCGACACAGAGCGTGACTTAACCGCCTGGCTTGGTAATAACATGCAGACACAGGCCATTAAAGCTCTGTACGATTTAGAAACACAAGTTCTTGAAACAAATGATGCAGGTCTTATTAATGATTGGCGAAAATTAACTACGTCGGATCATTTTTATTATATGTGTACCAAATGGTTTAATGATGGCGATGTTCATGCCTATTTTAGTCCGTACGAGTCACCTTACGAAGCTTTTATGAATTTCATGAACACGTGGCATGATGTCCGCTACCGTCTGAGCGAAAAAGGCGTTGAAGTCTAATGGGTCGGCCGGTGGTGTTGAGTAATGGGCAGATGTTCGTCGGGCTTAATCAGCACGGGCTGGTACATGATTTTTATTATCCTTATGTTGGCTTAGACAATTTGACTACTACGCGTAGCGAATGCCATAAGATAGGAATTTGGGCAGATGGTAAGTTCTCATGGGTCAATGACGGTACCTGGGAAATTAATGTAGATTTTGAAACAGACGCACTGATAAGCCTGATTACAATGAAGAATAAGGACATGAGCTTGGAACTTCAGCTTCAAGATTTTGTCGATCCAAAAACAAACGCTTTTTGCCGTCATATGAAAATAGCCAATCGCTCGGACAGTCAGCGCGAAATAAGAGTGTTTATGCATCAGGTATTTCAAATATCACAGGCCGGCAGGGCCGACACAGCTTTGTTCGTGCCCGACGGTAATTACCTGCTTGACTACAAAGGACGTTGTAGTCTACTTGTATATGCAGAGACCAGTGACGGCGCTCCGTTTGATCAGTATGCAGTTGGTAACTGCGGAATTGAAGGCAAAGAAGGAACGTTTAAGGATGCCGAGGACGGTGAACTATCCGGTAACGCCGTTGAACATGGCGGCGTTGACTCGGTTATCCGTTTGTCGTTAAGGCTCGGTGCCAACCAGGCGAAGGTAATAGATTACTGGATTATTGCTGCCAACTCTCAGCTTGATGCTGAAAAAATTCACGAGGAGCTAAAAAAAGATAGCATGGTGCCAAGACTGCGGGCTGCCAGAGAATGGTGGAATGATTGGATGGCGCCTGCAAAAGATAAGTTTGCCGTACTGGATTCGCATCATAGGGACCTAGCTAAAAAATCCCTGCTGGTCGTTAAAGCCCATATCGACCGGCGCGGCAGCATTCTTGCTTCCGGAGATTCAAGTATATTCAACTACGGCCGTGATTATTATTGTTACTGCTGGCCACGTGACGGGGCTTTTGCTATTTGGCCGCTAATCCGCCTGGGTTTTAAAGAAGAAGCCCGCAATTTTTTTGAATTTTGTCGCGATATAATTCATAAAGACGGTTATTTGATGCACAAATACCAACCTGACAGAGCTATAGGTAGTACCTGGCATCCTTTACTTCACAAGAACCGACGCGAACTCGCTATCCAGGAAGATGAGACGGCAATCGTTATTATTATGCTAGGGGAATACCTCAAACTGACAGGCGATAAAGACTTTGTTGAACTATTATATAGCACGTTGATACGGCCAGCTGCGATGTTTATGGCTGGTTTTATTGATGAAGCCACTAACCTGCCTCATGCCAGCTATGATTTGTGGGAGGAGAAGTTTCTAACAAGCAGCTATACAGTAGCAACTGTTTATTCATCACTAGTAGTTGCCGGCCAGTTTTCAGAACTATTCGGCTTTCCTGACGATGCTGTATTATGGCGTGAAGCCGCAAGGCGCATAGAATCCGGGCTTCCTTTGCTGTTCGATCAAGACCGTTTGGCATTTAGGAAAGGTATTCTACTGCAACCCGAAGGCGACCTTTCATACGACAACACACTCGATGTTTCCTCGTTATACGGCATGATGATGTTTGGCCCTAAGTCAACTAGCGAACAAGTCCGCCAGACAGCTAATTTGATTGAGCAAATTATGACAGACAAGACAACTTCCGGCGGTACGCCACGCTATGAAAACGACTGGTACATGCGCACCCGTCATAATGTTTTAGGCAACCCATGGTTTATCTGCGGTTTATGGCTTGCACAATACTATAAAGACAATGACATGCCAGAAAAGGCTGAAGTCATAATGACATGGACTTCAAGTAAAGCACTATCCAGTGGGATTCTAAGCGAGCAGGTAGAACCAGAGACTGGTTTTCAAGTTGGTGTTGCCCCATTGGTATGGAGCCATGCCGAGTACATCAATACGGCGCTTGATCTAGCGGATATTTAAAAAGTTGTCCTTTTGGACAACTCCCTGAGATTTCTATATTTGTTTATTTTTTAGGATTAACTGTATTACGGCCAAGATTTTTCTTAGTCTCTTCGTACCACGCGTGCTGACGTGCTACCGGGTCGTATTTGCGCAGGCGCAACTTCTCGGGTGTGTTCATGGTATTTTTAGTCGTGTAATAAGAGCGATGACCGCTTGTCTCACTTACCATGCCAATAATCTTTCTTTTGTCGCCTTTTTTAGCCATAATTACCTTCAGCACATTATTTTAACAGATAGAACTAATTTTGCCAAGCGATTACTCGCTATTTGAAGTGTCTGAACGTTCTGCATGATAGCGTAGAAAATCTTGTGTCTCTGCAATCAAATTACGAATGTCCCTTCTTTCTTCCAATTCACTTATGATAGGACATAAGAGGCTACCTATACCTAGGGCTGTGGCGGTAAAAGATGCAGATGACTCAAGACTGCCTTCCGCGGTGTTATTTAGCCAAAAAATTCCGTATGTACTAAATACTATGCCGGCTATCGCACTTACCTGCCTAGCGCGAACTATTTTATGCCGTTCTGTCCCTTTATCTTCCTGAGTTGTTCTAAAAAAGCTCATACCATGTCCCTAAATTACCTGGAGCCACCTTCGGGACTTGAACCCGAGACCCCCTCCTTACCATGGAGGTGCTCTACCACTGAGCTAAGGCGGCGTCTTTAACCCGATAATAGTAGCAAATCTTATCTGTTTTTGCTAGAATATTAGACTGTTGCATGTGCCGACATAGCTCAGTGGTAGAGCGGCTGTTTTGTAAACAGCGGGTCGTGGGTTCAAATCCCTCTGTCGGCTCCAGTGCTTTGCTTGTAGCAAAGCAATTAACAATTAACATTTTACCATTAGCAATGATGGAATCAGTATCGCTGAAATATATAACTCAAAAGCTTTCAGTTCTTATTTAAATCATTGCAAATTGATAATTGTAAATTGATAATTGCTTTTGGCTACGACAAAAGCGAGCAGGGTTAGTGAAGCGGTCAAACACGACAGACTGTAAATCTGTTGGCTTATGCCTTCGTAGGTTCGAATCCTACACCCTGCACCACGGATTTAACTTCTGTCTAGAATATCGGTTAGAACAGTCAACTCTGGGGTCAAAAATAATTTTACCAAAATTAGTGTGGGCTATCTTACGGATTTGGTTGCATCTAAATAGTATAATAAGGGTACAGTTATTAATGATAAGAGGACTATGGCTACACAGAAGATTACTCCAAATTTTTGGTTTGATGGCAACGCCAAAGAAGCAGTTGAGTTTTATGTTTCGGTATTTCCAGGAAGCAAAATAACAAGCGATTCCCACTACCCTGATAGCCAAGAAGAAGGCCTTGCTGACTTTCAAGTAGAGCTTGCGGGAAAAATATTAACAGTTGATTTTAATTTAGCCGGTCATGATTTCACTGCAATTAATGCTGGGTCAGAATTTAAACCTAATTCTGCTATTTCATTCATGGTTAACTTTGATCCTGCGCACGATAATCAGGCACGTGAACATTTAAACGAAGTATGGAACAAATTGATTGAAGGCGGCGAAGTCCTTATGGCTCTTGATCAATACCCCTTTAGTAAACATTACGGTTGGGTAAAGGATCGCTTCGGTTTTTCTTGGCAGTTAATTCTCACAGATCCAGAAGGAGAAGAACGTCCATGTATCATCCCGTCCCTTATGTTCGGCAATGGAGTTGTGAATCATGCCCGTGAGGCAATTGAGTTCTATACCGATGTATTCCCTAATTCTAAGGTGGGTACACTCGCTCAATACACTGAAGACACGGGGCCAGCTAAAAAAGATTCGCTGATGTTTGCAGACTTCCAACTTGATGGGCAATGGATGGCAGCTATGGACTCTGGCGTAGATCAAGACTTTAGCTTCAATGAGGCTATTTCTTTATCAGTAGCCTGTGAAGATCAAGCAGAAATTGATCAGCTGTGGTCTAAGCTTTCTACCGTTCCCGAATCTGAGCAATGTGGCTGGTGTAAAGACAAGTACGGCGTAAGTTGGCAAATTATCCCTAAAAATATAGGTAAATTGTTACAAAAACCTGATGCTATTAAGAATATGATGCAAATGAAAAAGATTGTGATTACAGATTTTTAAGAAAACTTTGTGGCTAAACTAGACCAATGAGTAGCGTTTTAACATCGTAAATCACCCTGCACCAAAGTTCTGACAACGGGTAGATTTTTATCAGATTAAATTACAACTTTGCGGGGACGTAAAACGCGACGGGGCTTACCGGCGGGCATAATTAATTTATTAAGTTTTAATTTCGTAATATCGGCTTCTGCTGCCAAGCCTTTGGCTTCATAAGCACGTATTAGCAAACCAAATGTTTCCGGGTTTGGTTCAAGCTCTGTGGAGCGTTCAAGCTCGTGTAACATCAATTTTTCATTACCCAGCTTTTCTTGCACCTTAGCATAGGCTATATGTCGGGCGGCAAGTCCATCTTCTAGTTTAAGGGCCTGTTCAAAAGCTAGGGCAGCTTTTTGATAATTTTCAGTTTCATAATAAATAAGTCCTAAGTTGTGCAGGCTAGATGCACTCGGATCAATTGAACTGGCAATTTCGAAACAATCAATAGCATCTTTATATTCTTTTTGTTTAGCGTACAAAATACCCAATCGGTTATAGGCCGCGGCGTTCTTTTGATCTATTTTAAGAATAGTCAGTAACGCTTTCTCTGCTCGCAAAAAACGGTTTTCGCGCATACCCTGATGAGCGATGTCCCACAATTTACTTAATCGATCACTAATACGTAGTGATGCTTGAGAGAGTTCCGTATCACGTACTCGAGTACTGCGGAAAGCGAGAAAACCAAAACCGGCTAACAGTGCTATAGAAAGCATAGGTACTAATCAGTATATCACTGAACCCATTTCAAATCCATTATCTGTTCTAGGGGCCAAAATAGTTAAGAAATAAATAAATGGTTTCATTATATATTCAAAAAAAGTTCGTCTAGCAACAATTTAGTGTTGGCGTTTGTTTGTGCATATTCAGTTGTCCGTAAAATCACCTCATATTTAGAATGCCACTTTTTAATTTGATTTCTGTCGTTATTTTTGCTCGTTTTAGCTAAAGCGGCATGAGTTATACGAAGTAGCGCGTTTAGCATTAACTGAACGCTTGAACGGTCTTTACTAAATTCTTCTGTTATCAATAATCTTTGGCCTGGTGTTTTACTTAAAATATCCTTTGCCTTTTTGACAAAGTCTATAAGCGGATGGTCAGTTTCCTGTAGTAGTGCAAACAGCAGGCCGGCTTGGCCCTGAGAAATAACGAAAGCACGTTTTATAGCTGCTTCCGAAAACTGGGTCTTAAAAAACTGAAATGCGCTTTCTTCACTTATAGGTAAAACACTCATTGAAGTGACTCTAGATATTATTGTGGGCAACAACGCTTCTATATGATGGACAGTCATAATTATTACCGTATCTATTGGCGGTTCTTCCAAGGTCTTGAGTAAAGCATTCTGAGCCTCTACCCTCATTCTACCCGCATCACTAACTAGTATTATTCGTTTGATGTTTTCATTTGCTGAAAGTGTTTTTAGCTTTAAAAATTGCTGAATTGATCTAACTTCTTCAATACTTATAGTCTCGCCTTCGGGGTTTATATGTAAAAAGTAAGGGTGCGCACCAAGTTTGTTTACCGGTATATTAAGCAGTTTAGAACCCAAAGAAAGAGCCAGCTGTTGCTTACCGCTCCCCAGTGGACCGACTAACATTAGTCCCTGAGATGGATGTTTTAAGTATTCTCTACACCCGTCAGCTGTTTTTTGATGCAGCAATAGTTCGTCAAACATTCAAAAGCTCTATAAACTCGCTAGTAATGGGGGCCGTAAATGTCACCTGCTTATTATTGGGCAAGATTATTTCTAAGTCCTTAGCGTGCAATAAAAGCCGCAGGGATTCCTTGCCTCCATATAAGGAATCACCTACAATTGGATGCTTTAGGGCCTGTAAATGGACGCGTAACTGATGGGTGCGTCCCGTCTCGGGTTGAAGTTCCAGCATACTATAAAGATCAGTTTTCTGAATCACCTTATATCTCGTTACAGCGGTTTTACCTAACTCAGTCACATGGAAGGTCTGGGGTTTTTTAGGGTTCCGGCCGATGGGCATATCAATAATTCCATCTTCGCTAGGCATCTCACCTAATATTATCGCAATATAGGTTTTTTTGACTTTGCGTAAGGAAAACTGTTTTTGCAACCAGCTCAAAGAGCTTTGGTTCTTGGCGCAGATCATAACGCCGCTAGTTGCCCTGTCTAGCCTATGTGCAATCCCTGCCCTTTCTCCGCTTTGATGAGTATTTTGCCTTATAAAGGATGCGACTGAGGGCTCGTCAAAATATCGGCCACGGGCGTGCGAAATAACTCCTGAGGGTTTATTGATTACAAGAGTATCTTCATCCTCGTAAATAATCGGTAATTCAATGTCGTCTATTTTTATATCGAGTGGTGACAAGTCTGCTTTAAGTCTGTCCCCAAGCCGAACTTTTATACCGGGCTTAGTTATCTTGTTATTTAACAGTATTAAGTCTTTTTCAAATAATTTCTGTAAAGCGGCACGTGGAAACTGCGGCAATTGTTCAGCCAAAAGCTTATCAGTTCGCCTTCCTACGAAATCTTCTGTTATTTGAATTAGGTACATATTATCTTAAGCCGACGGCTTTTTGAACTTTAAGAAGTGTTTGACCAGCAATATCCCGCATGGCTGCTTGAGAAGACTCCAGTTTAGCAAGAATAGCGTTATCGTCAACTTGAGCCAGTTTTGCTTGGAGGTCATTTAAGAATCTCGTGGTGGCCTCAGCAACGGCACTCTTAAGGTCACCGTAGCGTTCCTTGCCTTCCCATTCATTATTTACTTCTGCCTGTGAACGGTGCGTTAAAAGAGCGAGTATCTGCAGTAAATTAGTTATTCCCGGTTGGTTGTTCCAATCATAACGTATGCTACCTAACGAATCAGTTGTTGCGCCCATGACTTTCTTAGCTGCCTCGTCCGGCGAATCACCCAAGAAAATCACACCTTTATCAGAATCGTCACTCTTACTCATTTTTTTATTTGGATCCATAAGGTCTTTTATTCTTAGCCCTTGGTCATTACCAAAAAATTCATGCTGTTCTTTTACAGGCTTAGGCACAGTGAATAATTCGCCAAAACGTATATTCATGCGTTCTGCAATATCGCGCGTAAATTCAAGGTGTTGTGTCTGGTCTTCACCTACTGGCACATAACTTGCGCCGTACAATAAAATATCTGAAGCCATAAGTACTGGATAATTAAAAAGCCCGACGCTAACCCTATCATCACTTAGCTTCGAAGCTTTATCTTTAAATTGTGTCATGCGGTTCATCTCTCCAACGCCCGTAAAACAATCTAAAATCCAGGTTAGTTCACTGTGCGCTGAAATATGGCTCTGTCGGTAGATATGTACATCCGTGATGTCTAGGGGCAAACCAGCGGCAGTAAATTTGCGAAGATTGTGCATAATTTGAGATTGCAACTTAGAATGATCTATCGGTGTTGTAAAACTATGCATGTCGGGCACGAACAGATTGACCTGGTAATCGTTGGACCGGTGTACTGCCATATCAATAATAGGCATGATAGCGCCGAAATAATTACCAATTGTCAGGTCATTATTAGCCCTAATGCCAGTTAAAATAACCTCTTTACTCATTAGTACTAAGTATCCCTTTTTCAGCTCTATTCTGCAAGATAATCATTGTTCATTTCTGTGACTACTGCTTGCTCTTCAGTCGTCCCTCCGCAAATAGCTACATAAGCGAGGTGAAAAGCCAACGCAGGGTGCATACCCTTTAGATCATTTCGGTCCTGATTTACTTTTATGCTTTCGACGATGTATGCGGGCACGATTGGTCCAGGATCCATTCCGGCATCTCGATTCATAACTATTAATCTTTGCAATACTTCTTCACTTAATTCTGCACTCATTGGTTTATTCCTTTGTTTAGATTTAAAAAAACCGCCTTAGGTGGCGGTTTAGTCAATGTCTTCGTATTTTCTTACAAACGCACAGAACAAACCGCCAGTTGAGGGGGTGTAAACCAGGTATAATAAAGATGGAATAGTTTGTTCATATCAGTCACCTTACGCCTGCAAGAGCTAGTTTGTCAACAGAATTACTGTAATGGATAAGATTATACTCAGCGATAAACAAATTAATAGGTGTATATAGGACGTGCGTTTGCCGTAACCCCGTCTAATTATGTAAGTCGTAAACCATAGCCCAATAAAACCAGCTAAGAAAGACATTAGCCTCAGTTGTACTACTCCTGCATATAATCCCATTGTAATGCCCATAATAGCGAAAAAACTTATCGGCACTAACCAGTAATCTTCTTCCCTAATATATAAAAGCTTAACCATATTAGGCATAAGTATAGTAGAAAATTCCTATTGTGAAAAGCATCTTAGAGGGTCCCACCAAAGGAGTGATGTGGGGAATGATTCCTAACAGTTACCTCTTAGTGAATTGTCTCTGCTTACGAGCCTTCTTAAACCCAAACTTTTTACGTTCTTTTTCACGAGGGTCACGACTTAATAGTTCCGCACGTTTTAGAGTGCCCTTCAAATCTTCGTTCATCGCAGCTAATGCTTTAGCAATACCTAAGCGGACAGCATCAACTTGGCCTGCAAAACCACCCCCTGATACTATAGCCGATATATCAAAAGTATCTTTTTCAATAACTGTAAATGGCTTTTTAAGTTCAGCGGCTAGATACTCACTACCACATAGAAATTCGACCGCTGGCTTGCCGTTGATAACTATATTACCTTTGCCGCTTTGCAGGCGTACGCGGGCTGTAGCTCTTTTGCGACGTCCAAGTGCGTAAAAATATGTGTCCTTAGCCATTATTTCTTGCCTTTCAAGATTAAAGTTTCTGGTTGTTGGGCATTATGGTTGTGTTCGCTGCCGGCGTAAATTTTCAATCTTTTCAGGCGCTCATCGCGGAGTTTATTGACTGGCAACATGCCACGTACTGCCTGAAAAATAGCTTTGGTAGGATCTTTCGCCATTACCTCATTAAAACTTAGTTCAGTCAAGCCACCGGGGTAATTGCTGTGGCGGTAATAAATCTTATCTGTAGGTTTTTTACCGGTTACGATAGTTTTGGCAGTATTAATAACAATCACAAAGTCGCCGGTATCGATGTGTTTTGTAAACATAGGCTTTTCCTTGCCTGTAAGAAGAGTTGCTACCCGAGTAGCAATACGACCCAAAGGTGCTTCAGACGCGTCAATAACGTACCATTTACGAGTTACATCCGCAGGCTTGGCAGAATAAGTCTTCATTATTTTGTCTCCTTTACAGCTTTTTTAACTGTAGGTTTACGGGATGGCTTTTTTGGGACAGCCGCGGCAGGTTTTACTGCAGCTTTTTTTGCAACAGGTGCTGCTTTAAGATCATCAACAAAACTTACGCGTGCTAACTGTGCGTGATCACCACGTCGAATAACCGTACGTTCGATACGTAGGTGTCCACTGACACGAGTATTAAGCTTTGGTGCTATTTCATCCACTAGCTTATGGGCACTGGTCAATGTATCAAGGCTGCTGACAATTTGGCGACGGTTATGTAGGTCACCCTTCTTAGCTTTGGTGATCAATTTTTCCAAAAAAGGCACAAGTTCCTTAGCCTTAGGAAGCGTAGTTTCAATACTCTCGTGTATTACTAAGGAAGTCGCAAGGCCCTTAAGAAGTGCTTCACGTTGGTCCCTTTCACGGCCAAATTTGCGGCCTTTGTATCCATGGCGATGCATTATGCAATCTCCCTTTGGTAAATTACAGGAAATAGAAAGTAGAAAGTAGAAAGTAGCTTAGTTCCCTTTAAGGCTAATTCTTGATTCCTGATTGCTAGTTGCTGATGTGCATTATTACGAAACATCTTTAAAGCTCCAATTCCGCCATTTTTTCTTTGACTTCGTCCAAAGCTTTGCTGCCGAATCCTTTTAGGTCACGTAGTTCTGCGTCGCTTAAGGAGAAAAGGTCTTTTAGGGTATGGATTTCGTTGTTAATAAGGGCGTTAGTGGTTCGGGCACTCAGATTTAAATCTTCAATCGGTGTCATCAGTGCTGGTGCTTCGTCGCTAGGATCAATATCTTTAACCCCGGTATCGATTAACGGGGCTGGGGCTTCAACACGAGTTTGGCCAGCAAGAGCTGTGTACTGATTGACAAGTATTGCGTTGGCTTCCTCAAAGGCGTCGCGAGGAGTAATGGAGCCATCGGTTTCGACGTTAATTATTAACTTATCTAAGTCTGTCATTTGACCGACACGAGTATTTTCTACTTTATAACGAACACGTAGAACCGGACTGAAGATGGCATCTAATGCAATCATGTCGCTAGGTTTTGTGTTAGCGCTTTCATCAATTGTGCGGTAACCACGGCCGGTTTCGATAACCAGGTCCATAATAAACGGGGCTTTTTCATCATCAACAGTCGCAATAATATGTGTTGGGTTGACGATTTCAACGTCAGCATTAATTTCTATATCTTTAGCAGTAATATTGCCTTTGCCCTTTTTCACAATACGGAGAGTCTGAGCCTCTGAAGAGTACACTCGGAAACGAATACCTTTTAAATTCAACATGATATCAACGACATCTTCTTTGACGCCGGGAACTGTCGTGAACTCGTGAGTTACACCTTCAATTTTAAATGAAGTAATTGCCGCCCCTGAAATACTAGACAATAAGACGCGGCGGATTGAGTTGCCTAGTGTCATACCATAACCGGTATGTAGTGGCTCAATCACAAAAGTGCTGCTTGTGCTGTTGTGGTCATCAACAGTGCTTAATGTTGGTGTGTGAATTTGCTTTGTCATAAGTTTACCTATCGCCTCCTAGCGTGAGTAGTATTCTACGATTAATTGCTCATTGATGCCTGGTTCTGCTTCTTCGCGCGTCGGTTCTCCTGTAATAGTAAGAGCGCGGTTCTTACGGTTAACTTTCATCCAACTATAAATAACTTCACCGGCTGGGCTGACTTCATCAAGCCTTTGAAAATAACTATTGGCTGCACTATGCGGGCGAAGGGCGATAACATCGCCACTTTGAACACGGATAGATGGAATATCAACTCGCCGGTCGTTGACCATAAAGTGTCCATGGCTAACTAACTGACGAGCGGCTGGGCGCGACGGCGCGAAACCGGCACGATAAACGGCGTTATCAAGACGCAGTTCCAAGAAACGAAGCAAAACCAGACCGGACTGACCTTTTGTGCGCGATGCTTCCGTCATAAGTTTGGCGAATTGGCGTTCCAATAGGCCGTACAGACGCTTAACTTTCTGTTTTTCTCTTAACTGCAAGGAGTATTGACTCGGTTTGTTGCGACTAGAAAAACCAGGTTGCTTGCCAGGAAGTGTTGAGCGTTTAACAAGAGCCTTGTGTGCTTTTGGATGCAATGCATAACCTTCACGGCGCGATTGTTTGACGATCGATATTTTACTCATAGTCTATACTCTCCGTGCTTTCTTGGGACGAACGCCGCCGTGCGGAATGCCAGTTACGTCATGGACAGCTTCGAGGGCGATATTAGAAACTTGCATTGCACGGATTGCTGCATCGCGTCCCATACCAATGCCGCGAACATATACATCTGCTTTATTAAGGCCATAGTTTTGTTTCGCTTCAGCAAGTGCTTTCTCGGCTGCTATCTGGGCTGCATAAGCTGTACCTTTTTTAGAACCGCGGAAACCGCAGGCACCAGAGCTAGAATAAGTAAGTGCCCCACCTTTTGTATCTGTTACAGTAACAATCGTATTATTGAAAGTTGCCATAATATGGACTTGGCCATAAGGCACGCTGCGCTTTACTTTCTTCTTTTTAACAACAGGAGCTGCTGGAACTTCGGTTATTTCTGCCGGCGTAGGTGTAGTTTGTTCTTCTGCCATACTAAGTCTTTGACGCCGCTTTCTTAGCCGTGCCACCGACAGTTACTTTTTTGCCCCGACGGGTACGGGCGTTGGTACGTGTACGTTGGCCCCGGGAAGGCAGGTTGGAACTATGCCGGATGCCTCGGTAGGCCTTAATATCTTTCAACCTCTTAATGTTGGCACTTACGATACGTTGTAGTTCACCTTCGACTGTAAAATTAGCACTTATGATATCGCTAATGCGGGTGACTTCATCATCTGTCAAGTTTTTAACACGGACAGTAGAGTCGACCTTGGCTGATGTTAATATATCGCCAGCAAACTTTGGTCCTATTCCGTAGACATAAGTAAGGGCGACTCCTATTTGCTTCTCGGCGGGAATTGTAACTCCTGCGATTCTTGCCATAGTTACCCTTGCCTCTGCTTATGCTTAGGCTTAAATTTGTTGATAACGTATAATCGGCCCTTCCGGCGGACAATTTTGTCGTCGGGGCTGATTTTCTTCACGCTTGCACGCACTTTCATGCGGATCAGTCTCCTTTCATGAGATTGACTCACTGCTTATTATTGATTGTTTGAACGCGGACGCTTCGCAAAAAGCCACATCTTCTGGTTATTCACCATTCTATGTGCCGTCTTGTGAAGTTTCGCTAATCTTTCGTGATTTCGTACTGAAGAACAGGACAGGCAGAGGCCGAGTACAATTTTTAAATTGTATAACAATACTATTTAAAAATTTAACACAAGGTTTCTGTATGAAATGTGCAAAGTACGCAGATCACGATTTGCGGTAGGTGATACGGCCCTTAGTAAGGTCGTAAGGTGTTAACTCTACCGTAACGCTGTCCCCAGGTACAATCCGGATAAAATGCTTGCGCATCTTGCCGGCAACGTGGGCGATAATTTGATGGCCATTCTCAAGTTCGACACGAAACTGGGTGCCTGGAAGGGTTTCCAAAATCGTCCCAGATAACTCAATGACTTCCTTGTTTTTGACCATAAATATCAACTTTGTATTATAGCAGGACTGACAACAGTTTGTAAAGTGTTTTTCAATTTAGTCTTATCTGTTAGCTTTTTTGTGGCTTTCCGGCGTAGACGAAATCGGGATTTCTTTAGTTCGCTCTCATTATCATCTCCAAAAAAACTCGGTTCTGAATATTGATCATAGGTTACCATCAACGCCCTTGATTCTACGGCACGTAAAGTTTCCAGTGCCACAGAAACGAGTATTAAGATACTGGTGCCACCAATAGCGATATTTGTTTTTAGAAATGCCTGTCCTGCAATAGGGGTAATTGCCAGCAGTCCAAGAGCAAACGAACCGAACAGTGTTAAACGGTTAACCACTTGGCTTAAATACTTTTCTGTTTGCTTGCCAGCACGCACCTCGGCAATAAATCCGCCCTGTTTCTGCAGATTTTCAGAAATTTCTTTGGAATTAAAGGTTACACCAGTGTAGAAATATGTGAACATGACAACAAGAATGAAATATACGACCGGATAAATATAAGGCTCATATCCGCCCACGGCAAAAGTCTGAGCGCTAGGGTTCTGGAACCAAGCAGTCAGCTTCACGCCCCATTCTTGAAGCCGTAAGCTATCTGATGCCACCATGACCTGTCCAGCATAGCTTGGAATGCTTAGGAAGGCGACGGCAAAGATTATCGGAATAACACCAGCTGTAATTAGCTTTATTGGTAATCGTGTTGTAACGCCGCCGTAGGCCCGGCTTCCTTGGACCCTTTTGGCATAATTGATTGTGATGTTACGGGAAGCTTCGTTGATTTTAACAACCAGCCACGTTGTAATCATCACTACAGCAGCAATAGCTAACGCATACAGAACTGCTGTCCGGTTGAATGGCAGTTGCTTTCCAAATACATGCAACGGATTAGCAGGATCGTAAACACTTTTAAAAATATCGGAAATAGTGCTCGGCAAGCTACTGACAATTCCAATCGTAATAATCAGACTGATGCCGTTGCCTACACCCTTCTCAGTAATTAGTTCGCCAAGCCACATCAAAATCATAGATCCCCCGGTAAGGGCTGCAATCATCAATACCCATTGCGCAATAGAGCTTCCAGCTGTAATGTCTCCTAAACCCGAAAAACTACTGGCCACTTGTTTAACTAGGAAAATCATTCCTACTGATTGGATTATAGCTAAAGGGAAAGCCAACATACGGGTATATTGGTTGATTTTCTTACGGCCGTATTCGCCTTCTTTATTAAGGGCTTCAAGTCTTGGAATTGCCCTAGTCAGTAACTGCAAAATAATAGAAGCATTGATATATGGCCCCATACCAACTAGCATAATCGAAAAATTAGCCAGGGCGCCACCGCTTATAACATTAATAAAACTAACTAGCTGTGAAGTTTGAGAAGCATTAAAAGCATTTTCAAGTACTTGCTTGAGTGTTTCCGGATCGCTCAAAGGGATAGGGATATGTGCCATAAACCGGAAAACAAGTAACATTCCTAAGACCGCGAAGATACGTTTGCGCATATCTGCATTCTTTAACGATGACCCGATTGTTTTCCAATTCATTAATTTCTGCCCCTAATACAATTCCTCTACATTAAAGCGGAAAATAGCTGAAATGTCTAAACTAAGTAGCTAAATATCAAAGTCAGTTAGGTTTTATTTTCCGCAGGTTTTTTAGCTACGCGTTTAAGTTGCGAGGTTATATCGAAACTACCGCCAGCTTTTTTAATTGCTACTACCGCCGGCTTACTGGCAGCTTGGAGTTTTACTATAAATTTTTTAGTAATAGCGCCACGAACAACTATTTTTACCTTTGTGTAGGGACTTGAAACTAAGCCTGCATTAAACAGACTAAAGTTATCGACTATGCCCTTAATGGTTTCGAGTTGACCAGTATAAATGACCTCTGCTTTAGCGTGTTGTGAGCGGAAGCCGCGGAGTTTTGGTAAACGCTGCATCAGTGGATTTTGGCCACCTTCAAAACCGGGTTTACGGCTAGAACCGGCCCGCGAACCTTGGCCCTTAGTACCGCGACCGGCAGTTTTACCTTGGCCGGCTGAAATACCACGACCAACTCGGTTTTTGCGACGATGAGATGCGACAATCAGTTCATGCGCTTTCATTATGCTTTAACCTCTTTTTCAGCAGTTGCAACTTTCTTAGCGGGTCTAGCACGGTAGGTAATCCAATGTTTTTGAGGAATCAGACTTTCTAGAGCGGCAAGGGTGGCATAGGCGGTATTAATTTTATTTGTTGAGCCAAGCGATTTACTAAGTACGTTATGGACACCGGCGACTTCTAAAACCGTACGCACAACACCACCGGCAATAAGACCGGTACCAGCGCTAGCCGGTTTTATAAGAATTTTTGCGCCGCCGACCTTGGCTTCGGCATCGTGTGGCAATGTGCCTTTATATAAATTAACGGTAATGAGATGTTTCTTGGCTACTTCTGTAGCTTTAGTTACAGCCGCAGTCACGTCAGCGCCTTTACTAACACCTACGCCAACTTTGTTTTTACGGTCGCCAACGACTACCAGTGCTTGAAAACGGAAGCGACGGCCACCTTTAACGACACGAGCTACGCGGTTAACGTTAATAACTCTTTCGTCATATTGCTTTTCTTCTTGGACACCCTGGTCTCTACGGCCGCGGCGACCTCTATTATCTGGTTGCATATTAAAACTCCAATCCTCCTGCACGGGCAGATTCTGCCAATGCTTTTACTCGACCATGATACCGGCGACCATTACGATCCAGTACAATCAATTTAATTTTCTTAGCTTTGGCTTTCTTGGCTATTTCTGCACCTACCCATTCAGCCTTAGCGCTTAAATTCTCGCCAGCACTTTTTTGGCCAACAGAAGTAGCGCTTACCAGTGTCCTTTGTAAAGTATCATCTATTATTTGTGCGCTAACATGCAAGTTGCTAACACTAATACTCATACGCGGGCGAGTAGCTGTGCCACTTATGCGAGCACGGATCCGGTTTTTACGTAAACGCAAATTATGTAATTTCTTAGTTATACTCATAGTTATTTCTCTTTTCCTGATTTGCCACTCTTACGAAGTATTCTCTCACCGACATATTTAATGCCCTTACCTTTGTATGGTTCTGGCTTCTTAAGTTTACGGATATCAGCAGCTACCTGACCAACCATCTGTTTGTCAAAGCCATTAATAGTAATGATATTTTGCTCGACATTTGCAGAGATGCCCACTGGGAGGGTAAAAATAACGTCATGGGATAGCCCAATGTTAAGTTTTAATCCGTTACCCGATAGTGCCACACGATAACCGACCCCATTTAACTCTAATTGTTTACTAAATCCGTTACTAACACCAACTACCATATTATTGATTAAGGTGCGCATTAGGCCATGTTTAGATCGAATTTTCGGTTCATCGCTAACGCGCGACACAGTTACTTCGCCCTCTGTAACTTTTACCGTAATCCCTTCAATCTGAGCTTGACTCAAAGTTCCCTTAGAACCGGCTACGACAATAGTTTGTGGGTCGACAGTGATTGTCACACCGGACGGGATTTGAATTGGTAGTTTTCCTATACGACTCATTTTATATTTCCTTGATTAGTAAACCTTACAAATTAATTCACCGCCTAGGTGTTGATTCTTGGCTTCCATGCCGGTCATCATACCTTTGGAGGTAGAAACAATAATAATTCCGCGGCCGCGTTTAACGACTGGAATTTCTGTTGCTGATGTGTATACACGCCGTCCTGGGGTACTCAGGCGGGCAATTTCTGTAATACGGGCATTACTGTCCTCGGTGTTTAGTACAAGCTTCAGTGATTTAAAACCTGCAACCTTGCCTTCAACAGCCAAATCATTAATAAAATTACTGTTTTTCAGGATTTTAGCGACAGCTTCTTTAAGATTTGAATGCGGCATGACAACCTCATGCTTACGTACGGCGATTGCATTTCTGATTCGTGTCAGCATATCAGCAACTGGATCGGTTGATACCATTCCCATATTACCAACTCGCTTTCGTAACGCCGGGTATTTCGCCCTTAACAGCGTGTTCTCGGAAAGACATCCGACTTAAGCCAAATTGGCGCATATAACTACGTGCGCGTCCCGTTTCAAGGCAGCGGTTCTTAAGACGTGTTGGGCTAGAATTGCGTGGCAATTTAGCAAGACCTTCCAAATCACCAAGCTCCTTAAGCTCAGCTCGTTTTGCAGCATATTTTGCATGCATTTTATGGCGCTTTAAATCGCGCGCTATACTTGATTTTTTTGCCATTACTTAATCTCCTTTTCGAACGGCATGCCGAATTTAGTAAGTAAAGCCCTGGAATGAGCTTGTTCATTAGCCCTAATAGTCATGACAACTTGTAATCCGTGTGGCGTCGTGGTTTCTTCAAATGTTAATTCAGGAAAGACCGACTGTTCAGTAAGGCCCAACGAGTAGTTTCCCTGACGATCGAAAGCCGAAACTTTGACACCATGGAAGTCCCTTAGGCGTGGTAGTACGATATTAACCAAACGATCAAGAAACTCGTACATTCGGTCTCCCCTTAGAGTAACTTTGAGACCGATTTTATTGCCTTCACGCAGTTTGAAACTAGCAATAGACTGCTTAGCAAGAGTTTCTACTGGTTGCTGGCCGGTAATCTTTTTTAAGGTATTTGACGCAATCTCAATTAGTTTTTTATCATCCTTGGCTCGTCCCAAGCCGATATTTACAGTGATCTTCTGTAGACGCGGAACTTCATGTTTGTTCCGAAGCTTTAATTCTTTCATTAAATCTACCGCGTATTCGTAGTTATAAAGATGCTTTAAGCGAGCACCAATTATAACTGGTTTGTTTGCGGTTTTAGTTGCCATTACTTTATCTCCTTGCCAGAATTCTTATAAGAACGAGATTTGATGCCCTTAGAGTCAATTTTCATGCTTATCTTGCTGGCTTTTTTGCTGGTAGGATCCTGAATAGCAACTTTACTTATGAAAATCGGTTTAGTAAGTTCAATAATGTCACCTTGAGGGTGTTGACGGTTAGGCTTAATATGACGCTTGACGATATTAATGCCCTCGACTGTTACCTTATTATCAGTTGGGTGTGTCATCACGACTTTACCGGTTTTGCCCTTGTATTTTCCTGTGCGTACCACAACAGTGTCACCCTTTTTGAGCTTAATTTTAAAGACTTGCTTATTCATATTTAGAGCACCTCCGGAGCAAGGCTAATAATTTTTGCATACCCCTGGTCGCGTAATTCGCGCGGGACAGGACCGAATATACGTGTGCCTTTAGGAAGCTTATCATCACCAATAATTACTGCTGCGTTGTCATCAAAACGAATACTAGAGCCATCAGGGCGGCGGATTGCATTGCGGGTTCTAATGACGACGGCCTTAACAACCGACTTCTTTTTAACATTACCACTTGGGTTTGCTTGCTTGACGGTTGCAACAATAACATCACCAATACCGGCATAACGACGGCGTGTGCCACCCAAGACTCGTATGCAAAGAATTTCTTTTGCACCAGAGTTATCTGCGACTATAAGCCGTGATTCCTGCTGTATCATTACTTCGATTCCTTTTTGCTTGCAGTATGTTTCGGCTTAGTTTCTTCGGAAGCGGGTTCTTCTTCAGTAGCGGACGCCTCAGGTTCGACATGGGTTATACGGGCATTTTCTATAACACGCTCAAGCGTGAAACGCTTGCGTCGACTCAACGGTCGGCATTCAATTATCTGAACTTTGTCACCAACATTTGCCTCGTTCTTTTCGTCGTGCGCCATAAATCTAGTGGTCACAGAATACTTTTTTTTATAAATCGGGTGGGTCTTTCGGGTGTGAACAGCAATGACAATTGTTTTGTCTACTTTGTCGCTCATAACTGTACCTATTAGTGTTCGTGCCATTACACTGCCTCCTTAGCAAGTTGCTCGCTCAATACTGTTAGCATGCGCGCCAAATCCTTGCGCTTCTCACGTAATATCTTCACATTCTGGACTTCACCAACATGCATCCTGCGCTTTAACTCGGCGATTTCCTCGCGCATACTTGTAGCACTAGTAGCAAGTTCGTTAGTTGACTGTTTGCGGATATCAGCTATTTTCATTACTATCTACCCTCTTTCACCAGGAATTTGGTTTTCACGGGCAGCTTATGACCAGCCAGGCGCATGGCTTCACGGGCGACCTCTTCGCTTACGCCGTCCATTTCAAATAAAACCGTCCCCATGTGGACTTTGGCCGCAAAATATTCCGGGCTACCCTTGCCGCTACCCATTTTTACGTCTTGTGGTTTTTTAGTAACAGGAGTGTGTGGGAATATGCGAATCCAAATCTGGCCACCACGTTTTACATAGCGGGTCATGGCCTGACGTGCAGCTTCTATCTGGCGTGATGTAATGCGTTCGTTATTTAATGACTGTAAAGCATAGGAACCGTGGGCGATTGTGTTACCCCGTGTGGCAGGTCCCCGAATTTTGCCTTTCCGTACCTTACGGTACTTAGTGCGTTTAGGCATTAACATGCTAGACTACCTCTCCTTTATAGATCCAGACTTTTATGCCGATAATGCCGGAGGAGGTATGGGCATCGACTTGAGCATAGTCAATGTCGGCACGTAGGGTATGTAGCGGTACAGAACCTTCAACGGACTTCTCACGCCTAGACATTTCAGCACCGTTTAATCGTCCAGCTGCTTCAATACGTATGCCTTTGGCGCCAGCGCGCATTGTGGCAGCAGATGATGATTTGATCGCGCGGCGAAAAGCAATACGTCGTTCTAGTTGATGCGCAATATTTTCGGCTACAAGTTTAGCGTAAAGTTCGGCCTTTTTAATTTCCTCAATATTCACACGTACCGGAATCTTATAAATACGCTCTATGGCAGACTTAAGCTCCTGGGCTCCAGATCCCCCACGTCCGATAACAACACCAGCCTTGGCAGTTACAACCGTTACACTAACAAGGTTCGGAGATCGTTCGATGTCAACTTTATTTATTGCGGCCCGTGAACCAAGCTTTTTTTGAATCATGCGGCGGACCTCAAGGTCCTGAGTCAAAAAACTAACGTAGTCGCGCTTGCTAGCAAACCATTTACTGCGCCAGTCCTTGTTAACTTGCAAACGCATACTGATTGGATTAACTTTTTGTCCCATATTATTTCTCCTCGGCTTTCGGCTTAACACTCTCGGCTTTTACCTTTTTTGGTGCGCGCTTTTCGCCGTCAACTACGACTTTAATATGGCTTGTGCGTTTTTGGTATGGATGGGCCATGCCGCGCGAGACCGGGCGGAAACGCTTGTAGCGGATACCGGGTGTTACACTGATTTCTGTAATTAGTAAACTATCGGGGCGGTAATTATGATTGTTCTCTGCGTTGGCACGGGCACTTTTGATAACTTTGGTGACGGGCAAGGCAGCAGCACGAGGTGCATGTTCGAGAATAATTAGCGCATCAGCAACGGTACGGCCGCGCACTAGACTGGCTACGACACTAACTTTGCGTGGGCTCATACGGACAGCTTTAGCTATTGCTTGTACACTCATAGTTTAACCTTTCGCCAACTTACCGCCATGGGAGCGGAACTTACGGGTTGGAGAAAACTCACCCAGTTTATGACCGACCATGTTTTCGGTGACATAAACAGGCACATGAACGCGGCCATTATGAACAGCAAAGGTGCGGCCGACAAACTCAGGTGGAATAGCACTAGCTCGGGCCCAGGTTTTGATAATTGTACGATCGTCATTGCCAAGTGCTGCTACTTTCTTTGCAAGTTTTGGATCGATAAAGGGACCTTTTTTAAGTGATCTACTCATGTCTATTTCCTCTTCGCCTGATGACGAGATTTAACTATAAATTTACTTGTAGACTTGCGGCGGCGGGTCTTGTATCCAAGCGTCTTAACACCCCATGGCGTACGAGGCGCCGCACCGTGGTTTTTACCACCACCAACACCATGCCGTCCCCCGTCACCACCACCGTGTGGGTGGTCTACGGCGTTCATGACAACTCCGCGGACACTTGGACGCCAACCCTTATTGCGGTTGCGACCAGCCTTACCAATTTTGACGTTTTGGTGCTGCTCGTTACCAACACTACCAAGTGTTGCCATACAAGTAACAAGTACTTTACGAACTTCGCCTGATGGCATGCGAATCTGAGCGTATTCATCCTCTTTGGCCATAAGCTGAGCGGACGTACCAGCTGAGCGAACAACCTGAGCACCACGACCGGGCTGTAACTCAACACCGTAAATAGTGCTTCCGACAGGAATGTTTGCCAGCGGTAGACGGTTGCCATTTTCAACAGGTGCGTCTTCACCACTTCTTATAATCCGGCCTGGGACCATATCCGTGCCAGCTAAAATGTAGTGATAAGTTCCATTCGATTCTTTAATACGTGCAATGCGGGCTGATCGTCCTGGGTCGTATTCGATGTGCTCGATTGTTGCTTCCAATCCTGGTGCCAAATTGAAATTAAGAAGCCGAATAAAACGGCGGGCTCCACCACCACGGTGACGGGTAGTTATACGGCCCTGGTTGTTACGGCCGGAATTTTGCTTTCGAATAACCGTTAGGCTCTTGAGCGGCTTTTTAGCAGTTATACCATCAAAGTCTTGAGTGGTCATACCACGCTGACCTGGTGTGTTTGGTTTATAAGCTCTAATAGCCATTATTTAGGTTCCTTTTTCAAAGCTTTCTTAGCTTCCTTCGCCTGTTTTTCTTCTTCAGCGGCTTCCTCGACAAACAGCGGCAAGCTTTCACCGGCCCGTAGCGTAACGTACGCCTTCTTAATATCAGAACGTACACCCGCTACCGGACGACCACCTTTACGATATGATTGCTTGGTCTTACCCTTGGTAGTTGTAGTCCTTACATTGGTAACAACCACACCGTACTGTGCAGTAATTGCACGAGCAACGCTATGCTTATTGGCCGAAGTAGAAACAACAAATACATAAGTCTTGATATTTTCAGCTTGGCTCATGGCATAGGCTTTTTCGCTAACCCGAGGTTTGAGCACAAAGTCTTTCATTATTTAACCGCCTTTTTAGGGCCGAGCCAGTCGCTAATGATTTCAACCGACTGAGTAGTAAGTACGATCGTGTCGGCATTCAGTATATCGAATACATTGAGGTATTTGGCTTGAACTACTGTGAGATTTGATATATTACGGGTAGCACGGGTAACCATGTCGTCCTTGTCATTAACTACTAGTAAGATGTTGCGGACAGCCTCAATTTTATTAAGCAGCGCGACCGTTTCAGCAACTTTGCCGGCCTTGTTATCAAATGATTCGATTATTGTAATCTTGTTAGATTGGGTTGCAACTGTTAGGGCTTGCCTGAGTGCGCTCCGCTTAGTGCTGGTTGGTAAAGCATGTCTGTAATTTTCGAGGCCGGTCGGGCCAAACGTTATACCGCCACCACGCCAAATTGGTACGCGAATTGAGCCAAAGCGAGCACGTCCTGTACCTTTTTGTTTCCAAGGTTTCTTACCGCCACCACGGACCTCGCCGCGCTTTAGAGTACGGGCATTGTTAGTCCGTTTATTGGCAAGATAGGTGTTGTAGGCCTGTTTCAGAAGTTCATGGCTAATTTTCTCAACAGCAAATATTTCTTTTGGCAATTTAGCTGCAGTTGTAGCCTTAGTGCCGGTCTTGGTATAAGTAGGAACGCTCATATTATTTGGCTCCCTTTAGTACGACGATGCTTTTACGTGGGCCGGGGACTGCACCGGTTACCGCTATAAGGTTGTTATCTACATCGACTAGAGCTACTTTAAGATTCTTTACAGTGACTTGATCAACGCCCATCTGTCCGGCCATACGTTTACCCTTAAAGATACGCTGCGGGTACATGGAACCAATTGATCCGGGACGACGGTAAGAGCGGCCACCATGGGTTTTACGGCCAAGCTTGAAGTTGTGACGCTTAATAGTGCCTGCAAAACCTTTACCTTTGCTAATACCAGTAACGCTAACTGCATCACCGACACTAAAAACGTCGGCTTTAAGTTCAGTGCCGACGCTCATATCTTCGCTAATTTCATCTACGCGAATTTCGCGGACGATTTTAGCTGGATTCACTTTAGCCTTAGCTGTGTGGCCAACCTGTGGCTTAGCAGGATGTTTAGCAGTCTCGAAACCAAGTTGAACAGCTTGATAGCCATCTGTGTCAGTTGTCTTTACTTGGGTAATAACGTTAGGACTAGCTGAAAGCAAGGTAACAGCGGTAACAATACCGTCTTCAGCGACGAGACTTGTCATGCCAACCTTTCTGGTAATGAGTGCTTTCATAGTTTCCTTAATATTACTTGGCACAATGCGTTAAAAAGCTTGGTGGCAAGTGGTTTCTACCTCTGTAGACCTGCTTATTCACCAAGTTCTAAAGTGTCCAAATTGTTGATATACCATAACAGATTAGCACAAAACATTAACACTAGTCAATACGATGTAAATTCTACAAATTAACGAATTACGATTTCGAGACCTAGTGGAAGCCAAAAACCAACAAACATAGCAACAAGTAGAATTGCATACTCAACTTTGCGGTCAATTTGAAAATGATCGGTTCTAGCAAATAGTATGCCGATGATTAGACCTATAGGGATTGGGATTTGCAAACCACTCTTAGTTATACGAAGCCACTGAGCACCAATAATAAGATAAAGCACCAATTTTAAGAAATAAACGCTGTCCGGTTCTTTATTTTTTACCATAATCATTATTAAAGCACAGTCGTAATATACTTTACAGCTTGTTGTTATGCTTTTTTATATATTCATATGCAATGGCTAGCAATATCGAGTCTAAGTTTGGAGAGCGAGCAGCCCGTTTCGGGCGCGATTTCAATACAGTCATAGCCTTAGGAGCAGGAGCAATTGCTCTAGCAATACCTGGTCCGAACGTACTGATTTCATCCTACGCTGCATTTAATGCCGCACAAGCTGGCGGTTTTGAACTACTTAGAAGATGGGCCAAGAAAAAGAAGACTTAAGTACCAGTTACAGCTAGATACTCAGGGCTCTGTACAGACGCATCTTTTGCGGGACAATAATACGAATCATATAATTCAACCAGCCCATCTTCCATACATTTACTACCAAGTTGCAGAGCAAATTCCCTGTCTGCCTGGTCGATAGACATCTCACCTTGTTCAACATTGACTATAAGTATTTCCGCTAGCGCAACAGCGTAAGGGCAAGTTCTGCACTTTTTTGAAATAATCTCAATCAAATTATCATAATGTTGCTCAATTGAATCCAAAGACTGAAGCATAGTCATAAGGCACAACTTACTCTAAAACATAAGTATTTACAGTAATATTTAGTACAATATTAGTTTTGGTCAGATAATCACTTAACTTTGCCTTAAAAGTTAAGAACTCTTAAGACGGTTTGCCTAAAGTTACATCTTAATTTCAGCGTCGCAGCCAGCAGGAAGAGAAAGATTCATTAAAGAATCAATTGTCTTAGGGGTAGGCTCAAATACATCAATCAGACGTTTATGGACACGCATTTCGAACTGTTCTCGGCCTTTCTTGAAGACGTGGGGGCTTTTGACTACTGTAAATGTACTTTTGCGTGTCGGCAGCGGAATCGGGCCGGCAATGGTTGCTCCCGTTCGCAATGCCGTATCAACAATCTGTTTTGCGGACTGGTCAATTACTTTATGATCATACGCCTTCAAGCGGATACGAATACGTTGCTTTGGTGCAGGCGCTTCAGTTTTTTTCGCTTCTGCCATAATATTTGTCCTTATTTGTGATGTAACATCCTTGCACTGCTATATAGAGCTTGTGCAATGACTTTTAATCATCACCGTTAATTTACTCTGTTATTTTACAACAAATCTAGTTATAAATAAAGATATTTACAACAACAACATTAAAGAGTAAGTTAAAAGCATAAACGCTATACTAGCGAGAAAGATAAAAATGTCTGAACTAATAGGACCAAGGCTTCATAACGAAGAGTCTGGTAAGCTCATGGGTGAATTAATCAATATACCAGTGGCTGTCGCGGCGGTTGCAGGAGCACTAGCACTGGAAGGGTATGCTAAGTTTCTAGATCTTAAAGACCGTTTTAAGGCTGCTTAGTTTTTATAGTTTTAAGAAAGGTTAATCAATAAAAATAGAGCCCCGGTATTTTGCGAGGCTCTATGCTTAATAGTACACTAAATTTTCTATTTATTGATTTTCGTTACCACTCCAGCACCAACCGTACGGCCACCTTCGCGGATTGCAAAGCGAAGTCCCTGCTCCATAGCAATAGGAGCTAGCAATGTGACCTTAAAGGTGATTGTATCACCAGGCATGACCATTTCTTTATCTGCTGGGAGTTCAACTTCACCTGTTACGTCCGTTGTGCGGAAGTAAAATTGTGGTTTATATCCTTTGAAGAATGGTGTGTGTCGTCCACCTTCTTCTTTAGTTAGGATATAAACTTCAGCATCAAATTCTGTGTGTGGAGTAATTGTACCGGGTTTAGCCAAAACCTGGCCGCGCTCTATGTCATCACGTTCTATACCTCTAAGCAGTATACCGACGTTGTCACCAGCCTGACCCTGATCAAGATTTTTCTTGAACATTTCAACACCAGTTACAACAGATTTGGTAGTAGCACGGATACCAACAATTTCGACTTCTTCGTTGACCTTGACTACACCTTGTTCCACACGGCCAGTAGCAACTGTGCCACGACCTTTAATTGAGAAGACATCCTCAATAGGCATCAAGAAAGGCTTGTCAAGTTCGCGCTTTGGCTCAGGAACAAAATCGTCCATGGCTTTAATAAGCTCCATGATCGAGTCTTCGTTAGCAGCATCGCCTTCCAGCGCCTTGGTTGCTGAGCCTTTGATAATCGGTGCATTTTCATCAAAATCATATTTGGCAAGCAATTCGCGGATGTCCATTTCTACAAGCTCTACAAGGTCTGCGTCCGCTAAGTCCATTTTATTCATGAAAACTAAGATGCTTGGAACACCCACTTGCTTAGCAAGCAAAACATGTTCGCGAGTCTGAGGCATAGGACCATCAGCAGCAGACACAACTAATATAGCTCCATCGATTTGTGCAGCGCCGGTAATCATGTTCTTGACGTAGTCAGCGTGACCCGGCATATCAACGTGTGCATAGTGGCGCTTTTCGCTCTCATATTCTTGGTGGGAGGTAGCGATAGTTATACCTCGGGCTTTTTCTTCCGGAGCGTTGTCGATTTGGTCATAAGCAACAGATTTATTGATGTCACTAGGCAATTTTTTAGCAAGCACGCTCGTAATAGCTGCTGTTAGGGTAGTTTTACCGTGGTCGACATGACCCATGGTACCGACGTTTACGTGTGGTTTGTCTCGGTTGAAGTTTGCCATGAAGTGTTTTTCTCCTTAATTAGGCTTGGTTTATATATGTTCGCGATCCATAATTACTGACACTACAGCAATAGCCCTCACGCGAGTTACAGATGAATAATAGCCCAAATTAAGAAGTTTGTAAAGGGTTATCGGGCGGATCTGTATCATGTTGGTCCAGTGTTCTTGGATCATCTAGATGTAATTGCTTACAGCTATCTTCGTATTTTTTAATCAAACTACTAGCCCCCCAAGAGACTCCAGTCATCCCAAGTCTTCCAATTGCTTTCCCTACTTCTGCTAACGCACCTATGGAATTTCGGCTTTTTTCTAAAAGTACCTTGCCGATACGTGAAGTTGTGAGATTATTACGCATCCCAACTTGTGAAATCGGTTCGTTGTCTAATGGTTCATATGCCATTTATTTAGCTCTTTTTGATGCTATGGCATCAGCCACATGATTAGGTACGTCGGCGTAGTGATCGAGTTCCATACTTGAACTTGCCCGACCTTTAGTGGAGCTACGTAAGGCAGTGGTGTAGCCAAACATTTCACCCAATGGTACGAAAGCAGTTATTTCCTTTATACCTGAGCTTAAATCTTCCATGGATTCGATGCGAGCACGCTTGCTATTGAGATCGCCAATAACGTCACCCATGAATTCCTCAGGAGTCACAACAACGACTTTCATAATAGGTTCTAGGAGCACAGGGCTAGCCTTTTTCATGGCTTCTTGGAATCCCATCGAGCCAGCAATCTTAAAGGCCATCTCCGAGGAGTCAACATCATGATAGCTACCATCATATAGCTCTACCTTAACGTCAACTACAGGATAGCCTGCAACAACACCAGTAGTCATGGCTTCTTTTACGCCTTCTTCGACTGGTTTAATGTATTCACCCGGTATTACTCCGCCCTTGATAGAATTGATAAACTCAAAACCCTTGCCTTGTTCGTTCTGGCTGATACGCAACCAAGCGTCGCCATATTGTCCACGGCCACCAGACTGACGAATGAATTTACCCTGGGCTTCCACGCCGTCCTTACGTATGGTTTCCTTATATGCAACTTGTGGTGCACCGATATTGGCTTCTACGTCAAATTCACGTTTCATTCTATCAACGATAATTTCTAGGTGAAGCTCGCCCATACCCGAAATAATTGTTTGATTTGTTTCATCGTCAACTTTTATACGGAAAGTCGGATCTTCTTCAGCCAGGCGCTGCATGGCGATACCCATTTTTTCCTGGTCGCCTTTGGTCTTGGGCTCAATAGCGATACTAACTGGAGGCTCAGGGAAAGTAATGCTTTCGAGTACTATTGGATTATTCAGATCGCTTAAAGTATGTCCTGTGGTCGTTCCTTTGAGCCCAACGATAGCCGCAATGTCACCTGCTGTTACCTCGGTAACATCTTCCCGCTTATCAGCCTGCATACGGACAATACGGCCGATACGTTCTTTTTCACCGGTTGAGCTATTAAGGATGTATGAGCCTGCACTTAGCTTGCCGGAATAAACGCGGAAATATGCTAATTTGCCTACGAATGGATCGGTAGTAATTTTGAAAGCAAGTCCGGCAAGATGCTCTGATTCATCTGGCTTACGCTCTATTTCGTCACCAGTTTTAGGGTGCGTTCCCCAAGTAGAGCCACGGTCAAGAGGGTTAGGCAGATAATCGACAAACATATCTAGTAGTTTTTCGACTATCACACCCCGACCGTCACCACCGGTTACTACATAAAACTGTCCGCCTAACACTGCAGTACGGATAGCTTGCTTTATATCGGCTTCAGTTAAGCCTTCTTCGCCCACTTCAAAGTATTTTTCTAAGACGGCTTCGTCTTCTGCGACAGCATTTTCGATGAGTAAGCTGCGATATTTCTTGACTTGATCCATCATATCTTCTGGAATTTCTCCCACAACAAGCTCTTTATCAGTAAATTCTTTATAGGTGTACGATTTCATCGATACCAAATCGACTACACCATTAATCCCTTGCTCAAAACCTATGGGCAGGTGAACAGGAAAGGCACGCTTAGTAAGACGGTTATGAATGGAGTCTAGCGATTTATAGAAATCCCCACCTGTCTGGTTTATTTTATTGATAAAGCATATACGAGGTACGCCGTATTTTGTAGCCTGACGCCATACAGTCTCAGACTGTGATTCTACACCCATTTTGCCATCAAACACTACACAGGCACCGTCAAGCACTCGCAAACTACGTTCTACCTCGACTGTGAAGTCAATATGACCTGGAGTATCGATGATATTAATCTGATGGTCTTTCCAGTAACAAGTGACAGCGGCCGATACGATTGTGATACCTCGCTCTCGTTCTTGAGCCATCCAGTCAGTAGTGGTCTCACCGTCGTGTACCGCACCGATTTTGTGCTTTAGGCCAGTACGGTACAGTATGCCTTCAGTAGTAGTAGTTTTACCGGCATCAATATGAGCAATAATGCCCATGTTGCGTATGTCTTTCATTGCTGTTTTCTTAGCTACCATATTATCTGTCGTCCAATCAATATTTTAATAATCTTAAGGTTATTTACCTACGTCTAATCGGCACATTCCATTAGGCGTTTTACCTGGACATGAGGTTTTCGCATCCCGAATACTCCTAACTAAATATCTTAATTTCTGTGAGGAAGAATTAGAATGTAAAACATCTGTTATGTCGTTGATAAGATGCCACTGCACTTTTTCGTTTCCAACTACTTCTGCCTGAGCTTCAAGCCCTTCGCAGTTTTTGCAATTCTCTGGTGCGAAAATATCTACTAATTCTTGAGCATCAGTCCTATTTTGAACTAATTTAAAAGCTTCGTTCAAATCTATCTCGCAAAGTGAGCAAAGGCTCGGTTACTATCAGCCATTTTATGAACATCTTCGCGTTTTTTGACTGCCGTGCCAGTATTGTTGAAAGCATCGACAAGCTCGACTGCGATTCGATCTTCCATGCTCATGCCTTTACGGGAACGAGCGGCAGATACAAACCACATAGTAGTTAAATGATGCTGGCGCTGGCCCTTTACCTCAAAAGGAATTTGGTAATTAGCACCGCCGACGCGTCGGGAACGGGTTTCCATGTGAGGACGGATATTGCCCATGGCTTTTTCAAAAACTTCCAGTGGATTTTCATTTTTAACCTTTTTAGCGGCTTTTTCCATGCCGCTATAGACAAGTCTCTCAGCTGTCTGCTTCTTGCCGTCTCGCATAATGCGGTTAATAAGGCGGGTGACTTGCTGGTTGTTATAGACGCGGTCTGGTGCCGCTTCGCGTACCAGTGCTTTGGTTACCTTGCGTGGCATATTACTTACTACCCTTCTTGGCGCCGTACTTGGAACGGCTGCGTTTGCGATTGGCAACGCCCTGGAGGTCAAGGCTGCCGCGAACAATGTGGTAACGGACGCCAGGAAGGTCAGGTACCCGGCCACCACGAATCAGAACAACTGCATGCTCTTGTAGGTTATGGCCTTCGCCGCCAATGTAAGCCCAGACTTCGTAGCCGTTATTCAAACGAACACGAGCAACTTTACGTAGAGCCGAGTTCGGCTTTTTTGGTGTCTTGGTTGTTACTTTAATACAGACACCACGCTTAAAAGGCGATGGTTTCTCGTATGATTTGGTATGAAGATTGTTGGTGACGCGATGCAGTGCTGGGCTTTTGCTTTTAGCTTTTGAGCTCGTGCGCGGCTTACGAACCAGTTGGTTAATTGTAGGCAATGTAAATTCTCCTAAAAAATGAATTTGTTGTCGAGGATACAGGCGATAACTTTTAGAACATAAGTTCAGCACGAACCTAATTACTCAAAAAGTGTTCACCTGCCCAAGATTGCTAAATTAGTGAAACTCTTCAATGTATTTTAACAGATTGATTGTGGTTACGCAATGGCGGCACGGTCGAGAGCATCTTCGGCTTCTTGCGCCATAAGTTCTCGTGCACCAGTTCCGACAGGTATGCGACGGCCTAAGATTACGTTTTCCTTTAGGCCGTACAGATAGTCAACCTTACCACTAGTAGCAGCCGCTATAAGCACACGGGTAGTATCCTGAAAACTTGCAGCCGACAAGAAGGAATCAGTGCTTAAGCTAGCTTTGGTAATCCCAAGTAGAAGCTGATTATATTTGACTGGGTGTTTTTTGGCCTTTACTAGCTTGTCGTTCATTTCAATGACCGACTGCTTACTTATCACGTCACCCGTTACGAATTCCGAGTCTCCCGATTCCTCAATTTGAACGCGACCAAACATCTGACGGACAATTATTTCAAGATGCTTATCAGCGATATTCTGACCCTGGGATGCAAAAATCTTAAGAATTTCGTTCATGATATAGCGCTGTGTCGCCTCAACACCCTGCAAGCGCATTAGCTCATGTAGGTTGATTGAACCATTCGTTATTCGCTGTCCAGCAATTACATGGTCACCATCTTGTACTACGACTTGCTTGAATCCAGGTATTTCGTAGCGCACAACAGCTTGCTTGGCTGGGCTGATATTAGCTATTTTGTCACTAAATTCAACCTTGCCCGCCATAGGTGCAATTAACGGATTACTGCCATCATCACCCTCTGCAATCACATCACCGATAGCAATGTCACTACCAGTTTGAACTTTCTTTTTGCGTCCATCAAGCGGAAGTTTTAACGAGTCTATTTGGTCGCTTGTAATCTGGACAATGTATTTATCGCCCTCTTCCCATACACTTGCAAGACCAGGCACATCACTTAAATAAGCTTGTCCTTTAGGTGTACGGACTTCAAAAATTTCTTCAACGCGAGGCAGACCTTGAGTAATATCTTCAGCCGCAGCAGAACCACCACCGTGGAACGTACGCAACGTCAGTTGTGTGCCAGGTTCGCCAATACTTTGAGCCGCAATGACACCGATTGGGTGAGCTTTAGCTACCAACATGCCAGTTGCAGGATCAATACCATAGCACTTGGCAGGAATTCCGCGGGCGGTAGCAACACTTAGAACGCTTTTGATTCTAACGCCGTCTAGGTCCGCATCAGCTTCAATTGCTTCAGCTGCTTTTTTGTCAATTAATCCACCTTTTTTTACATACAAACCAATTTTTTCGGCGGCAAAACGTCCCTCCAAACGGGAAGCGTAAGCAACGCCGATTTCTTCGGCATCAGCACGATAGATAGCAAAACCTGGATCTTCGACATCTTCTTCGATTGTGAAGACGTCTTGGGCAACATCAACAAGCCGGCGGGTTAAGTAGCCAGAGTCAGCGGTCTTTAGCGCCGTATCGATCATACCTTTGCGTGCGCCACGGGTGGCTGTAAAGTATTCAAGTGCCGTTAATCCCTTTTTGTAGCCTGATTTAATAGGTAGCTCGATAGCTTTTCCGGTTGCATCGGTAGTAACACCAAGCAAACCAACGGTGTTTTTAACCTGGCCAATATTACCCCGAGCGCCAGAAGTAGCGGCGATTGCCATAGCGCTGTCCTCTGTTGCAAATTGCTCGGAAAGCGTGCTTTGGACATTGCTATCCGCTGTCATCCAAGTTTCGACGGTCAAGCGGTAACGCTCTTCGTCTGTAATGAAGCCTTGCTCATATTGTTCACTAATTTCAGTTACGCGGTGGCCTGCTTGGCCGATAATTTTGTCCATGCCTTTAATTTCAGCAAAGTCATCCATGCCCATTGAAAGACCGGACATGGTTGCATATTCAAAACCTAAATCTTTCAAATCATCAGCAATCTCAGCCGTGCGGTCTTGGCCATACAAACTATAGACTTGAGCCATGACTGCCGATAACTTCTTCTTAGTCATTGCTTCATCTTGGAATGGAAAATCATCTGGGAAAATTTCGTTGAATAGTATTCGCCCAAGGGTAGTTTCACGAATTTCACCACGGAAATTTAACCTAACATTGTTCTGTAGTTCTATCGTACCGTTATCAAAGCCCATCAGGGCTTCTTCTAAGCTAGCAAACGATTTTATTTTTTTAATAGCTCCTGGTCGAATATAGGTCAGGTAGTAGCAACCAAGCACGATATCTTGTTCGATATGTAGGATTGGAGAACCATCGGCAGGTTTTAGTAAGTTTTTGTTGGCGGCCATAATGTCACGGGCTTCGGCTTGGGCAGCGTCAGAAAGCGGCAAATGAACAGCCATTTGGTCGCCGTCAAAGTCAGCGTTGAAGCCTTTGCAGACTAGTGGGTGTAGCTGTATAGCCCGTCCCTCTATTAATACTGGCATAAATGACTGGATACTAAGCCTATGTAGTGATGGTGCACGGTTTAATAGCACATATTTGCCCTTGATGGCTTCGTCTAATGCGTCCCATACTTCAGTTTCACCGGTCTCGATCATGCGCGTCGCAGAGCGGATATTGTGGGCGTAACCCTCGGCAATTAGGCGTCCGATAACAAATGGCTTGAAGAGTTCAAGTGCCATCATTTTAGGTAAGCCGCACTGGCTAATTTTAAGTTCCGGGCCGGCAACTATTACTGATCGGCCGGAATAGTCAACACGCTTACCGAGCAAGTTTTGGCGAAAACGACCTTGCTTTCCCTTCAGTAGGTCACTGAGAGACTTCAAACGTCGGCGTTGCCCAGTGGCAGCCACGGCGCGACCTGAGCGGGCATTATTGTTGTCAATTAATGCATCAACTGCTTCCTGAAGCATACGCTGTTCATTTCGGCGAATAACTTCCGGGGCATTTAATTCAATCAACTTCTTGAGGCGATTGTTACGGTTGATGACGCGTCGATAAAGGTCATTCATGTCCGACGTGGCAAACCGGCCGCCGGTTAACTGGACCATAGGGCGAAGATCGGGAGGAATTACCGGAAGTACGGTCACACACATGCTGCTTGGCTTAATACCAGCGTTATACATATTTTCAAGCAGCCTTAGGCGCTTCATTATTTTTTTTCGACGCTGGCCTTTGGCGGCTTCGGCCTCTATAGTCAAACTGTTAATTAATTCTTTAAGATCAATCTCTTCAAGTAGTGCCTTGAGTGCAGTTCCACCCATACCAACGGTAATTATGCTTTGAACTTCGTCTGGCAGCTCGCGATATTCAGTTTCAGATAGCAAGCGCAGTCTTTCGAGATTTGTAAGCTGTTCTTTTAGGAACTCAAAGTCCTTGCTGATTTCTTCGATTTCTTTAGTCTGCATCTCGGCCAAAGCTTTAATATTAGCATTTTCCAGGGCAGCTTCGGTTTCGTAACGAGTTTTTATAGCTTCCTGGGCAGCCGCAAACTCAGCTTCTTTATCAGCCAGCATTGCATCACGCTTGTCTATGTTTACGGATTTGACGATATAATTAGCAAAATATGCAACTCGTTCTAGGTTTTTAACTGTCATGCCTATAAGTAAGCCTATGGCTGACGGCGTTCCCCTCAGAAACCATATATGGGCAACTGGACTAGCGAGTGAAATATGTCCCATACGTTCTCGGCGAACAATTGAGCGGGTAACCAGTTCGCCATTCTTATCTACGGCTGCTTCACGCGAGCGCAACCCTTTATATTTGGCGTCGTGTGGATTTATATCTTTGACCGGTCCGAAAATACGCTCGCAGAACAATCCATCGCGTTCAGGCTTTTGGGTACGGTAGTTAATTGTTTCAGGCTTGGTAACTTCACCATAACTCCAATCTAATATATCGTCCGGGCTGGCAACAGCAAGACGGACTGCGTCAAAATCAGCGATATTGGTACCATAGTTGAATTTACGCATATTAATTTGCCTCCTCTACGGTTACTTCTTGTTCAATATCATCCATATCGGTTGGTACTGTCACTGGTTCGTCGTTATCAAGTAATTCATCGCTGACGCTAACCGTCATAAACTCATTCTCTATAGCTTCTTCGGTAACATCAATACTAGTTACTTCTTCCGGTAATGTGTCTATATCAGCAATATGTGCGGCTTCGTCTTTAATGTTGCCTGCTAGTACTTCCTCAGCGTCAATCAGTTTATTGGCAGACAAATCAAGCAAATCTACCTTAAGTCCAAGACCTTGAAGTTCTTTTACTAGAACGTTGAAGCTTTCTGGAACTTTTGGACCGACGATTTCGGTGCCCTTGATGATGGATTCGTAGGCTTTCGAGCGGCCGTAAACATCATCGGACTTAATTGTCAGCATTTCTTGCAATGTGTGGCTGGCGCCATATGCTTCCAGCGCCCAGACTTCCATTTCTCCAAAACGCTGGCCACCATTCTGGGCTTTGCCGCCAAGGGGCTGCTGAGTAACCATGGTGTAAGGACCGGTTGAACGGGCATGAATCTTATCAGTCACCATGTGGTTCAATTTGATCATATACATCGAGCCAACAGTGGTACGCTCTTTGAACGCCTCACCAGTACGACCATCAAATAACTGCTGCTTACCATCGCGTGGTAGGCCGGCATCATTAAGTAAATCTTGAATCTTTTCGATAGATACGCCATTGAACGATGGGCTTGCAACTTTTATGCCAAGTGCTCGAGCGGCCATACCAAGATGGGTTTCGAATAGCTGGCCAATATTCATACGAGAAGGTATGCCTAGTGGGTTCAGAACGATGTCCATAGGCGTACCATCTTCTGTAAACGGCATGTCTTCTGCGGGCAGAATACGGGCAATAACACCTTTGTTTCCGTGGCGACCACCAAGCTTATCACCAACCTGTATCTTACGCATTTGGGCGACAAAGACCTGGATCTGCATAATGACACCGGCTTTAAGCTCGTGGCCATTGGCTCGGCTAAAGACTTTAACGCCAACGACTTTGCCATGCTTGCCATTGCTCATTCGCTGGGAGGTGTCGCGAACTTCCTTAGCTTTTTCGCCAAATATCGCCCTAAGCAGGCGTTCTTCGCTACTTAGTTCTTGTTCGCCTTTAGGGGTTATCTTACCAACTAGTATGTCACCTGGATGAACTTCGGCACCAATGCGGACAATACCTTCTTCATCTAGGTGGCGCAACGCGTCCTCGGAGACGTTAGGAATGTCGCGGGTAACGATTTCTGGACCCAGTTTTGTCTCGCGAACTTCGGTCATATAGTCGACTATATTAACAGAGGTTAAGGTGTCGTTTTCTACCAAACGACGCGAAATAATGATTGCATCCTCGAAATTGTAACCACTCCAGGGCATAAATGCGACCAGCAGGTCTTTACCAAGCGCCAATTCGCCGTCCCTTACCGACATTCCCTCAATAAGTACATCGCCATTTTTAATTTTTTCACCGGTGACGGCAACAACCTTTTGGTTGATGCTGGTGCCTTCGTTGCTACGTACAAAGTGATGTGGGATATATGTAACGGTACCTTTTTTATATTTGACTATTACTTCATCGCCAGTAGCCCGGATTACTTCGCCGTCTGCTTCAGCTACGACCAGCTGGCCGGTGTTACGGGCAGCAATTCCTTCCATGCCGGTTCCGACAAGGGGGCTTTCGGGGCTTATTAAAGGTACTGCTTGACGCTGCTGGTTACTGCCCATAAGTGAACGGTAAACATAGTTTTTTTCAATAAACGGAATAAGTCCAGCAGAAGATCCAATAACTTGGCGGCGAGCCGCATCTATATAAGTAACATCGTTCGAATCGACTTCACTAGACTGCAAATACTTACGGGCTGAGACGCGGTCGCTGAGGAAATGGCCGTCCTCGTCTGTCTCACTATCAGAACTGGCGATAATTACACGCTCTTCCTCGGCAGCGTCTAGGTAGATCACTTCCTTGGTAACCTTGGCTTTGACGGGCCATGTAACTTGTTTTTTAACTGTTGCCAGTTTTTTAGCATCGGCCTCGGTTATGGTTTTTCCGGCTTTGACTATTACTTTACCCTTATCATCTTCCAAATCAACACTAGCTATATGACCGGCAATTTCTTTTGCTGTTGCGGCATTCACAACCTTGCGATACGGGGTCTCGATAAAACCATAATCATTAATACGGGCATAGCTGGCAAGATTCAATACCAATCCGATATTAGCGCCTTCCGGTGTCTCGACCGGACAGATGCGTCCATAATGGGTAGCGTGGGCATCACGTACCTCAAACCCTGCACGTTCCCTAGACAAACCACCGGGACCCATGGAACTTAGCCGGCGCTTGTGGGCAAGCTCGCTCAAAGGATTAATTTGGTCCATGAATTGACTTAGTTGGGAAGAAGCAAAGAATTCACGTACAGCCGCAACAATAGGGCGGGCGTTGATTAGTTGCCCAGGGCTAACTGTCTCGATTTCGCTCATCGACATGCGATCTTTAGCGTTTCGTTCCATACGCAAAAGACCAATCCGGAACTGACGCTGGACCAGCTCGCCGACAAGCTTTACGCGCCGATTAGCTAACGAATCAATGTCATCGGCTGGTTCTTGGGTATTATTCAGGCGGATGATTTCAGCAATTATGGCGATAAGGTCTTCGAGGCGCATAACTCGGTTTTCGGATGTATTTGGTATATCCAGATCCAGGCGTTTATTGATTTTATATCGTCCTACGCGTGAAAAATCGAAACGCTTATAGTTATAGAACATATTTTCGAGTAATGAACGAGCATTATCAACAGTTGCCAAATCTCCAGGACGCAAGCGACGATATACCTCAATGAGAGCTTCGGATGAGCCTTTGCTAGGATCCTTTTCAATCGTTGCTTCTATGTAGTTCAATTTGCCTTGGTCCACGTGCTTAAAGGCGTCTTTAATCTGGGCTTCTGTTAGTCCTAGTGCTTTTAAAAGGGTAGTTACGGCAATTTTACGCTTACGGTCGATTTTGACATACAGTGCGCCGTTGCTAGCAGTTTCAAATTCCAGCCATGCTCCGCGGCCAGGAATAACTTTTGCACCGAACTGGAAAGCACCGCCGTGGGCATCGGACGTAAAGAATACGCCGGCAGAACGAATAAGTTGGCTAACGACGACACGTTCTGCGCCATTAATAACGAAAGTTCCGCGCTCGGTCATCCATGGGTAATCGCCAAGGTAAATTTCCTGTTCTTTAATCTCACCAGTGACTTTATTTGTTAGTTCTACAACAGCTTTAAGAGGCGCGTCGTAACTGACGTTGTTTTCCCTGGCTTCAGTCTCAGTTATTTTAGGATCTTCAAAATGATAATCTTTAAAACGCAAAGACAGCTTGGCGCCAGTATAGTCATCGATTGGGCTGACCTCTGCAAGCAGTTCGCCCAGGCCTTCATCGACAAACCATTTAAAGGATTTATTCTGGTGGTCTACCAAGTTTGGTAGGTCCAGGAAATCATCGGATTTAGTAAAGTACACACGCTTGCCCGCGTGCAGGGTTTTTTTGGTAATTGCTTTCGCCATACTAAAAAAGTGCTCCCACTTAGATTGTTATAAATATTACATTATTACACCTGTTTGTCCGGCCGAAGCTACCCTGGAACGGTCGTTTTTGGTACTCTTCTCGAGAGAACATGAGCACAGCCGCTACCTACACTACTTCTTAATAATTAGTGTGATAGAAGTATCTTATAAAGTCAACCATAAAGTTTGCTAATTATAGCTTAAATTTTACAAAGACTTTATGACTTGATCGACAATACCGTAGTCTTTAGCTTCTTCAGCATCAAGCCACTTATCTCGCTCCATGTCTTCGTGAATGCGCTCAATTTTTTGGCCTGTATTTTTAGCCATAATATTTTCGAGCAATTTCTTCACCCGCAAAGATTCTTTAAGATCAATTTCCTGGTCAGTAACTTTACCCCTCGTGCCAGAGCTTGGTTGGTGAATCATGACGGTTGCATGAGGTAACAAAAATCGTTTACCCTTTTGCCCAGAACTAAGTATAAAAGCTGCCGCGCTGGCTTGCATGCCGATTCCGTATGTGTGAATCGGAGATTTTACAAACTTCATAGTGTCATAAATTGCGAGAGCATCATACACGCTGCCACCCGGGCTATTAATATATAAATGTACTGGATTATCGCTTGATTGATTATCAAGAAATAATATTTGGGCTACGATAAGGTTAGCGGTGTGGGGATTTACATCTTCACCCATAAATATAATCCGGTCTTTTAGAAGCCTAGAATAAATATCATAGGCTCTTTCCATACGGCCCTCTTGTTCGATAACAGTCGGAATAAGGGTTGATTGTGGCTTAATCATCATAAACAATAATATACTCTGCAAATTGGCACTCGTCAATATAGAGTGCTAATTTATAAATAATGCTTAGCAGTAAACGAAAGAGATAGCCCGCTACTAAATATCATTGCTTCAATAGCTAGTTGTCCTGGATCGGAGGGCAATAGGTTTTGCCCGACATTGGCCCGATAAGCCATAGCCGCTATCACACTGCTCATAGCAATATTACCTATTATTCTTAATGCTCTTCGGGGTTGACGGTGCGATTCCACCTCCCAACGGTTTGCTGTTGTCCTACCCCATGCTTGAAATAAACTAATTTTACCCGTTTCATTATCTTGGTCGTAAAATATTGTTGTGTTACATGGGTCAACTAAGTTTTTGGAAGTTTGAAAATTCATTTGATTTGACCAAGGTGAAATTTCTTCCGGTATCATTGTTGCTATGGCGTGTTCGCGCCCCAAAATAGCTTTGTTATCGATTGCCGTTAAATAAGCATTTTTTTCCTCTATAGAAATGTCCCGTTCCAGGATGCTGCACACAAAGAAAGTAACTCCCGGAAAATCTGCCGTAATAATTGCGGCGTAGTCAGCAAGCTCTATCTCTTTACTTGTTGCTAAGTAATTCTTGGCTCCACCCAATTCAAAAGCGGCGTCGTCTGTCATTTCTGATAAGATTTAATCCGTTCCAGAGTTTTTTCGGTCTTGATTCTAGTTGCAATATCACGTAGCGCCTCCGGTTTTTCTAATTCGGATTGAGCGGCTGCGTCACGGTATTGCCCCTTCATTAGTTGTAAGCGGATTTCGACTTCTTCTGGCGTAACAACAACTTGTTCTTTTTCGGCAATTTCAGATAAAAGTACTCCTATTTTAACCCTCTGGTCGGCTACCGGATGCTTCTGCTCCCGGTGTTCTTCTGCCGTTACGCCTTCTTCTTTCAGGTGCTCCTCCCACGTCTGTCCCCGGTAGGTTAGGTTTTGTTTCTCTTCCTGCTCGATACGGTCTATTTGCTCATTTATTAACATTTCAGGAATTTCAATCATGGTTTTGTCGGCTATTTTTTGTAAAAGTTCATTTTCGTAAGCTGTTTCAGCTTCACGACTACGTTCAAAGACTAGTTGTTTCTTTATATCGCTTTTGAGTTCAGAAACTGTCTTAAATGGTCCAATTTTTGAAGCAAATACATCGTCGACTGTAGGTTCTATAACTTCCTGGACTTTGGTTACAGTTGCTCTAAAGGTGACTTTTTTGCTTTTCAATGCTTTAACATTGTAGTCTTTTGGAAAAGTTAAAGTAAAAGTCCTACTTTCGCCTGTATTAGCACCAATGAGATTAGCTTCAAACCCTGGTATAAAAGTATTACTACCTAAAATTAGCGGGTAATCCTTCCCATCGGCGCCTTGGACTGGATTACCTTTATCATCCGTACCTTTAAAATCTATCCAAACCTGGTCACCATCTTTGGCCGCACGTTGAACATCCTTTTTCTCCGCAGCCCTCTGTTGTAACGACTTAATAACATTTTTAATATCTATGTCACTTACTTGAACAGTTTTTCTAGCCAGATTAATTTTTGTATAGTCCCCAAGTTTTATAGCCCCAATAGTAGGAACTAAAACTTCAAATTCCAAATCAGTAAAAGGTACAAATTTTTTTATGGCTATTTCCGGATTTGCAACTGGTCGCAAATCTTCCTGTCGGACAGCAGAGGCATATAAAGTATTTATTGTTTCCTCAATAACTTCGGTTTGCAGTAAGTTAGGGTTAACGTTTTTCTCAATTATGGCAAGGGGTACTTTACCTGAACGAAAACCAGGAACATTGACCTGCAGTGCAAGCTTTTTAAGTGCTAGGTCTTTGGCTTTTTGTAATTCCGAAGCTTCAGCTCTGATTAGCATCTTGGTTTCAGTTTTAGACTTATTAGTGCGCGATATGTGCATAAGAAAATACTTTAACAGATTAAGATTGTTCTTACGACCTTAAGCGTTATAATTAGGCCTTGCGATGATCTTTCACGATACTTACTATCCTATGCAGTGAATGGGTTTCCTCTATACCAGTTGTTAGTTTCTTTAGCGTGAACTGTTCATTTTCTAGTTCTTTTTCACCAATAAATAACACGTAAGGAACCTCTTTTTTAAGTGCGCTTTTTAATTGCTTGTCTATTTTACGGTTAGTTATATCCAAGACGGTATTTACGCCCATTCCACGTAATTTCTGGCTGATACTAAGCGCGCCATCATATACATCTCCAATAGGGATAATATAAATTTCCGATTCGACCTTAGTCTTTGGTACTAAATTATGGCCCTTTAGAAATTCCATTAAAGTAACATCACTTAGTGCAAAACCTATAGTCGGGATCGACTCGACACCGAACAAGCCAACAAGTCCATCATAACGTCCACCACCGAATAATGAACGATTATTTTGTGGGTCGGTATCAAACACCTCAAAAACAAAATCTGTGTAATAATCTAAACCTCGGATGAGCGTGATGTCATAAACTACATTTGTAATACCAGATGCTTCACTTATAGACTTTAGGTGCTTGAGGTTCTTAACCGAATCGTGCTTTTGAAGATCTTCCGGCAATTCTTCTAGAGATTTGGTATTTAATAATTGTAACAATTTATCGGCGGCTCCTTGCTCACGGAGACTAGGAGCAATAGACGCTTCAATCAGTGCAATAAATTCCGGGTGTGGCACTTTATGCATCCGATCAATTAGTTTGGAGATTGTTTTTTGCTCGACCGCATCAAGCCCAAGCCAGGTTCCAAGGATATGATCCATAAGTACCCGGCTGTTTATTTTTAACTGGTAGGTATCTTGCTTTGCGGAAAAGCTAGTCATTAAGGCATCAACCATTTGCAGCATTTCCACTTCTGCTTCATAAGTACTTATTCCGAAAAGATCGACATTGAGCTGATAGAATTCCCGTCCGCGACCCTTTTGCGGCCTTTCATATCTCCAGCAGGACGGAATACTAAACCACCTCAGTGGCATTGTTAGTTCCTGCCGTTTTCCGGCAACTAACCTGGAAACTGAAGGTGTCATTTCCGGTCGGAGCATTATTTCCCGACCGCCGCGGTCAACGAATCTATACGACTGATCATTAACCAATTCCTCTCCGGATTTGGCTGCATAAAGTTCAACCGGTTCTAGAATTGGCGCGTCGTATTCTTCGTAGCCAAAGCGCAGGCATACGTTACGCCATTTTTCAAAAATCGCATTCAATACACGCTTGTCCTCAGGATAAAAATCCCGCGCACCTTTATAGGATTGTATAGATAAAGCCATACTTGTTTAAGATTATAGCGTAAGCAACAGTTAGGTGATAATTATACGGTTGTTTTAATGTGATTGCGCCGCGTGGATGACAAAATCCCGATGGATATATTCATTGTTTTCTACAATTACTCTGTCAGTTTTTTCCAGTTTTATGATATCCGCTATTATGGATTCGGCAAACAGGCTGTCTTGGTTATAATTCTCCCTGGGATAAAAGTTCGCTTTGGCTGCTTCAATACCATATTGAGCAATGGCACGGGCATCCAGTGGCGCGCCATACGAAGTATTGGCCGCAAGTAATAAATCCTCAACACCTAGTTCGCCTTTAAGTTCTTTCAATAACTCCAATTGAGCGAAGCCTCTGCCTAATAATTGCAGCTTTTCACGAAACTCAACTGTAGCTTGCTGCTTCCATACCTGAATCTTTTCGGACACTCTTAACGCTCCTTTTTGATATTTAAGCACTGGTGGGCGAGAAAGGACTTGAACCTTCACACCTTGCGGCACATGCTCCTAAGGCATGCGTGTCTACCATTCCACCACTCGCCCTTCGTCGAAATGTGATGGTAAAGTTGACATTAGGGGCCGACAAAATAAATTTGCTTGGCCTTATGAGCAACTTCACCAAACCTTCTTTTCTCAAATTCGTGTATAAGTTCACGAATTTGGTTAGCTGCATTTTAGCAGTTTCATCTGGTGATGTACATATTACAGCTGGCGGTAAAAAAATAACTCTGCGTCACCGTAACTTTTTTGATGCAGTAGCTTTTGGCGACTTTCACCGTATCGGAAACCACTTTTAGGCGGTAACGAGATAACTATCAAACCACCTTGTTTTGCATGTTTCGTGAGGTTAATTAGCTCCTTGGGGTCAAAATTATCGTATGGGGGGTCTAACAGGAGGATATCAAAAGTCTCGTTAGCATGGCGACGGCTCCAGCCTTTTATAGCAGCGCGTGTGGTTGATATGCTGTCCTCGACACCTAGGCTAAAAGCGTTTTCTTTAAGCGTACGACTGGCAGCAGTGTCTAGATCGATTGCTACACTCCGCAGTGCACCGCGGCTAATTGCCTCAAAACTCATTGCACCAGTCCCTGCATAAGCATCCAGGACTGTCAGACCTTGAATATCGCCCAATGAGTTAAATAAGGCGCCGCGGATTTTTTCGCTCATCGGATGGGTACGATGTCCAGACACCGAATTAAAAGTACGCCCTCCTAAGGTACCGCTAATTATTCGCATAAACCTGCTTCTTTAGCCGCATGGAACCACAGGATACTGACAGTTTTCACCATCATCGGCGCCAAACTGTGACGGATTTGACTGCTGAGTTTCGGCGTCCAGCCGGTTCTTATATAAGTTTCGAAGATATCCATGACAGCTATTTCTCGAGCCCTACGTAAAAAATATTGCATAGCACCATACCTAGAAATCTCCTCCATGTCCTTCGCTGCAGGCCTTGCGTCTGGCAATCGGAGCGGCTTTATAATGACCGTAAATCCTAGCTCAAACAGAATATGGGCGGTCAGTAAGCCTTTGGGTCCATAAACCTTAAGCGTGTTAAAAATCGTTTTTGAAGTCGTGTCACCCCTAAAAATAAGCTTCTCACTGATCGAATTACGGCTTTCTTTGCCTTCTCCATTTCTAAGTTCGCTAATTTTGTCTTCGTATGGGTAGTGGTGTGCAGGAGTAAGTCCATCAACTACAGCATGCGCCAGCCATGCAGCCTCAAACGACGCCCGCTCGTTATTTTTATTTTTTAGATGTTTGACCAAAGCCTGGTAATGATTTCGTATAATTGATAGAAATTCTTCGTTATCGTCTGCTAATGGGTTTAAAAAGTGCCATGGCTCATTATGGCTAGGGCTTTTTCTTTTTATACCATCGGGACCATTTTTACCTTCAAACTGCAGGATTGCACCAATCCTGGGAAAGCTAGTAGGACGAGGTAAAAGTTCACCGACATGCCTACGAGCTACTCTGTCTATCTTCTGATGAGCGCCCATAAGACGCCCTGAATAGCGAGTTAAAATTAAGCCAGCATACATATTTAATAATTATACCTTAGTTAAGTGTTACAACCGCTTGCGCCATCCTGACCCGCCGCATAAGGACCGGATAAGACGAAAGTTTTTCTTTCCGATTAATAAATTCTATCACTGCTCGGCGGCTGTCAATAATTAGCTTATGGTCGGATAACTGGGCAAAACGTAAGTCCAAAATTCCATGCTGTAATGACCCATATATTGCTCCTGGCCCCCTGATTTCGAGATCAAGTTCAGCCAGTTCAAAACCATTGGTAGATTGGGTTAGAGCCCGAAGGCGCTGTGATGGTGCTTTACTGTCAGAAGGTACGATATAGCAGTACCCCTGATCTGTACTGCGGCCGACCCGTCCTCTTAATTGGTGCATCTGCGCCAACCCAAACCGATCGGCGCCTTCTATGATCATAATAGTCGCATTGGGCACATTAACACCGACTTCAATTACTGTAGTAGCGACTAGTATATTGAGTTTACCGGCTACAAACTTTTCCATTATATATGACTTTTCGACCGACTTAAGTTTGCCGTGTAACAAACCGACGGATAAGTTTTTGAATTTACTAACCAGTTGCTTATACATTTCCTCGGCGTTGACTGTATTTACTAATCCTTCCGTAATAATCGGACAAACAATATAAATCTGGTGATTCTTATTGGATTCTTCTTTGATGTGCATGTCCATCGATTCACGTGAATTAGGTGAAATAATTTTAGTTTTAATGGGTTTGCGACCTGCTGGCATTTCGTCTAGTAAAGAAATGTCGAGTTCTCCATACAGCGTCAGAGCCAGTGAGCGCGGAATTGGCGTCGCAGTCATGCTCAAAACATGGGCCATCTTGCTATTTTGCTTTAGGAGTTCTTTGCGTTGATCAACGCCAAAACGATGCTGTTCATCTACAATCAGCAAACCAAGGTTTTTAAGTTTAATTTTTTCCTGCAGCAGAGCATGCGTGCCGATAATGAACTTTATCGTACCCTTTTGTAGTTGCTCATGAGCTTCGTTTTTCTGTTGTTTTTTATGACTGCCAATCAGTAAACTCACACCCGTGTCTAAGCCTAATGGTTTAAGTAGCTCGGTTATAGTATCGGCGTGCTGGCGGGCTAATAATTCTGTCGGGGCTAGCAGTGCAACTTGATAGCCTGCCTGCATCGTCATTACGGCTGCCATGGCAGCTACAACCGTCTTTCCCGATCCAACGTCACCTTCGAGTAAACGATTCATAGGTGTAGTTTTTTGCATATCAGTTAGTATCTGCCAAACGGCTTTACGTTGTGCATCGGTTAGCTTAAATGGAAGAACGCTAATAAACGATTGAGCAAGGCCTTCGTTAAACGAAATAGCTGGTGCTATTTCCGAAGCGATTAACTGCTTATTAAGCTGCGATGCAAGCATGAGCTCGAATACTTCTGTCAAAGCAAACGTACGCTTGGCTAGTTTTAGCTTTTCGGCCGAACTCGGAAAATGTAGCTCGCGGACTGATTCACCATAATTAAGCAACTTATAATTTTTTATTAGCCATGTTGGTAGAACTTCAGGTAATTGGTCGGTCGAATCGACAGCCTGTATCATTAGCTTGCGCAGAAGCTGGGAAGTAATACCCTTTGACTCCTTATAGATAGGGATGATGCGTGCCGTATGTACGGGAATGTCACTAGTTAGCTCAACGGTTGGATTAGCAATTGCGAACCGCTGGCGCTTCAGTTCCAGCTTACCGGTAATATAATAATCTTCGTTAGTTTTTATTGAACCCGCTCGGTAAGGCTGGTTGAACCATATTATCCGCACACTTCCGGTTGCATCACTAGCCACCGCTTCGGTGATATGCATACCACGACGAACATATCGGCCTTTAACCTGCTTGAATTGGGCCTTTAGCGTCACCACACCAGGACTAATGTGGCTTATGGGAGTAATTTGCGAATAATCATTGTGGGTACGTGGCAAATAATCCAGCAAGTCAGTTATAGTTTTGATCCCGATTGTTGATAGCTGCTTAGCAATTGCTGGTCCCACACCCTTGAAATACTGGATGCTCTCTTCTGCCATGGGACTAAGTATATCCTTTGTTAGCGGCCCTTGCGCGCTAAAAATACGGTGCTGGGACCAAAGTATGACTTAGCAAGGGCTGGCTGCATCAGGCTTTCTATTGCAACCATGCCGCCTCTGGGAAGGATTTTTTTTAGTCGCGGGCTGCGCAGATTTGATACCGATAATACTTTTTCAACTCTTAGCCCAGCATGAGCTAGTTGCTTTCGGACAGTTTTCGGATTATGGTTCACGAACGGGATTTCATTGTTATGTTTATTGGCATCTGAACGAATATCAACTGGATCGTGCGGTAACTTTTTGCGCCTAATTATGTGCCTTACTCGGTTCTTGAAGTTAGCATAATTTGCAAATTCTAAAAAGAAATAGCCTTCAGGACTCAAAATACGGGCAATTTCAGCGAATTCTGCAGTCGGATCTGGTAAATGATGAATAACCCGCACTACAGTAACTAAATCGACGCTGCCATCAGTAAATTTAAGGTTGTCTGCTTGCATTAATTTGCGCTCCACAGTAGGGTAATCCTTAAGAAAATCTTCGGCAATATCAAGTTGTTGTTTAGACGGTTCGGCAAGCGTGACTTTATCTGCATAATGTGTAAGTATTGCGCTCAATCTGCCATAGCCGCCGCCGACATCGACTGCATGCTTGAAGTGCTTGCCTTTTAGTAGGCGGTCGATGGCAAGAATTTCAGCTTCATGTTCATAATCACGCCCATCCCAATAATGTAGATAGTTGTGTGACGGGTCGTTATATTGGTCTGCTTTTTTCTTTGTAGCCATAGATATGCAGTATACCTAGGCGGCCTTAATGATGCCAAATTGTTTTTGGCCTCTTCTTATAAGTCCTGCTCCTGCCTGTAGCTTTGCCACTGGGAACAAATCGGCGTTTGCTTCAACCGGTTCGTTATTGATTCGTATGGCTCCACTTGCAATAAACTCCCTGGCCTCGCGCTTAGATGATGCCAGGCCCAGCAGCACAACGATATCAGTTACAGTTAAGCGTTCCAGTTCTTTGAGATTAACGTGGGCACTCGGTAGTTCTTTCATCAATGTGGTTATTTCTTCCTCGCTGACACTATCCAGGCGTCGGTTCTGAAAAGTAACTTCGGTGGCAAATTTTGCAACAGCCATCGCTTCAGTACCATGCACCAGGCTAGTGACTTGATCAGCTAGAGTAATTTGAGCAATCCTTTTACCAGGCTCATGTTGGTGCGATACTAGAATCGATTCTATTTCGTCTTTGGGAAGCAGGGTGTATATTTTTAATAAATCACCCGCGCTCTCATCTCCGACATTCAGCCAGAATTGGTAAAACTTATATGCGCTTGTTTTATTGGCATCCAGCCAGACCGCACCCTCCTCTGACTTACCAAACTTTACACCAGTGTCTTTGTTGACAATAAGTGGAGCTGACCAGACATGGGCTTCGTTGCCGGTCAGCCGTCTTATCAAATCCACGCCGGCGATACTATTACCCCATTGATCTGCACCGCAGACTTGTAATGACACACCTTTTTCGCGGTTCAGATGCAAGAAATCGTAGCCCTGTATTAAGGAATAGCTAAACTCAGCATAACTAATGCCGCTGCCCTCTTCGCCCAACCGTGACTGCACGAATTCACGACCCAACATCGTCCGCATCGGTACATGCTTGCCAACATCGCGCAGGAAATCTAAGTAGCTGATATCTTTGAACCATTCGTAGTTGTCTACTATTTCGAAATCTTTGCCTGCAAACACTCGTTTGTATTGCTCGGCAATGGCTGATTTATTAGCAGCAATTTGTTCTGTACTCAGCAGTTCGCGCTCGGCAGACTTGCCATCAGGGTCACCGATCATCCCAGTTGCGCCACCCAATAGAAGTATAGCTTTTTGGCCATGGTCGATAAAATGGCGCACCATCATGGCGGCTGCTAAGTTACCGATAGTCATGGAATCAGCACTTGGATCAACGCCCCAATAAAATGTAAATTTATTTATGTCGATATCAGTAATTGATTTGTAAGTCCATTGATTTGCAAATCCTCGCCAGGTAAGTTCTTCCGATAATGTCATTACAGCCTCTTAATTTATGCGACACTACTATTTTTAATCCCTATTAATAGCGTACCTGATACTATTCAACATTACAAAAAGAGTGTAACGTCACTAACGCTTTTGCTATAATACAAGTCTATTAAGGAGATCACGATAAACTAATGGTTCGCAGCAAAAAGCCAACTGTTTCTAACAGACCGCGCAGCGGTTCTAAAAATAATGTCCATGTAACAAAAAGCGGCAAGACCATTAAACTGCACAGTTCCTTGGCGGACCGAGTTAAAGTCCGCCGCGATAACAGGGCCATTAGCAAAGCCGAACGGCTCAAGAATCTTCCTAAAAGCCGTTTGAAACGAATAGCTTATCGCTTAAACCCCAGGCGCTTAGCTGCCTACTGGTTCAGCCGCGAAGGCGGGATAATGGCGCTGAAAGTTACAGGCATCGGTATTATCGTCGTATTTGTCCTGATGATCGGTGTTTTCGCTTACTTCCGTAAGGACTTACCTAATCTTCGTGATATTTCAGGTAATAATATAGGCGGCAGCATCCGTTATTATGACCGTTCCGGCGAGACACTATTATGGGAAGATTATGACGCGGTCAAACGTATACCGGTAAAAAGCGACCAAATATCTCAGTTCATGAAAGATGCGACTATAGCTCTTGAAGACCGGGACTTCTTTAAGCACGGTGGCTTTGACCTTAAGGGTATTACCCGCGCTGGCTGGGCGAATATCACTGGCGGCTCGACCAGCCAGGGTGGTTCGACTATTACCCAGCAACTAGTAAAACTATCCCAGGACTGGAGCAAAGATCGTTCCTATACCCGCAAAATTAAAGAACTTATTTTATCCGTCGAGCTAGAACGTAGTTATTCTAAGGATGAAATCTTAACCGGCTATCTTAACACAGCGCCTTATGGCAACATCGAGTACGGCGTAGAAGCCGCCTCCCAGGATTATTTCCATAAGCCGGCAAAAGACCTTAATTTGGAAGAGTCTGTCTTTTTGGCCTCTTTGCCGCAATCACCGTCATATTATTCGCCTTACGGCGCTTATTACGCAGATGGAGGCCGTGAAGCCGTTATAGGTAGGATGCACTATACACTTGGCGTCATGACAGAAATGGGCTATATCACTTCCGAACAGAGCGAAGCCGCCAAGCTAGTTGATGTACTGGCAACAACCAAAAAACAGGAGAGTAAGTTTACCGGTGTCAAGGCACCATACTTCGTCTTAACCGCCAAAGAACAACTAGATTTACAGTTTGGCGCACAGACCGTCAATCGCAGCGGCTGGAAAGTGACTACTACACTTGATTTGAACCTGCAAAACATAGCCGAGGATGAAGTTAATAAAGGTATGCCTCAGGTTAGGCGCCAAGGTGGTAACGTAGCTGCCTTTGTAGCCGAAGATGTTGAAAATGGCCAGATAGTAGCCATGGTCGGTGGACCAGATTTCACAGACCCAACATTTGGTCAGAATAATTATGCTCGTACTCCCCTCCCACCAGGCTCCAGCTTTAAGCCATACGATTATGCCGCTTTAATAGAAAATACTACTAATGTTGGCGCTGGTACGGTGTTGTATGACACCCAGGGGCCACTGCCCGGATACGCTTGTACCAACAAGGCCGCGCCAAAAAATGGCGGCAACTGCCTGCACGATTATGATCTGAGGTTTCCCGGTCCTGTCACCCTGCGTTATGCCCTAGGCGGTTCGCGCAATATCCCTGCTGTCAAGGCTATGCTGATTGCCGGCGTAGATAAGACAATCGAAACCGCCGAGAGCATAATGAACGCTAGCAATCCTAACAGTTTTGGCTACAATTGCTACGCCCCGGAAACGATTGAATTTACTTCGGACAGCGAAGAACAGTGTTATGCCTCCTCTGCTATCGGCGATGGTGCTTATCTTAAGATGGATGAGCACGTTCATGGTCTGGCAACCCTCGGCCGAAATGGTTTAAGTCTTCCTCGTTCCTACATACTTAAGATTGTTGATGCCGGCGACAAGACTACCTATGAATGGAAAATGGAAGGCGGTACCCAAGCAGTTCGGCCAGATACGGCCTTTATTATCAGTGACATGTTGTCCGATCCTAATGCTAGTTACTTCAGCCAGAAGATACAGCGCTACCAAAACAAGCAGGGTACATGGAAATTTGCAGTTAAAACTGGTACCACTAACGATGCCAAAGATGGTTGGATGACAGGCTATTCAAGCAAATACGCTTCGGCTGTCTGGGTCGCCTACCACAACCGCACAAAAGAGATGAGCGGATTTATGGAAAACATGACCAGGCCGATTTTCAATAACTGGATGAAGCGCGCTCACGAAAACTTGGCGCCCAAGGACTTTACTAAACCTGCTGGTGTACAAACCGCTTCAGCCTATGTCATCACTAGTCACGTGGGTACGGGATCGGTGGAACCAAGTCCGAAAGAAGATCTTTATCCCTCGTGGTACCAGAAGAAAAACATCAAAAACGAAAAGCGCATAATCGATATTATATCTAACAAACTGGCAACCGAATGTACGCCTGAGCTAGCTAAAAAAGAACAGACTGGTGGCTCGGCAGCTCAGTACAGCGGGGACACATTTGTAGACGCTAGCGGAGCTAACGCTACTGCTACAAACGAAAAGGACGACGTACACGCCTGTAGCGACGCAAGGCCGAGTGTTTCGGTCAGCGTAAGCGGCAGCAACGGCAGCTATGTATTTAAAGCCTCAGTTAGCCCGGGCACCCACCCATTAGATAGCGCCAGCCGAGGCGGCGTGGTTAACTTCAAGGTCAACGGGCAGACCGTCAGCGGCGGCTCGGTCGGAATTGCCGCGGCCCAGGCAGGCATAAACTACACAGCTACTACAAATGGCAGCGCAAGCGTAACAGCAGAGGTCATCGACAGCGTGCTCTACAACAGCACGTCAAATCCGGTAAACGTAAATTTTACGACAGCGGCGGTGGGGCCGACTATAAGCCTAACCGTAAGCCGCGTAGTTAATACGTGTACCTTATCATGGAGTACGGCACCTGGAGCCACCGGCTATGACATCTTTAAAAACGGAGCAGATGTTGACGATGCAGCTGGATCACCTAAAGTACTTAGCTGTAATGGAGCTGCTGCTGCTTGGCAGATAAAAGCCAAAGGCGTAACTGCCGAATCCAATACATTTTCCGCCTAACTATTATCGACTCATTTGCTCAAAAAAGAATTAAGTGCGCTTCGAATATCGATAACTTCGCGGACGAATGTATTTTTCTTGGTTGTACTGTTTTTAGGGGCAATCGCAACGGAAAATCCAAGTTTTTTTGCCTCGGCTATACGTTTCTCAGCATACGGTACCCGCCGGACTTCGCCGCTTAGGCCAACTTCGCCAAAGACAACAGCATCTTCTTTAAGCTGCATACCCTTGCTGGCACTGGCTATTGCCATGCATATAGCCAGGTCAGCCGCCGGTTCAGTAATCTTGAGTCCACCGACAATATTAATATAAATATCTTTGTCAGCCAGATTCAGCTTAGTACGTTTTTCCAGCATGGCTATCAATAAATTTACCCGGTTCAAATCTATACCGCTGGCAGCGCGTTTGGGATATCCATAGCTTGTAGTATTTACTAACGCCTGGACTTCAACTAGGAGCGGCCTGGCGCCTTCTAACGTTGCTAGAACGACAGAACCGTCGCTAACTTGCCTCTCGGCCAACAATGCCGCAGAAGGATTTTCGACCGGTTGGAGACCGTCCTCCTTCATTTCAAAGATTGCCGATTCATTTGTGTTACCAAACCGGTTCTTGACGCTTCTTAATACTTTGAACCCGCCATATCTGTCACCTTCCAGCTGCAATACGACATCAACTACATGCTCAAGTACTTTAGGTCCAGCGATAGAACCTTCTTTAGTCACATGCCCGACTAACAGCAAAGCGGTGTTTGAGCGCTTGGCGGCCTGCATCATCATATATGTGCTATTGGTAATCTGGCTGACAGTTCCGGCGGCAGAAACAATAGCCTCCACAGAAACTGTCTGGATGGAGTCGACGACGACTAATGCATGATCACCGCTTGCTATAGTTGCCGCGATATCGTCTGCTGAAGTGCTGGACGCAATCTGAAGCTGCTCCTGGCTAACTCCCAGCCGTTTCGCCCGCAATCCTACCTGGTGCACCGATTCTTCGCCGCTGATATAAAGAACGCTGACAGCTTTGGCAGCGGCATAGGCTATTTGCAGCATTAACGTGCTTTTACCGATGCCCGGTTGGCCGGCAATAAGTATCACGCTGCCGGGCACAAATCCACCGCCTAATACATCATTGACCGTAGGCTCGCCGGCATCAAGACGTTTTTGCTGCTCATTCTTAGCTACTAAGCTGACAGAAGAAGTCTGTAATTTCCGTCCTTTGGGCGCACTAAGAGCCGCTGTATCGAGTTCCTCAGTTATGGTGTTCCATTCGCCACACGTACTGCAACGCCCCATCCATGAGGAATGGACTGCACCGCAGCTGTTGCAAACATAGCGCACACTTCCCTTTTTTGCCATTAGTCCAGTATACCTTAGGTTTTTTTGATTATTTAATAGATAAACCTTAACGCTGGTCCGGAACTACTTCGCGGCTGTCGATAGCTTCCACTAGTTCGGCTTCTTCGGAAGCGATGGCGTTGCGTTTCTGCACAACCTCATTGTACTTAAGCACAAGGCCACTCAATGTATCAATATCACGGTTATAACGATTTACTTTGCTGTTATAACTAGGGACTTCGGCATTATAAGCTTCAGTCTGTCCACTAGACCGCAGGGAATTCATCTTGCTGCGTTGGGAACGCAATTCACTGTCTGTCTGCTCTAGCGATAATTTCAAGCTGTCAATCTGCTGCTTAAGCGTTGCTAACTGGCTGTCAAAAGCTATAATTTGGTTGCGTCGCTCGGTAAAGGCTTGTTCATATTGCTCAGAAAAGCCGACTACTTGTAGCCGATCAGCAAAATACTGCCTGTAATAATCCTCAAGCTCTAGGGATAAGTTTCTTACTTCAGTTCCCAGAATAGAGTGAAGCTCGTTTGGCACGATAGAAGGATCTTGTGAACGGTAGAGCTCAATGGTACTTTTAATACGCTCGTCCCCCATTGCCTGGTATGCGCTACCTGTCATCCTATCAACTTTTTCGCGCTCCTTTGTACTCAGGCGGTCATAAGCGGCATGTAACAATTCGTGGGCGGCCGTCACCTCTTCCACACCTTTCAAACGGTCATCGGTTACATCCAAAAGATAAATGCCATCCTGTTGTATGTAACAGCCCAGCACAATAGTACGCTCATTATTCCGGCAATATTCATTAAAACTCTGTTTATTGGCAAGCACAGGGCGGTTCACATAAAACAGGTTCCGTGAGCTATCAAGCATGGTTGTGCTGGTTGCTAGCTGAGCTACTACTTCAGGCGGGATATAACCGCGAAGCCGCCACCAATCCGAAATCGACTGCCACTTGAGTACAGCGAACCCGAACAATAGCAATAGAGCGATCGATATTATTCCGGAGCCAAGACGCCGTAGTTTCATGAGATTAAGTGTACATGCACGGAGTTTTTTTCGCTAAGCTTTAAGCAGCGGCTTTTTCGCGCTGGACGCTGAAACTCAGCTCATTCTTCGAGCTTTTTACCTGGACGATATCGCCTTTGTGGTAATCCTCATCTAGTAGATTGTTAGCGATATGATCTTCGATTTCGTCTTGGATTAGGCGGCGCATGGGCCTTACGCCATTTTTGGCATCATATCCCTTTTCTAGCATAACCTGCTTGGCACCCATGTTCATCTGTAATCCTAAGCCATGTTTGACCAGCCGACCGCGGAGTTCATCTAGCTGCAAGTCAAGGATAGACAAGGCGTCTTTCTTTGTGAGGGCCCGGAACACTATGGTCTTATCAATGCGGTTTAATAGTTCGGGACGCATAAGCTTTTTAAGATCCTCTAAGACTTTATGGCGATTTTCACTATGTAATTCGTCTAGGTCGTTGATATCTTGCTTGCCGATTGCGTGGAAGCCGAAAGCGGCTTCCTTCTGTAGTTTCTCAGCGCCGATATTGCTAGTCATAATGACGATGGTATTAGTAAAGTCTATCGAGCGGCTTTTTGCGTCAGTCAGCTTACCGTCCTCTAAAAGCTGCAGTAACATATTGAATACATCGGGATGAGCTTTTTCAATCTCGTCGAACAGGACTACGCTATAAGGCTGGTGGCGGATTTTATCGGTCAGTTGCCCGCCGTCGTCATAGCCTATATAGCCTGCCGGAGCGCCAACTAGACGAGAGACTGTATGGTGTTCACCGAATTCACTCATATCGATTTTGACCAGCGCCGATTCGGATCCAAAGAATTCCCGGGCAAGTACTCGGGCAAGCTCCGTTTTACCAACACCTGTTGGGCCCAAGAATATGAAAGAACCGATCGGGCGCGAGGTTTGGCCTATTCCCACACGGTTGCGCCTTACTGACCTAGCTATAGCGGATACCGCCTCATCCTGGCCAATGACATGCCGGCTTAAGTTTTGCTCCAGGTTGCGCAAGTATTTGGCTTCTGATCGAATAACTTTATTCACTGGCACACCTGTCATCCTTGCGACTACGTCTGCAACGTCTTCCGAGCTAAGTTTCAATCGCTTACCGCCTTTGCCCTCAGCCTGCATTTTATTTATTTGGGTATGGATTTGGCTGGCGCGCTGCTTATACTCGGCTGCCTTTTGATAGTCTTCACCATCTACCGCATCATCAATACGGACATTAAGAAGTTTCAGCTCTTTCTGCAGCTTGCGTAACTCGGGTGGGGTCTTGCCTTTGTCGACACGTAAGTGAGCCGAAGCTTCATCTAGCAGATCAATGGCTTTGTCGGGCATGAAGCGGTCGTTGACGTAGCGCTTTGCCAAATTAACCGTATCGTTCAGTACCTCGTCACTGATTTGAACACCGTGGAACTGCTCATAGTGCTTGCGCAAACCTTTAAGGATCGCCAGTGTTTCGGGTACAGTCGTTTCGGGTACTTGGATAGGCTGGAAGCGTCGCTCTAGAGCTGAGTCTTTTTCGACATACTTAGTATATTCGGCTGTCGTAGTGGCACCGATTAATTGAATTTTTCCTCGCGCTAATGAAGGTTTTAAAATATTCCCGGCGTCCATTGAGCCTTCGGCTGAACCGGCACCGACAATTAAATGCAGTTCGTCAATAAAAATAATGGACTTCTTATCGTCTTCTAGTTCAGCCATGACTTTTTTAAGTCTTTCTTCAAACTCACCACGGTATTTAGTACCGGCAATCATGCCTGCCAAGTCTAAAGTAATAATACGCTTATCGATTAAACTATCGGGAACGTCTTCGGCTACAATTCGTTGTGCTAACCCCTCTACTATGGCTGTTTTACCCACTCCGGACTCGCCTATTAGTACTGGGTTGTTTTTAGTTCGTCGGTTGAGGATGGTAATGACGCGACGAATCTGTGGCATCCGTCCAATTACAGGATCGAGCTTGCCGGAACGGGCTAGCGCCGTCATATCGGTTCCATAAGTATCAAGGGCAGTCTTACCTCGCGTTCGTTTAGTACGGCGGCGACTGCCAACAGCACCACTGTTATCCTCATATTGCTGACGATTTAAGAATTGCTCCAGCTCGTTGTTCAGACTATCGACATTCACATTCATATCCCTCAGTAAAGTCGTTGCCCTGGCATTCTTTTGGCTTAAGATACTATAGAGGATGTGCTCGGTGCCGCAGAACTCCTGGCTAAACTCCTGTGCCAACTCATAGGACATCTTAAGAGTAAGTTTAGCTGTTTCACTTAAACCTTTGGCCCCCATATTTATAACTATTGATTTTGGCGTAAGGTCCAATGCCAACCGTGCACGTTCTAAAGTCACACCGGCACCCTCAAGGACCTTAGCACCCATAGAACTATCTTGCGCAAGTACTCCAAGCAGTAAATGTTCTGTACCAATGTACGGACTGTTAAAACTACGTGCAATAGCATCGGCATGCTTAAGGCTTTGCAGCGCATTATCAGTCAGATGATTCAAAAATTCTTGGAAGTCAGGTGATTGTGGCATCATAATTATATTTTACCCACTCTTTCTTAATGTAACTGTTTAAAATGTCACATATAACCATAATACCACTTAGCACTCTCAATGCAAGAGTGCTAATCAAGGATTTGGGCAATGAAATGTTTAGCTATCTTCAGCAATTTCATGCTCACAGGCCATGTACCTTTCAGTAAAGGCAACCCCTCCTAGTTGTTAATATCTACTCGCCGTGTTCTTCGATGGCTTCGAGCAGTGAGCTTTCCAGCTGTTCTTTCTTCTTCAGTTTTTGGACAGGTTTGGCTGATTCAACCACGGCTTCAGGCGCTGGTTCATCTGCACGATCTGCAATAATATCTATGTCATAGCCTGTCAACTTGCTGGCAAGGCGGACATTCTGGCCACTTTTTCCAATAGCTATACTGAGCTGATCCTCATCGACCGCCACAACTGCTTTTCTAATATTTTCATCTAGGTTTACTTTATTAACTTTAGTAGGACTTAGTGCATTACTGATGAAAGTCTTAGTATCTTCATTCCAAATTACGATGTCAATTTTTTCCTGTTCGCCAACCTCAGAAACAACAGCATTAACGCGCGTACCGTGTCCGCCCACAAAAGTACCAACCGGGTCTACGCCCTGAACAGTACTTGTTACAGCTATTTTGCTGCGGACACCGGCTTCGCGGGCAATAGCCTTAATCTGGACAGCACCACTTTCCATTTCCGGAACTTCGGCCCTAAACAACCATTCAATAAATTCCTGGCATCCGCGCGAAACAACTAATTGAGGACCACGGAAACCACGTTCTACGTCTTTAAGATAAACTTTTAACCTCTGACCTGGATAATAGCGTTCACTTTGTATTTGTTCGCTTCTAGGCATAATAGCCTGAGCCTTTCCTAACTCCATCCGGACAATGTTACCCTCAACCCTGCCAACTATGCCGTTAATGACAGTGCCGATTTTATCCTCGTACTCGGCCATGACGATTTCGCGTTCTGCTTCCCTTAACCGTTGCAAAATAACCTGCTTAGCGGTCTGGGCGGCTACGCGGCCGAAGCTGCTGACTTTTTGGTGAACTTCAATTGTTTCACCGACTTTGGCGTTCTTGCGCATTACGCCGGCGTCCTTAAGACTGATTTCCAAAAACTCATCTTCTACCTTGTCAGCTATCGTCTTGGTTATGAAAGCGTCAACATCGCCATTGTTGAGGTTCATGGTTACGCGCACTTCTTGTTCGCGGTCACCATAATCACGGCGGTATGCTGCCGCTAGAGCCTGTTCGACAACTTCCTGTACAACTTCTTCTGATAAGTTCTTCTCCTCGGCAATAGCTTTTATAGCCGTGCCGAGTTGTTTTAAGTCAAAATCCATAATTTCCTTTCGTTTTCAGTTTTTTTCAGTAAAAAACCCGACCATTTGGGCCGGGCATCAGACTTATATTACTGCAATAAAGGTATTTTGTAAATATAATATAAAAAGAATGAGTTTACGAATCTAGAGTGGAAATTTATCATAAAAAAACCGACCATTTCAGGTCGGTTTTTTTATAAACTAAACCTTGCGGTCAAGTTGCCGCAGGCTCTCGCGGTCTTGTTGCCATCCGAACATATTTTTGTTTTTCCTTTAACATAAGCAGTTTAGCATGACTCACTGCACTGCTACAATAGAGACCATGAAGAAAAAAGTGGCACGTTTGTTTGAGGGTACCAAGCCGAGCAATTATAAGCTCTTGTTAGAACTTGACCCAGATAAGATGATTTTTAAAGGTAAGGTTACAATTAGAGGTAGAAAAACTGGACGTCCAAGCCAGAGAATAACTTTTCACCAAAAAGGCTTAAAATTTATCAGCGCAAGTGCCATCCGCCACGATAAAAAGGGCGATGAGCCAATCGTTTTTGACCGTATTAATACCCATATGGCTTATGACGAAGTTCGTTTGCATAGCAAAAGTAAGTTGTTTCCAGGTGAATACTCGGTAATGATGGAATTCCGGGGCATAATTACCGAACCAATGAACGGTATATATCCCTGTTATTTTACTCACGCTAAAAAAGATAAGAAACTATTGGCCACCCAGTTCGAAAGCCACCATGCTAGAGAAGTATTCCCCTGTGTTGACGAGCCTGAAGCCAAAGCCACATTTGACATAACCCTTATTACTCCTGAAAATAAACAGGCTGTTGTTCTTGGTAATACTCCGGTAAAAAACCAAGCTAGGGTTGAAAGTAAAGGTAATCCTACATTACTAAAAACAGTGTTTGAGACTACTCCCATAATGAGTTCTTACCTGGTAGCGTTTGCTTATGGTGAGCTTGGATTTAAAGAAACAAAGGCTAAATCTGGGGTAACAGTGCGGGCCTACTCGACGCCTGATAATGTGGAATATCTTGAATTTGCTGTAAGCACAGCCTCCAAGGTACTTGATTTTTACGAAAATTATTTCGATATTTCTTATCCTCTACCTAAATGCGACATGGTTGCACTCCCTGATTTTGCTTCTGCGGCAATGGAAAACTGGGGGCTAGTTACTTACCGTGAACAGGCCCTATTGGTTGACGATAAAAATACTTCGTTAACGACCAAGCAACAAGTCGCTATGGTTATTGCCCACGAACTTGCCCATATGTGGTTTGGGAATCTGGTTACTATGCGCTGGTGGACAGACCTTTGGCTAAACGAAGGTTTTGCCAGTTGGATTGAATACCTGGCCGTGGACCACCTATACCCTGAGTGGGATATTTGGACTCAATATATTACTGAAGATCAGGCCCATGGTATGCGACTGGATGCTTTGGAATTTACGCACCCGGTAGAAGTCGAAGTAAGACACCCTGATGAAATCCGTACAATATTTGATGCTATCAGCTATCAGAAAGGCTCAGGCGTTATACACATGCTTCACAATTACCTGGGCGCCGAAACGTTTCGCGAAGGATTACGTCACTATTTAAAACTTTACGCCTATAGCAACACGGACACTGTCGATTTGTGGGCGGCAATAGAAGAAATATCTAAAAAACCGGTCAAGAAATTTATGCACGCCTGGACTTCACAGTCTGGTTTCCCAATTGTGCGCGCAAATGTCGGTAAATATAGTGCGTCGCTTACTCAAGACCGGTTCTATCTGAACCCAGAGGCTAATAAATCAGATTTAAAATGGCCAGTACCATTATTAGCTTCAGAAACTTTAAAACCCGACACTCTAGAACATGGACATGCCGATATAAAGTTTCAACAATCATCAAACCCACTTATTCTTAATGCTAATCATCAAGGATTTTTTAGAACTATATATGACTCAACCCACCTTGCGTTGCTGGCTAAATCGATTCGAGGCTTAGGGGCAACTGACCGCATAGGACTTTTAGGCGATGCTTTTGAAGCAGCCAAGGCAGGCTACAGTCCAACTGTCGATGTTATGGAATTACTAGAAGCTTATACCCATGAACAGAATGCTGCTGTCTGGGATATAATCGCCGGCAATATTATTGAGTTACGGCGAGTTATGAATGACGATTTTGTACGAGAAAATTTAAAACCTTACATTTCTCAGCTAACGGCTCCGGAGTTAGAAAGACTTGGTTGGGATGAAAAACCCAACGACAGTCATTTTGATAAACTTCTACGGCCAACTATCCTGGGTTTAGCTTCTGGTGCCGACGTTCCTTCGGTAGTTGAGGAATGTACTAAACGTTTTCAGGCTGTCAAAGCCAGCGAAGACCTTCATCCCGACCTTCGTGGTATTGTTTATGCTACAGTGGCCAGGAGAGGTAGCAAAGCGGAATTTAGTAAATTACTTAATCTTTATGACAGCACACAGAACGCCGAGGAGAGAATTACCCTGGCTGCTGCTATAACCAACTTTGAGCAAGATGAATTAATTGACAAAAGCCTTGGTTTTATTACCACCGACCGCGTTAGGTTGCAAGATGTGGCTTATTGGATTATCTACAGTTTTTCTAATCGTTTTGCTAAAGATAAGACATGGCAGTGGGTAAAAGATAACTGGGCCTGGATGGATAAAAACCTAGGTACGGACCTAAGCTTCTATCGGACCCCGGTATATACAGCTCGGGCTTTCAGTGATGAGATATTTTTAAAAGAATTTAAAAAGTTTTTTGAACCACTCAAGAATCCAAAACTTGAACGCTCAATCAACCAAGGTATCGAAATTATTCAATGGCAATCAGCTTGGCGGACACGTGATCTTAATGCATTGCAAAAATATCTTAAAGCCAAATAAAATAATTAGAGTATTTGCCTCAATTCAATTTTATAATCCGGCTCATTGCCAAGAACTGATGCTGCCATAAGCTCGTACGGTCCTCGCCAATCATGTTCTTGTACCCAACCTCTAGCAGCACGCATTATATGATTAAGCTTGTTTGAAGTAATGTAATCAAACCCGTCCCCTGCATAATCTGTTCTACGGTATTTAACTTCTATAAAAATAATTGTATCAGCCTTCGTAGCAACAATATCGATTTCAGCATAAGCAGTTTTCCAGTTCTGTTCGATTATTTTATAGCCGAGTGTTTTTAATTTATGACCAACGGCCTCCTCTGCGAGATTCCCATCACTCACAGTACTCATATAACCGCCAGTGCTTTAATTGGTGCAAAAGAACGACGGTGCATATTGCTGATACCATGGATTTTTAGCAAATCCAAATGATACTTAGTGCCGTAACCGACATGCTTTTCAAAACTATATAACTTATACTCTGCGCCAAGGTCTGACATATACCTATCCCGCGTGACTTTACCGTGGATGCTGGCTGCGCTGACAATCGGATATGTGGCGTCCGCCTTTATGATTGTTCTAACATTCTTGAATTTTAGATTACAGTAATTTATAGCTCCATCCATAATAATAAGCTCTTCTGAACGTGCAGAAATTTCTCCAAGCGCTCTTGTTACTCCTAGTTTCATGGCGGCGCTTAGCCCAAGACTGTCAATTTCTGCTGCACCGACCCAGCCTTCGCCGATATCACAGCTTAATTTTATGTGTTTCATGAACGACTGACGCTTAATTCTTGAAAGTTTTTTAGAGTCTGCTAGCTGCAATGACAGACTGGCTTTTTGACGCGCTGCTACAACCAACAAAGGACCTGCCCAGCTACCTCGTCCTACTTCATCAATGCCTATGGCGTACTTCATGATTTCTTTAGAATAGCAAAAAACCCAGGCAATTGCCTGGGTTAATAGTTTTTATAAATATGTTTACTCTTTAGCTTCTACGTCGACAGGCTCATTCGTGGCCACTATTACCGCTTCTTCAACAACCGGTGCATCTTCGATGGTATTAACAGCTTCTTTATCAAATACTGATCCGGTAAGTCGAGCCGATTTACCGGAACGTTTGCGCATGTAACTTAGGTAGTTACGTCGGACTTTACTACGCTTTATAACTTCGATTTTAACAACTAACGGAGAATGTAGAAGGTAGGTTTTTTCAACGCCAATGCCACTGGCTACTCTTCGTACAGTGATAATACTAGAAAGAGAGTTTTTGCGATCGGTGCGGATAACTAGACCTTCAAATATCTGCACACGCTCTTTGGTGCCTTCCTTGATTTTCTGATGCACGCGAACGCTATCGCCGCTTCTCACGTCAACGACCTGGTGTTTTTTTTGTTTGGCTTCCAAAGCCGCAATCACAGACGACATAACCGTTCCACTTTACACTATTTAACTTCTTATTGCAAGGGTTATAGCGCTGTTAAATTTTTTATGTGCCAAGGGTAAAAAATAAATTACAATGGTGTCAATGGATATTTATGAACTAGCCATGCAGCTACATAAGGAGCATAAAGGAAAAATTGGCATTAGCTTGCGTGATACCCCGAGTAGCAGAGAAAAGTTGAGTGCATATTATAGTCCTGGAGTCGGAGGAGTTGCTACATATACAGCCGAACATCCCGACGAAATGCGCGATTACACATGGACCAATAATCTTGTAGCAGTTATATCTGACGGTTCGTCTGTACTTGGCTTAGGCGATATTGGCCCTTACGGCGCTATGCCTGTAATGGAAGGCAAGTCTATGTTGTTTAAGCATTTTGCCGATATCAATGCCGTCCCAATTGTGTTAAATGTTCATGAACCGGAGGAAATTATTTCAACAATTAAAGCAATTGCGCCTAGTTTTGGAGGAATCAACCTAGAAGATATCTCAGCGCCTAAATGCTTTGGGATCGAAGAGCGCCTAAAAACCGAACTTAATATTCCAGTTATGCATGACGACCAGCATGGTACGGCCATAGTTACACTTGCCGGACTGATAAACTCAGTAAAAGTTACTGGTAAAAATTTAGATGAAAGCCGGATTGTTATAGTTGGAGCCGGGGCTGCTGGTACGGCTATAATCAAACTTTTGAACTTATATACCAAAGCAGAACTGATTGCAGTCGATAGCAAAGGTATTATTAGCAAGAATCGTACTGACCTAAATAGCGAAAAACATGCACTATTAATTTTTACTAACCCCGGCAGTATTGACGGATCTCTGGAACATGCATTAATGGGCGCCGATATTTTTATAGGTGTATCTAGAGCCGGACTGCTGACGCCCGAAACGGTAAAATCGATGGCCGATAAAGCGGTGATATTTGCCATGGCCAACCCTGAACCTGAAATTTTACCCGATGTTGCTAAACAAGCAGGTGCCGCTATTGTAGCTACCGGACGCAGCGATTACCCAAACCAAGTTAATAACGCCTTGGCCTTTCCCGGCATTTTCCGTGGCGCGCTTGATAACAAGGTTACTAGAATAACCGACGAACATAAATTGGCAGCAGCCAATGCCATTGCTTCGCTTGTTCCAAATCCCACGGCAGAAGAAATAATCCCAAGCATTCTTCATCCAAACTTGGTAAAAACCGTTGCGGCTGTTATTGTGCCCCCTGTTTCGTTAGAGAATCAGTTTTAAGTTCTAAAATAACTTAGCCGATGACCCGGAATACTTCCTCAATTGTCGTCTCGCCTTTTAAGGCTTTGAGCACTCCTGCTTGCTGCAGCGTAATCATACCGCCGCGAATAGCAGCTTGTTCGAGTTCGTTAGTAGTAACTTCGCGAGCAGGTCTACGTAAAATGGTTTGAAGCTCGGGATTCATCAACATAAATTCCCTTATCGCAATTTGGCCGGTAAAGCCGAAAGGGTTCTCCGAGGAAGTACCGGGTTTGTATAAGGTTATATTATCAAGGTTCGGCCGGTCAACGCCTTCAGGCAAGCCATCAACAATTTTCCATATAAGTATTTTAACCGCTTCATCAGGTTCATATGCCTGCTTGGTAGCATCATCTAGTTTACGAATCAGTCGTTGTGATGTAATCAGTCGAATAGAATTTATAAACAATGGATTCTCACCTATAGCATCGAGCATTCGGGTCAACGCCGCGGCAGACGAACTAGCGTGATAAGTGCTTAGTACCAGATGGCCAGTTAGCGATGATTGAAGTGCAGTCTTAGCCGTATCCAGGTCACGAATCTCACCAACCATAATAACGTCCGGATCTAGTCTTAAAACCGCCCTTAGCTTACTGGCAAAGCCTTCTTTCTCTGAGCGTGAGTCAACCGGAATTTGTGTAATGCCGTCTATAACATATTCAACCGGATCCTCTAGGGTAATGATTTTCCTCTCCGGGTTATTCAGTTCATTAACCATGCTATAAAGCGTTGTGGTTTTACCAGAGCCAGTAGGTCCTACTATTAAAACAAGCCCTGTAGGATGTCGTAATATACCTCCAATAACCGATTGTTCTGACTGGGTCAGACCTAGGCTTTCCAGCCTCAAAAATTCTGTCCTAAAGTTAAACAACCTAAGCACAGCGTCCTGGCCATGCACAGTCGGCACCGTCTCAACCCGCAAATTAGCAGTGACTTCAGAATTATCGGCAAGGCGGTATGTCCGTTCAATATGTCCTGTCTGGGCATCAGCTGACACGGTCGAGATATTTGCGGCACTAGCAACTGAGCCGATCAGCAACCGGTATTTGTCTTCTGGCAATTCGGCAACAGCATGAAGCACACCATCGACTCTAAAACGTATGCGCGTCTTGCCTTTACTGGTTTCTAGATGTATATCAGACGCCTTAAGTTGGTAGGCTTGTTTAACTAAATAAGCCAACATGTCATCAGCACGCACTTGAGACAATGTAGCCGAAATAGAAGCCAGGTCATTAGCCTGCAAGTTAGTAGTAGTGTCTATTGGTTTAATTTGAATATCATCATATTTCACTTCTTTGGGCGGGTCATACAGTTTCATATAATCGTTATAGCTGGTATCAGAGATAAGGGCAAAGCTAACGCGGTAATCACCGAAGTGCTGTTGCAAATCTTTTAGGGTCTGCTGGGAAGTCGTGTTAGTAATACCAAAAGTAACGTTGCTCTGGTCTGCCATTAAAGGTATAACCCGTGCAGAGTATAGTTCAGGCACGGTTAGAAACTGTAAGTAAAGCTGTTTATTGGCGAGTTTGGTCGTGTCTATATATGGCAGACCTAATATACGGGAACGCCGTTGTGCATTTAGTTCTTCTTCCAATCTCGCATCCTGGGACATATACATTAATTAAAGCATAAGCAACACCCACTTTTAAAGCTTATGGTTGGTTATAAATGTATTTCAATTTAAGCTTATCTAATGCGTCAAATAATAGTTATAGCTCATAACATGCGTAGCACGCATAATGTCGGTTCTTTGCTGCGTACCGCTGAGGGGCTAGGAATTAAGAATGTTTACCTGACAGGTTATACGCCATACCCGTTTAAGGATGGTGATGGCCGACTGCCTCATCTATCCAAAAAGCTACATACGCAAATACAAAAAACAGCTTTGGGAGCAGAAGTTACCCAAGTCTGGATATATGCCGAGAACTTAAGTGATATTTTAACCAAACTTAAAAAAGATGGTTTTACTATCGCTGCTTTAGAAAAGACTACCGATGCTATGCCACTTTCTTCTTATAAATCTCCGGATCGGATAGCACTACTCTTAGGTAACGAAGTCACCGGAATACCAAAAGAAGTATTAAAAAAAATACTTATCCATTTATATATTCCCATGTCCGGCAAGAAAGAGTCATTTAATGTCGTTCAAGCGGCTGCCATGGCTTTATATCAACTCAGATTTTTATAAAACTATTTAACATATGCGCTATAATATAGGCATAAAAGATAACAAACATGAAAAAAGTTAAAAAACGTCATTCTAGCTCAAGGCGCAAACTAAAAAAACAGAGCAAATTGTTAATAGTTTTAAAAGCCGGCCGGTTTCTGCCAGCAATAGTCCTTACACTGCTTACCTCCACTTTAGCCGTGCAACCTTATGTCCGTGTAAGTGGCCAGCATGCCGGAGTACTGGCTTATGCTACTAATGTTACTACCGGTGGCCTTTTAAGTAGCACTAATACTCAGCGATCTAATAACGGGGTTGCCAGCCTAGGTGGCAACGGCTTACTTACGACAGCAGCCCAGAATAAAGCCGAGGATATGGTAGCTCGTGATTATTGGTCGCACACTACGCCCGATGGCCAGCAGCCATGGGTTTTTATTGATAATGCTGGTTACAAATATACGGCGGCTGGCGAAAACTTAGCTTACGGTTTCATGACCAGCGAATCAACCGTAACTGGCTGGATGAACAGCCAGGCCCATAAAGATAATTTACTTAATTCTACGTTTACTGAGGTAGGTTTCGGCATAGCTAACGGTGCAAATTATGTTGGAACCGGTCAACAGACGGTTGTGGTTGCAATGTATGGTAAACCGCAGGTACAAAGTGCTTCAACCCCTGCACCGGTCGCCAGTGCACCAAAGAGTACCCCAAAAGCCGTCGCTTCTGCCCCTGCTCCTACACCAGCACCAATTGCTGAGAAGGTACCTGTAGTTGAACCAACGCTAGTAGAACCCACTGAGCATCTGGAGCAGGAAGAAGAGCTAATAGCAACTACTCCATCTTCACCGTCGACCGACCTGCCAGTAGCTGCACCTGCTAGTATTCAGAGAATACAGATACTAACCCGTGGCACAGCCGCCTGGAGCACTACAGCAGTAATTTTAGGGGTTTCTGCAGTTGGATTATTGTGGATTGTTCATCGAGGTTTTCATATTCGCAAATATATTTTAGCCGGCGAACATTTTCTGGCCCATCACGTACATTTAGACATGACCGTCCTAGCTGTTGTCTACTTAGGCTTTGTCCTGCTGTCTACGAGTGGCGCAGTACGGTAGGTTACTGAACGACAACTTGTGTTTGGCCTACAACGGAACGTAATTTTTCCAATACAATTTCGTCTGACTCTACACCGCCCGGAAGTTTGATAATCTGTTTTTTATCAGCCGGGCCAAGCACCAAGACTACCTCGGTATTACCTTTGTGCTCATCAATGACCGTCTTCAAAGATAAGAGCTGGGTTTCATTACTGCTATCAATTAGTCGGATATAAACCCTACCACGCGTTGCAGTCTGCACAGTCGGCCGGCTCTTAGGTTTTGCCGGTTTTGATTTTGTAACACTCGGGACTTTGATTTTTTTTCCGGTCGTCTGATAGGCATCGGCTTGTTCGATACTGATTTCACGAGCTTCATCTATTATCAACTTAATCTCCGTACCTGGTTCTCTAGTTTGACGATCTTTGCAATCTAATTTGCCCCGTATAAGCACTACTCTATCGCGCTCCCAAATGCCGCTTGTTTGCTGGTAGACACTAGGGAACAAAACAGCTTCAATTTCCCCATACATATCAGCTATTTTAACAAAAGCCATTTTTTGGCTGCTTTTTGTTGTTATTTCCCGCATCTCAGTGATAGTACCGCCAATCACAACGCTTTTGCCGTCCATTTCTGGTTTCAGATCGGCAATTGACATAGATAACTCATCTAAATACTTCTCAAAGGCTTTCAGCGGATGCTGGGAAAGATAGAGCCCTAAAAGTTCACGCTCCCATTGTAATTGGTCACGCTGACTAAATTTTTGTCCTTTAGTATCAAGAACTACCTTCATCTGTAGCGTCTGGCCACTGCCGTTATCTCCAAAAAAGTCCACTTGCCCTAAGGCACGCTCTTTCTGAATTCGATTGGCAAAACCTATGATATTGTCAATATTATTCAAAAGGAGCGAGCGGTCGTTAAATCGGTCGAATGCCCCGGCTTTAATGAGACTCTCTAGCGCCTTTCGATTAACTATACGTGGATTAACCCGACTGAATATTTCTTCTAAGCTTTCGAACTTACCGGCTTCCCTTGCCCTAAGGATTTCTTCTACTGCCCCTGTGCCGACATTTTTAACGGCGTTCATACCGAAACGAATCGAATCGTGCAATGGATCATTAGAAGGTACGATTGCAAACTCCAAATATGACTCGTTCACATCAGGTTGCAGAACCTCAATACCCACGTGTTTGCATTCGGAAATTTCAATGCTTAATCGGTCAGTATCATCATAATCGCTGGTCATGAGCGCTGCCATAAATGCTGAGGGATAGTGTGCTTTAAGATAAGCCGTTTGGTAGGCTATCATGGCGTAACATGCAGCGTGCGACTTATTGAAGCAGTAAGCGGCAAAATCCTCCAGTTGTTTCCACAGCCGGCTCATCATATCTGGGTCAGCGTTGGAATGTTTAACAGCGCCGTCTATAAAGTCCTTTTTCATTTTTTTCATTACGTCTACCTGTTTCTTGCCGATGGCTTTTCTGAGTGTATCGGCTTGACCACCGGTAAAGCCGCACATATCTTTACTAATCTGCATGACCTGTTCTTGATAAACAATTACCCCGTAGGTGTTCTCTAGGGATGGCTTCATGGCAAGATGAAGATATTCAATGGCTCGCTGCTTGTGCTTGCGGGCTATAAAATCCTCTATCCATTGCATTGGCCCAGGCCGATACAAGGCCACCATTGCGACTATATCATCAAAAATAGTTGGTTTGAGCTCTTTTAAATACCGTTTCATACCTGCCGATTCTAGCTGGAAGACACCCGTGGTATCACCACGGCTTAGTAGTTCGTAGGTTGGTTTGTCATCAAGCGGTATTTCGGTAATGTCTATGTCTTGCTTGTAGACTTTCTTTATAATCCTAAGCGCATTTTTTATAATCGTCAGGTTACTAAGGCCCAAAAAATCCATTTTCAATAGACCCAGGTCTTCGATCGGCCCCATCGAATACTGGGTAGCAACCACACCTTTTTGGGCCATTTCTAATGGCACGAATTTAACAATGTCATCCGGAGCAATTACAACACCAGCTGCATGTACACCGTGACTACGGATTGTACCTTCCAGTTTCGTGGCCAGGTCAAACACTCTTGCTGACTGCTCGTTGGTCTCGTTTTCATTTTTTAAATCAACATCAGCTTGCAGCGAGGTTTTAAGTAATATATGGCGACCCTGAATCGGCAGCGGAATCATTTTGGCTAGCCGATCCGCTTCTATATAAGGTACCTGCAATACCCGTGCCACGTCACGTACAGCATTTCGGGCAGCCATTTTGCCAAAAGTTACGATATTAGCTACCTTATCTTTGCCATATTTTTCAATACAATAATTAATGACTTCGCCTCTCCTGGTGTCCTGAATGTCGATATCAATGTCGGGCATACTAATCCGGTCAGGATTCAGAAAACGCTCAAATAGCAAGTCGTATTTTATAGGATCAAGCTCAGTAATTCGTAAAGAGTATGCAACAATCGAGCCGGCTGCCGAACCTCTCCCGGGCCCGAAAACGATTCCTTGGTTTTTGCCCCAGTTAATAAAATCCCAAATAATTAGGAAATAACCGTTGAACCCCATCTTGTCTATTACTCCAAGCTCAAATTCAGTCCGCTTTAATACATCCGGACGGAATTTTTTTTTGATGTCTTTTATCGACATACTTTTTGATTCGACATCACTGATTTTGTTATAGCGCCAGGCCACTCCCTGATAGACTAGTCTGTGAAGATGAGTCATCTCGGTTTCACCTTTTGGTACCGGAAATTGTGGAATAAGTATTTTGCCTAGCTCTAACGTAACTTGGCAGCGTTCGGCTATTGCTTTAGTATTAGTTATTATTTCGGGATGACTAACGCCCCATCTTTCAATAATTTCTTTCGGATCAGTAATATGCAACTCCATATTAGCCAGGCTCATACGGTTACTGTCAGCTAAATAGGCCCCCGTCTGGACACAAAGTAAAATCTCATGCGCTTCCTGTTCGGCATGGGTAAGGTAGTGTGCGTCACAAGTCAAAACGCAAGAAATATCTAGTTCCTTTGCCAATTTAAATATTTGTTTATTTACGGCAACTTGTTCGTCCCAAACAGTTGGGTGTTTAGGGTGGCCATGATCCTGGACTTCGAGGTAGTAGCGGTCCTTAAATACCCGCTTATACCATTCAGCCGTGGACTTGGCTTGCTCATATTGGCCATTCCTAAGAGCATCTCCGACCTCTCCGCCGATGCATGCGCTAAGCACGATTAGCCCCTCGTTGTATTTCTCAAGGAGGTCACGGTCAATGCGGGGTTTGTAATAAAAACCATCCAGGTTTGCGAGCGTACTTAACCGCATCAAATTTTGATACCCTGTGTTATCCATTGCAATCAAGATAAGGTGGTAGTACTGTTTGTCGTGGCTGGCATCCTTATCAGTGTGTTTACGGGCTGCGATGTAAGTTTCAATTCCAAGCAAGGGCTTCATGTTGCGTGCTATCGACTCTTTATAAAATTCAATCAAACCGCTTAAAGTACCATGATCGGTTACGGCTATAGATTCCATACCTAAACTTTTGGCATGGTCCAGCAAGGCAGGTACCTTGCTCAAACCGTCCAACAAGCTGTAATGCGAGTGATTATGCAAATGGACATAATCAGACATCGATAGTGGTGATACCCCCGCTTTTGTACTCATTTTCACCTACTATTATATGCATAAATAAGACTTTAGCGAGCTGACAGTTGCTTTTTGTAACGTTACTTAATCATTAATGGCGTTTTGCACAGATTTAAAAATTTCACCAACGAAGGGAAGTTCACCGAACAATGATAAAAGCCACAATAATAAAGCTATACCCACCGTCGCGCCTATTACACCGCCTAGGCCTTGTATTAAGCCTTTCAAAAAGGACATCTTATAGCTTTTACTGGCGTCTAGGTACCCAGTCTCAAAAACATTGGATATTATCCTCCCTAAATCTTCGTATTTCTGTTGGCTTTTAGCGTTTTTTGACGAATTTTTCAAGGTGTTTCAGTGCATCCTTCGCGTCTTTGAAAGCTTTCTTGAGCTCCGGATCTCCAGCATCCCCATCATGCAGAGTGCTTAAGACATCTCGGACTTTTTCCCGGGCTACCCCAGCTTTAATCATAATATCGTTATATTCGGTCTTTGCTTTTCCCTGCAGATTCGCGCCAGTTTTTTTTGCGTCAGCTAGTTTGTCACTAAGTTCGCTGTGAACTAACTTGAGTTTCTTTTCTGCTTCCATTTTTGCTTTATATGCGACGGTCTTGATATCTTTTCGAGTTTCTTTACCGCTTTTTGGAGCAGTTAAAACCCCCGCTACATAGCCCACTACGCCCGCCGCGAGTGCTCCTGCCGCCCATTTACCAGAATTTTTAGCCATTTTTTACTTAGCCTCCTTTACTACGTTTTTTTAATATAACATTAGCTATACTAGTCAGTAATTTACCAACGGCCAGAGGTCCCGCAGCCTTTTTTAGCATAGCAGTAGCAGCTTCTACATTACCTGTTACACCATGAGCTTTTTCAGCTATTTGCCTCACAACTCGCATTAATTGAATTAGTTTAATTACGAGTATGGTGCCAAAAATTAGAAATATGGATAAAACGATGCTTAAAATAATAACTAGTATTGTAGCCGCGTTCTCCATAAGTGCTTTTAGTATACACCGTTGTCAAGCAAGCTGCGAAGATATGTTTTAAAATCCTCGGAAAGCTCCTTATGGTGTAACCCGAAATCAACTACTGTTTTTAAATACTCTAGTTTGTTGCCCGTGTCGTAGTATTTGCTGTTTTTAAGAGCACAACCAAAGAAATCTTTACCGTCTTTAAGCATTGATTCCAACACAAAAGTTGTTAGGTAGAATTCTTGGTCTTTTTCAAGCTTGGCAATACCAGCTTCAATATACGGGAAAACGTCAGGCGTTAATAAGTAACCCCCGACACTAGCTAAATCGGATGGTGCGTTATCCTTGCCGGGTTTTTCGACCACGCCACTCATTTTGATAACATCACTTCTTATCATCTCCCCGGCCAGAATCCCATAACGTTTGTAGCCCTCATCCTCAACTACTCTTATGCATGGCAGTATTGCGCCTTGAAGTTCCTCATGCAGATCTATCATTTGAGTAAACCGGTTTGGAGAAGACGGTACTAAATCATCAGCAAAAGTATAAATAAACGGCTCATCACCAATCAAATGGGCAGCATTTAGGATTGGCGTGGCGCTGCCATATGGCCCTTTTTGTCTTATATATGCAAAGTTAGCAAGATCGGATATCTTTTTGGTTTCTTCTAAAAGCTCAAGTTTGTTACCTTGTTTCAAATTATCGCGCAGATCGGCACTAATATAGTCAAAATGATCTTCAATCGAGCGCTTATGATAGCCGGTTACTATAACTATATCTTCAATACCTGCCTCTACCAGCTCTTCAACAATATACTGGATTATCGGTTTATCAATCAGCGGCAGCATTTCTTTAGGCATCGCCTTAGTCTGCGGCAAAAACCTCGTCCCAAAGCCCGCCGCAGCTATAACTGCTTTTCTTACTTTTTTATGTTCCGTCAGCTTAGACTCCAAGCAATTTCTTGATTAGGTTTTGAACAATAGTGGGGTTGGCCTTGCCTTGGCTGGCTTTCATAACTTGGCCCACTAGGAATCCAATCACTTTTATTTCACCGTTACGGACATCCTCAGCGGCCTTTTGATTGTCACTAATCACTTGTTCAATAATCATAATCAACGCAGACTCATCGGACTCCTGGATTAGATTTTTGGACTCAGCTATTGCTTGTGGATCGCTTCCCGTTGTTAGAACATCAACTAGCACTTCCTTGGCAGCGGTTGAGCTCAATAGATTGCCATCTACCAAACTGACAAGTTTAACAAGCGATTTACTATTAGTAAGCACTTGCTGCCAGTCCAGTTTCCCATCAACAACAAGGTGCTGAATTTCACCAGTGACCCAATTAGCAATAGTTTTTGCGGTTTTGTTACCATGGGAGTCACTAATTTCAACCACAAACTTAGATATTTCGGGCTCGTACAATAAAGTTTCAGCTTGAGAACTATCTAGTCCTATTTTTTCGAATTGCCTTCTTAGTTCATCCGGTAGCTGAGGCATAGAGTTTTCTATGACTGAAATAAATTTTTCGTCAATAACAATAGGTGGTAAGTCAGGATCTGGAAAATAGCGATAATCATGAGAATCTTCTTTGCTGCGCTGACTATAAGTTTTTTGTTTAGTATCATCCCATCCTCGGGTTTCCTGCAGAATCTCCTTACCCTTATCTAGCAAATCTGATTGCCGTACAATTTCATAATCGATAGCCTTTTCTACACTACGGAAAGAATTTAAATTCTTCGTTTCCGTACGAGTGCCAAGCTTTTCGGTCTTACTAACTGAAACATTTACATCAAACCGCATGTTTCCATGGTAAAGATCAACATCACTAACGTCGGCATATTTCATTAATAAATACAATTCTTGGGCGTAGGCCTTGGCCTCTGCAGCACTATGCATCTCAGGCTCAGAAACTATTTCGATTAGAGGCGTTCCAGCCCGGTTCAAGTCAACCAGGCTATAATTAGCACCTTCAGGATGTGTTGACTTACCGGCGTCTTCTTCCAGATGAGCACGCGTAAGGTTTATGCGTTTTGGTTTGCCCTCAACAGAAGTATTGATGTGTCCACCTAGGATTATCGGCTGCTCGAACTGGCTAATTTGATAGCCTTTAGGAAGGTCGGGATAAAAGTAGTGCTTACGGTCGAATTTACTAAAGGCCTGCGGACGCGTTCCTAATGCAAAAGCTGCTTTGGTTGCTAGTTCAATCACTTTGCCATTAAGTACTGGTAATGAACCGGGCATACCCATGCAGATATGGCTGATAAGTGTATTTGGCTCCGCCGCACGGGCATCATTGCTAACAGCCGCAAATAATTTCGTCGCCGTCTTTAGTTGTACGTGGCATTCGATGCCAATTGTAGCTTTGTATGAGCTCATTTATAAAGCCCCCAAATCACGTAAGGCTTGCCGTATACCAATTAAAGCGTTTTTAACATCTTTTTCACTAAGTTTGGTGTCTACCTCATGAACCAGTTTGTTGCGCATTTTGTGTGCAAACCACATTGCATCATTACCAGTCATTGCACGCTGAGCGGCAACCATACGCTCGCCCATTGTCTTACCTTTAAAGCGGCGCTTTTTTAGCGCTTCGTCGAGCAAGCTATCAGCTAGTATAATCGCCATTGGCCATGTTTCGGATCGGGCACAGAGTTTTTGGAGTTCACGCCATTTTTTCTGGTAATATTTGCGGTTAAGGTCTTTACGAGGGCGGCGGGCTATAAAAGTAATAAGGCCCAAGATTGCCAAGCCGGCACCAATGACAGCTATTAGTAGTTCTGTTTTCATGTGTTCAAATCCTCGAATGCCTTAGCAAGTCCTAATAGATCACGGTCTTTTTGCTGGGGAGCCATAAGTTGTAAACCGACCGGTAGCCCATCACTTGTGCCGCAAGGTACGCTAATTGCCGGAACACCTACTAGATTGGCAGCTACTGTCATTATGTCTGTTAAATACATTTTAAGTGGGTCACTAGTATTTTCACCGATTTTAAATGCTGTACTCGGTGAAGTCGGCCCAGCCAAGAAATCAACTTCTTTAAATGCTGCTTGGAATTCATTAATAAGTTTAGTTCGTACGGTCTGTGCCTTATTATAGTAGGCATCATAGTAGCCTGAGCTCAAGACGTAGGTGCCAATCATGATTCGACGCTTGGCTTCTGCCCCAAAGCCCTTTTCACGGCTTAATTCATATGAATCATCTAAGGTATCGGCGTCTTTAGCGCTGTAGCCATAACGCTGCCCATCATAACGACTCAAGTTACTGCTGACTTCAGCTGGACAAATTATATAGTAAACAGCTAGAGCTAGTGGAAGACTAGGCAAGCTAATTTCTTTAATGGTCGCCCCAGCTGTTTCCAGATTATTTATGGCTGTCTGGATATTTGCTTTGATGTTTCCATCCAGCCCGTCGCCCATATACTCTTTGATAACACCAATAATTTTACCCTTTAACCCTATGTCTAATTTTGTGTAGGATATGTAGTCGCGTTCAATAGTTGTACTATCCAACGGGTCGCGTCCACTCATAACATCCAGGATCAGCCCTGCGTCAGTTACGTTACTGGTTAAAGGCCCCATACAATCTAGGCTACTTGCCATGGCGACAACTCCACTACGAGAAACAAGCCCGTATGTAGGTTTCATACCGACGGCTCCGCAAAAACTGGCCGGTAGGCGAATAGAGCCTCCGGTATCTGAACCCAAGGCGAAAGGCACAAGTCCCAAGATAACTGCAGCACCGGAACCTCCCGAGCTACCCCCTGGTACCCGGGTTTTGTCATGAGGATTCAATGTTGTAAAGTAATCGCTGTTCTCTGTACTAGATCCATGCGCGAAAGCGTCAAGGTTTGCCTTGGCAACCAATATAGCACCTTCGGCCTCCAGTTTTTCAATTGCTGTAGCCTGGTACGGCGCATCGAAACCCTTTAGGATATTACTTGCTGCCGTGGTATCAGCTCCAAAAGCAAGATAATTGTCTTTAGCAATAAACGGCACGCCGGCAAGTCGGCCGATTTTTTTTCCTGTTCTTACTTGTTCATCAATATAACCAGCCCGTTCAAGGGATCGAACTTTTATATTTGCGATAACTGCTTTGTATTCCGAAGCATCTTCAATTCTTTTGAGTGCTTCTTTAACAAGATCTACTGCCTTGACCTTACCCGACTCAACATCCTTGGCAATGTCAGCAATTACAGGCCAGTTGTTCACCTGATCATCCTTTTAGTTTTAATATAGTTTTTTTCTCTGGCAGGAAGATTTTTAAGCAAATCTGACGGAGTAGCGCCATAATCTCGCACCTCGTCAGGGCGTGTAATGTTAGTTAGACCTGTAACCTGGTAGGTTGGCATAAGGCCCTTAATATCGACATTCTGTAGCACTTCGACGTATTCAAGTATTTCACCTATTTCACCCTGCAACTTATTAATTTCAGTTTCAGTTAACCTCAAGCGAGCGAGCTTAGCCAATTTTAATATATCGTCTTGTGTGAGTTTCGCCATGTGTTACTGAATTATAACACCTCAAATTCTATGACTCTACCTCGACTTAATTAATAGTTAAAGCTTTGATTTTACATCCTCAATAATATCCCGAAGCTCAGCCGCCTTCTCAAACTGTAAGTTTGCCGCCGCCAGTTCCATCTGCGAAGTCAAATCCTTAATAAGGTGGTTGTATTCGTCCTTAGGAATTTTCCTAAGGTCCAATTTGGCCTTTTTAGCTTCTTCACTGATTTCAGGACTCATGCTTTTATCAACTGCTTTGGCGATACCGGCCGGCGTTATATCATGGTCATCGTTGTATTTTCTCTGGATCTCACGGCGGCGGTCTGTTTCGTCAAGAGTGCGCTGCATACTGCCAGTTACCCTATCGGCATACATAATCACCCTACCCTCAACGTGACGGGCAGCTCGTCCGACAGTCTGGATTAGTGCCTGTTCGCTGCGCAAGAATCCTTCTTTATCGGCATCTAAAATCGCAACTAAACTAACCTCTGGCAAATCCAATCCCTCACGAAGCAAGTTAATACCGACAACGACATCGTAAATACCCAGGCGTAGGTCTCGTAGAATGTCCGTACGCTCTAGTGTATCGACATCGCTATGTAAGTAAGTAACCTTGATATTAATATCCTTCAGATATTCGGTTAGGTCTTCAGACATGCGCTTGGTTAAAGTTGTGACCAAAACGCGCTGACGTTTAGCGACAGTGTCACGAATTTCACTGATTAAATCATCGATTTGGCCTTCAATCTTCCTAACTTCAATCGGCGGATCAAGTAGCCCTGTGGGCCGGATAACCTGCTCAGCTGGCTCTGGGCTGCGTTCCAGCTCATATTGCGCCGGTGTAGCGCTGACATACACAACTTGATTGACATGATGCTGGAATTCAGAAAAATTCAGTGGCCGGTTATCAAGAGCAGAGGGCAGGCGAAAACCATGTTCCACTAATACTTCTTTGCGGGCACGGTCGCCATTATACATGCCGCGAAGCTGCGGCATGGTCATATGTGATTCATCAATAAACATCAGGTAGTCGTCTGGATAATAATCTAGTAGTGTAGCCGGCTGTTCGCCAGGCTGCCTATTGGTGAGGTACCTAGAATAGTTCTCAATACCTTTTACAAAGCCTGTTTCTTCCATCATTTCAAGATCGAATTTGGTCCTTTGTTTGAGCCGCTGCGCTTCTAGTAGCTTACCTTGCTTTTCAAAGTTCTCAACTTGCTCGTCGAGCTCGCGTTGAATGTGCCCCAAGGCAGTCTTTAGCTTATCGTAAGGCGTAACGTAGTGCGAACCAGGAAAGATTTGGATCCGGTCCATCTCTGCCACTATCTCTCCAGTTAGCGGATCTATTTTTGTAATACGATCGACCGTATCACCAAAAAAATCCACGCGGTAAGCTGATTCTTCACCAGCTGGATAAACGTCAACAACGTCGCCCCTTACCCGGAAAGTGGAGCGATGAAAATCGATATCATTTCGTTGGTATTGAATATCGCTTAAATGCCTCATGAATTTGTCACGCAACTTCCTCTCTCCCTTAACTACAACTTCACTCAGACCCGAGTAATCTTCCACCGAACCAATCCCGTAGATACAACTAACAGAAGCAACTATAATGACATCTTTGCGGGTGAGCAGAGCATCGGTTGCAGCGTGCCTCAGGCGGTCAATCTCTTCATTGATCTGCGAATCTTTCTCTATATATGTATCGGAGCGAGGAATATAAGCTTCCGGCTGATAGTAATCGAAGTAGCTCACAAAGTAATGAACCGCGTTATCTGGAAAAAAGTTTTTGAACTCTGTATATAGTTGAGCGGCTAAAGTCTTGTTGTGGCTCAGTACTAATGTAGGTTTCTGGATATTCTGGATCACATTCGCCATAGTAAATGTCTTACCAGAGCCAGTAACACCTAGGAGTGTTTGTTCCTTAAGTTCTTTTTTGACTCTTTCAGTAATCGTAGCAATAGCCGTAGGCTGATCACCTTCGGGCTTATAATCACTTTTAAGTTGAAACTTTGACATCGTTATATTGTAGCAAGTTATCCTTTATAGGTACGGGATATTCCAGATTCTTCGACGCATTCAGCCAAAATGTCCGTAGACCCCGTGATAAAGTTATGTGGAACGTCATACGTTTCCAGGATGCTGCATGGATACGTATCCTGCGTAGCCGCAATAAATAGCCATTTATTATCACCATAGGCAAAAAGTCCGGCAGCTCCCCCTTCACAACCAATGAGTACCGACGCGAAAGCTGAGGGAGTATATTTGGAAATTAGTTTGTCTTCGTCGACTGCAGCCGCGAAATTGTCTCCTTGCATACAATCGGGTGCTCTTTCTTTATATACTCGTTTAATTTCATCCTGCAGTGCTGGTTTTACTTCAGAAAACAATACGTTATTTTGGATTTGCAAATCAGCCTGTGGCTCATCTTTTATCGGATCATCGGGTCTAAAATAGGTCTGCCCATTGGTACTACATTGCTCTGGATAACTTTCCATAATGGGGTTGCCAGCGGTTACGCACTCATCAAAATTAGTAACTGCATTTGCCGATCGTATTGATTCATCTGCCCTACTAACTCTAAACGCAATAAAAGCAATGAGGACTAGTAGCAAAAAAGCTATGATAATCTTAATTACACTGAATCCCTGCTGACCATTTCTCATAATGATTCCCTTTATGTCTCCCTAGAGCATACGTCTGTAAGGAGCAAAACTCAAGACCTCAGCCAGCTCGGTTATGCGAGCCATCCATAAACCAGTGTTCGTCGCGCATCATATCTTTTTTTAGGTCTTTGTTTTCTATATCGAGGATGTCAGTAATCCGTTTTACCAAGTTTTCAGGATTATCATCATAGATTACCAAACTTTTATGCGGCGGGTCGAGGCTTTCCATAAGCCCAGGAATAATATCAGCGGCGCCGCCGCTACCTACTAATATGCCACATGGCTTGCCGGCTTCAAGGGCAGTTACGAACTCATGGAGGCTACCAAAGCGGCCGCCGACAGTTATGACCGCATCGCTGGACTGGACTAGATATTGGTCACGACCAACATAATTAAGACCAGTGAAATTAATAAAATCAAAATGGCAATGTGGTAGCCGGTATTTCCTCAAGTGCTCGCGCAGGCTGCTGGCCGGCGAGTAACCGATACTTTCACCTCCATTCATTTTTGCGCCTTTGGCAGCATGGTATGGCAAACCAATAGTAGCACCAGTGGTTAGGGTATGACCGTGTTTAGCTATTGCCGCACCTAGTCGTTCGGCCATTTCGGCCGATGCTTTTACTGTATCGCCAGCAGCGGCACCTGATACGCATATTGAATACCTAAGCGGCATACAGACATGGCTTAAATCATTATTTTTGTTTTGCATATGTACTACCTTATTATACCCTTAATTTTTCTGGCTTAATCATATTATTATCCAGTTGCTGCAGAATCTGCGTCTCCAGTACTTTATGACCCATGTAGCGCATAAATAACTCATTCCAAAGACTCTCCCTCATATGGAAAAATGCACGTTGTTCGTATGGTGCCTGAGTACAATAGGAAATACTGACATCCATTAAATTAAAACTGACAGGACTATTCCCAGCCATAGCTCCGACATAATCAAGTTCGTGCCAAAACTTTAGTTCTGGATCAATCTTATACATATACTCTTCTGCCCGGCGCCAATGCAGATCCTCAGGCTGGACATGCGGTTCAAATATTTCTGGGTGATTTTCATTTTCAAGTTTGCCGTAATAGCGTTGTATAACACGCCAGTGAACTTGGGTACCGGCCATAACAGTAGCAGTACGAATATCTGCATTTAGCGTCTCAGCAATGATTTTACCGAAATCTGGTTTGACCTGTTGTAGCTTGAAGAATGCACTGTACAGACGAATCTCATTTATATAATGGAATAATAATGGCAGCGCCGTAATAGCTATCCCTGGCAGCTTTTGGATTGACGTAGGAAGCATAAGGATAACACCAAGCTCTTTAAGATGTGTAATATTGTGGCGCTTTTTTTTGACAAAGCTGTCTCCCATCCGACCCCAACGTAATTTATCCATAATAATAATTTCGATTTCGCGTGTTTCAAAGTCAGATGGCTGCAGGTTTTTATAACTAGAATTAAATTTCTTAAGCCATGCTGGACTTTCCGCAAAACGCAGTGCTCCGTATATTTCTGCTAGATTTTCTCGCTTAATCATAGAATCAATGGAGGTATATTTGAGCTGTTTCATAACGCTTAGTGGCGGATTATTCTGAAGAATTCGTTTTGCAACACTCCGTTTTAATACCCATGCCGAACGTGGTGCGTCAGATTCTTCTGCAGCTTTTTTGATAAGTGGAATAAGGATTTGAACATCATCTGGCTCGTTACCTCCAAGTTGTCTTACTAGGTGTAAATCGTGCTCACGGATTTTATTCAGTAAGGCATGATACAGCTCTTCGCCTGTTGTATCCTTAGTATCTAGGTCTAGAGCGCGCGATTTTTTATGAATTTTTTCTATAATTTCACTAATTAATCGAACATCCATACCTGGTCGGCCACTGGAATCCTCAAGCTGTCTTATTGCCAAACTAAAAAGAGGCTCATCGGCTGCTAACAGGCTAGAAAGGAGGTGTGGCATTTAAACAATCGTTCCTCTTATGCTTAAAGTGTAGCACTATTTATTATTAAGTAGAACTGTTATCTGGCGATTATCGTTGTCATATTTATAACTAAACAACGACTATTATCTAAGAGGATTAGAATGGTACCAATCGGGAGCTTTTCTAAGATAACCCTCAAGTTCTTCTTCTGTTAACAAGCCTTCCTGGGCGCCGACGTGTTGTACAACATTCATAGAATTAATGGGAGCCCATTTTAAAGCCTCTTCGATGGACTTGCCACGCATCAGGGCAGCCGTAAATGTAGAGGCGAAAGCATCGCCAGCACCAGTCCTTTCAACCGGTGGCCCTAAATCAGGATAAATTGGCATAAACAACCTGCCTTGCGGGCTTGACGCATATGCTCCATTCGGGCCGTCCGTAATACATATTATTTCCGGCCCCAATTCATGAAGCTTATTGAATAAATCATGCACGTCGTGAACGTTACCACCACCAACCAGCTCTGCTTCTTGCCTATTGAGTACCAGGATTTTACTGTTCTTGTATATTTTTTTTAAACGTTTTGCACCAAATTTCATTTGATATGTACCCGGTTGAAAAGCGAGTTTAGTTTCAGGATTCTCCTCAAGCCAATCAGCCAGATCATCATGGAATTCCAACGAATTTTTGGCTATAGAGCTGAAATATATCCATTTAGGCGCTTCTTTTTTACGCAAATTAGGCCAGGAGTAATCATACTCTTCGTGCTTGATAAGTATCGTTCGTTCTTCTTTGTACCATAGTACGTAGTGATAATTACTAACCTTGCCAGGATTTACGGTGACCCAACGCGTATCAATCTTGTTAGCATGAAGAGCAGCGATGATTCCGCGGCCATATTTATCCTCACCTACATTCGTGACAAAACCACAGTTTAGGCCTAGACGTGTTAGACTGACGGCCGCATTTGCAGCATTGCCGACACCTTCTACGATTACCGCCTTCTCAAATGGAACTTTAGTTCCATATTCCATGGCCAATGTCTTGACACCGTTATGATCTACGTAAGTATGAGCTTTATCATCCAGTAATTTTATAAAAGCGTCGGATACGACGTCACCGACACTCAAAACATCAACTTGTGTAGTCATTCCACCCTCTTATTTTGTTTACGCTTATGTTTGTAGCCATTATGCCATTTTTATATTCTTCAAACAACAGCTCTCCCAACGGCGTTAAAACTTTTTAATTTACCTTCGACGATGTCTGCTATGGCGTCAATGACCGTGGGCATCAGTTTCATAACCGCATATTCGCTAGGATTATCTTCTAGTACTTTAACCAGTGTATCGCGGTAGACCCTGCGCATATCAGAATTTACGTTAATTTTACTAACACCTATTTTTACGGCTTCCTCAAAGAAGTGGCCCGGTGTGTCACTGCCGCCATGGAGTGATATGTTGCAGTCAATCGCATTACGTATACGACTTAAAAGTTCTAAATCAAGCTGCTTAGGAACTGGGTAGCTGCCATGCAAGTTACCAACCGCAGCCGCAAAAGTATCAATACCAGTAGCTTCAACAAAATGTTTCGCATCCTCAGGAGTTGAAAATGACTTTTTAATTTCTTCGTAATCAAAGGCCTCTTCGTGAACGTTGGAACTACCACCAAAATAATGTGGCTCACTTTCTACGAGAGCACCGGTAAACTTCGCATAACTGACAACTTCCTTAGTGGCCTCGATAATTTCGGCTACGCTTGCGTCGTGCCGTTCTTGGCTGACGTCTATATGAATAAATTCAAATCCCGCATCAATGCCCTTTTTAGCAGATTCGACATCAGGACTATGATCTAAGTTTATGTACATCTCTATGCCATATTCCAGCTTATAGTTATCGACCATGCAACGCAGATTTTGAAGTCCAATCGCTTTGACTTCGCCGTGGCTGACCTCTACCATTAACGGGCTTTTGGTTTTTTGGGCTGCTTTACAGATTGCTATTAGAGTATCTTGGTTGTCTATATTAAATGCCCCGATCGCAAAATGCTCTGTTTTTGTACGCTCAACGGTTTCTCGTGCTTTCGCACAGTTGAATCTCATTTTAGCCAATGTTTGTGACATAGTTCATTTTCTCCACCCTAATGTTATCTGTATTGTAAGAGCTTATGGCTAATATACGCAACTTTATTTCCAAAATATGATGCCTAAGGCCAGGAACGCAGCTGCAGCTGCCGCAAGTTTCTGCGTGTAATGCTGGCGCTCACCAAGAAAAAAACCTGCGAGTAAAGCCACTACTATAATTCTAAAATTAGATATAATTATCATGAGCGTCACATTATTACTTCGAATTATTGCAAGTAAAAAAAGAGCGGCAGCAAACGAGCGAATCACACCAAGACGAACAGACATCATCATAATTTTCGGATCATTTAATATTCGTAGTGATTTTTTGTTAAGTAAAAGGACAAACACCCATGCCATTATTACCTGGGTTCCCCAACTTCCAATAATATATGTCGAGATACTAACATGATTAATACTGTATTTTTCCAGTACTGAGCCTGCGGCAAACGCTGCACTCGCCGTCAAAGCAAATCCTAGACCACGCAACCAAGCACGGTTATGAATTTTAATTCCTTGTTTTTCATTGCTTGCAAGCAATAAGATATACCATATGGTTGGGATTAGTATCATTGCTCCTAAAATTTGCATCAGGCTTAAACGCTCATTGAGAATAACCCCGGCCAGAATAAGAGTGAATAAAGCAGTTACAGTAGTTATAACACTTACTACCGCACTTTCCATGTAAACAAGTGCTTTATACATAAATACCGACCCTGCAGTAAAGCATATTCCACATAACGTAAGAAATGGCCAGTAATTTTTTACTTCTTGTATGCTAGCAGGCCCGTAGAACAGTGTTATCATTATCCCGATTACAAATAGTGCGGTGAAAGCTACTGCATTCACGGAAAGAGCAGCATGTCGAGCTTTAGGTATACGGGCAATAGCACGCGACTGCAGTATTTGAAATGCAGCTACAAAAGCATGTAACAGAATAAGAGTCTGCCAGTTCAATTATTAAACTCTCTTGCTGATAACTGCGTGTGCGGCCATTGCGATATGTTTAGCAGTCAAGCCGAAATGTTCCAAAAGTTCCTGGGGAGTTCCAGACTCGCCGAAACGATCTTTAATGCCAACACGATGTATTATTGTTGGATGTACTTCACCTAATAGTTCGCTAATTGCACCACCTAAGCCACCAATAATCTGAGCTTCTTCGGCAGTAACAACGGCACGGGTTTTTCGAATACTTTTGAGTATAACTTCTTTATCTAGAGGTTTAATAGTTGGCACATGAATAACCTCAGCCACAATACCATCTTTTATAAGTTTCTCTGCCGCCGCAAGCGCTTGATATGTCATCGTACCTGTCGCTATTATCGTCAAATCGTGCCCCTCGCGAAGCATATAGGCCTTGCCAATTTCAAATGGTGTATCAGCAGTCGTAAAAACCGGTGTGGCCTCACGAGCCAGCCGCATATAATTAGGTTGCTTGTCTTTTGCCATAGCAAGAGTCATTTTCTCGGCTTCAACACTGTCGCCAGGTGCAAGCACTACCATGTTCGGCAGGCTGCGCATAATCGCAAGATCTTCAAGCATCTGGTGTGTCGCGCCATCAGGCCCGACTGATATTCCGGCATGTGAACCAATAATTTTAACCGGACGATTGTTTAAGCATATTGTCGTACGGATTTGTTCCCAGTTTCTCCCGGGGCTAAATGCTGCATAGGAACTTACAAAAGGAATCTTACCCATGGCGGCAAGGCCTGAGCCAACTGTTACAAGGTTTTGCTCGGCAACACCAATTTCTATGAACCTGTCGGGGAAAGCTTCTTTAAATAGACTCATTTGCGTAGAATCTGTCAGGTCGGCGCATGCGGCAACGACATTAATATCTAATTCGCCAGCTTTTTTTAAGCCGCGCCCAAAACCTTTGCGAATGGGTTCGGTCTTTAGCTCGCTGTTTAAATCAACCAGGTGCATAGCGGTCATCACTCAGTCTGTTCCAATATCAATCGCTTAGAGTAGCCACCTTTTTCATTAAGTCTTTCAGCTTTGGCTGCCAGGACATCTTCTTGACCCCATCCATGCAGCTCAACGACAGCATCAACAGTTATTAGAAGATCGGAAAGTTGGACTATTGATTTGTTATTTTTGAATTCCAGTACTTCCTCTCGTAGTTTTTCCAGTAGTTCGATCTCATATTGGTCGTGGTCGGCTTCATGAAATTTTGCCGTGATACCTTTACTAGCCAAAATCTCCGGCGTATTGTCGCTAACTAATTTATTGACTTCCGTTACATCGCTCATTATTCATCTGCCTCACTTTTAATTTTACCTTTCAATGTTCTTAGTTCCTTGAGTGCCAATTTGGCCTGTTCAAGGTCTGGTGGCATTCCATGCCAGTGGAAATCGTATTCCATAAAATCAACTCCTTTACCAGGAACCGTGTGGGCAATAATCATCACCGGCTTCTCCACGATTGCCCGGGCCATAGCATAGGCGTCGATTACTGCCTCGATGTTATTACCATCTATTTCGATTACATGCCAGCCGAAACTTTCCCATTTGGCGCTCAAATCTTCTAATGGCATGACTGACTCTGTCGGTCCGTCGATTTGAATGTTATTACGGTCTATTATGCCGATAATGTTGTTGAGCTTGTATTTAGATGCCAGCATGGCTGCTTCCCAAACGTTACCCTCATTTAACTCACCGTCGCTTAGTACTACATAAATCCAGCGGTGGTGTTGCTTATCCATGCGCATCGCAAGCGCCATACCACTAGCTTGACTAAGACCACAGCCTAGTGGTCCACTAGTATTTTCTAAACCGGGGAGTTTGGTTCGTTCGGGGTGCCCCTGTAACCTGGAGCCAAATTTACGAAGCGTCCGTAGCTCTTTGCGGTCAAAAAATCCAGCATGAGCCATGGTGGCATACTGGACTGGCACGCAGTGGCCATTGCTTAGCAAGAGAATATCCCGTTTATCCCAGTTAGGATTTTGGGAGTCATAATTCATAACATCAAAATAAAGCGCCGTAAAAATATCAGTAAGCCCCAATGGGCCAGCCGAATGGCCTGAACCTGCTTCTTCTAGCATGCGGATAATATCCTGACGGATATCGTTGGCTTTGAGCTCCAGCTCTGGGACGGTCATTTTGTTTTCTCTCTTACGTTTATGCTAGCTAACAGTGTATCATAGGCACTTTCTGGATCTTGGTTCTTCTGTATAAAACCGCCTACATTCAATACATCAACCCCGCCCTCTACCAATCTACCGGCAGTTTCATCGTTGATACCACCATCCCAACCAATTTCTATATTAGGTTTAAGTTCGTGAAGCTGAATAACCTTATCTAATAGTTCAAAATTGACATTGCCGCCGTAATGTCCAAGGTCTCCGCTGAATACCAGCACATGGTCGAGTTTCGGCAAGTATTTTTCGATGGTACTGACCGGTGTTTCTTTAAGTAATGCCAGACCAAGCTTAATACCCAGGCTATGCATTTCGTCCAAAAATTCACCGACGTTTTCACTTTCGGCATGGATAATAACAAGGTGCGGTTGCTGGACAATAATATCCTCGATATAAGCCAGCGGTTCTTTGTACATAATGTGAAAATCTACTACCATACCCACTGGCCACCATACTTCATCTATCGGCATCAGTTTTGATGGCGCAAAATACCCATCGGCAAAGTCAATATGGATTCTCTCGGCAAAGTCACTAATCCGTTCAATCGATTCGCGGTAATCTTTTTGCGTCAGGGTAGTGACAGTGGGACAAATAACAGCCATGTTTATCCTAATTTATCAAGCTCCTCGACCCGTCGGCGATGACGTGGTGCGTGGCTAAAAGGAGTCGCCAACCACGTTTCTACTACACCCTGCCATAGCTCAGGCTTATCGTTCATGATACGTCCAGGAAGACATAAAATATTACTGTCATTGTCATTGCGCGTCATGCGAGCTTCGTGGGCATCCCATACGACAGATGCCCGAATGCCCTTATGCCGGTTGGCGGCTATTGCTACACCCTGCGCACCAGAGCAAACAAGTATACCCCTTGCATCGGAATCCTTACTGCTTAAAACATTCGTAGCAACTTTGGCAGCAAACTGCGGGTAATCATCATCCGGATCAAGGATATTGTTGCCCTCATCCTCTGCGTCATAGCCATGCTGTTTTAAATACATCTCGACTTGTTCTTTTAAGTGGAAACCACCATGGTCCGCGCCGATGTATATTTTCATATTATTCGTTGTGTTCGTGGGATTTGATCGTGTGGTGGTCGCTGTGATGGCCGGATTTGTGCAGCAGGCGGCCGATATCAGCTACGTTTTCTACCAAACGGTTACTGTAACCCCATTCGTTGTCATACCAAGCGACGACTTTGAGCATATTACCGCCGACAACCGCCGTTAGTTTTAAATCAACCGTAGCCGAATGACTGTTGCCTATATAGTCGCGAGAAACAAGTTCTTCCTCGCTGACGGCTAAAATCCCTTGGTAGTAGGGTTCTTTGGCAGCTTTTTTAAATACATTATTGACCTCTTCAACAGTGACATCACGCTTTGTGATAACCACAAAATCGCTCAAAGATACTACAGGGGTCGGTACCCGGATACTAAGCCCACCAAAAATACCTTTTAATGCAGGTAGTGCTTGGGCGGCGGCAATTGATGCGCCGGTGGTGGTTGGAACGATGTTTTCGGCTGCATTGCGTCCTTCGCGAAGATCTTTGCTGGGTGCGTCCTGCAGAGCTTGGGACGCAGTATAACTATGTACCGTGGTCATCATGGCTTTTTGGATACCAAAATTATTCTCGAGTACTGCCATGACAGGCGTAATGCAGTTCGTGGTGCAAGACGCATTGCTTACTATTTCGCTTGCATCCTCAAGTTTGTCCTCATTCACTCCAATAACAATCGTAGTAGCGCCTTCGCCTTTGGCAGGGGCACTTATAACAACTTTTTTAGCACCCGCTTCTAGATGGGCTTTGGCTTTCGCTGGATCAACAAAGAAACCGGTCGATTCGATAACAACGTCAACATGGTTTTCGCGCCATGGAAGAAGAGCTGGATCGCGTTCGGCAAAAACTTTTATATGTTTGCCTTTAACGGTTATGCCATGCTCATCTGAGCTGACTTCGTGCTGGTAAGTCCCGTAATTGCTGTCGTGTTTCAGTAGGTGTGATAATGTCTTTGTATCCGTTAAGTCGTTAATGGCAACAACTTCCAAATCACCTCGCTCAAAAGCTACCTTAAAAGCGTTCCGGCCAATACGCCCGAACCCATTGATTGCCACCCTTGTTTTCATATATCCCCTTGTTATTAGCTCGTTAGGGGTTATTGTACGGGTTTATGCTTATGGTTTCAACAATTTTTCAGGATACGCTACTTCTTGAACCTAGCCTGGCAGTCTTTTATGATGGCTTTGGCGTCTTCTACATCACCCCAGCCTAAGACTTTCGTCGTGCCGGGCTTTTTCAGGTCCTTGTAATGGTTAAAGTGGTGCTCAATCTTTTGTTTCCACTGGTCATGTAAGTCATTAAGGGATTTCATTGCATTCCCAGTGTTGCGATCATCAGCAGGGACACAGACAATCTTGTGATCTTCTTCACCGTCGTCTTCAAAATTCAGCACACCCAACACGGTCGCCTTAACAACTACCCCGGTTGGTACTGGATCGTTTGTAAGTAGTAATGTATCCAGCTCATCACCATCCCCATCTAGTGTTTGCGGTATAAAACCGTAGTTGGTAGGTTTTGCAAAAATACTAGGCTCAACCCTGTCAAGCTCGAATACGCAGGTCTTGCGGTTCCATTCAATTTTTAAGGTTGACCATTTTGGGATTTCAACGACAGTCGTAATGACTCCACCGTCTATATCACCCGCATCGTACAGTGCATTATAATCAGCCATTTTGTCTCCTTAGTTGTTTAGAGATATTGTACACTAGAGATGAATGAAAATCATTGGCCACCGGGGCGCACGCGGCCTAGCTCCCGAAAATACAATCGCCAGCTTTGATGCAGCCATAGCGCACAATGTAGCTGCTATAGAAATTGATGTGCGAACAAGTAAAGATAGCATCCCGGTAGTCTTACACGATAAGTATGTAATTATAGGCGGTTTACGGCGTCTAGTCAGCCAGTCAACTTATTCGGAACTTGTACAAAGTCTTCCTGGCTTGCTTACTTTTGATGCCGCTCTGGAATATACGTCTCATCGTGTCTCCGTCATAGTCGAAATTAAGCCTGAAGTACAAATTGCGCCAATTCTCCAGGTTCTAAAACTCTACGCTGTAAGAATGGCCAGTGGATTGACCATTCAAGTTGCATCGTTCGATTATAAAATTCTTTGGGCTGTTCATAAAAATTTACCTGAAATAGAAATTGTAATTAATGATGCTTGGTCTGGAGTACGGGCGACACACCGGGCCCGCAAGTTAAGCACTAAATATATAGCTATGAATCAACGCTGGCTCTGGAGTGGATTTATTAGCAGCTTAACTCGCAACGGATATAAACTATCAGCTTACACCTTGAATGACATTAAGAAAGCCCGACGCTTTGAACGGGCCGGGCTATATGCCTGTATTACCGATTTTCCGGACAGATTTAATACAAGGTAGACGTACCAGCTTTTCTGCCCTCAAGGTATTCACGGATACGCAAGGCAGCAGTGGCACCTTCGCCGACTGCAGTAGCAATCTGCATCGTTGCGCCTGAACGGCAGTCACCGACGACGAAGACACCGGGCATATTTGTTTCTAGATTTTCATTACTTTTTACAAGTCCGATTTTGTCCAGTTCAATACCACTCTCGCCTGCAAACTCGGTGTTAGGCTGCAAACCCACAAACACAAAAACGCCATCAGTTTCAAATTCTATTTTTTTATTTGAAATTTTATCGGTACCAATTACTTTTGTGACTGTTTTAAACTTTAATCCTTCTTTTTGCTCGCCAATAATCTCATCTGTAGTAGTGTTTTTATGAACGGTAATTTTATCTTTGAATTTTTTTTCCATCTCATGAATGAGTACTTCCGAAGCCCTGAAGTCCGAGCGTACTAGCATATCTATGTGGCTTGAAAAACGGGTCAGGAACATCGCCTCCTGCACGGCTGAGTTTCCCCCACCCACCACAACCAGCCGTTTGTCACGGTAAAATGCCCCGTCACATGTCGCGCAGTAATGAACGCCTCGGGCATAATATTCATCCTCACCGGGCACGCCGATCTTCTTATAACCTGATCCGGTTGCAATCAATACTATTTTGGCATAGACATCACCATCAGTAGTTTCCAGTTTTTTACGTTCGCCCTCGTTAACTATCTTCATAACTTCACCGAGTTCGATAACTGCACCAAAACGTTCTGCCTGTTTTCGCATGGCATCCCCTAGTTCCAAACCAGCAATACCGTCTGGAAATCCGGGGTAATTGTCGACCCAGTCTGTCGTCGAAATAAGCCCACCAGGTACCGCCTTTTCGTACAAAACGGTCTGTATATCTTCGCGTGTCGTATAGATTGCCGCACTCAAAGCGGCAGGCCCCGCCCCTACAATCACCAATTCATGCACTTTTGTATCAATATCCATTAGTTCATCCTATTTTACGCATCATTACAGATTATGGAAAGCTTTAAATGGACTCCTGATGTTCTTGTGTAAGCAAAACTGGTTTATATATCGAAGATCGTAAAAGATTATTTTAAATATAGTGAGTGCTAAGCTGATATTTGGAAGCAATATGCACCGCGCCAGGTCATAGTTATGCTACCGCAGGTGCCAGGCGGGCTAGATTGAAGCCTATCACCACCTCTTTTGTATCATCTTCCTTGGTAACAACCGTAACCGGTACGGTCAAGGCACCGCTTATTGCTAGAGCTTCCTGCTGACGGTGTGGCTCATTATCTATATTTACTTCTTCATAGACCATGCCTTTGTTGGTAAGCCACTTTTTGACCATAACACAGTACGCGCAAGTGTTAGTTGTATAGATAGTGATTTTTTTGGCCATTTAATAGCTCCTTAGAACTAGGTTGTTTTTTTAAGCTAATACCCATTATATAGCGTTTATGTTTAGGGTCAACACGCTATATGTTGTGTTTTTGCATATTATTGTCCGATAGAAATAAGTTCTATGTCAAACACAAGAGTTCCCATAGGACGGTCCGTGCTACCAGGAGTATAACCCTCAGGTGCTTCGCCGTATGCTTGGACACCAGGGATAACTAACCGTCGCGTGCCGCCAACTTTCATGCCGGGCACGCCTTGCTGCCAGCCCTGTATGACATTGCCTAGCGGGAAGGTTGCTGGTTGAGGGCTATCTTTGGAGCTTTCAAATATTTCACCATTTATTGCATATGCTCCCGTATAATGAGCCGTTATTGTAGCGCCCGCAGCGACTTCGTCGCTTGTACCTAAGGTAAGGTCAGTGACTTGAAGTTCTGTGACCGGTTCAGTGATTGGCGAAAAACCCGACAGTAGTGTTCCTTTTAACATGTTTTCTCCTAAAATATTTAAAGACTTATTAAATATATGTTTTCCTAAGACGCATTAAACCGTTAATTTATTGATATAACCTCTACATCAAATACTAATGCACCCAGTGGCCTACTTTGCGCATTAGGAATGTAGCCTTCCGGAGCTTCACCATAGGCAAGACTGGCGGGTATAATTAGCCGCCGTATGCCGCCAACTTTCGTGCCAGGAACACCTTGCTGCCACCCGGGAAGAACACTATCAAAAGTAAAATCCAGGGGTTCATCATTTTTAGTACTGCCGAATATCTCACCATTTACGGCAAAAGCACCAGTATAGTGTGCTTTAAAGGCAGAATCGGCCTTAACTTCGGCCCCCGTACCAGGAACTAGATCGATTACTTGCAGCTCGGTAACAGGTTGAACCATAGGGGTATACTCAGCTAAAACACCAAGTTGCTCCTGCGGCGGAAGTGTTTGCTCTTCCGATTGGGTTGAGTCAGGGCTTTCGAATGGATTATCTCCAAGGGCAGCTTGCTTTTTATTATTTTCACGCGTCTGCCACAAAAGTAGGCCTGTAAAAGCTAGTGTTGTGAATAAAAATATACCTGCTAAAAACAATGAGCCGAACCGCCTGGCATAAACTGATTTATCTGCCACTTAATTTACCTCCACTGAATTATCGTAGGCTTAAGTATAACCTAAAGACTAGCAATTTAATAAAACTTCAGTTTAAGAATAGTTTAGCTTAAACGTTCCGAGTGCTTAACAGAAAAATGGTACGGTTTTTTCGGAAATCCGTGCTTCAGTGCCATAATGATGGCTTCTTTTAAAAGCGGGGAAACGAATGGTATGCCCTTAAGGTCTGCTTGCGGAAACCATGTGGGTTCGTATGTATTTTTACCAGGTGTTGACCAGAAAGCTTCTTCTGAAGTCTCCGGAAGGTGAGGTTCACCGCTGATATAACTACATAAAAAGATATTTTGTTGCCCAAACGGCTGAGCTGCGTCTTCGACGAACACTAAGTGCGGACTACCGACAACAAGTGATGTTTCCTCGGCAACTTCCCTAATTGCAGCGTTTTCCAATGATTCGCCCGGTTCGACGCTGCCTCCTGGCAAAGTGTAGTATTCTAGTCCCATTTTAAAGCGCTTCATCAATAGTATTTCTTTATCCTTCAGCACAATTGCCCGCGAGCTTATTCTTCTCATGAGGTATATTTTACATGCATTATTAACTACACTGCCATTTCATAGTCTTTAAGCTGTTGCTTGGTGCGCTCGGTCGGCTTACGCATTTGTAGTTCAAGCAACTGTGCATATATCCCGCCTGATTTAGCCAGCTTATTAGGACTACCGATTTCAACTACCGCACCATTCTTAAAGGTAATTATTTCATCAACGTTTTGAATTGTGCTGAGCCTGTGAGCAATAATAATTGTAGTACGATTTTTCATCAAGCGCTCCAAGGCTTCTTGAACCATAGCTTCAGAACGACTATCGAGACTGCTAGTAGCTTCATCCAGGACTAAAATCGGTGCGTCTTTTAATAATGCCCGTGCTATAGCAATGCGTTGTTTCTGGCCGCCACTGAGCCGCAGGCCTCTCTCGCCAATCTCGGTTTCATAGCCCTTTTTAAGTTTATCGACAAATTCGTCTGCATTGGCGGCTTTGGCAGCAGCTATAATTTGCTCGCGGCTAGCTTTTGGGTTGGCATAGCTGATATTTTCAGCAATCGAGCCACTAAAAAGAGCAGGATCCTGAAATACTACACCGATAGAATTACGCAGACTACTTTGAGTGACTGTAGTGATATCTTGACCGTCTATTTGAATACTACCAGTTTGTGGCTCATAAAGCCGCATGAGAAGATTGGTGAGCGTTGTCTTGCCTTCGCCACTTTCTCCAACCAGGGCAACCTTGCTATCTGGTTTTATCCCAAAACTAATATTATTCAACACTGGTTTGGAATCATAAGCAAAACTCACTTCCTGAAAACGAATCGCGCCCTTGCTTATTTTTAGTGTTTTAGCGTCAAAACTATCAGATATTTGCGGCTTGATCTCCATAATTTCAAAATAATCCTTGCTGTCACTGACAGCTCGCTGGGTATTCTCGACCAAAAAACTAATAGTAAAAATTGGAATACGGATATTCATGGCGTATAGGATAAGTGCTACTGCCTCCCCCGGGGTCAAAGTACCTTGGGCGGCTTGTACAAAAATGAGCGCATACACTCCGAAGAAAATTGCATTAAGTATCAGGCGGCGTTTGATGTCATTGACATGCCAATACTTGGATTGAGGGCGATTAATAAACACAACAGCACTGTAGTGTTTATTTAAGAAACTAAGTTCTCTTTTTTCCTGTATAAAACTTTTTACAACCTTGACCTGGCCGATGGCCTCAGCAAAGCGCCCACTGGCTATATCGCTGTGCTCGTTTTTCTTTGCTTGGAATTTTAGCCATGTATTACTTGTGCGTACTGTCATAAGAATGAAGATCGGATAGAGTGCAAACAGCAGCAGTGCAACCTGCCAGCTATAAAATGCTACTACCACTAACGAAAAAATAGTACTAAAGATAAATTGCAGGAAGTTGTTGCTCATCATCTGCATGAAATCAGCGATTTGAGTTATGGAGCGGTTAAGACGATTAATAATCTTGCCGGTTAGTTCGGTATCAAAGTATTGCTGCGGCAATTGCAATATGTGCTGGTAATAACGCTCACTTAAGATTTTTGAGAGCTTAACTTTCATCTGGTCGCCAATATAGCCGCCGATGTTACTAAAAATCGTGCTGCTAAAATCTAAAATGAATATTATTGCCGCCATAAATAGTACAAACCCTACACGGGCTTCAGTACCCATCCTTAGTTCATCGATAACTTTGCCGGTGATAAAAGGCTGAACTAGCGTCATTACAGCTAGAAGAATCGTAAATATAGATATTGCAAAGTAATACCGCCACAATACGGATGTGTATTTTAATATGCGTGCAATTTGTCTCATCTACTTTGTAGATAAGTATAGCGCTTTCTAGAATTATTGAGAACCTATCGTCACCTGGAACCACCAATCATATTGATGAAGCCGGGTGACGAACAGGCGTGGAAGCAAAAGATTAGGGGTGAGCCTAAAGCTTTTTAAGCCGAAGCTTACTGAATCGTCATTTTTTGAAGGTCAGGAACCGCGGGGGCGCTCCACGCATCCTCGGGTGTGACCAGTATTGTTGCAGGCACGGCAGGTGGGTCGGCTCAAGCCTCCCAGTCCACTGCGCCCCACTTGGCCGCGACAAGAATTGCAGCAACCTTTGCAACCTCTCTGACCTGGCCTGGGAGCCAAATCGATCACCTTCTTTCATTTTGTAGGAACAATTGGTCGGGCTCCCCGATCTGCACTCGCCAGCCGACGGGACAGCAATCAGCAAGGCTGACCAGGGAGCCCGGAACTGGACAACAGTCTAAGCGATTGTTGCCGCGAAGGTGCTGGAGAGAAAGTACTCCAAAGACCAGTTAAGGTCTATTGAGTTTAAATAGGAAGTAACTGCGTTCCGAGTCCCGGCAGGGATTGGGGATGGACCCTAAACTGCGATTACTACGTTCTATTTCTTTCTCTCCAGCAGATTGCGAGGTGCCAGGAATAAATCCTGCAGGCACATACACTATAGAATGACGCAAAGATATTTTACACATCGTCACCTACAGTAATGCCCGTACTTTCACATACGGAGTCCGTATGCAAGTAGCACCTCAGTCCTTACCCACAAGAATTATCCGAAGCAGTTGTAGCTGCACTGGCTTCGAGTGGGCTTGGTCGACCATCCTTTCATCTGACTACTTAAGATGCGGAGTCGAGTCGAATTTTTTGCTTAGATAGCAATCCCAGCTCACAATTATGAGTTTGGACTGCTACCTAAACATGCTCTTTTTTATATTAACGATTTATTTTCCACGCCTGTTAAAGGACGTTATCGGGAGTAAAACTCAACCGAAAACTGGAGATATTATACCGCCAGAAAAAATAATTGCAAGTCTTACCATCCGCCACCACCGCCACCACCGCCGCCTCCTCCCGAGAACCCTCCGCCACCACTGAAGCCGGAACTACCTGAATTACCAGGTGCAGCAAAAGATGCAGCCATTGCCGTATTCATGCCACCTGTTAACGCACCAGCCAGATAACCTGTGCTGAATGCATTGTAGTTACCACTAAACCACTTCGGTGGCGTCTGATAAATATCTTTAAACTCAGCCGCCCATTGCTTTTCCACCCCAAATACCGCTGCGTATGGTAGCAGTTTTTCAAATAATTCCACTGATCTTTTAGGCCCGGAAGTTTGATTGTATTTAGCGTCGGGGCTTTGCATCATCTTAATCCGATCAGCTTCGGCAGTTTGAATATAGAGCTTTAACCCCTCGGCTTTTTCCTTTGCTTCTACCCCTTTTAATGTGCGGGCTGGCATTGCTAAAGCACAGAATAGAATGATTATTATTGTTATTATCATTCCCCCAACAAACGAAACTCCAAGCCTGGGCCCTAATATGCTAGTAGTAATAATTGAAAGTACCATTAAGACCCATAGTCGATAACCCGCAGTTAGAGGATTTCCTGCAAATAGGCCATCTGATACTACTTTTTTTGTTATTTCTTTCTGGGCGGCTGCAACTGAGGTATAAAATTTGTTTTTAAGGCTCTCTAGCGTGACAACTGTACCAAGAATCAGATTTGATCCAAAAATACCTATAAGTATTGTTTTTTCGTAATCCAAAAGTCCTGAGGCGTCAATATTCATTAGTTCATAAGAATACACTAAGATATCTCGGCGCAATTTGCGGATTTTTTTCTCTTCAATTATTTTTATATAACCGCGAACAGCCAAATCAATTATCGTCGCGCTAATGTCCTTATGGTCGACTTTAAAATCAGCCAGCACACCGATTTCGGCGGGTCGTAAATTAAAAGGTGCTTCATACTCCGGAACGATAGTGCGCTTACCTCTAGGATCGCGACCAACCCTTAGCCAGTGACGTACTGCATAACCACCTAGTAGAATGGGTGGAATTATAAACTTTATTAAATGCGGAATTATACCTAGTAATCGTTCGCCAGTTGTTTCTGGCATAAAATAGGACTTATCAGTTACTGCAATAACTGTGAGTGTCTGATTAGGCTGCAATGCTGCAATTGTTTCAGCTATTATGACTGTATCGTAGGTTCTTTCTACCAAATCTTGGCCACTTAATCTCAATACATCAGTTATGCTGTTACTTGATGTAATTTTGCAGTTTTGTTGCTGTTCACCGTAGCTACCGCTAAAACATTTAAGTTTATTTGGTTGTAATTCCAGCGCCTCGTCTAGATACAACCTAGCTCGAACGTGCTCAACCGGTTGATCCCAGTCGTCACCATTGATATCCCAATAAAACTCATCGTAGCCTTCATAAAAGGTTATGACATTCTTATACGAATAATCAATTTCATAAACTTGCTTACCAGTAACGGTTTTGTTGGCATCGCCAATTTTAAGTACCGTGTTGTCGTTTTCTTCATATTCCGTATACGGTATACTGCTGCCATCGCCGTATCGTACATCGACCACATCAAGATGCAGCCGTTTATCCTTATAGGTATTTGGTAATGCCCTCAAAATACCATGATTATTGTCACTAAATGTAAGCTCTATTTTTTCTCTTACAATTACAAAACCTTGTGAATCGGCATTACTAAGGTAATATTCCGCCGAAAAATCGTTGATGACAAAATCGTTAACATCGGCGTATGCAGCACCTGGAAACAGCATTGTTATTCCCGCCGCAAAGGCCAGAAACAAAAATACTACCAGCTTTTTCACTGCTATATCCTGAGCGCGTTAAATTGTTTGCCGGCGACTTCGGCTAAGCGCTCAATTAGTTTGTTAACTTCTTCTGTTTTAAGGGTTTTTTCTGGATGAGAGAGACCTATACGAAAAGTAAGGCGCTTCTTTTCTGATTCTGCTCGAGAAAAAATGTCTTTTGGAACTATTTCAAAGTTATAGCCTTGCTCATTCTTAATAAAAGCTAGGGTTTTAAAAAGTTCTTTTTGTACTGCATCCCACAGGACGGAAGTTTCGACTTCTAAGGTTAAATCCTGCTGGGATTTAGGATATGGATTGAGCGGCTGGTATATCTGAGCCCTAAGTTGCTTTTGCAACAGATTCAGGTCGATTTCAAAACCGGCAGAATATTCCGGCAGTTTAAGGGCGCTGCGAACTTCCGGCCTGAACTCGCCAATGACGCCCAAAAGTACACCGTTGACAGCGATAATACTGCTACGGCCTTTTTGGAAAGGTGCAGTGACAGAATAAGAATCATCCTCCAGGATGGTAATTTCATCCTGACTTTTCGTGATTACCTGTAAATATTTCCTTGCCAAGTAATATGATGCTCCAAAATGATACCGTTTCGCAGTCTTATCATCGGCAGTAACTACGAGCGCCAGCCGATCCATTTGTTCGGGCAACTTTTCTGCGTCTTCATGGCCTTTAACATGGGCTTTACCTATTTCAAAAATTGCAAACCGGTTATCATCACTGCCGGCCTGGGACTTTATGTTTGCATGAACTTTTGCAAGTAGACTGGGCATGAGGCTCGGGCGGTAATATTGTAAGTCCGGACTAATCGCGTTACGGACGTGGTAGGCCCATCTGTCAGGATCAATGCCAGTTTTCTTTAGCAAATCGCCGTGAATAAAGCTGTAAGTAATTACTTCATTAGCGCCAACCGCAGCCAAACGCTGGCGCATATTATGTTTAAACTCTAGCAGTTCACTTTTCTTGGCAGGTTTAATAGTTCGTTTTGGCAGTTTAACGGGCAATTTATCATAGCCATATAGCCGCCCAACCTCTTCGACAATATCCTCTGGTAAAATAATATCCATGCGCCAGAAAGGCGCGACAATATGAATATTGTTATCTTTTGTATGTGTTTCAATTTCTACATTATTAAGGAGCTGTGACATTTCATCAGCGCTCAAATTTGAACCAAGCCGTGCATTTATAAAATCCACTCCAACCACTAAGGCAACCGGGCTTTTGAGATCGCCATGAATATCGGCAACGTCGCTGGCTTGCTCTGCACCTGCAAATTCATGCATTTTTTTCATCGCAAACGCAAGCACAACATTGTTCTGCAATGGGCTCTGACTTTTGTTAAACCTAGTGACGGCATCAGTAAATAGGCCGTAGCGCATACTTGTTCGGCGGACAGAATACATATCAAATGAGGCGCACTCGATTACAATATTATTGGTATTTTCGTCAACTTCTGTATCCGCCCCTCCCATAACCCCTGCAAGTGCGATTGCCTGCTTGTCGGTAGCAATTACTATTTCCTCACCGGTAAGTTCGATTTCTTTTTGGCCGAGTAGCTTTAGCTTTTCACCTTTTTTGCTCATACGTGGCATCAAGCTAGGCTCGTTTGAATATACTTTGAGCTTATCGTAGTCAAATGCATGCAGCGGCTGAGCTGTCAGATGCATGATGTAATTTGTCACATCGACCACATTATTAATCGGTTTGATGCCTACCCTGGTCAACAAAGCTTGCAGCCAAACTGGGCTTTTTTTAACTTCTATATTCTTCATTACTACAGCCATAAACCGCGGCACTAAATCCGGTATTTTATTCTCTACTAAGATTTCCAAGACCTGGTCTTGGAAATCTTCAAAATGTGGTTTAATATACCAATCCGGCGATTTGAATGCTAGTCCATTAATGCCAGCTAGTTCGCGGGCAACACCAAGATTGCCAAAACAATCTGGACGGTGAGTAAACATTTTGTTCTCGCAATCGATAATAAAATCGTCCATGCCAAAATAATTTGTCAGCGGTTCACCGATTTTTGGCTCGAAACCAACTTCTTTTCGGTTAAGTTCAACTACACCCTCATGGTCATCTGATATTACCAGTTCTTTAGCACTTGCCAACATGCCATTGGATACAACACCGCGAATTTCGCGGGCCTCAAGCACGAATGGGTCAGTATTCAGAGTATTTGGCACAATAGTACCTGGTGGTAGCCATACCGCAAACATGCCCGCGTACACATTTGGCGCACCACAGACTACCTGAATGAGATTATTTTCACCCCTATTGACATCGGGTGTAATACCCCCGTCGTCAATAGTACAGACACTGAGCTTATCTGCATCCGGATGACTAGCGCAGGTTATGACTTTTACTATGATTATGCCTTCATATTTCGGCGCCCAATCAATGACTTCTTCGACTGCGCCAAGCTGTGCGCCAACCCGCTGTAATAATTCATCACGAGGAATACTCTTGAGATCGACATTACTAAATTCCTGGGCTAAATTAATACTAACTTTCATTTAAAATTGCCTCAAAAATTCCAGTTTGCCGGATTCGAAGTGACGGATATCCTCAATGCCGTGTTTCATCATTACCAGACGTTCGATGCCACCACCCCATGCAAAACCGGTGTAAATTTCTGGGTCTATATCAGCCATTTTAAGTACTTTAGGATGGATCATGCCGCATCCAAGTAGCTCCAACCACTGGTCTGCTTCGGTATTGCCTTTTTTTAGTGCCGTTGGCCGCTCAATAGCAAATTCAAAGCTAGGCTCGGTGAACGGGAAATAAAATGGTTGCAGCTTGGTTTTTAACTGCTGGCTAAAATACTCATTCATGAAGGCGCCAAGCGTGGCAATCAGGTTGCCAACATTTACGCCCTCGCCTACATATACTCCCTCGAGCTGATAGAAGGTATGTTCGTGCGTTACGTCGAGGTCTTCGTTTCTAAACACCCGCCCCGGTATGACAACAGCAATCGGCTCGCCCTGCTCCAAGCTATCTTTGTATTTTTTTAGCACCCTGTTCTGCATAGTACTGGTGTGGGCGGGTGCAATCAGCCCTTCGTCGGTCATGAATGTGTCGTAATCGTCACGGGCTGGATGGCCTGCAGGGAAATTGAGACTCTCGAACATATGGAAATCATCATCAATTTCGCGCGACTCTTCCACCATGAATCCCATACGCTGGTAAATATTACAGATTGATTCAATTTCCTGCATCAGAGGATGTATGCTGCCTTGTTCAGTCGGGAAAAAGTCTGGCATCTTGTCGACGGGGGTGTTTACGTCCCAAGGCGCTGTGATATCGATGGGGAGTTGTTCTTCTATTACAATGCCATCGCCAGCTAACGAATTTAGTTTTAAACGAAGCTCGTTGACTTCTTTCCCAAATAATGCACGTTCTTGTGGGGGCAAAGTTTTCAGTTGATCAAATAGACCACGCAGCAAAGGATCACGAAGAATAAGCTTTTTATCAGGTAGGCTGTCAAGCTTAGCCATAAGCTCTTCGGCCACGCGGGCAACATCTGGGTTTTGGTAACTCATTACTACTGATTATAATACAGCTATGGCTACTTTTTCATTCGATATCGTATCAGACTATGATAAGTCGGAGTTAAACAACGTTTATGACCAAACACAACGTGAACTTGTAAGCAGATATGATTTCAAAGGAACGCCCGCTGCCGTGGAGTGGCTCGACGATTATAAATCAGGCCTAAAAATTACTGGTAATGGTGACTGGCAGATAGATTCTATTCTAGATATTGTCCGTAAGAAACTTGCCGGCCGCAACCAATCCCAAAAGATATTGGACACAACCAAGCAGTCAGTTGTTAATAACATGAAGACCGCCAAAGAAGTTCCGTTCAAGAAAGGTCTGGACCAAGAAAAAGCCAAGGAGATAACGGCTTTAATCCGAGGAAAGTTCCCGAAAGCCAAGACCCAGATCCAGGGCGAAGAAGTCAGAGTAACAAGCACAAGTAAGGATGATTTGCAGGCTATTATGGGTGTACTACGCACGACGGACTTTGACTTCCCGTTACAATTCACAAACTTCCGTTAGGTTTTTGGATTAAAGGCAAGTTTATCCTTTCAACTAATAACTTGTACGCTATACTTTAAAGCATAAATGGATTCTTATATTGATACTACAGCGCCCGAAACCGACCTTGCTACCAGAATGGTAGGAGTGTTAAAACAAAATGACCGTGGCGGGCATACCGCGCCGGCCAATTTCTATCCACACCAGTGGCTGTGGGACAGCGCATTTACTGCTATTGGCCTTAGGCATTCCAATCCTGAACGTGCAGCCGAAGAGCTGGCAGGCTTGGTTGGAGGCCAGTGGGCTAACGGCATGATCCCTCATATGATTTTTAATACTGGCCGCGAACACAGGCTTGAGAGGGACGCTTGGCGCAGCTGGCTAAATCCCTTTGCGCCCGATACCGCTGCTACATCAGGGATTACCCAGCCCCCTGTTTTAGCAGATGCTGTTGTTAAAGTAGGACAAAAATTACCAACTGATCTACGGCGTGAGTTCTATCGGTTCATGTTCGAGCCATTAGTCAAATACCACGAGTGGTTGTATGCTGAACGCGATCCGCATAACGAAGGATTGACTTTACAGATCCATCCCTATGAAGTTGGCCTGGATAATACACCGCCCTGGATGATGCAGTTATATGAGCATAACCGGCCATGGTGGATAGCCGCAATCGAAACGCTGCACGCTGAGTGGGTAGTGAACTTTATCCGTAGCGATACCCGTTCTGTTCCTCCCGGACAACGCATCACCAGCCTAGAGGCATTGATGTTATGGGACGTAGTACGCCGGATGCGCCGAAAGCGTTACGATATTAATAAAATTCTGCATCGTACGCTATTTTGTACACAGGATATAACTTTTAATAGTATATTGGTGCGCAATAACATTCAGTTGAAAGTTATTGCCAATTCTTTGCGTCGCAAGCTTCCGGACGAACTGCTAGATAAGTTTGGTCACACAGAAGAAGCATTGGGGAAACTTTATGACGAACCTACTAAGCAATACTATTCTCGGGATTTTATTACTCATCAGTTGATCCTAGAACCCAGTATCGGTACCTTTATGCCGCTCTACGCGGGTACAATTTCAAAGGCCAATGCCAAAGAACTAGTCGACTTGCTTAGAGACCATAAGACATATTGGCTACATCACCCTGTTCCATCGGTGCCGCTTAACTCAAAATTTTTTAATGAAGAGCGTTACTGGCAGGGACCAACTTGGATTAATACAAACTGGTTGATAATTGACGGGTTGCGCCGGTACGGCTTCAAACAGGAAGCAGATGATTTAGCTGTTCGGTCAATCGAGCTGGTACAAAAATCCGGACCTTACGAGTATTTTTCACCGCTGGACGGCAAGGGTTTGGGTGCCGCCGATTTCAGCTGGACCGCAGCCCTTACGATAGATCTTATAAAAACTAGCATCGATAATATTGGTAAAACCGCTCTATAACTTATCCCTTAAGAGAAGATTAATCTTCGAGATTAGGCCTGTCTAGTAGAAGCGGGTCGATACTGGCTTCGGTAGCTGCGATCTTGACAATGTCTTTATCTATGCGGGCTAGTTCCTTGCTGGCGCTGTTGTAATGCCCGACAGTCGCGCCTAGACTATTACCAACTTTCTTAAAATGCCCATCATAGGCAATAAGATGGGTCGACAACTGCTCAATGTTTTTCCTTATTACTTCAAAATCTTTTTGAATCTGGTGGCTACGCATACCCTCAACAATAGTAAGCAGCATAACTGAAAGAGTACTCGGGCCGACGATGGTAACTTTTTTATCCCTTACGGCATACTGTAAAAGATCCCTGCCATTAACACCGGCAGCGCCGACTTTATTAGCCAACAAGTCATAATAGATAGCCTCGCTAGGTATAAACATAAAGGCTTGTTCCAGTGTTCCGCGTTTTGGTTGGATGTACCTGGCAGTTTCATCAATGCGTTTTTTCAGATCGTCTTTAAAACTCCGTTCTAGAATAAGCCGTTCTGAGCCTTTGGCATCAATCAGTCGATTATAATTTTCTAGACTAAACTTGCTGTCTATCGGCAGCATCTTGCCTTCCAGAATAATGACTGCATCAACAATAAAACCTTCGGCCAGTTTATACTGCAGCTCATATGAACCGGGTGGCAATAGGTTCTGCAGAATCTGCTCAAGGTAAAATTCTCCCAAAACTCCACGCTGTTTGGGGTTTTGCAAAACGTTCTGAAGTTGCTTAAGTTCGTCAGCCACATCCACCACCCGCTTATTTGTTTCATCAAGCTTAGTTAGCCGTTCTGTTACATCTTTTATAAGTTTAGCGCTGGATTCAAGTTGCAGGCCCATGCTCGCTTGGCTTTTTTCCAACCTTATATCGATTTTATTACCTAAGGATTCTTTAAGTTCACTCATGCCACGACTAATTTCAGTTAGGTCTTGTTTTAAGAGTGCGCTAACCGCATCACCAGGTGGTGTGTTTTGTTTACGAAATAGCAAAAAAATCAGTACGCCGACCAAGAGCCCTAGAATTATTACCACCGTTGTCATGAGCCAATTATAGCAGCTTATTCCGTATGGTCGTGCCCGCTATCGTCGATATGAGGAAGATAGCCCTCTGCTTGTATGTATTCTTTTTTGGAGTCGTCTTGAATATAACGATGGGCGAGGTTCACGCTCAAGCCGACCACAAGGACGCCCAGCAAAAGTAGCATCGGTTGCCAGTCAAACAGCCTCTTAGTTTTGGAGTGTTCATGCAGCTCCGGAATAATGTCGCTAGCAGCAATATACAACAGGAAGCCAGCACTCAGGCCCAATAGAAATCCAATTGGCAATGTATCGGCACTGCCTAAAGCATAAGTAATGACGCCCGCAACTGTAGTTCCTAGTGCACTGCCGATATTGACAAGTATAACGTTACGACGTGACATACCTTTTTTAAGCAATAAGCCGAAATCACCGATTTCCTGCGGTATTTCATGAGCAGCTACAGCAATTGTTGTAACAATACCTGTAGCAGGATTTAGTAAAAAGGCTGCTGCAATCGCTACTCCGTCAAGTGCATTGTGCAGAGTATCTCCAGCTATTATAAGCGGCTTGGTGGCGTTTTCGTCCTCATGTTCATGATGGTGATGAAACCACCGAAGGAAACGTTCGGTAAAGAAAAATATCAGCATACCGATGAGTGTGGCAAGCAGCACTGTGTCGGACGAAGTTTTTTCTATACCATCTTTTAGTAAATCTAAGAAAACGGCCCCAAGTAGTGCACCAGCCGCAAACGGCGTCGTATAATGGGCTAGAGCCTCTGCTAATTTACGCTTACTTAGCAGTAATACGGCTACGGATAAAGAAATCAAGCCGCCGATTAGTGTAAGTCCAATAAGTTGAAGATAATCATTCATAAATAAAGCTTAGCTGAAAACAAATTATTTTTGCAAATCTGTCGCAATTATTGTTATTATTGTTATATGATCGATCTTTTAGCACAAACTCTACGTGAAGCCGGTCACAGCCTCACCAAACCACGCATGACTGTTTTTGGAGCTCTGCAGGCTCCAAAGCCTAAAACCATGAATCAATTAGTTACAAGTGTCTCGGATATAATTAACAGGGCCAGTGTTTACCGAGCTGTAGCGTTATTTGAGGAACTTGGAATCATCACCCGCATACAGCATGGTTGGAAATACCGCCTGGAACTAAGTGACGCTTTTACTCCTCATCACCACCATCTGACCTGTAACAAATGTCATCGCATAATAAGCTTCGATGAACCAGACCGATTTGACGAAATTGTGTCAGGCATTGCCGCTTCTCACGGATTCGTATTACAAAATCATGGCCTTGAGGTATATGGGCTCTGCCCCGAATGCCAAACTAAAAAAGCAGCTACTTAAATACCAGTCGCAGCTCGTCCCGTGCAGTTTGCATTTCTTCCTCAAAATCGGTGACTATAGTCTTGTAAACCGTGCTGCGTTCCTCAATTAAAAACTTTAAGCCTTGACGGGGATGTTTCAGCTCCGCCCGAAATGATATATAACCTAAACGAGCATCCTGTAACCCTTTTACAAATTCCGCATGCACAACACCTTTAAAAGTATTCTGTTGGCAAGCATTACGTGTATAAGAAATAGTTGTAGCAACTTTGGTCCTGAACTTTAATACAGCTGCCTCTGTTGCAGTATAGTGGTCCTGATTTATATCAATAAGTTTATTCAAGAAATCTAGCCTCGCTGCATCAAAGTTATCCCTTCGTTTAGCTGTGGCCGCATCCACCGCCTGTCGATAGGTTTCAACTGCTGCCTGCTCTATTTTTGTTTCGGCAATTTCGGACATTGCATTGATAGCAATCGTACGATCTATATCTGCTTTCGCCCTATGTGCAACTGCTGATTCTCCGAGCTTTATGCGACGTTCAGATATGTTTAACTGATGCTTGGCCTGGACTTCAACTACTGCTAATGCTCGTTCTTCTAAATTTTTCTGAATTTCTGACGCACGTTGCTCAAGTACCTCACAAACAGATTCTTCGCGTTCTGATAATTCCTGGGCACCAGAAACGTTTGGTAGAAATAATAAAACCGCCGAAGAAATAATAGCTAAAGATATAAAGCTAATAGGTAGTTTCATCATATACGCTTCCCATATGCTCAGCCGCGTTATCAATCCCTATGTAGCTAGTTGATTCAGCTCTATCAGATGTTGTATCAATTGCCTTTTCGGCAATAATATCAGCGTTGGTTGCTTGGTCGACGGCTTCTACAGTACCCAGCTGAGCTGTATTATCAGATACGGATCTATTATCACCCCTCTTATTAGTAGTATTAATAATACTAGAAGCCCAAATTACAAAACCACTTAGCAGCAGAATAATACCTAATAATAAAAGTTCCGCCGGCCGGTAAGAGCGCGAGTCGTTAGATGCTAACTTCACTAAAACAGTTCCCCTTTTGCTTTCATTATAGCAAAATAAAATATATCAAGCCTGTAGCATCCTTCTATTAAAATATTAAATTTCATCAAACAAGAACTTAGCTAATTAAAGATACTTGTTTGCTAGTTTATATAACACTAAATATTATTACAGTACAAAGATACTACCCTGGCAATTAAATGTCTGTAGACTATTTTACTAATCAATGAACAAGCTGAGCGGTATACGGTAAATCTTGTCGTCACTACTAAGCGGAGTACCCCGTCCATCAGTATTGGAGGATGACACGTAAATTGCCTCGTCAAAAACAGTTACTGCTCTAAGCCTGCCGTAATCTTTTGTAAAGTGCGCCGTCAGTTGAACTTCTGTGTTTGAAATAATTACCGCCTGATACAAGCTAGACCCTCGTAGGCCGGCAAAGAACAGCGAACCATCCGCATAATCTAGACCGGCTGGCGCCCATGTTTCGTTCTCGCCCGAATGCACTACTGGCCGTCGCATACCTTCCTGGATCTCGTCACCTTCTATCACCGGCCAGCCATAGTTAGCACCTTTCTCTATAAAATTCAGTTCGTCATATCCAGAGCTTATTCCTGAGCGGCCATGTTCGGTAGCCCACAATCCTCCGGCTTTATCCCACGCTATACCTTGGACATTCCGATGCCCGTAACTATATATCGCATTATTAAAGGGATTGTCGGCAGGTATAGTTCCATCAGGGTTCAACCTAAGGATTTTGCCCGACAATGAATTGATATTTTGAGCCGAGTCTGCTTTACCTCCGTCTCCAGTTGAAATATAAAGCTTGCCGTCAGGACCGAATGACAATTGCCCACCGTCATGATTTTCGGCACCGGGAATTCCTGTTAATATTATTTTTTTATCAGTTAATATGTCGCTTTCCAATTTGTACCGCTCGACTCGGTTTTCTAGCCCATTAACTACTTTAGTAGTCAGATAAAGATATACATATTGGTTATTGCCGAAGTCCGGGTCCAGTGCCAAGCCCAACAAACCGCCCTCACCTACGGCTTCAACACCCGCCACCAGATAGGTTATCTTATTTTGACCAATGCGTTTTAGCGTGCCGGTACGCTCAGTCACAAGTATATCGCCATTGCCACCTGGCAAAGCTGCAATATCCCATGGCACACTAAGGTTTTGGGCGATAGTTATAATTTCTTCTGGACTAGTTTGGTCTGTAAGTCCTTGAGTTAGGTTGCTTTTTGTCGGTGCCAAGAATCTGCTTGTGAGTTTGTCTCGGAATAAATAAAGCCCTGCTCCACTAGCTATAATTAATATGGCTATAATTAAAATAAGTCTTTTTCCTTTTTCCATTGTAAAATCAGTATAGACCTAAAAAAGTTTCGCTCACAAGCGAACTATATAAATTGACATTTGTAAGGCTAATAGTTAGATAGCTTACTGTTGTAAAGATGGTTAATTTCGTAAGATAATATTAACCGATATGATTAAACTACGTTTTGACAGATGGAAGACAAACCACTTAACAAGCTATGACCTGCTTTCAATCCATTTAATACCTACGGTCATCGTCTTTTTGACTCTAATGATTATTATTGGACTTAGCTGGCGTACGGCTGTTCGTGATGTACAGAAAAGTCAGAGCGAAACGGTTTTCCAACGCTCTATTTTTGTAGAAACTACTGTCAAGCAGCGCTTGAATCAATACGATAATATCCTTAGAGCCGGAGTCGGTATATTCAACGGATCCTTTAGCGTCAGCCGTGATGAATGGCGACGTTTTATAGGCTCGCTTGAAATAAATGAACGGTTTCCAGGTTTGTTAGGCGTAGGCTTCATCGAGTTTATCAGCCCTTCGGATCTTGACGGTTATGAAAACCGTATACGTAACGAGGGCTTTAGTAATTTTAATATTAGCCCTCGCGAACCAACACGTGATTTGTACAGCAGCATAACTTATATAGAGCCCTTTAATTCCCTTAACCAGCCTACATTGGGATACGATTTGTATAGTGATCCTGTAAGACGGGCAGCGATGGAGAAAGCTCGCGACAGTGGACGGGTTTCGCTAACCGATCTGGTCCAGCTGCTCCAAGATAAAGACAATGATTTGAAGCACGGCTTTGTCTTATTCCATCCAGTTTATAAGATTAACATGCCTCTAGATAGCATTGAGCAACGCCGGGCAGCAATTATTGGGTATATATATACGCCATTTCGGGCAGAAGAATTGTTTGGAACTATATTCGATTCCAATGACCCCAACTTTAGTTTTGAAATATATGATAGTACTAGCGACAAAAACGAGTTTCGCTTATTCAGCCAGAATAGCTCCGACGTTGCAGAGAACCATAAATTAGTGACTAGGAACGAGGTGACTTTATTCGATCAGTTGTGGATGTTCCAATATAGCGCTAAAGATACTATTGTGCCACGGACCCTCCGCGAGCGTCCTGCCTCGGTTGCTTACGGTGGGACAATATTTTCTCTGATAGTCGCAGCTGGCGTATATTTCTTGCTTCAGAAGCGAACCAAAGCCCTATCTCATAAGGAAGAGCGGAAGCTGCAGCGCGCCAAGGACGACATGTTGTCGCTGGCATCGCACCAGTTGCGTACTCCGGCAACTGGAGTTAAACAGTATGTCGGTATGTTACTAGAAGGCTTTGTAGGCGAGATGAACGATGAGCAGCGGGATATTTTAAGCCGTGCTTACGAAAGCAATGAACGGCAGTTGAGGATAATCAACGAATTCCTTTATATGGCAAAGGCCGATGCAGATAGGATCGTAGTCAGCCTGCAAACGTTTGATCTGGCTGAGCTTACAAGGGATATATTGGATGGTATGCGCACAGAAATAGCCGATGCCGGTCACAGCCTCAAATTCATATTTCCTAAAACACGGATTTTAGTAAAGGCCGACCCACACAGTGCCCGGATGATTATCGAGAACCTTATTAGTAATGCAATTAAATACACTCCTGCTAGAGGCAAGATAACTGTAAAGCTAAAGAAGATGGCATATAAATGTTTACTATCAGTGACTGACAACGGCGTTGGTATTGAGCGCAGTGAACAAAAGCGCTTATTCCGGCAGTTTTCAAGAATTCCAAACGAGTTGACAAAGCAGACTACGGGCAGCGGCATAGGCCTATACTTGGCTCAATACTTAGCTCGTTTAAATGGCGGCGAGATTACAGTTATATCAATTCCGAACAAAGGTTCTACTTTTACTGCTATATTCAACAGAAAAAATGTAAGAAAAGTTACAGAAAACACTAAAAATTGAAGCTAGCATTAACCTAATGCCTAATCTTAAAATTCTTGTTGTTGAAGACGAAAAAGTTTTGAACAGCGCTTACAAAACCATACTTGAAAAAACCGGGCATGAAGTCTCAGTCGCATTCGATGGTAATGAAGCTCTTGAAATACTCCCACAGTTCCAGCCCGACATTATACTTCTCGATTTAAAAATGCCCAATCTTGACGGCATTGGCTTTATGCGAGTCTATAAGCAACTTGATTTAAAAAAACGTAGTAAGATAATCCTTTTTAGTAACTTTGATTTGCAGAAAGAAATTGACGAAGCCTTCAAGCTTGGTGTAGACAAGTATGTATTAAAGGCCTGGGCTTCGCCTAAGGACCTTATAAAAATTATTGAAGATATTAGCCAGTAATCATAAATACAAAGAGGAAAGTGGAAATATCCTAACTAATTAAGTAATTAATTACGTTTTGAATATATAATCGAAGAAATGGTCGGGTTTATTTAATTTTAGATTTAGTTCGAAAAATTAGCAGTTATTTCTTTGCCGACAGTTTTTATTAAAAGTAATTTATCAACGACGTATTGTTTGCGACGATAGACTACTACGCCAGCTTTCTTGAATTTGCTCATCTCTCCAGCTACGGTCTCACGCGTTAGCCCTAAGTTATCAGCTATGAGCTGATGTGTTAGAGGCAGTCCTAAGTTGAAAAGCCCAGCACTGACTTGCTTACCATGGCGGATAGCTAGGTAATAAAATAAATATAGGATCTTGTTGGACGCGTTAGACTGCTGTAGTGCTAAGTTGCGCAGCAGGCCACTGGCAGCGTCACGCAGCAAATAATCCCGCACAAACAATGAAGCCTCAGAATCTGCATCAATAGTCTCTGCTAAGGATGGTTTTATAATTGGAACCAGTTGGGTTTCGATTAATGTCTCATAATAAAACATTGCAGAACGGCTCATGCCAAGTAGCCAGTCCAAGGGGAAGATATCACCTTCTGAAGAAAAGCCTACGACTCGTTCGTTGCCGTCGTTGTCTATAGCGTAAGTTTTGATGCTGCCCGCAACCACAAAGAAGCCGTAGCGCGGTACTTCGCCCTGAAATAACACTATACTGCCCTTTGGATAACGCCGTCCCGCCTCCACTGAAATAGCTGTAGGTAATATACTCATATATAAAGTGTACTTATTGTAAACAATTTTACAAAATTACTGTTCGGTCTTTCACAGAACGTAATGGCTTAAATACCTATTATATAAGTATCGTTTCGTCGATATTACACCTCGAAACCATAGCCAGCCTTAACAATTTAACCCTCATATTCAATAACCGCATAAATTATGATTTAAAAAATATTAAGGAGAAAGCCTATGATAAATTCAAACGAAAAACTTGGTACACGCATTAATAATTTTTTAAGCCGCAAGACCGAGCAGTACCCAGATCTACCACGCTTGGTGCGTTCTGTTTCCCGCGAGCAGTAAATTAGATTAAGAAAGGAGAGCTTATAAATGGCACAAATATATCCTAAAGTCCATCACGATGTGCCAGTCTATCGAGACCATACCTTAGATACTGACGATACGGAAATACGCTTAAGCGACGACAATCCCGGGATTACACGGTCGCAACAGGTCATCCAGCTCGTCATAGGACTTTTCAGCAGCCTTTTGCTATTAAGATTCCTGCTAGCGCTCTTCGGAGCTAACGCTTCTAATACATTAGTTAACTTCGTCTACGGTGTGACGGCACCTCTAGTCAGTCCCTTTCGGGGATTGTTCAACCTCAGCCCAACGGCTGGGGTCTCGAGATTCGAAGTAGAAACTTTGGTAGCTACAATCGTTTACATATTGGTCGGCGTCGGAATCATCCGTATGCTTGATGTTTTCCGTCATCACGATTAGTTCATTAAATAATTATTTGTTAATAAAACAAGGAGAATTTCATTATGGGTATCATTGCATGGATAATACTAGGTGCGCTCGCCGGTTGGATCGCATCATTAATTATGAGGACAGATGCTGAACAAGGCGCAGTTGCTAATGTAATTATCGGTATTTTAGGAGCATTGCTGGGTGGATTCCTAATGCAAGCTTTCGGTGCCAGTGGCGTAAATGGCTTCAGTTTCTATAGCTTGTTAGTAGCAGTCGGCGGAGCAGTATTGCTTATCGCAGTAGTCCGAGCTTTCCGTGGCCGTAGCCACCGGGTCTAGCAATAAGAGTTAAATAATAGTAATTGGAGCATAACTAATATGATAGAAACCTTCATGATTGCCGCTATGCAGCTCAGCATATTCTTCTGCACTGTAGTGATTGTTGGCTCGTACTTACTTCTAGGTTTCATGACCATTCTGTCATATACCTGGCAGCTAACGAGCGGACTAATCCAATCAGCCTACAGTTTTGTAAAACAGCAGGTTAAAAAGCCCGCTTTGCCGGCACCAGCATTTACAACTAAGAATATAGGAGTAAATTATGGACGCATCGCATACAAATAAGATGATGATGTTCGGCCTTTTAGGATTTGCGATTGGAATGCTTTTCGCTCCTGAAAAGGGCGACGTCACTCGCGATAAGATTAAGAAGCAGGCTGAATCTATAGCGGATAAAGCCAAAGAACAAAAAGACGCTGCTAAACGCAAACTTAACGAGTTGCGCGGCAGGAAAGATGATTTTATGGATGATGTCGACCAGTCGGTCGACCGTGCCAGCGCCGATCTGATGCCATAAAAAACTTACGAGATTAAAAAAACCGGGTAATTCGCCCGGTTTTTTTAATGCCAGTTCTTTTCTATTTCGTGGATACGTTCATGATTCAGCCCATAATAATGGGCGATTTCATGCCATAGCGTGTGCTTTACTTGGGCGCGGAAAGTCTTAAGATCAGCACTGTTATTAAGAATCGGTTTTTTGAATATAGTTATTCTGTCCGGTAAAACCAGCTGGTAGCCTGCGCCACGATTAGTAAGTGGTACACCTTCATACAATCCAAATAATGTCTGGTAAGGTGCGAGTTTCTGTTTGTTGAGTTGGTCAGCCGACGGTTCGTCCTCATACGTTATTAGGACGTTTTTCAGGCCGCTGATGTATTCCTTCGGCAGTTCGTCCATAAGTTCAGCGATTAGCTTTGAAAACTCATCATCCGATACTTCGTGCATAGATATAAGCTTACACTACGTTTTTGTAGCACGCTTGCGTAAATTAGGGTTCAGTTCACGCTTACGCAAGCGTAGGCTCTTAGGGGTCACTTCAAGCAGCTCATCATTTTCTATAAAATCAAGGCATTGTTCTAGGCTCATCGCTAACGGAGGCGTTAGCTGAACTGCGCCGTCACTAGATTTGCTACGCATATTAGTCAGCTGCTTGGCACGACAAACATTTATTTCCATATCTTCTTGGCGAGTATTAAGGCCGATGATCTGACCGGCATACACTTTTTCGGCTGGGTTTATAAAACATATGCCACGTTCTTCGACATTCTGGAGAGCGTAAGGTGTGCTAATTCCATTTTCGAATGCTATAAGTACACCATTGCGCAGCTGCTGCAGGCTAGTACCGAGCTCCTGATAGCCCATAGGCAAAGTATTCATAATAATAGTACCTTTAGTGCTAGTCAAAAGGATATTACGCATGCCTAGGCTGGTACGGGTAGGCATGTCGTATATTAGTTTTGTAACTCCTTTAGTGCTGCTAAATTGTTCTTTGAGGTTAGCCCTTCGCGTACCTAGTTCCATTTGTACCGCCCCGACATGCTCGGCAGGTACCTCTATAATAACTTCCTCGACAGGTTCCATTACACGGCCATTCTCAGTATGGGTTACGACTTGTGGCCGGCCAACCTCGAATTCAAAGCCCTCTCTGCGCATAGCTTCAATCAGGACACTTAAATGCAGTTCACCCCGCCCCGAAACTGTAAAGCCTATGCCATCTTCGTCAACTCTTAAACCTACGTTCGTCTCAAGCTCCTTATTGAGCCGTTCTTTTATCTGCCGTCCGGTGCTGAATTCGCCCTCCAGGCCCTTAAACGGGCTGGTATTAGGGCCCAAGTAAATCCTAAGAGTGGGAGCTTCGACTTCCAGGACAGGTAAAGCTTCGGGCTCTTCGGCATCAGCAAGCGTTTCACCAATTTGAACGTCATTAATTCCTGTCAGTTGCACGATATCACCTGCGACTCCCTTGCCTACTTCAAACCGAGCTAGACCGTGGCTCATGAAAACATTGTCCACCCTGGCCTTTGTCTGCTTGCCGTCTTTTTTGCATAGAGTTACGGTATCGCCGGCATTGACCTGGCCGCGGGTGATCCGTCCAATGGCATACTTGCCTTTAAAATTATCCCAGGCCAAGGCGTTAATGAGCATTTGAAACGGCTTGTCCAGCTCGATGCTTGGTGCAGGTACTTCATTAATAATTGCCTCAAAAATAACTTCCAAATCGCCTGCGCCGTCGAAGTCGTTCGGCACTGTTTTCCAGGCCTTTCCAGCCCGGCCATTAGCATAATAAGTAGGGTAGTGTAGCTGATCTTCATGTACGGCGAGCTCCAAAAATAGATCGGATAGCTCGTCTTCAACCGCACCCAACCGACGGCCTTCTTTATCGATTTTATTTATAATTACAATTGGTTTAAGGTTGTTAGCTAGTGCTTTACTTAGAACAAATTTAGTCTGCGGCATCGGGCCTTCCTGAGCATCAACTATAAGTAGACAACCGTCAGCCATATTGAGAGTACGTTCGACCTCGCCGCTAAAATCAGCATGACCAGGAGTGTCAATAATATTAATCCTATATTCACCGTGCTGAACAGCCGTAATCTTGGCTGTAATCGTAATGCCACGCTCTTTTTCCTGGTCGCCGCTGTCCATGATTAAATTTTGGCTCATTTCAGCTTGATTGTCGCGGAAAGTTTGGGACTGTTTCAGTAAGCCATCAACCAGCGTCGTCTTGCCATGGTCGACGTGGGCAATGATAGCTATATTCCGGATTTTTTCCGGATCCTGGACAATTTGAGCCATAGGTTCCTTACGAAATAGTTACGTTTGCAACTAATACTTGATTATTAAATACAATTATATCATAAGTACTTTAGCATGACTAGGTCTTAGTTGATGACTCCCAAGGAAAGCCGCTATGTCCAAAATGCCCCCACCTGGCAGTTTCCTCGTATATAGGCCGTCTGAGATTAAGTGATGCTATGATGCCTCTTGGGGACAAGTCATAACCCTCAACCGTTTCCTGCACCCCATCTATGTTCACAGTTGCCTCCAAAGGCTGGTCGTAGCCGATAGCATAAGCAAGATGGCAAAATACTTCTTTTGCATTCCGAGTCTTCAAATAGTCTATGGCAATCTTTCGGGCGATATAAGCTGCTGAACGATCAACTTTGCTCGGATCCTTACCACTGAAGCAACCGCCACCTATTGGAATACTCGGCCCGTAATTATCAACCACTAGTTTTCGACCAGTGAGTCCTGTATCGGCGTCAAATCCGCCCTGGTGCCAATCGCCAGCCGGATTAATATGTAGGTTAAGAGCTTTTTTATTTATCACGGCTAATGGCTCCTGGATTAGCCAGTCTTTTGTAAGTTGCGTGAGTTCTTTTTGAGACGCATTCTGGAAACTAGCTACCACTGATTCAATTTGACCATCCCGTAGCGTAACTTGGGTTTTGCCGTCATATGGCCATTTATCATACAAAAATTGATTGAGTTTGCGCGACAATACTACTTCTAGAGGCAGAAGTTCGGGAGTTTCATTGCAGGCATATCCTACCATAATCCCCTGGTCACCGGCACCGCCAGTGTCCACCCCTTGGGCTATCTCCGGGCTTTGGGCTACTATCCTAGAATCAATTTCAAGGTTGCCGGCCAGTCGTTTTACGATTGGTATTATGTCTACTTGGGTTTGTGAGGTTACTTCACCAACCACAAAAACTTTGCCATGGCCGCCAACCGTTTCTACGGCCACCCGAGAAACAGGATCCTGTGTCAGATAAACGTCAAGTATTGCATCCGATATTTGATCGCAGAGCTTATCGGGGTGTTTAGGGCTGACTGATTCAGCCGATTTATATATAGCAGACATAAAAAAAACTCCTTTCTATCTGCCCCGTCCAAAGCTAGAAATAAGGAGTATTAAGCTCTTTATATCTTTCCCTTAAGCGGGCTGAAGGTAGCACCTTGAAAGTCCAGGTTGCCGGTGGGTCAGCGGGTCAGTTCCCTCGCCACTCTCTTGATATTTAGTTGTTAAACCAAAAATATCGTACCTTAGGAGCTGGTTTCACGCAAGCTTCATGTTTTTATAGTTGACAGAATAGTAAGCAGGGAAAATAATTAACCACAAGCAATTAAATTTATTACAGAGGGATGGCATAAATTATGTTTATTAGACTACGAAGCGACCAACAAGGCGCTGTACATTTAGTAATTAGTATAGTTCTAGTACTGACGGCTGTGGGAGGTGTTGGTTATTACGTTATGAACAAACAGAAAAAGGATAAAGCTGGCACCGAGGTCCAATCTGTCGCCAATAAAGAAGTTGAGAAAGCTTGCAAGCAAGAAATAGATGACCAAGACTTTTGTAAGTTCGCAAGCAACTGGTCGCAAGATGATAATTACAAAGTAGTTATGTCTAACACAAGCGCCGAAGGTACAAGCGTAATGACATTTGAAATCCAGGGCAAAGACAAGAGCCGCTCTGTTACGACCATGAACGGTGCTGAAGTTGCCGCCTTCGTTTCTATTGGTAATACAAGTTATATTAAAGATTTATCTGACGGAGCCTGGACAAAATACACTAGTGATGCACCAACAGACGCAAACGTAACCGATGATCTAGATTTTAATTTCAGCGAAGATGACACTGACACTACAACTCCTCCTGATAATACTGAGTATAAAAAGCTAGATAAAGAAGCATGCGGAAACCTCACCTGTTTTAAATATCAGATAGTAGACCCGGAAGAACCTAATGTTACCCAATTCATTTGGTTTGACGATAAGGATTACAAATTACGCCGTATGGTGTTAACCAATACCGAAGGCTCTAGTGATATGATCTACAGCTATGAGACCGTCAACATTATTGAGCCATCACCGGTCAAAGAGGCTCCCGACTACCAGAATATGAGTGCCGAAGAACTTCAGAGCCAGCTTGATGCTGCCATGTCGCAGTACGAAGACGCACAGTAGTCGTCTTTAAACACGATTCTGGTTTCTTGCCTCCGAGCTTAGCGATCTAGATCTTCTAGCCTAGCTTTTGCTGTCCCGGAAGCCAATTATAAGTAAGCCAGCAAAAACAAAGAATAAAGCAACATAAAAACCTACTTCGCCGTAAAGCTCCACCCTAAGGCCTTGTCCGTAATATTTATGGAAGTAGCGGACGGCTGCCAGCGAATAGGCAGCTGCAGACAAAGTAGCGGTTGTAAGCAACAGGCTGCGGCTCTTGAGTAGGGCAGCTGATAGGATAGGTACCCCGAAGAGCATCACGGCTTTGCTGGCCATTCCGCGCTGCCAATAAACGTTCAAAGCTGCAAAAACAATATCGGTAATAATAAGCAGCCAGAACAAAAAGTGGTAGACGTTCTTATTATTTATATCCAACCGGCTGCAATACCAGGTTATAGTGGTGACAATAAGCAATACAGCCGCCAGTGTCCAGCGGTCCATTACCGCCTCATGAGTCAGCAGATTCCATGAATCAAATACAATTATGGCTGATATGTAGACTGCTACATACACGAAATGTAGACGGCTAGCCCGTAGCAGCATTAACTTGATATCTAAAAGGTTATTTTTTGTCTTTGCTGCCATATGGATAGAATAAAACCATAGTCAGTATCACTTCGTCAATGGCTAGTAAGCCATTGCTTCATTTTGATGGGGATGGTTGCGGCGCGAAAATTTATATCTACGCTCTTTACCTAGCATGTTACGTTTTTTCTTGTCCCGCTTTCTTAACATTTCCTGATGCAAGTCCTCGTATATAACTTCGAGATCGTCATAGCCATAGAAATATTTGCGAGACATTCTAAAAACCTTTCTTTTTAAACTTTGGTTGTTTAAGCATAGCGTTTATTAAACTATGTTTTCTGTGATTTTTTAAACAAATATTTTGTAATAATTATTACAAACATAAGCGTTATATTAGCTTATAGGTATGCGTACCTAGTAATAAACGATGAACATGGATTCGTCATCACGGTCTGTACGTTTTAAGAATCGAGGAGCGAAAAGTTTTTTATTCCTGTGTTCTAGCCGGCGACTTTCCAGTTTCTTGTCCCATTGCTGCTGGATCTTCCCGTAGACTAAGTCAAATCCACGAATGCGTTTCAATAGCTTTTTCGCCATTACTTTCGTCTCCTCTTACTTTGTAAATATAGTTTATAGCTACCGTGTTATTAAATCTGTGCTTTATATCACAGTGTTATTTTTGATTTATTACATAGTAAGGTAGGAATTTTATTGTATAAATATCAGTCTAAAGGATTAAGCCCTAGCCTATTTAAAATAGCTCTAAACAGCATAGTAATTTAGCGAGATTATTCACAACAAAAGCAATAATTTTTAAACATAAGAACAAAAAATGCTTTTCTTTGACCATATACGGTGTAGAATCAAAGCATATGCATATTAAGAATATAACCCGTGTAAATCAAAAATTCATATTTATCCTTACAGCAGCCCTGTTATCGGTAGTTTATTTAGTTGCCGCAGTACCGGCCAGCTCGCAATCGTATCCACCTTGCGGTATTGGCTTTACCTTAGGTGTAAGTGGGAACACGACTAACCCAATGGGCGGCATAGCTAATGTTATCTTAGGTAGCCCAAGCGGGAGCAGTGAGACTATGTCTAAAGTAATTATCCGCTCTAATGGCCAGCCCATAGGTCGTGCTCAGCCAAACAGTACCTATTCATGGAGTATGCCCTGGGTAACGGGCTTACACCAGAACGGTCCAGCAAATCTAGATGCGGAAGTTTACTTTACGGCTACTAATAGCCCGTGCATTGCCCCAGGACCATCGCTCAATATCTTTAATCCAACTGCGGCTAATTTAACGGCTGTAGCCCAGCCGCCTAACTGGCAGGGTCCAATGAGCTTCAGCTTCCCTATCAGCGTTCATGCAGAAGTAAATACTCCGGCTTTTGACCCCACGATTTATAGTTTGTACTTATGGAGTACCACAATCGGCAATATTAACCCTAATCATAATCAGGCACAATTTTCATCGGGCCAAACGGTAGGTACTGGCAATGTTGTTATCCGCGTTAAATATGGTGGTAAAGAAGCATTACTTTCTCTCCCTATTGTTGTCAAATCGCCCGACTCTCCATTACCGGAACCGGGAACATCTAATACCGATAGCTCTACTACATCGCCTACTACCACTTCGGATCCGGCTACAGCCGTAAGTACACCGGAAACCGTACAACGTCAGGCCACCTTGCAAAACAATCCGATAGCCCAAGACTGTGTTATTAGTGCATTGGGGGAAGCTCGCTTTACGGCTATAAATACCGGTGCCTCACGACCTACACTCGAGGAAATTAAAAAATTCAATGTCTGCTTTGCCAGTAGTAACTATATTTTGCCCTCCAACTTCTCACCAGTTGTGCCTTTAACCATTAAGGAACTGCAGAAAAATAACCAGTTGGTACTCAACAAACTAGAGAACACAACTAAGGAAAATGAAACTGGCACAGTTGATGTCTTAAAAATCGGGGGTAAAGCCGCGCCCAACAGCCTGGTATTTGTTTATATATTTTCCGATCCACTTGTACTTACGACAACTACTGATTCCAACGGCAACTGGACATACTTGCTAGAAGACCCGATAGAATCAGGTGAGCATGAAGTTTATTCGGTTGTAGACCGTGGCGACGGCGTTTATGAACGCTCCGATCCGGTGTCTTTCTTTATAGGCACGGCCGAGGCCGCCGACGCAAATCCTGGTGGTCTCAGTTTACGCTTAGCTGAAGAAGCTACACCGGCGCAGTCAAACCGTAGTATGTTACTTTATGCCGCCGCCACGGGCTTGCTTGTTGTTTTAGTTCTTACAGCGCTGCTGTTGACATTACGCCGTAGAAAAGCCAAGCCTGCACTATCAGGAGTTGATAATACGATAGCATCCCAATCAGACGTTATAACCCCGCCATCAAGCGACCAACCTGCTGAACAACCGCCACAAGACCAAAAACTATAAGTCATGAAGAAAGAAAAGCTGGAAATTATTTACTCCTTAGGAGTAATATTAGTGATACCCGCTCTTGTTGCTCTTAACACTATATTGCTCGTACGTTCTACCAGGAGTGCTTTTAACAGCGAGTTAAGGCGAAAGGCAGACCTAGTTAACGCCGTAATAGCCGAGGCGGCCAAAACTGAAGTAGCGTTGGGCAACTTTCAGGAATTAGACGCTAAGCTGCAAAAGCTTGAGGAATCCCAACCAGCCATTACTGCTACTAGCATCATTCGTGAAGAATCGGGCAAATTAGTAATTGTTGCTAGTTCTAAGAGTGCCTCGCAGGAACTGGACGCTAGCACGGAGCTGCAAGTTAAGATTGCCTCAGAGCGCCGATTGCCGATTGCTAAGTTTGTAAATATCCGCAATGATGGGCAGTTGGCTCAGGCCTGGAATGTAGCTACACCGGCCATTGATGAAACCGGTAATGTGATAGCGGTCGTATCAAGCACTATTCTTACGACTGATGCCGAAGAAGCTATCGACAAAGCCTTTACAACTTCTTTTATTGTTCTGCTGGTCAGTATCGTTGTTATAATTGTCTTACTTTTTCGCCATTTTAAACTGGTAGGTAATATCCGGCTACTAGCACGGCAAAAAGAAATCAACCAAACTATGAGCGACTTCCTTTCTGTTGCCACGCACGAGCTTAAGGCACCGACGAGTATTATTAAAGGCTACATATCCAACGTAATGGATGGTACTTTCGGGCCAATAAATGAGCAGATTGACAACCAGCTCAAAACTGCCCTATCCCAGACCGACCGTCTGAATGGCTTGGTCCAAGATCTGCTCAATGTCAGCCGGATCGAGCAGGGTCGTGTTGCTTATAACATGACGGCAGTAGATAGCACCAAGTTGTTAGTAATGATTATTGATAATTATAAAGTCTTTGCAGCCGATAAATCGCTAGAGCTTAAGCTAGAAACAACTGATACTATGCCCCTTCTTAAATGCGACGAAGGTCGGCTTCAGGAAATATTTACGAATCTTATTGATAACGCCATCAAATATACAAAAGAAGGCAGCGTCACTATAACTCAAAAAGCAGAGACAGATAGTGTTGTCACTACCATAAAAGATACGGGTTTTGGTATGAGTCCGGACGCACGTAAACGACTTTTTCAGCGTTTTTACCGTGTCCAAACTGAAAACACCAAGGGTATCAGTGGTACGGGCTTAGGGCTTTGGATTATAAAACAGTATATAGAAGCCATGGGTGGCACAATCGAAGTAGAAAGCATGGAAGGAGTCGGCTCAGAGTTTATCGTCTCCATGCCGCTCAGCAAAGATTAAAATACCCAATACCATGCCAGCAGGCTTAAGGGATTTTGCCTAAAAACCAATTTATAGCACATGTCATTGACTCAATGCGCTCCTGGTTAGTTGGTACCCCTCTTGATAATTCTGGTTGGTTGGCTGTAGTCTGGTGCGTCGGTATAATAATTATTTCAGTTCCTATAACAACTTATTTAGACGCCGCTCGTCAAAATAAATATAGGTTAGGAATAATAATATATTCTAATCGCTTTAATGATGTAAACTCTACGCTTATAGCAGCGACCTTTTAGCTAAAGCAGAACGTCCCGCGAAGTATGTGGCGGCGGCTACAGACCAAAGCTGACAATTATTACCTTTTGGTATAATCTCGATATTGCCAACTTCTGTTTCGATTACCTTAAAGAGTTCCTGACCTTCTCCTATATATGGTGCTACCTGTGCGGCAACAGTAGCTATCCGGCCCATGTCGAATTTAGTTGCACCATAATATATCAGGGCTTGTTCAAACACCCATACAACATCCCCATGATAACCATCACTAAGATGAATAGCTACTTCAGAAGGGGTACACATATAGCCTATGGCAGTTTTTAATATTTCGGATCGCCTCAGTATGTCTGTTTTGGGCAGTAACTTATTGTATCGGACAGGTATGTAAGCTAAAGAATGCAGTTCATCCGATGACTCCTGCCAAACTCTCTCTTCGGCGTCTTCATAGACCATATAACCACCTGGCCTGATGAAATTTCGTATTCCATTAGCAAACATTTCGCTAGCAATTGTTGCAATGCTTCGTTTATTGAGCATACGACTGGCACTTAAAAGACCACGCGCCGCAATGAAATGTGCCAGAGGATAAGTTACCGGATAAATAGGTTCCAGTTTGCTATTTTTATTTGGCAAGATTGAATCTTTCCAGTAAGTGACTCTTAATGAGTACATATCGCTGCCGACAGGTGGGCACTCTCGATAAAACTTGTCTTCGTCGAGTTGCTCCTGAATATGCTCGACAGCGCTTTCAATACTGTTTCTTTTGCTAGCCATAAACTTATCAGATGCAAATCTGTCAAGATCAGCTAGATGCTCGCATGCGATTAAAAAAAGGCTAGTGGTATCACACGCGTTATATGTAGTGTATAAACCTTCCCGGCCTACAAGTTGAGCTCCAGGTTGTTCGTGGTGAATCCTACCAGGAGATTCTCCCGTAACCGGATCTTTAACCTTACCCTGGTACGCCGCGCTGTATTCAAGCTGCGAGCTTAAGATATCTGACCGGCCAGCGATAATACCCGCTAGAAACGTATCCCGTGAAAAATTAGCGGGATAGCTTGGGAATCCGGCACTATAGATTGTTCGCCCGTCCTGTTCTTCCTGTCGGTATAAAGCAAAGGGATCGGTCAATGGGGCTACTATAAAATTGGATGCGCTTGGGGTGTTTTCAATTTCACACATAAAAGTTCTTTTATCTAATAGCTCCATTTAATTCCTAGTTCAAGCTTTTAGCAATAGTTCGACTTAATACAGCATTACATCTGAGAGTTACGCTTTCTTAAAAAACTTACACCATAATCTACCAGCACTTGGCTTCATAACACCTATTCACGACTTGCGCAGCGATAACTTGGCGTTATTTCACTTTTGCTAATGCATTGATAAATATGGTGTCCAGTAGATGTACTTCAACTGCGACAATAAAAGCTAATACGATTTTTTGTATTAAGGCATAAGCATTTTGACTATCTGTAAAGCTTGACTTTTTATTTTATGCCTGTAGCATATTAACTTGTATCTGTTCGTGTGAAGTGGAGAGATACAAAAGCGGGTCATTGGCTTTAATCCAACCCGTTTAATTCAAACGACAAAAACGTAAATTACATACAAAGTTATCTTTCTATTGGCGATGGAACTTACTGTATATTCATACAGCCAGGAAACAGCTCAACTAGATATGACTTAATGTATGGTTACAGCAAAAAGCTACATTTCTATAAATCTAAGTGACCTACGTTTGTAGTTGTTTGAGTTTTAAATCCTGAGGAGGGTTATTATTAATGCATAAATCCGCATTAGCAGGTTTGTCCATATTTACTTTTATTGCCGTAATTAGCTCGACCACAAGTGTAAAAGCATTAGAAATTTCTCAATCAAATGATAAAAAACTATCTGTATCCCAGCCGCTGGTTATAGCTACGCTCGACAGTAGCACTATTAAAACCCCAGAGCCGAAAGCAGAAACTACTGAAGTCAAATACGCCGTACTTAAAAATGATTCACTTAGTACTGTAGCCAAAAAATACGAAACTACATGGAAGCGAATATTTGATAAGAATGAAACTGTTAAGCACCCCGACATCATTACGGTTGGGCAAGAATTAATTATTCCCACTCATGATGAAGCGCTAACAGAACGCACGCTCCCAGTGCAAACGCCTACTCTTGCACAAACAGCAAAACCTGAGGTAACTAAGCCAGCCACATCTGCAGTAAATTCTGTTGCAAAATCAGCAGTTACCACAAGGCCTGTAAGTACATCAACAGGTTCTTCTGCAGGTAACCTTTACACGCCCGGTTACTGTACGTGGTATGTAAAAAACAGACGACCTGATTTACCTAATAATTTAGGTAATGCAGACACGTGGGTAAGCCGAGCGGCTTCACAGGGAATCGCCACAGGTTCTGTGCCTAGAGCCGGTGCTGTTGGCCAACGCAACATGCATGTTGTCTATGTTGAACGTGTTAATAGCGATAATACAGTCACTATTAGTGAGATGAATTATCAAAGTTTGTATACAAAGACAGAACGTACTTTGCCGGCAAATTACTTTACCTACATTTACTGATATTTAGGTAATTTGGCTGGGGCTAGTGGACATACTTCGCAACTCTGTGATTACAGTCTATTATGAATATTCTATAGTAAAGTCCTCTGACTGTTGAGTTTAGTATTAATATTGTCGTGATTATTATTTAGTTATATAATAGTCGTTTATGACAGACTATGAGTTAGCAATTCCGTATACTTACAACAACCAGACTTACAGATCTCAAGCTGAAGCTTTATGGGCTCGGTTGATGAGCCAAGTCAAGATAAGATACAGTTATGAACCAGTTACAGTAGAGTTTCCGGACGGTAGAAAGTATAATCCTGATTTTTTCTTATCTGCCGTTGGTCGCTATGTTGAGATTAAAAATTATCTAGGTAATATAGATACTGCAACGATAACCCGTGATTGCCAATTCGTAAACGATCTTGCTCGCTGCACGAGTAAACACGCCTTACTTATAGATGGGCCACCCGCAAGAGCTGTTGCTTACGTATTTGACGGTAGACCACCGGAAGATGGGTGGAAAGAAGGGCAAAACCCAATTGAGAGCTTTGCCTATCGACGCATAGGTGGCGGCTCAAATGCAGTGCCTATTCTAAGTGAATTCATACAGCCTTCTGGGTACGAGGCGACTGTGCCTACGCCATGGTACTTCATATACGGCAGCAGAATACGAATTGAGAACCTCGCGATATCTTTCGAAGGCGAAATTCACCGTGGAGCTGATCCGACTGCTCAATTTGCCCAGAACACGCTATTAAGATCGCGCGTACCCATACCCTTAACTGAACCAACTTCACTTCCTACTAACGCCTACATAGCACACCAAAGAGATACTACTGTTTACTAACCTATAGTAAAAAGTTTCAGCTTATTAGATGTCATTTTGTGTATTCTATTTTATAGAAAGATTAGCCTGACAAGCAAATTAAAATTAAGTTCGAAAGCCACCTCAAATCCAATTGGTTTAGGGCTACGGGTCGGGGAATGTCCCACTGGACATTCTCGTACGCACAAACTCTGTCACGAACAAATAAAAAAACCTCGACTGAGGTCATTTTTATTTGGCTGGGGATGAGGGATTCGAACCCCCGATCGTGGAACCAGAATCCACTGCCTTACCACTTGGCCAATCCCCATCGTCGAAGTGTGATGCTGCGGTTACATATTTGCCGACAAAATAAATTTACTCGGCAAAAGTAGCAACCTCAGCAAGCCTTCCCCACTCAAATTTGCGATTCCTCTCGCGAATTTGTAAATAATGACTTTCGGGACAATTTTAACAGATGGGGGCATATTTTAACAGGTTTATTAATGTACGAATGTTAGGTATTTCGTTTTTTTATGATAACTATAGCAGTTAGAATGAGTATATGGCACAAAACGTAAAGTTGTTAAAAAATATTCTGCCGAAGATGCAAAATGCATTAGTTATACCTTCCCTAGCACTACGTAGCGTGACATCTAAATCTGGCTCTGGAGTATATGCAAGTTCTGACACTTTATTCAAGGGTGCTATATTCGGCCGCGATTCGTTAGAAGTCGCAGAGGATCTTATGATGATAAAGCCACGCCTTGTCGTTAATATCCTTACTACGCTTGCAAGCCTACAAGGCCAAACACACAATAAAATAAACGAAGAAGAGCCAGGTAAAATAATCCATGAGTACAGGAATGTAATCGTTGACGGCAAGTCGATAGATGATACATCCATGAGTATTTTTAAGAGTCTTTCAGAAAAGTGGGGCGGCAATGAAAAAGAAATGGCATACTACGGTGCTATCGATCCGACACCGCATTTTTTACGTACATTAGGCCGGTACTGCGAAATGAAGGGACCAAAAATATTAGAAAGTAAAATTTCGTTGAGAAACGGCAAAATAACTACTATGCACGATGTCGCAGCTCAGGCAGTTCAGTGGATCATGGACAAGCTTGACAGTTCCCAAACCGGCTTACTCGAGTATAAAAGAGCCAATCCGCATGGGATACTAAACCAGGTATGGAAAGATTCGGATGAGTTTTATGTCCATGAAGACAAACAGCTAGCTAATCATTCGGCGCCTATAGGCTCAATTGAAGTACAGGGTATTACTTATGATGGGTTAATGGCGGCGGCTATATTTTTCCCGGAATCAGCCCCTAAATATATTGCGGCGGCAAAGAACTTACGTGATCGTACGATCGAACTATTATGGCTAAAAGACCGCAACTATTTTGCGCTTGGCACGGACTTTAGTCCTGAAGGCAAGCTACGAATTATTAAGACACGTACTGCTAACCCCGCGGCCCTATTGGATACGGAATTTTTTAATGAATTGCCAGCCGAAAAACGCCATAATTTTATTGAGGCATTAGTGGAATATATCATGAGCAGCGATTTTGTAACGGATGCCGGTATCCGCAGCCGAGCTTTAAGCGCGGCTCATTTGATAGAATTCTGGGATTACCACGGCTCATACGTATCCTGGCCAAAAGAAACCTATGATATAGCCAAAGGCTTGCGCCGGCAAGGATTAACAAAGCTTGCATACCAACTAGAAAACCGTTTGCTTAACGTGTACTTAAAGACCAGGGAATATCCAGAATTCCTTTATGTTGATCTGCTCGGGCGCGTGCTTGCAAGCTCGCCAAGTTCGCATACGCACGGTGAGCTGATGTTAGTGGATAGTACCAACAATCCGGAACGTATCCAAGCCTGGACTGTTTCGGCAATCATTGCAATCATGAACTATCAGCTAAAAGACAGGGTTATTATAAACGAACAAGCAAAACAGTCAGCCTGGCAGAAGTCATTCGAAAAAAAAGTTCTCGCAAAACTGCCTAAAGTTGGCCTCTACCTTAACCCTATAGCACTTTGGGCTCGCTATCCGACATACGGATATAGGCTGACCAAAAGCAAATGAGTTAAAATTCTTACAGCCCTGAAACATGTTTTATAGAGTATAATGATATGTGTGCTAAGACTTGAAGTTAAGGAATTTTGTTCATGCGTGTTGCAATTGTAGCGGGCCCGTATGTACCGGTGCCGCCTGTTAAGTATGGCGGAACAGAGCAAGTTATATACTACTTAATCAATGGATTAAAAGAAGCTGGTCATGTCCCGATCCTTTTAGGACCTGGTGACTCGAAAGTAGATTGTGAAATTGTCCCGATAGTCGAAAAAGCCCTGTTTTTCCCAAAAACAAAGGCTGGCTTAAAGGCGCATAAGCTTCTTGAGCAAAAAGCCTTCCGTATAACAGCTAAGAAACTGCGAGAATTGTTGCCAACAATCGATATTATTCATTCTCACGGTTATGACCTTACCGCTTTTAAAAACTTCCCCAACATTACAACCCTCCATAATATGATTGAGTTCGAACATGTAGATTATTATACTAAGCGTAAGAATTTAAATTTTGCCTCGATTTCAAAGAATCAGCAGGCGGCATTTCCCGAGTTAAATTATGTCGGCGTCGTTTATAACGGCGAAAATCCTGCCGAATTTCCTATAATTACTGAGCCAGAGGATTACGTATGCTTTTTGGGAAGATTTGATCGGGATAAAAACCCGCATTTAGCTATACAGCTAGCTCTTAGCATGGGTATAAAAATCAAGCTTGCGGGTAAAATTGACTTTAAGGGCGAAGGCTATTTTATTGAAGAAATTGAAAAGTACTTAAGCCATCCTCTAGTTGAGTATTTAGGTGAGTTAGATTTTGATGCAAAAGTAGAACTTGTTAGTAAAGCCCGCTGCAACCTGCACCCAACCAACTTCCGCGAACCATTCGGCCTGACAGTACTGGAAGCTGCTTACTGCGGAACGCCTACACTGGCAACTGCCCGTGGTTCTATGCCAGAACTGATAGAACCTTCAAGGACAGGAATGTTGGTTGAGGATTTTATTGAAGGACGTAACAACATCGAAGAGTGTTTTAAGATGGACAGGACATATATAGCCAACAGGGCACGCCAATTGTTTAATTATAAAAATATGTCCCAGCAATACGTTGAAGCTTATCATAAAGTAATAGAGTCCCATCCCCGATCGGCAAGATCACGCCACGGCATGCGGAATCTCGTGGAAGATTTGATGCTGCGCATAAAGTCTACTGTCTAGGTTAAGATCATTGTTGTGCTTTGCGCCATTTGGCAATTTCGCCGTGGTTGCCGTTTAAAAGTACGTCCGGCACTTTAATTCCCTCGAACATTTCCGGGCGGGTGTATTGAGGGAATTCAACACTTTTATCATCATCTTGAAATGATTCAACCTCGACCGAGGTCTCGCCGCCTAATACACCGGGCAATAACCTGACTACACTATCTATAATTATCATGGCTGGGATTTCCCCGCCTGTCAGCACATAATTGCCAATGCAGAGCTGTTCGTCTACCCATTTGGTTATGCGCTCATCATAGCCTTCGTATCGCGGACATACGATTATGAGGCCGTTTGTATCAGCGGCTAGTCGTTTTGCCTCTGATTGTTTATATAGCTTTCCGCGCGGAGTAGGCAGTAAAACGTGCGCATCCGGATCATGCTTCTTTGCTTGTTCGATTGCGGCCACGATCGGCTCGGGCTTTAGTAGCATGCCGTCACCACCCCCATATGGCGTATCATCTACTGTCCTTCGACTGCCCAATCCAAACTGACGCAAATCTATAATTGAATATTCCACAATACCACGGTCTTGCGCCTTCCACAGCATACTGTTACCTAGTACCCCCTCAAACATCGGAGGAAACAAGGTAATTATCTGTATTTTCATGTTTATTTATTAGTTAGATATCAAGGTCGTCTAAATCTTCTAGTTCCTTACGGGCTTTGGACATTTTATCGCCATTTTCTTCAGGTTCAGCTTTATCATCATCAAGATCAAGTTCGTCGCTGGTCAACACGGGCGCAACTGCAGCCGGGTTATCTGTGGGTGTATCATCGGATGTGCCCCAATTTCCGTCATCACCTGAGGCTTGCGAGTTAGTGTCGCGAGGCGGTCGTGGTTCACCATTATCAACAATCTTTAAGTTATAACGAGCATCATTCTTAGTACCAAGTGCCCGCAGCAGTGTGCGTAAACTCTGGGCAGTCGCACCACGTTTGCCTATTACCCGGCCGAGATCTTCCGGATCAACTGTTAGCTCTAGTAACACACCCTTTTCATCAATGCGTCGTTCTAAGGACACTTTATCTGGGTTGCCAACAAGAGATTTGACTATATATTCAATAAATTGCTGGTCAATACTATTATTCATGTACGGTCACTCCTTTAGGTTAGTGGTATAACCTAATTATACAAAACAACTTAGAAAAATGCTCGTGCTTATTTTGCAGGTTAGGCAGTTTCCTCAGATGCTTCTTTGGTTGTTTCTTTAGGTACTTCAACTGTGGTTTCAGCGGCAGTCTCTTCAGGTGCCTGAGCTTCCGTATCAGATTCGGCAGGTTTTTTCTCGTCGGTAGTAACCGCATTGGCCAGCTCTGTGACCGATTCATCCGCCGGCTTTTCATCCGCTGGACGGTTACGACGTAGTTTAGTTGAGTTCTTTATTGTACGCTTTTTAGTCTGTTCTATCTCAACCCATTTCGGCATTTTAACGCCTTCTTTTTGCAACAAAATCGCAACACGAGGAGAAGGCTGAGCGCCATGCTCTAAATAGAAGCTTGCTTTTTCTTTATCAACTTGAATCTGTTTACTGTGTGGATCGTAGCTGCCTAGAGCAAATACAATGTTACCGCTCTTAGGAGAGCGGCGAGATTCCTGGACTATTAAGCGGAACTGGGCATGGCCTTTGCGGCCGGTTCGTTGCATGCGGATAGCGAGCATTTGAGCTTTAAATTTATCTTTCTAACCGCCTGTTGGAGCGGGATGTTATATTATCACCTAAAAGTCTTACCTATTCTACAGATATAAATCTTATCTGTCAACAGATATGAAATGAAACAAAATCAATTAATTATAAAACTAACTTTTTTCTAGTTTTTTAAGGGCTTTTTCTGCTGCTGCCTGCTGAGCGGCTTGCTTGCTGGGGCCATTTCCTTTGCCATACAGTTTTGTGTCAATGTAGACACCTACAGTAAACATCTTGTCGTGGTCCGGACCATCCTCTGCTAAAACTTTGTAGGACGGCGTAAAACTAAGAACGCTCTGGGCTAGTTCCTGTACTCGTGATTTAGCATCCAACCATGAGCCAGTTTCTAGAATTTTTGCAAAAGTACTTAGAATTGTATTATCAATAAGTTCCTTTGCTGCATCGTAACCTTTATCTATATAAATTGCGCCTATAACAGCTTCAAAGCTGTTAGCTAAAATTTGGGCTCGGGCACGTTCGGTGCCTCGTTTTTCTCCCCTAGAAAGTCGCAAGAATGGTTCAAAACCTAAGGCGCTGGCGGCTGCACTAATACTCTCGGTTCGCACTAAAGCACTGCGCCAGTTGGTAAGTATGCCTTCAGGCTCCTTGTAGTTAGTGTATAAATATTCCGTAACAACTAGCTCTAGTACTGCATCCCCCAGAAACTCTAGCCGCTCATTGTGATCTTTTACGGTTGATCGGTGCTCGTTGACATAAGAACGATGGGTTAATGAGGTGATTAGTAAGCCTATGTCGCTGAATTCTACATTCAGTTTTTCTAAAGCAAATGCCTGGTAACTGGTAATGTCCTGCATATTTACAGCTTGCCTTTACGTATTTTGGACAGTGCGACAAGCATCAATTTTCCAATGTCATCGTACTCTATTTTATCAAGTGCGTCCCTAGAATGAAGCCATTTACAGTCGTTCATCCAATCTTCAGCTTGGAGCTTGTCGCTATCGCCTTTAGCCCGAACCAAAAAGATTTCTGTTGTCATTAGTACCAGACTGGTTTGCCGACGGTATCGGAAGTTAATCTTCCCCAGCCATTGCAGGAGTTCCATCTCTTGGAGCCCAGTTTCTTCCTGTATCTCGCGTTCAGCAGTTTGCTTTGAGTCTTCACCTTCTTCTATATGACCTTTTGGTATGGTCCAACGGTTTTTGGCGTCCTGGATGAGTAAGAATTCCACATCTGTGCCATTTTTAGCATGGCGGAAAACTATGCCGCCAGCAGTTGGCTCACGAACAACTTCATTAATTGCCGGACGGCGGCGATTAATGAATGTCTTAAATCCTTTGATTGGTTTCGGTCGCTTCATAATATTTTTTATATACCTGCGGCCCCGGGAATCAGGAGTTGGGGTAGGGTCTTGAACGTCGCCCATTCTAGGCGTCGGCCTTTTTAGGCTTAGGGGATTCCTTTTCTTCTATTTGCCGTAACAACGAACCAAGTACACCGTTAATGAATTTGGAGCTATTTTCTCCACCGAAAGCTTTGGCTAATTCTACCGCTTCATTGATCACTACTTTAGGCGGTATATCTTTGTCGTGCATTAGCTCATAGGTTCCTATGTGTAAGACGACCCGATCCATACGTGCAATTTGATTTATCGGCCACTCCTGGGCTAATGGCTGCAATATTTTATCTAGATCGTCTTCGTGCTTTATGACCCCTTGGACTAGTTGGTCAATAAAATCAGTATCGTCGATAGTCTCACGGTAGCGGCTGATATTCCGGGCTAGGACATCGGTGAGGTCAAATGATTCGTCACCGGCTTCACGGCGAAAATCCTGCTCATAGAGCGTCTGTAGTGCAACGATGCGACCTAAATGCCGATTGGATGCCATAGAATTGTTAACTTTCCGCTTATGGTACGTTGAGTACCAGTATACCCTACTTTACTTCTTCGCTTGTGACTTTTGCCTTAGCTGATTCACGGATGGTGGTAAAAGCTTTTACCGGTGATGTCGCATTGGTAGCACGTGCCAGCTTGACCACATGATGGCTTCGGCGAGTACCCGTCTTACGATGCGATGTTCGTTTCTTGGGCTTACCCATAGAAGTACATACTCTCCTTTGTTACATTTAAGTAGTAAATTACGCTGTATTATAGCGCTAATCTGTAAAAATCTCAAGGGGTAGAGACCAGTAGGCTAGTTAAACAACAAAATTTATGAGTCTGCCGGCTACGTAAATCACCTTTTCTGGTTCTGTAGTGAGGTATTTTTTAATTTTTTCATCTGACCTAGCCGCTGCAATTACCTCTTCCTCATCTGATTCTGAAGGCAATACAAGCTGGGCTCTCAATTTACCATTAACTTGTACTGCTATCTTCATTGTTTCTACCACCAAGTAATCATCACTCCAAATTGGCCAGTCACTTGCGTGAACAGAGCCCTCACACTCAAGTTGTGCCCACATTTCCTCGGCTATATGAGGAGCAAACGGCGCAGTTAGCTGTACTAATGTTTCAAGCGAATTTTGCCATCCCTCAGAAGAATATTTATCAACCGATTTAATTTTATAAAGCTCGTTTACACATTCCATCAAGGCTGCTATGGCTGTATTAAAGCTCATTTCAGAAATGTCGACTGTTACTTTTTGAATTGTGCGATGTATGGATTGATGCAAGGCTCGTGTATCTATATGGCCTTTTTCTGATGCTAAATATTCTTGTACTAATGTCCATACGCGCTGCAAGAACCTAAATACGCCACCCATCCCTTCAATGCTCCAGGCAGCTGATTGATCCCATGGTCCAATAAACAATTCCATAAGACGCACGCTATCAGCTCCATACCCCTGAGCAATAATATCGTCAGGTGCAATGACATTGCCCCAGCTCTTGCTCATTTTACGACCATCAGGCGCCAATATCATTCCCTGGTTCCGTAATTTTAAAAATGGCTCATCAAATTCGATCAAGTTAGAGTCAAACATTACTTTAGTCCACATCCGAGCATAAAGCAGGTGCATAACAGCATGCTCGGCCCCACCGATGTAATCATCAACCGGCAACCAGTATTTAACCTTGTCTTTACTGAACGGTTCATTGTCACTGTGCGGATCGGCAAATCTTAAGAAATACCAGCTGCTACAGGCAAAGCCGTCCATGGTGTCGGTTTCGCGCTGGGCAGGACCGCCGCACTTTGGACAAGTAGTATAGACCCACTCTGGTATGCTAGCTAATACGCTCCTGCCATCACCGGTTGGCTGAAAACTTTCAACTTCCGGCAGCACAACAGGTAATTGGTCTTTTGGCACCGCCACCGCACCGTCTTTTTGGCAGTGAATAATAGGGATTGGTGCGCCCCAATAACGCTGGCGGCTTATTAGCCAGTCGCGAATTTTATAATTTATTTTTTCTTCGGCAGCACCTTGGCTGGACAAATCTGAAACAATTTTTTCCCTAGCGTCGCTTGAGCTGAGACCATTGTAATGGTTTGAGCTCACCATCAACCCTTCGCCGCTGTAGCAACCTTCAAATCCTTCGGGCTTTTGTACTACTTCAATAATTTGTAGGTCAAACTTCTTGGCAAAATCATAATCACGCTCGTCATGTGCCGGCACTGCCATAATAGCGCCGGTGCCATAACCTGGCAGTACGTAGTCCGCTACCCAAATAGGGACTTTGGCATTGTTGACCGGATTAATCGCATAAGAACCAGTAAAAACTCCTGTTTTATCACGATCCGTCTCCTGACGTTCAATCTCGGATTTTTGCACAGAAGTTTTTATATACTCCTCTACCTTGATTTTCTCACTGTCAGTTACTAGCGTATCGATTAGGGGATGCTCGGGCGCTAATACTATGAAAGTTGCGCCAAATAAGGTATCAGGCCGGGTAGTGAACACACGGATTACACCATTAGCATCTTCAACTCTAAAATCAACTTCTGCACCCTTGCTCTTACCAATCCAGTTGCGCTGCATAGCTTTAACACCATCGGGCCAGTCTAATTTTTCCAAATCATCGGCCAGGCGTTCAGCGTAATCGGTAATCTTAAAGAACCACTGATTAAGTGACTTCTTACTTACCGAGTTGCCACAACGCCAGCACTTGCCAGCTTCAACTTGCTCGTTGGCCAGTACCGTTTTATCGTGTTCGCACCACCACTGCAAAGATTCTTTTTGATATGCAAGCCCGCGTTCGAACAACAATTGGAAAAACCATTGCGTCCATTTGTAATAAGATGGATCGGACGAGTTTATTTCGCGTGACCAATCGTAACTAAACCCCATTTGCATCAATTGCTGTTTAAACTTCCCGGTATTCTCTTTTATGGCAGTTTGGGGGCTGATGTTATTCTTAATAGCATAATTTTCCGCCGGCAAGCCAAATGCGTCCCACCCCATAGGGTGCAGTACATTGAAGCCCTGCATACGGTAGAAACGTGCCATGGCATCGCCAATAGTGTAATTGCGCACGTGCCCAACGTGCATGGCGGCACCACTAGGATACGGGAAATATTCTAAAATGTACTTCTTGGGCTTATCAGACGAATTATCTGCCTCGTAAATCTTAGAATCTTCCCAGATCTTTTGCCATTTGGGTTCGATTTCTTTAGGGTTGTAGCGCTGCATATCTTTGTAACATTTTACTCTATTTAACAGATATACTCTAGAGGGACTCAATCTTGCTAATATCAAAGAGGTACCAAATTATAATCTCTTAGACCGTAATAATTACCAATAGTTTGAATTACTTAAATTCTATTAGCGTATACTGTGCCTCATGAATGTGCTGCTTTTATCAGGAGGAAAATCTAATGAGCGCGAAGTCTCGTTGCGTTCTGGCAATTCAGTAAAAGAAGCTTTAATCGCTGCCGGCCACCAATGTAAAATTGCTGACCCGGCAGAACCAGATTTTGATATAAGAAATTTAGTTAACGGCATTAAGGTCGTTTTCCCAGTCCTTCATGGTGCTGGAGGAGAAGACGGCGTACTTCAAAGAGAGCTCGAGGACTTAGGAATTCCATTTGTCGGTAGTGGCAGCGAAGCATCTGCGCTTTGTTTTGATAAGTGGCGGTATAAACAGTTTCTTTCAAAAAATAGTCTGCCGGCTTCTAAGGGTAGATTGATTTCAAGAAATGATATGGGAATTCCTGAATTCCAAAAACCATTTGTGCTTAAACCCTTCGATGGCGGCAGCAGCCTTGATACGTTAATTATAAGAACTATTGATGACCAAAGTGTTAGCCAAGCTGCGGAGTTATTACAAAAATATCCTCAAATGCTACTCGAGCCATTGACTGAAGGTAGTGAGATTACTGTCGGGATTTTCGATAATGAAGCGTTACCGATTATTGAAATTATTCCGCCTGAGAATGGTGACTTTGATTATGAAAATAAATACAATGGAGCAACTCAGGAACTGTGCCCCCCAGTAAATGTAAGCATCGAGCTGCAAAAACAGGCACAAAATATAGCGCTGAAAATACACGAACTTACGGGTTGCCGGCATATGTCACGGACAGACATTATGATTGACTCAAATAATATTCTGCACGTACTGGAAACCAACACAATCCCTGGGTTAACCGATCAAAGCCTGCTTCCCAAAATGGTGCGGGAAGCTGGTTACTCCATGCCACAATTTGTAGACAGATTATTAATTCTTGCAACTACGAAATAACTGTCAGCCATTTTTCATAGCCGGGGTGGTTGCCATGAATCACAGCGCTATGGAGAGGCCGCAGTTTTTCAGTAATCGGCGTGTGACCGTTGCCTATTTGCCTGGCATCAACTTCTTTTATTGGCGCTACGAACGCTGAGGTGCCGCAGGCAAATGCCTCATCGGCAATGTAAAGTTCCGTTAGATCAACTGCGCGTTCTACTACCGGTATATCTAGATCGTATGCAAGCTGAATAACCGTTCTGCGATTAATGCCTTCAAGTAGATCATGTGTAGTGTCGGGTGTTATCAATGCTCCGTCGCGGATTATAAAGATATTAGCAGCGCTGAGTTCGCAAACATGACCCTGGGAATCAAGAAAAATACAGTCATCATAGCCACTATCAATTGCGTCTTGTTTGGCAAGAACAGAATTTACATATGCACCGTTCACTTTAGCACGCGATGGAATGGCGTAATCTGGAATCCTACGCCAAACACTGGTTTTCAGCCGTGCCCCGTCTTGCGGGATAATGGGCAGCGCTTCGTATAGAAACATACTGAGTACTGTGCTAAGTCCCCTAGAGCGCGTTCCAGCGACTAGTGCATCCACATGAATTGTCGCCCTTACAAATACGTCCTCCGTAGGTTTTTGATCCGTAACAACCTGGTTAACCGCATCCACAAATCGTTCGTAATTCCATTTTTTTTCAAATGTATCTATGCCGATAATTTTAGCCGATGACGTAAGGCGCCTGAAGTGGTCTTGCAGCCTAAAAGCGACAAGTTGGCCCTTGTTATTTAGTGACACCGGGAAAACTGTATAGACACTTAGGCCATATAATACAGCTGAACTTGCAACACTTAGGCTAGCCTCGCTTAGCGGCACTAATTTATCGCCATAAAATACTTTTTCGTATACTCGTGCCATGTAGTTATCCTTTATTAAAGCCTTTCTTTTTCCTTTGCATCCAATATGGAGACTGCCGAACCAACTTATTGGCATCTTCTGGATCTGCTAATAATAGCTTTATAACTTCTTCAGCAAAAACACCATTTTGCGACCCTTTCGCAAATATTATTGCCTCTCCTTTGATTTGACTCTGAAGATATTCTCCGGCTGCATATGGATCATCAAATTTTTTGACTGTGCAGCCGCTAGCTTCGGCTGCAGATGCTGTATATTTGTTTGCTTCTGCACCAATAGTGACCAATAAGTCTAAATGCTTAGGATCACAAAGCTTACCTATCTCGGTATGGGCATCAGCCGACATCGAGCCCAGTTCATTCATACTGCCTAAAATCGCTATCTTTTGTGAAGCCTGTAGCTTGTACAGCATTTCAAGTCCTGCCTCTACCGCCGCTGGGCTTGAGTTATAAGTATCATCAATTATGGTACTGTTATTTATCCCCCTTAGCCTACGTAAACGTCCGCTGACAGGTCTTATATTTGCAATTGACGCTATAATCTCCGTCGTCTTCATTTCTAGTTCTCGGGCTACTATTATAGCCGCCAGAACAGAATAAAGTTGAATGCTTGAAACGACTTCATGTGCAAAATGTAGTAGTATTTCTTTTTCATATTTTACATCCGCCTCTAGGCCCTGGGCTGAATGATAAATATTAGCGAGATGGAAGTCTGCATCGACGTTTTTAATGGCATAGCTTACGCTGCCTTCTGCAATCTGATTGTAATAAGCTGCATCTATATAATCAGTGTTATAGATCAACTTTTTAGCAAAGTTTTTAATTGACAACTCCTCTTGAACTACCGCCTCCATCGTTTCGAAATATTCCATATGCTCGGGCGTTATTGCTGTAATGACCGCATAGTCTAGGCTTACGTACTTACTAAATGCATTAATTTGTCCTGGTCCATCTGTTCCAAGCTCGAGCACGACAATATCATATGGATAAGCTTTGCCCAAAATTTTTTCGTTACTTATAAATATTTTCAGCCAAGCCACAGGACTAAACAGGCTAGGCAGCGAATGACCAAAATATATTAGCGGTACACTAACTATATCGTTGTAATTGCCACTCTGGTACTGTACCTTGAACTTTTTTTCTAATACTTCAGCTATTGCCAGCTTGGTGTTGGTTTTACCAATACTGCCAACAACACCAATAGTTATAAAGCTTGTCTTCTTCCGCAGACGACGTACTTGCCAGCCCAATATTGAAGCAACCGTATTCTTTAATATTTGTTTCATGCTTCAGTCCAGTATATCATCAGGAAGCCGTATCTTATTCAGAGTAACAACTCTTTATCTTAGCTGCTTATTCTGCTACAATCACCCCTTGTAATTAAGGGGCATTAGCGCAGTTGGCTAGCGCGCTTCCATGGCATGGAAGAGGTCAAGGGTTCGAATCCCTTATGCTCCACCATTTTTATATCTACTAGCTAGAGTCTGTAGCTGTTGTACGGCCAAAAAGCGATCAGGTACTGTTGATCGCTTTTTAATTCATGGTGGCTTTTTTACTGCGTGGAGTTGGTTTCAACAGCTTCTTGCTGGCGTGTACAAGCTCATCAGCAGCGATATCTAAAACTGTATGGTCAATTATCTTGGCTTCATACAACGATTCTGGACCAAAGCGGACACTGATGCGCTGATACTTTTCGCTGCCCTGCCTACGCCAGTTAGCCTCTCCACGTTCAAGCATTTCTGCAATGCCATCTATCATTGGAAGATAAAAATCAACATGATCAAGACCAACAGGATCATTTGCACCTGCACGGCGCTCAATTACTTTTATTGTCGTTATACCACGAGCCAGCGGCTCCTCTAACACAACTGTAGCTATCTTTCGCTTACTGACCGTTAAGGTATGTATCTGGAGGGCATAATTATCAAGTACACTCATGGTTCGCCGGTATTCATCACGGTTACCGACTTTCCATCCGACTGCGACCGGCTGCATTTTTTCGGCAATTGCATAAATGCCCATGCGTGCAACGTATTCGTCCCATTTGGCAAAATACTTTTCAAGGCTTTGACTCAGGGCTTCTTTAGCAACCGGATTTATCAGGTCTATCATACATCTCTCTTTAGGGTTTATTGTACATTAAAAATGTGTCCTGACATACAGTAGTCATCTTAGCCGATAAGTTTCAGCAGCTCTGTTTCATTAATGATTTGTGTGCCAAGTTTTTTGGCTTTATCAGCTTTACTTTGCCCCGCGTTCTTACCCATTACCAAATATGTCGTTCCTGATGCAACTGACGATTGGAAGGTGCCACCTAAATTACGGACTTTTTCTGCAACGGCTTCCCTGCCCATTGTCTCAAGCGTACCAGTAACTACGAAACTTTTGCCGCTTAATTTGCCTCCAGCTATTGTCACGTCCCTAGGCCATACGCCTAAAACCCGGAATTTTGACAGTAGAGCCTGGTTATCATCGTCGACGAACCATCCAAGGATCGAATCAGCGACAACTTCACCTATGCCATTGACGGCACGTAGATTTTCGTAGGTAGCAGTGCCGAGGTTATCAAGTTTCTTGAAATAATTTGCCAGATCTACTGCCGTCTGCGTACCAACATGCCGGATGCCAAGCCCATACACAAAACGGGACAAAGAAGGATGCTTTTTTGCGCCTATCGCATTAACGAGATTTTCGGCCGACACCTCGGCGAAACGTTCAAGATTCAACAGCTGCTCTTTAGTGACAGTGTAAAGGTCTGCGAGATCATGCACCAAATTTGCATCCACAAGGGCTTCAACATTCTTTTCACCCAAGGTATCGATATCGAGTGCGCTTTTGCTCGCAAAGTGTTCGAGGGCGCGTTTTAGGAGCAATGGTCCCGTTGCGCCCTTGACCCGGTATACAGCCTCCCCTTCCGGACGTACAAACTCCAACTCAGGATATTGTCGGCTGAGTTCCGTAAACATGTTGAATGTTTTAGCAACTTTCGGCCTGAGCTCCAGTAGAACTTTTTCAACTTGCGGTATGATATCACCGGCCTTATAGATAACAACCGTGTCACCCACACGGATATCCCTGCGCTTTATCTCATCGGCGTTATGTAAGCTGGCATGCTGTACGGTCGTACCGGCCACAACCACCGGGTCAAATACGGCCACCGGAGTGGCTGCCCCAGTTCTACCAATGCTGATCACAATGTCTTTAACTATCGTAGTCGCTTCCTCGGCTGCATATTTATACGCAACTGCTCCTCTGGGCGTCTTGCCGACCGTACCAAGGTCGGCAAACAGCTTCCGGTCGTTTAATTTAATAACCAAACCATCGGTGTTAAACGGTAATTCGTGACGTTTCTGCTGCCATTCGTCAGCAAACTTCATAACCAAATCAACATCAGAAAATACTTCAGCCTGATTGTTGGTAGTAATGCCTAAAGAAATCAAGACTTTATATGCCAAATCATTGCTTGGTACTTCAGCCGGGTTATCACGCAGAAGATCATATGCCCGGAAATGCAGTGGGCGCTCAGCCACCAGCCGCGCATCAAGCTGTCGGATAGTGCCAGCAGCAAGATTGCGCGGATTTGCAAAAATCGGCTTTCCTGCTGCTTCGCGCTTCTTATTTAGTTCTGCAAAATCCTTTTTATACATTACTATTTCCCCACGGACTTCAGTTCGTCCTTTAAGAAATAGCTGATTAGATTTATTTTTACGCATTGATACCAGCACGTTGATTATAGTCCGTATGTTTTGGGTAACGTCTTCACCGACCATGCTATCACCACGTGTAACCGCCTGCTTTAACGTGCCGTTTTCATAAATCAACGCACAGGCCAGGCCATCCATTTTAATATCGCAGAAATACTGATGCGTACGCCCTGGTGCCAACTTATCTGTACGTTTGATCCAAGCCTCCACTTCCTCACGGTCAAACACGTCATTCAGGCTAATCATTGGGTATTTGTGTTCAACTTTAACAAACTTATCCAATGCCGTACCAGCCACCCGCTGCGTCGGTGAGTCGTTAGTTAGTAGATCCGGGTAGGTTTCTTCCAGCTTCGTAAGCTCATGTTTCAGACTGTCAGCCGCAGCTTCGCTCATAATAGACTCGTCAAGCACATGGTAATGATAGCGGTAATCGTTGATTAGTTTTTTGAGCTTTTCTATGCGGTTTTTAGCTTCGGTATATGTCATAGAAGTTCCCTGTACAACTGATACAAATAACTATGGCCAATAATTATAACTGCCAAACTGAACAGCAAAAATAAAACCTCGGCTGCAACCGGCGCGAATAAAACTAGCGGAAAAAATATTATACCTGCCAGCAGACTAAGTACGGCAGGCAAAAAGATAACTTTACGTAGTATCGTGAATCGCCTAAATTTAACCAGCTTTCGTGCTGAACGCAACGCACGCATCGGTGTCATATCAGGCAGCGTCACAATGTAGCTTGCAAATATTGATGAACTTGTTAGGTAAATAGATATGCTGAGACCTAGTAGAAGTACAAACAGCCACAATATCTGCTCAAATCCGCTTACAGCTAAACCGTTACTCTGTACTAGACCATAAATCGAAAGGCCTATGAGCGCCGGTATCATCTGTAGGATGATGACAAACCACACTAGTATATAAGGTACAGCCGGGTACATTCCCTTATAGAAACTGCTTTTAATAGTACGGTCCTGATGCTGTTCATAAGTTTGTCTAAGCGCCCAAATAACAGCGAGCGAAACAAACATAACCAGTATTGCCTGATATATACTGGCCGCATCATTATTAGCGCTGCCCGCCGAACCTATAAGTACCCCAAATAGCGTTGCCGCTGTTTCAAAATTACCAAGTTGATCTCCAACAGTTTCTTCAATCAAACTCTTAGCCTCAGTCAGTTGAAAGTCAGTGGCAAGTCCTTTGACGAGTATAAAATAAAGTATGGAATAAACAGCCAAGATGCCAGCAAATAGTCCCTTATGCTGCCATAAATGCCGCCCTGCGTTTATTAGCAAGCGGAAGCTACTAGATACCTGGGTATTTTGTTTGGTAAACTTTTTTTTGTTTTTCCTGGTAAGTTTTCGACGTCTGGGCTGATCAGCTTTAACTTGTAGGCTTTTTTTTGCAGCTGTTTTATTTTTTTTAGCCGGCATATTTTTATGCCTTTGTGGCTATACTGCGCAGACGGCTAACGCGCTCTTCAATTGGGGGATGAGTACTGAACAAGGCACTAAAAGTACTACGTTTCAAAGGATTAGCAAAAAATAAATGGGCTGTTGAGCGGTTTTGCCGTTTTAGGGCAGATCCATTTTGGCTAATTTTTTCTAATGCGCTAGCAAGGGCCTCTGGATAACGCGTGGTCAGAGCTCCAGTTGCGTCAGCCAAATATTCCCGTTGCCGTGAAATAGCCAGTTGAATTAATGTAGCAACCAACGGGGCGAGTATTGCAGCGGCGATACTTAAAATAAATAATATTTGGTTACTACCTCCATCATCGTCATCACCACCACCAAACCAGCTCATTCGTAGCATAATATCAGCGAGTAGTCCGATAACCGCGACCATGGCAAAGGCAACAAGACTGACGCGGATATCATAGTTCTTAACATGCCCCATCTCGTGCGCCATAACGCCCTCAAGCTCACTGTCATCAAGAATATCAAGTAATCCGGTAGTTGCCCCTACGACCGCATTTTCGGGATTGCGTCCGGTTGCAAAAGCGTTCGCTGCCCGGTCCTCGGTCAGGTATATTTTAGGCATTGGCATTCCATTAGTTATAGACAAATTTTCGACAATTCGATACAGTCTTGGGTTATCGCGTTTCTCGATCGGTTTAGCGCCGTTCATAGCTAGCATAAGTTTTGAAGATATAAAATAACTTATTAGCACATAGATCAGCCCGCCTATAAGCACACCTACCGTGATGCTCGGTTCCCCGTTTCCATAAAGTGTGCTGAACAACCAACCCAAGCCGCCAATAAGTGCCAGAAACAACACCATAATAATGACGGTTTTGCGTTTATTATCTTCAATAGCGTTATACATTAAATAACCTCGATAAACTTAAGAGCTCGACTAATTAGAACTTAACTTCAACCGGTTTCTGTATAGCTTCACTCTCAGCTTCGTCAACTTCAAAGAATTCGCGGTCAGCATTAAACCCAAGCATACCGGCAAACATGTTAGTCGGGAAGACTTTACGCTTGGTGTTAAAATCTCGGACTACACCGTTATAAAAACGGCGAGACGCCTGGATCTTGTCTTCGGTGTCGACAAGCTCTGCTTGTAATTCTTTGAAGTTCTCGTTGGCTTTGAGGTCCGGATAAGCCTCTGCAACAGCAAAAATGCTCTTGAGTGCACTTTCCATCATGTTTTCTGCTTTACCGGTTTCAGCAGGGCCTTGGGCTTTCAACATAGAAGCGCGAGCTTCTGTAACACGTTCAAAAACTTCTTTTTCGTGCGCAGCGTAACCCTTGACGGTGTTTATAAGGTTTGGAATCAGATCAAGCCGGCGTTTTAATTGCACTGATATATCACTCCAGGCTTCGTCTGCACGGATATTAAGCTTCAATAGGCCGTTGTACATTGCCGCAAAGATAATTACTAGCAATATTACCGCGCCGCCGATGATTAATAGCAACGTCATGATTGTCTACTTCTCCCTGTTTTATTTATACTTACATTATAGCATTTTTTACCGTAGGAAATAATGCTACGGTGCAGTATTACTCCCCCTCGTAAGCACCTTGGACTGTAACGGTAAGCCCGATACGACTAATACTCCATATTTCTTCCTGAATGCCAACTAGCCCTAACCAATTAATCAGAATCTCCTGATTTGCTTCTGACAACCGGTTACAGCCATGGCTTGCGGGATACGTCGGAACATTCAGTGCACCGTGCGTTGCCTGCCCTTTATGATGATAAACAGGCCATTTCATATTGCCATTAAGTAGCGAATCTACATCGGCGGGATAGTCACTGCTATTATGCCAGCCACCATTTGCCAACGCTGGGTCATAGCGGAAGGCAGCCCATTCGCCATTTCGAGATGGAAACTCTACCGTGCCGGATGAAGAGGGGAAAATAAATGCAACTTTTGTATCGCTCTCGCCTAAGACTGTAACCTGGCATGTCTGATCAATTAACATCCACTTTGCCGCTTTTGTAGCAGCGGTTGATGGTATTAATAAACTTTCTGACGACATAAATAGTCGCTCTTCTTCACTTCCAGGCACCATGTCGGCTCTTGTGGCTGGCATATTGAGCAGAAGCCGTGAAGCACAAATTTTTTGGTCGGTCTTTGGTCCAGCGATTCCATCTACACTTAGCTCTGGCATGCCGTAGCCTGCAAATAACGTGTTTGCTTTCTCCTGTTGTGCCTTAACGCCCGTCGGCAGCGACTTAGGAGCTTCCGTTACAGGCACTGCTGTTTCCGGTGGTAATGTTACCGTGGTTGTTGTCTCTGGCGCTGGGGTAATAGTTGTTTCTGGAATAGTTGTTGTATGAACAGTCGTGGTAGTAGTAAGTGCCGTAGTTGTTGAAGTAGTGGTTGTAGCAGGCAATCGTTGACCACCAGATATATCATCCATCTCGTCAATACATATATCTAAGTATCCGGGCTGAATTTTATCGGGGTCTTGAATCCGATTTTCGGTTTGAAGGGAAACAATACTTATACCAGTTTTGTTAAAAACCGAAAACAATGAATTCCCAGGTAAAATTTCTACCACACATTCCGGATTAACAACGCCAGGCATGGACGCAGTAGTAGAGGTTTCAAGTACAGTTGCCGTCTCTAATAAAGTATTCACAGGAAACAAAGTTGTAGTGGATTCAACTGCAGTACTTTGACTGGGCTGAAGGTTTTCATTTGAGCTACAACCTGTGAACAGTACCGCACCGGCGAAGGCGACTCTTTGTAGCTTTTCATTCATAAATTTATTATACTCTTTTTTTTATAATGTCAATTAAAGTATAAAAAAGCCTGTAAACTTCAGGCTTTTTTATATGGTGGGCAAGGTGGGACTTGAACCCACAAGGTTTTTAGACCAACGGATTTTAAGTCCGTCGCGTATACCAATTCCGCCACTCGCCCTTCGTCGACGTGTAATGGAAAACGTAGAAATTGTCCGAGTTTGAAAGTAAAGTGCTATAAAGCACTTTACATAAAAACGAGGTACAAATTCAAGCTGGAGGCACCTACGGGTAACGCTCCCGTCTACGCGGTTTTGCAGACCGCTGCCTAACTTCTCGGCCAAGGCGCCCTGTCGTTAAGGTGTAATGGTGATGTTGCCATACTGCCATCAAAACAAGTTTGTGTGGCATTATTTGCAACCTCACCAAGCCCTCTCTTCTTAAATACGCTAAACAGCAAACAAGTTGCCTGGTTTGCATAATTAGCCGAGGACCCAGTTATTGTAACACCTCTGTTGGAAGGCTCCAATGTATTGACTTTTATTTAATTTTGTGCTATAATGATAAGGTTAGGGTCACTTCCTTAGCCGCTCATCCGAGTGTACCTTCAAAACAGAGGTGAATTTCATGAAAGTCAACCCGTTGATCCGCTTTTTTGCCATCCTGACTTCAGGTTTGGTATTCTTAGTCGTCAGCTGTGCCCCCAAAGCTCACGCTGCCCAACCGCCGATATGTTATGGCACAGACCAATATACTGTAGTGGTGATCCAGGCTGTGCAAACTGCCCTAAAAGTCTACGCCGATGGTTTTATCGGACCGAAAAGCTGCAGCGCACTCATTGCATTCCAACAATCAAATGAGCCCCCACTCATAGATGCCAAAGGCAACTTTGGCCGCTTGGGTCCTAAAACCCTCGCAGCCTTAGGAGTTGCTGTTTCATCTGAACTCAACAGCATCCCGAAGGATTGCCCCAAACGTAAGTGCGTTGTTGTCGACCAAAACTCCAACCAAGTGCGGGCATACAGTCCAAAAGGTAGTTTACTAAGAACCGGCGGCATGATCGACAACCCTGCGGAACTTCCGAAAGGAACGTATGTCATTGGGTGGAAAAACAAGCCGCATATCGCCCATGAAGGGAAATTGTTGCTCGAAAACTATCAGCAGTTTTTTGGTAATGTTGGATTCCACAAAATTCCCGTAACACTGGCTACTGGCAAACGGTTCCATGACGAGTCCATCCTCGGCACGAATAAAGCTGCTTCCAGTGGCTGTATCCGTCTCGGGTCGGAATTCTCTGACTGGCTATGGCAATTCGCCTCAATAGGAACAAAGGTGGTCGTTATTTGATCATCAGCAGCTGAAGTCCGGTCCCGTTTGGGGTTGAAATCTGCCCGCTCATGCGCGCTCATTTCCCCCACTCGGGCCCCCGGACTTCTTTTACTTTTTTATGATTTTTTGTGCCTTGCCCAAAGCGTGCCAAGTGTTACGGTAATCGCCAAAGAGGCAACTGCCGATGCGCCTGTTTTATGTTCCCATACATAGTGCGCAGCCTCGCGGATGTTTCCGCGTATGCGTCCATGGTCGTTGGTGGTCTCACCTGTTATACGGTTATGTCTATAGAGCGTTGCCAGTTGGCTGTCCGGATCATTAGGATCCTGCATGATAGCACCAATCCTGACCTCATCCCCTTCTTGAGTTGTATGCCAGATCTCGGCAATATTTTCACGGGGCTGAACAACTCCCAGTTTTATTTCATCTGCTTGATCAATACTTAGCTCAATGCTCATAATTTAAATACTTTATCAGTAATAATATAAATATTCTGTAATATAGGTCTCAATAATTACATGATTCATTTACGTAAGTAAAAACCATACTTAATCTATCACTTGGGCTTGTTTTACATTACATATTTAATTTGCAGTAGGCGGCGGTGTCGTAGTTGTTGTAGTTGTTGTACTTGTTGTAGTCTCTGTATATCCAATATAAGGGAAAGTCTTAATGTCAGCGACACCAATATTCGGACCAATTGAAGTGTTTACAGTCATACGCATCCAGATAATGTTTTTGCCTGGGAATTGAATTTCTAGTGGAGCCCCGTCGTTCGGTAGCGGTATGCCGTAAGCCACGGCTGAACCGTCGCTAAAGGTAAGTGTAAAGCTCTGGATGTTATCGAGTGGGTTGACCCGATCTCTGATGCTTACTTTACTGACGTTAACTACGCCCGGCCAGCCAATCTGCACCCATGCGCCAGCTCCTTGGCCATAGGAGGCCCATTCGTTAGTTACCCCCCCATCGTCAGTCGCATTAGCAGCGACATAATAGCCATATGGGGTATAAACGCTAGAAGCCGTTACCCGTGCCGGTTCGCAGATATAGTTATCATTCCAGGAATGAGGGTCTCCCGGTTCGTTCATGAGGGTGCAAGCCATACCGGCAATTGGGCCAGCTGAGCTGAACCTGGTGCCTTGGGAGTTATTTGTACAGATATAGTTATCGTACCAGTAGTAATTTAACGGTTCAGCAGGTTCATTGACTAACGTACAGTACATACCGGCAATTGGGCCAGCGTAACTCCATTTTAAATCACCTGATGTCCTACAGAGGAAGTTATCACGGTAAGTCATCCAGACTGGGTCGCTTGGTTCAACGACTTCGACACAGTAGCCGCCAGGTATGTAGCCAGTATAACTCCATCTAAGACCTAGCATGCGGTAGGCATTATTCGAGCCGTAATTGGTCGTGGCACGGTCAACTACCTTAATACCAGATGTGATGTCGTTCCATGGGTCGGTAGTACTCCCATACCAGCCACTTGTTAGTTCTTTAGTGGCACCACTGAAGGCACCGTGCTGGTAAAGGATGACCTTACAGCCAGCCGAAACATATACTGAGCTTACTTTGTCATTGCCTACGGTACCAAGCTGAGCGTAGTCATAATTGCCTTTAAAGAATGCTTGCGAAGTACCAGTATAACCAGCTTCGGTGTATAGTCTTATACCGACACTACTACAGGTTAGCGGAGTAGTAGACACTATACCATTGGTGGCGACTTTGACACTGGAAGTCTTGTCATTCCATGGGTCGCCAGCGCTGCCAGCCCAATTGCTTGTTAGCTCCTGGGTAGCTCCGCCGTAGGCACCGTTCTGGTAAAGGGTTAGCTTACAGCCAGCTGGAACACGGGCTGAGCTGATGGCATCGTTGCCTATTGCTAACGGGTAGTCGTACTGGGTATAAGTGAGAGACTGGGAGGCACCCAAGTAATTAGCATCACTGTAGACAGTCAAACCTCTGCATATGGATGGGGCTAAGGTAGCCGGAGGCACACAGTTCGGATAGGTTCCGGTGTAGCCGGTTGGGCAGGCCGGAGGCACACAGTTCGGGTAGGTGCCGGTGTAGCCGGTTGGGCATGGTGGAGGCACACAGTTCGGGTAGGTGCCGGTGTAGCCGGTTGGGCATCGTGAAAGAACACAGTTCGGATAGGTTCCGGTGTAGCCGGTTGGGCAGGAAGAGATTAAAGTTGGCGAGGTAACCGACGGGGTTACGGCCGTTGCACTTTGCTGCGTATCCAGAAGTGTGAAAGCGCCACTAACGTCTACAACTATATCGGTACTATTGTTGGTATAGATGCAGACTTTTTTACTGCCTAGTTTAGACAGCACGGCATTGGAGAGAATAGTGCCTGCTTTATAGTTAACATTTGAAGTATTTGGCAAACCTATGCCACATGGGAATACAGTCAAGAAACCATCTCCCACAGGGTTAATCACTGTAACGTTGAGCGCAACCGACACTGCATCGGCAGGCACTCCTCCCCTGCCTGCAACTGTGAGCTCATAAGTTGAACCCCCTGTGCGTGCCCCTATACCTGCACTAACACCGTCAACCGTACTATAACCAGGGCGGGTATCAAGTAGGCGGACTGGCGGGACACTCTTAAACGATGTTACGTCATTAAAGGCACCATTAACGTCAATCACTAGATCGGTGTCGTTATTGGTATAGATACAGACTTGGCCACTGCCTAGTTTCGAAATAACTGCATTTGAGATAATTCCTCCACCTGTATAGTTAACACTTGAAGTAGTTGGAGGTGGTATACCGCACGGATATACAACCATGTAGCCGGTTGCTGAAGGCTCAATGACCGTAACGTTTAGAGATACTGCGGAAGCATTGGAAGGGATACCGAAACGACCGCTAACCTGCACAGCAGTGACTGTTCCTCCAGCTCTACGTCCTATGTTATTAAACTGCCCATCGGTAGTAGAATTACCTGGCCGCGTCTCAAGTAGGCGTGATGGGGTAACATTAGTATAAAATGCGGTAGAAACAGATGGGAAGGCTCCGTTGACGTCAACCACCAGATCGGTATCAACGTTGCTATATAAACAGACCTGGCCACCGCCTAGTTTTGATATAACCATATTAGAAATTACGTTTCCTGTGCGGAAATTAACATTTGATGTCCCTGGTGTGCCAGTGCCACACGGAAAGACCGTTACGAAGCCATCACCTGAAGGGTTAACTACGGTAACATTTAATGCTGCCGCTAGAGCGTTGATCGGTATACCAACACGCCCAGCTACTGGTAATTCTCTAACTATACCTCCCTTGAGACGGCCAGTATTATTGTACTGATTATCAGCAGTGCTTAGATTTGGACGTGTTTCTAGGATGCGGGCAGGAGTTATGGAGATAAATGTGGAGCCTGATGAGACTGCTGCAGGAGCGGGAGCAGCCGCAGTGGGACCATTAAACCATGGACTGGAGTTACTTAGCAGTGCAGCCTGGCTTGATTTAAGCGGCCATACATAACCTTTGGGTGGAGTGTAAGCATTCGACATAATTGTTTGGTCCTGGGTATGTTCTAGGCCAAAACTGTGGCCACCTTCGTGAGCACCGAGCAATTCTTTGGTTCCTGCCCAAGGACATGAAGGTGCCGAGAAACTACCCATGCCATACGTATCAAGATTTGCATTATCCACTTTCAAAGGATCAGTTGGGCCACCCATTCCTAAACATCTACTCGTTGTCCAGCTTAACATCATAATCGTACTGAAGTTGTCTGCTCTAAATTCTTGTTGCAAGTGTAGATATGAGGCAAGTGAATCTTCAAATATACCATCGACCAAACACTTAGCATAATCAACACCTGCATAGGGGCACGCACGGTATTGTGCAGCAGTTTTACTTCCCTTGACAACGCTCGCCCCTTCTACTGTAAATGTCTTGCCAACTTGTGTTTCGTAATATCCCGGCAGTGATGAAGCCAATTCGCTAATCTGTGTTTGGGCATTAGATGGTACAGCTTCATCGGCTGCAACTACATACAGGAAACGCACTTTTCGGAAATTATCCGCGTGTGCAACATTACTGCTACTGTTGGCAGCAGTAGCTAGCTTTGGTATCTTGTACTCGGGAATTGTTGGTAATAGACGTACTTTGATCTTTTTACCATCTGACGTTTTATATAACTTGTTTCCTTTAGAAATTAAGCTTTTAACCCTTATAGCCTCATCACCCAGCAGCCTGGTAGAACCAAGACCGTCTCTATTTGGCACAGGTATGTCAGGAAGTGCCTCCAAACCAGCCTCGGCCGATTCGGTAATTTTTATGCTCTCAAGTACTACATCGTCTGGATAGAATTCTTCTTTAGCTTTCTTACATTCATCGTCCAAATAATTAGTAATAGCAGTAAACTGAGCCGGTTTTTCATTAAATGCTAGGACTAACCGCCGCTCACCTTCGCTGGTAAACAAGCTAAGACTAGGCGTAACACCAAAAGGCGGCGCTGGCGAATCCGGCAAAGTACGCGTAAGCAAACTATCAAATCCCAATGCTCGTACTTTTTCAAATAAAGTCGTGACTTCCAGAGGCGATAGCTGACGCTGTTTAATAGACATAAGCGGGCTAATTTGGGGATTTTTTCCCGATGTTTCGTTGCCGCAAAGCATAAGTCCATTGCCATATAACATCATGGCTGGCGCAGAACCCTGATTAAAGTCATTTTCTAAAACCTCATAAACTTCGGGCAGCTCATAGTTTAAGACAAGCTCATCTGCACCAGTTGGGATATCACCATACTGGTTTAATGCGTAATTCTTATATATAAAGAAGCCGCCAATAACTCCAAAAGCGACCATAAATATGATTGCTTTTTGCTTCCAGCCTTTCCCTGATACCGGATATAAGCTTAAATGTTTCTGGCGGCGTCCACTTTTTGGCGCTTCTATAGGTGCGTCTGTTTGCATCATATCTACTGGCATTTTAGTTTTCTTCGATCTTTTCCTCATGAACATATAATAAGACGCTTTTAATTACCTTCAATTAAACACACTGAGATATAAAACACAACCTTTTTCTATACTTATTTTGATAAATTGTAAGATGATAAGCTGTGGATAACCATAAGCTATTGACAATTTTACAGTAGTGTGTTACAATCAAGTTGTAAAAAGGTAGATCATGAATAATTTCAACCAGCTTCCAAGTAGCGAATTAAGCTTTAGCCATAGTGCCGGTATTTCTCTAGAATCACTGATACATTCTATTGATGTAGTTCCTCCAACCGATCCAGTCTCTACCACTCCCGAAAGTATCCCTACTACGAATACAGGGGTAGTTGTGGGAGATACATATTGCATGGACGGCACCATAATTCCTATTGGTGACCCACTACCTACTGATTGTGGAGTAGAATCAACTACCACGACTGTGGTCATTGTAGATACTGGTATACCTCCAGTGCCTCCTGATACTACTCTCTGTGCAGACGGTATTAGATATGTCAATATTCAGTTACCAGAAAACTGCCTAGTACCACCTACTACTGAAGCTGCACCGGCCGATACCACAACAACTACAATCGTTGTTCCAGCTACTACCATCGCGCCAATAGCCTTGGTTGCTTCTAAACCCAAAGAAACTTCATTACCCGTTACAGGTACAGGTGAAATCATAGGCACAGAAATACTATTTGCAACTGCTCTAGTTGCTCTAGGTGGTGTAATGCATTTACGTTCTCGTCGTCCTAGTCAGGTATAAATCCCAAATTCCGCTATAATCTCAATCTGTTAGTATGCGGGTTTAGCTCAGTTGTTTAGAGCGCATCCTTGCCAAGGACGAGGTCGAGAGTGAGAATTGCCGGTGGCAATTCGCAAGGAAATCTTCTCTTACAAACTAGCCTGTAAAGATGAAGTTTCGGGCCCGCGGAACGTGGGAGAGTCTCTTCAACCCGCACCATATATTAAAACTTGTCTTACTCTACGTAATTAATTTTAACCAAGCTAGCTGAATCAATATCCAGATTTACGCCTCCCGTAAGTAACGTTATATATGGCAGGAACTGTGTGTCCCCGGTATTAGTTGCAGTGAAGGTGGTCGTTATTTGGCGCCAAGTACAATCAGCTGTGAAGCCGGTGTAGGAATTAGTGACTGTTGCCCACACACTCCAAAGAGTAACATGTCCATTTACGGGAGTACAAGATGGCGACCTTACCCAAGCCGACCATCTATATGTAGAACCTGGCTCTTGATTTGCTGTGACGACCTGATATAGCGATGCTCCATATGGTGTAGAGTTAGCTTCCATATACTTAGTTCCTTCTTTTGCTTGTCCGGCTGTAGATAACACATTGTAGTTGAACACTACACCACTCGGAACAGATGTTGTCCAAACTACATTGCCCTGCTCAAACCCAGGGTTCTGTAACATCTCAGTCGAAGCCACAGCCGTAGCACGGTTTTTGACTTCAATACTAGAAGTAATATCGTTCCATGGATCATCAGCAGTGCTTGTCCAGTCGCCGTTTAGTACTTTGGTTGCACCGCCAAAACCGCTATTTTGATATAGGATAACCTTACAGCCAAGAGGTACTTTAACTGAGCTTAGCCTATTATCCCCAATACCTGAAAGCTGCCTCACATCATACTTACCATTACTTAATATTTTCGATGACCCTAAGTAACCGGAATCTTTGAATAGCGTCACGCTATTTGAGGGACATGTTATTGGCGTTGTTGCCGTAATCGTATCTGATTCTGTGACTTGCAGTGCTGAGGCTTTGTCATTCCATGGGTCAGATACACTGCCTGGCCAATCACTTGTTAAATCATGCATTGCTCCGCTATATACATTATTCAGGAACAGCCGTAATTTACATCCCTTTGGTATGCGTGCTGAGCTGATAGTATCACTACCAAGAGGAATCCGCGTTGTACTGTATCCTGCACTTAAAATTGAACTACCGCCTATGAAGTTTGAGTCACTATAAATTGTTACGCCCGAGCATTTGCTTATAATCGGAGCTGTGACGTTTATATTAAACTGGCAGTTTCCTGTATTCGAAGAACCAGCCGTATTAAACCATTCAACCCATTCCTGCACAGCCTGGAAACGCATAGTGTAGTTTTTATACTGCGTTGTGTTGGCATTCGGAGCAGTAATTCCCCATACGAAGTACCCTACTTGGCCAGGGTATACGGTAGCCGGTGAATTTTCGGATGTCCTATAATCTAAACCAGTTATTGCCTTAAAGTCATTCCTAGTATCTGTTCCGTCTGTTCCGACATGTACCTGTTGACTGGCAGATCCTGTATTCCATGTAGAACCGCCAACCACAGGAGCTAGGTTATTCATCGCCATTTTCACTTTGAATGCCTTACCACCAGTGACATTGGCGCTACCGTTATAACCAATGTTACTTCCGTATGTAACCCCATTATCCATGCTGACTTGAATAGAACTACACATTGCAACTTGGCAAGGGCCGTAAGTTGGACTACCTGAGTTAATGCCAACTACCCAAGCATCACCAACACCTGAGGAGTTTTTGCCCAATATGTCAAAATATATAGAACGAGCTCGACTGGTTTTATAAGCCGATGTATTAGGGATTGACCAAGACCAATTACCGGCTGAGTCGGTGTAAACGGTTCCATCTGGTGGACGGGGATTGGACGCGTAAGAAGAATCGATTCGTATATCAATTCGTATTCCACCTGCTGGCCAGTCTGCATCGTAGGCAGTTCCCCTTATGATTGCGCAGTCTGCACTAGTTATTGTGCCCTGTGCTGTGCTTTGTGGTGGTGGGGGTAATTGGACATTCACTGTAACGGGTGCTGAAGTTGTGCTAAGTCCGCTGACATTACGCGCTACCGCCGTGAGGGTATGGTTGCCACTGTTCACCGTTTTACTGTCCCAGTTTATCGAATAAGGTGCCGTCGCATCTTCGACGCCGAGGTTATTGCCATCCAACTTGAACTGGACGACTGAGATCCCTTTAGCATCAGTTGCATTGGCACTGATGGTGACAATGTTGCTCACGGTAGAATTACTAGCTGGCGCCGTTATCGAGACTACTGGTGGCGTTGGGGGTATAGTTTGGAACCACCAAGGCCCACATAGGTAGTTATCGCTCCACATCGAGCTGGCTGGTTCGGATGGTTCACTCCATGCAGTACAGGAGCGCGCGTCAGGTAAGCCTGCCGCTATCTCAGTAGAACCTACATAGCTCCAGGTAAATTTTGATACAAAATCGCTTGGGGTATTTCTGTCGGATTGCAGGAAGTAAGCAGTCCTTGTAGTCCCCATTGAGGAATCGCCCCATCCTGCATCTTTATGCGCCGGCTCAGCCATGAAAATCGAACTGGTTGGATACAGGGAGGCATGATTAAGTGGTGCAGTAGCTAAATAAAGCCTTAAGCCATAATCGAAGTGGCTGCATAGCCAGTTGTCAGCCCAAGTATGCGGGTCCGTGGCAGAAGCATCCATGCGAGCACAGTAAGGATAATCCGGAATGTTTGGAGCAGTTGCACTGTTACTAACCCAGGTAAACATCTTTCTTGCAATGGTGTCTGGAGGAACTGGTATGACACAGTTTGGATAAGTGCCTATGTAGCCTGACGGGCAGGCTACTACGGTAGTAGGTGGGGCGGGAGAAACCCCGACAGGATCAACCGCGGTTAGAGCGGATTGCGACCCATCTGAAATCACAAACGCGCCATTTACATCAACTACAGCGTCCGTAGCAACATTTGTATAAAGGCAGACTTTGCCAGCACTGCTACCTACCCCTATTTTCGAAAATGCAGCTATAGAAACGGTGGTATTGGCGTTAAAGTTGACATTGGAAGTCTTCGGTAAAGGGATACCACAAGGATATACTGTCATGAAACCGTCGTACTGGGCATTAATAACTGTAACATTCAATGCCGTTGCTAGGGCATCATTGGGTACTTCAGCCCTTCCGGCAACCTGGAATTCGGTTATTGAGCCAGCTCCAAGCCTGTTAATACCTTGCGAAATACCATCATAGGTAATAAGCCCAGGCCTAGTTTCCAGTAAGCGCTTAGGCGGAACACTTTTAAATGACGTGTAGTCATTAAACGCACCATTAATATCAACTACCAGATCAATTGCGTTATTGGTATAGATACAGACACTGCCATTGCCTACTTTTGATATAACAGCATTCGATATATTACTACTTTTCATATAGTTAATACTTGAAGTAGAAGGCGGAGAGGTATTGCAAGGGTAAATAACCATAAACCCATCGGCAGCTGGATCTATAACTGTAGCATTTAAGGATACAGCAGAAGCATTAGAGGGTATACCGACACGGCCATTAACCGTTAACTGGGTAACTGAACCTGCCGGCAAACGGTTAATGCCATTAAACTGCCCATCTTCAGTTAATAGGCCTCCCCGCGTTTCTAGTATGCGGACAGGGCTTATGTTGGTATATGATGTAGTAGAACCAGATGGAAACACCCCATTTATATCTACTACCAAATCTATGGCATTATTAGTATATATGCAGACCTGTCCGTTACCGTCTAACCTTGAAATAACAAAATTTGAAACTGTAATGCCAGGATTATAATTAACGTTTGAAGTTTTTGGTTGCCCAGTATCACATGGAAAAACTACCATATAACCCGCTGCTATTGGGTTAATGGCTGTAACATTGAGCGCAGCTGCTCTAGCATTGGTGGCCATTCCGGCCCGGCCACCAACCTGTAATTTTGTAGTTGAGCCGGCTACTAGGCTGTTTATGCCATTAAAATTCCCATCGACAGTTGAAAGGTTTGGACGTGTTTCAAGTAGGCGTGCTGGGTTTATGGAGACAAAGGTTGAACCTGATGTAACTGGTCCAGGTTCATACACCGCCCCAGCTTCTTCACGAAAGAATAGGCTTAAATCACGAAGTAGGGTAGCCTGGACGGGATTCAGTGGAATACCATAACCAAAAGTAGTCATAGTGACACCGCCCCTATGCATCATTGTTAGTTCTGTGTCATGACCTAACCCAAAAGTATGGCCGACTTCATGCGCGCCCACCTTGTGTCTCAGATTTGGACTTGGGTTACCCGGGGGAGGATATAGAGAAGTAGATCCCATACACTTTGCGGCAGCAAAGGCTGCTACACCATAATTTTCGACACCAACGTAATTAAAAAATTCAGATTCAGGATGAGTAGGGCCTCCCCAGCCCCTACATACTTCGCTCCCGTAGTTCCAGTTATATGCTACCACCGTACTTATACCAGCTTTTTTTATATTACTATCTAGTTCTAAGTTTTTATATGTAGCCAGTGAGCCCATGTACTCACCTGTATTTGTATCTACGCATTTGTTATCTGGACATACATGATAATCTGCCACGTTTTTGGTTGCTTGCATCACTGTTAGCCCCTGGGATGTAAAAGGCTTATTCACATTGTTACTGTAATAGCCCGGCAATGAGTTCATCAACTCAACAAAGCCACTAAGTTGATCTGAGGTTGGAGGAGCTTGATCAGCAGCATATATATATACGAAACGGACTTTGTATATATTAGCTGCACTGGCCACGTTTCCACCGCTAGATTTACTGAAACGTTTCGAAATTTGGTAATCGGGTACTTTCGGTATTACCCTTACTTTAATTTTTTTGCCGTCTGGTGCTTTATATATTTTATTCCCTTTAGCTATTAGGCCTTTAATATTTTTAGCTTCATCGCCACTAAGGACTTTGGATTGGATATCGTTGTCCTTTTCAGCAACTGATACTGACAAATTTGGCAAGGTAGCCACTGTACTTTCAGCCATATCCGGCAGTTTGATACTTTCCAAGATAACTTCATCAGGATCAAAATCAGTCTTTGCCTTTTTGCACTCACTGCTTAGGAGCGCAGCTATTGCATCAAATTTGTCTAACTTTTCAGTAGGATAAAGAACAACTTCCCTTTCGCCGCTAGTGGTAAACAGGCTAATGCTAGGTGTTTCGTCTACCGCCGGAGGAATAGTATCAGGTAGCGTCCTGGTAAACATATCATCAAAGCCCAGAGCTCGTATTTGATCAACGAGTATCGCAATTTCACCCGACGCAAGCTGACGCTCCTTTAAAAACATTAGCGGACTTGTTTGGGTGTCGGCACGAGACTTCTCATATTCGTGGCAGAGCATTAGACCATTTCCATATAAAAGTGTGGCAGGTGGCGGAACTTGTTCAAATTCGTTCTCAATATAATTATGCGGGTAGGGCAGTTCGTACCGTAACACCAATTGGTCAGCTCCAGTTAGTATGTCGCCATAAGGGGTTTCGGCAAAGCTTCTATATAAGAAGAAGCCGCCAATAACTCCAAAAGCTAACATGAAAATTAAAGCTTTGGATTTCCAGCCCTTTCCTGAGGGTGAATAAAGTCTAAACCGGGACTTTCTTTGATTTATGGGTGTAGGCAAGATTAGGCCAGGATTGATTTGTTCTTCTTTAAATTGCGTTTGAACTTTTTTTGATTTTTTTCTCATAAACATATGCTGAACATCGCCCTTATTAGTTATATTGATATCACAGTAGCCAACAAAACACAATCATTATAAAATGTAAAAGCTACGCACGTATCTGTGATGTTAGTGTTTATGTAATTTAAAGCGTAAGCTATTGACTTTTATATGAAACTGTGGTTAAATGAAATTAAAGGATGGTTAATGAAGAATTTTAATCAATTACCTAATAACATTCTCTGGCAAATGACTCCCGTTGAGGCCTTGCCTTTAACTGTACCTGTTGATACTGATCCAACTACCACTACAACCGCACCACCCGAAACATCGACAACTTTTTTTTACTATATACCGGCGGGAGATGTCTTTTGCCCTGTCGATGGTAATTTATATGCAATTGGCGGTGCGGTGAAACCTCCTGCCAATTGTAACGACGAACCTGAAACTACAACTACTATAGCCGATACGGGCGTGCCGGTAGGTACTCAGTTATGTGCAAAAAATGGCTTTTTCTATGTTAGCGGCTACTTTCCTTCAGACTGTGATGTAGCGACTACGACTACTTCTACGCCGGAAACCATACCTACAGTGAGCGCAGTTGTGAAACCAAAGCAAGTGATATTGCCCGAAACTGGTACACAGGAAAAAATAGTGAACGGAGAACTAATAGCTTCGACCACTTTAATACTGATAGGCAGCGCATTACTGGCTGCTCGACGTCGCCGTTCGGTATAACCTCAATGGTGCGATACGTGGGCGAAAAGTTACACGAACTAGGGGTGGAAATCAATCGCTGGCGTGATATCCTGGCAGTTCCTTATAAGGAGTACTTGTTATCAAGGTAAGAGCTGGGAGTTACATCCTCAACTATCACCTAACCTTGAACCCCGCCACAATGCCCTACACCTTACCCATTAAACAGCCTTATAGAAACCCTGCAATATACACAAAGCCGAAAGATAAATATAATACTTATAGGAGGAAGCAATGGCTACGAACCGATTGCTAAACGTATCGTCAGTAATAAATAATCCTAGGCAGCAGAGGTTTATTGATTGCTACTTTAATCCCAAAAGCCCGTCCTTTGGCAACTGCTATCAATCTGCTATTACCAGTGGCTTTAGTCACCACACAGCACGAGAGCTATCCAGAACGAAGCCAGGCTGGTTAAGACAGTACGAGGCTACTAACGCGCGCCACTTTACACCCGAGAGGATATTAGCAACACTCAAAACCTTCATAGAGGATACTGACATGCGTCCTTCGGCAAGGCTAAAAGCTATTGAGCTGATGATGAAACACTACGGTATGCTACGCACTCAAGTAGATATTACTCAGCAACAGCAGACTGTAGTTATCACGGTTGGTAGTGAGCCTGAGGTGATAACTTACAGACCCCATTACACCACTGGAGAGTATAATCAGACTTATGAAACGACTAATCACCCTCATTTCAACGAAGGGCAAAACCCCAAAGCAGATACACCAGGGACTCCAGGCGAACTTGGCGAAGTACAAGGTAGCCAAGCCCAAAAAATAGCTGACTAAGCCTATTTGAATTATGAAACACCAGGGCTGCAAATATAGCCAGGGACACCCCCCACCCCCAGAAACGATAAGGGTACCCATACACCTATATAGGCTGAGGGAATATACCCTTCCGTGTACGTACCCCCTTAAAAAGTAGGATTATTTTTTGAGTTTCTCAACGATTTGAGGATACTTTTTCAACATCTTATTGATACCAGCATGCATCCAGCTTAGCGGCTGGTCGTTGTTGTAATAATCAAGGAGTATCTCATTGGACAGTTCTGATAATAAACGACTGTTTTTCGTAGATGCTTCACCAGACACGAACGTATAAAGATGTACTACTGAGAGCGGAAACAATATCATATCAGCTACGCCCAATTCTAAATGGGTTTGCATGCCTTTAGATGTCATAACCATCTGATAAATATAAGTGCTAAATTTTTCATCAGGTACTTCCATATTCCTATTCTGATAGTAAAGGCGTACGGGTGGGAACATACCGAAAAGTCCAGCAGCCGCTTTTCTTTCATCATCCGTAAGTGTTGGGAGCAGATTTTCGTAACAGAGTTCTGCCAGGATATGCATATCCTTCTCATCTTTAACATTGAAAAGTTCAGAAAGTAACTCTGCCATCATCTCGCGCTGTCGGTCATCGCAAATACTGAGATACCTACCCAGATAATAAGCGAAGGTAGTTATCATCCACTCGTCACCAAGCATTGATTCTTTGCGGCACCAGTATTCAGCCTTACAAACAATGGGATGGAACGTAAAAGTAACCTTTATATCAGGCTGCGAGGGCTTACCTAACTTTGATAAGGGTCTTAGAAATATTGAAGCTAAAATACCTGAGCGTCCCATATGCTTTTAATATATCATCAGCATGGTTAAATAAGTGCACTTAACTTTTAATCGCAACTGAAGCGCAGTAGTGGTTACCACTTACAGTCTTCAATACTTTTTACACACATTCTAAATATGTATGTATCTCCTACACGAGCTGCAATATTTCGTCTCTCTATTTCATTCAGTAAAAACATAGCCATCATGTAAGTTATTTGTAGTCTTCTTTGGATTAACCCTACCGTGAGCTTATTAGTTTCAAAGCCAAGTTTACACGCCTTGAAGAACAATTCCTTGGCAAGTTTAAGCTCATCTTCATAATCATCTGTAGCCCTAATGTTTTTGTTGGTCACTGTCTCTACTCTCCTAAGTTGCAGGGCATCGCTCTTTGACAAGCAAAAGTACTGCCGTATCTGAGTCTGATATTACATCACTGAACTTCTTGTTATACGTTTCGGCTACATTTGCCAGGACATTGAACTCGCACCCGCACCGCTTTGCCATAGCTTCTCTGGTCTTCTCGGATGTGTTTTCCTCGCATGATTCAAGAAAGATATCTACATCGTCATTATCAATAAGGTCTTGTGCCTTCATACGGTCTACCTGTTCGCGGCTCATGCCATAGCTAACACTACTCTCTTTATGGAGAGGACTATACGGGCTATTGAAAAGTAATAGCGGGATGAGTATTGCAGCCAGGATAACCACGTAAGCAATCTTGATTTTCTTTTGAGACGCAACATCTTTGGCTTCAGCAGCTCTCTGTTCAGGTGATATATTCCAGCCGTTATTGTTAGTCATTTTTCTTCTTCAAGCGTCCTGCATTATCCCAGAAAATCATTGCCAGTATCAACACCACACCCACTGCCTTTACAGGCGGTTCACCCGCGACTACCTGAGTTATGCCTAACAGTATTACGACCCATACAATTATCTTTTTAATGACTTTGCCCATTACGATGCTCCTTGTTATAAGCAGCGGTCAAAATAAAAACCCGCCACTGAGACGCGACCGAAGCCGCCACAACCGTTTCCAGTTATGACCTACGTAAATAGATACCCAATGACGGGATTGCATTTACGTAGGTTTTATCAACCATGCCACTGCTAAAGCTGTGGTTTAGGTCTGAGTGGATTTACCACTTGTTGCAATTATATCACCTCTGTATCACTACCTAGATTGTGTCTGGCAAATAGTGGTATAATAACTTCAACAGCCCCATCAAAGTAAATGTAGCTGACACGTCCCTGGAAGTGGGTAAGACTCCAGGGCTTTTTTATTTTCCTGGAGCAGAAACGCTCCAATGTCGTATTCCAAGCTACCACTTACCACCAAAGAGGCAAGAAAGAAGGACGCTCTGGCACTAGCAGAGCTGATTTATGATATGTACAAAGAGGAAGAACAGAGGGAAAAAGGTACAATAGAGGATGGACAAAACAATGCACAATCTACCGAGACTAACTAATTTATTATTACTAGCGGGAGCTTCTTTAGGTCGTGCATTGACCTTGTCCGAGAAGCTCCCTCTTGTATTAGTAAGGGGTAATCATGCCTAAGCATCTCGCCATAGCACTGTGCAGAGTCTCTAGTACCGAGCAACTGGAGAATAACAGTCTTAATCGTCAGAGAGAAGTTGTATTAAAAGCGGCTAATGAATTAGGCGTAATGATACCTGATGACTGCTGGTGGTCTGGCAGCGTCTCAAGCAAGCGGGGTACGAACGTAGACCGTAAAGACCTAAACCAAATGATAGTACGCTGCAAAAAAGATAAGCGCATTAAGTACATTATTGTAGACGAACCAGATAGATTTATGCGGTCAATTGATGAAGCTGCGTTTTTTGAAGTCACTTTTCGCCAGTTAGGGGTAACAGTCTGGTACGCCTCAGACGCTGAGCTAAACAAAGGTGACCTTGCAGCCAAGCTACTCAAGTTTACCAAGTACCTATCTGCTGAAGGTAGCAACGAGGAACGGCAACGTAAGTCAATTAACGGTCAAACAAAAGCCCTGCAAGAGGGTCGCTACACGTTTTGCCCTAAGCCAGGCTACATGCGAGGTGATGAACGTGGCATCCACAAGCCTCACCCTGTGCGTGGGCAGGCTCTAAGGAAGGTATTGCTTGATATAGTCACCAAGCGGGTCACGCCAACCCAGGGCTTGATAAACCTTAACAGTAGCGAGTTCATGAGAGGACATTCCCTGTATAAAATGGACAAGTTTCGTAAGATAGCCACCGACATCTATTACGCTGGCGGTGTTGCAATTGATAAACAAGTTAAAGTCCATAACCTTAACGGGCTGCACGAACCGCTTATCACCCTTGAACAGCACCATGAACTGTTGCGTATATTTGGAGGGAAGCAGAAAAACCAAACTGGTCCCCGCAAAAACGGCAATCCTAAGTACCCCCTCAACAACATAATTCACTGTGATGTTTGTGAGGGTAAACAGTACAACCGCATTGTAGGCGTGGACATAACGAACGGGAAAAGCCCTAAGATATACGAAAAGTACAGGTGCCGTGCCTGTAAGCGCGCCTTAGCCCGTGGCGAAATGCACGATAAAATTACTAAGCAGCTTAGGAACAACCCTATTACCGATGCTGGTGTATCTGACCTCACAAAAGCACTTGATATTGTCTGGAAACGCCGTGAGAGCGAGAACCAGCAAGAGGCTGTACGTCTACGACACAAGCTAGCCAGCCTACAGGAGAGTATTAGCCAACAGGTTGAAGCAGCCACAGACCCCGAGAATGCCGCTATTAAGTCCGACATACTTACAAACATAGCTAAACGAAAACAGGAAGCTGAAGACATTGAAGACCAACTGCACAGGCTCACTCGTAAAGCCGAGGATGACTACGAACGGTTCTTAAAGTTTGCCTTTGGCTTTGTGGGTGACACGAGCCAAAAGTTCCTAGACCCCCTGACACCACATGAAAACAGGTTGAGGTTTAAACAAATCGTTTTCCCTGCTGGTTTTAGGCTGGATGCCAACAAAAATGTTTACACCCCCGAAATAAGCGAGCTCATCAGATTGGCGGGCAATAAAAAAGACCTATCCATTACAGATAAGTCCCATTTGGTGCGGGTGAAGAGACTCTAACTCTCGACCTCTTCCTTGGCAAGGAAGCGCTCTAAACAACTGAGCTACACCCGCATGTTTGGTTCGTTCGTATTGTAAGGTACATCATGTTACTTACGAAAGCTTCCTTGGCCTGGCAAGTAAGGTCACGTTCCCGCGACCCCGCAACTTCATGATTGAAAACAAGTTTTCATCAGAAGTTTGCCTTGCGGCCCGCCACAAGCGGGCCTCACTCTAAACAACTGAGCTACACCCGCTCGTCGACGTGTGATGGCGTTTTTGCCGTATTACCGCCAAAACAAGTTTGCTCGGCAATCCTGGCAATATCGCCAAGCCGTCTCCTCTCAAATTCGCGAATTCTCTCGCAAATTTGGTATAAGAACAGGGAGGATTATACCTAAAAATGACATTACAGACAAGTTATACCCTCCCAGAATATAGCTTCACTCCTAGAAATCTATTTTTCAAAGGATTGATTTCTAGGGTTCTGCATATAATTGCACTAATCGTGCAATTAGCGAACTGCCTTCGGCATATTCTAGTTGTGAGTACCACCAAATAAAAACCCCACGGAGGGTGGGGTTTTTATTTGGTGGCTCCTCCCAGACTCGAACTGGGGACACAAGGCTCTTCAGGCCTCTGCTCTACCAACTGAGCTAAAGAGCCGCGTCGATGTGTAATGGTGCAGTTACTATGTCACCGGCAAAACAAGTTTGACCGGTATCATTAGTAACTTCACCAAGTCATCTCCTTTCACTTTTTCAAACATAACGAGTTCTTGGTTTAAAAAAGTGGATGCGAGACCCCTGTATATTACGCGAAAAGCTTTATTACCTCAAGCCTGCATCTCTAGTTGGTTGGCCAGGCCGCTATACGATGCAATCTGGCTGTCTATACTTGCAGTTCGTTGGCTTGCCTCATTTTTGATTTGGGCAATTTGATTTTCGAGATCTTTGGATTCGTTATGCATACGCTCGGCCATAACCAAACTTTGTGTTTGTGCGGCTTGGTCATCTGTCTGGCTTATTTTTCCAATTCGCTGTTTTTCTAAATAACTCAAATTGTTGCGCTTAGAATCTATGTCTTTTAGCTGCTTAGAGAGATCTGCCTCAAGTTGTTTGCGCTCAGTTTCAAGATCATTTACTGCCCTACGTAGATTAATTGCGGCTGTCTTTACATGTATGTTAGACATAGATAGCTCCTTATTCTGATTGGAGTTTACCAAAACAGCAATTCCATGCCTGTAAAGTAGCTTACATTTAATACAAGAGACCCGGCTGAATTTATTTCATTATAGTGCTAATATCACTAATATGGAGCGAGACAGGGCACTAGACTCGGAGGTCGCACTGCATGACGAACTAACGCGTTTGGGTCAAAAGCACGAGGGCGGTGATCTGGGCTTGGTTCTTATGAATTACGATCCCGTTAATCATGACGATCAGCGCTTGTCTCATGTGATGAACCCGATCTCACCCGATACTAATTTTGACACGATCCGTTTATACGCTTCGTCGGCTCTTGGCAACCGCTACCCGGATAGATTTGAAAGAATGGTGGAGGTATTTGAAGCACGCACAGATTTACTCAATAATATACGTACGGATCTGGTGGAAGGCAAAAATATTGCCCTCATTACAAACCACGGCAAATTAGAAGATATCCCAATTGTGCAGGCAGCACTTGTGTGCGCACTTGGTGACGAAAAATATATAAAACGTAACGCTATTGTGGTGAGCAAGATCCTTACCCGCCTTGAAGCATTTGGGCTGCCTGCTAGTTCAGTACTTAGTTATTTGGGACATACATTTTTTAGCATACCCCGTTCAAAGTCTATCTTTCGTTCCGGTATTGATAATGACATTGCGCAGGAAGAAAATGCCATCATGCTAAACGCACTCCAGCAGTACATTGAAGAAGGCGGTAAAATGGTTGCCATTGCTCCAAGTGGCTCAACTGATGAAAGGAATTATAAATTTGACGATCTAACAGGCCTTACCTTACAGAGGATGAGTTCCGGTACGGCCAATCTTCTTTTACTATTTGATCGCATATTACCAGTGTCTGTATGGCTGGAGGCACCGAAAGGACATAAATTCTTAACAATAGGCGAACTCTTATCTGTCCGAGCTAAAACAGAAACCAGTATACATGAATGTATGGAATGGATCGCGGGCGAGACTGCTGGACTCGCGCGAGTAACAACAGTCTACGAGTCTGATCGGCTAACCGGTATAGCACGAGCAAAGAAAATAGGAAAGCTAATTTCTGAACGCGCAAACAAAGCTTTGCACTAGCAATAACACTTTAAAATTGTCTCTGGGTATGCTACTATCTCCCGAGCCTATTGATATAAACTAGGGGTGATTAGCTCAGTTGGCTAGAGCATCTCGTTTACACCGAGAGGGTCGGGGGTTCGAGTCCCTCATCACCCACCAAATTAAGCACCGGCTGTAAGGCCGGTTTTTAATTTGGTGTATGGACTCGTACTGCCGACGCCTAGGGTCGGCGGGTATGAACAGACAGTGGCTGTTCATGTTTTCCTATGGCACCCTGATTTATCAGGGATGCAAATAATACTTGCTTGCAAGGTTTTATTTATATATCAACATGCGAGTCCCTATTTTGATTTGACAGCGAGGCGAGTCCCTCATCACCCTCTCTTCTTATGTTTTTATTATACCCCTGCGATGTTATAATTTTATGGCTTTACAAACGCGCGAGTGGTGGAATGGTAGACACGCTTGTCTGAGGGGCAAGTGCCGCAAGGCGTGGAGGTTCAAGTCCTCTCTCGCGCACCAAAACAACTATCCGGCCTCTTTAGGTCGGTTTGTTGTTTTGGTGCCGGAGAACTTGAACCGATAGGTGAGAAATGCCAGTGGCATTTTGCAAGAGAACCTTCCAGGGTTGAACTGGTTCAACGCATGAAAGTTCTGGGCTCGCGGAACGTGAGCAAGCCTCTCTCGCGCACCAGTAGTAACTTATTGGAATTAGGAACATAGACAGGTCCTGTCTCGCCTGCCTCATATTTATCTGCTATAGTTTCTTAAAGCTTATGGCCAAGAAAAAACATCACAAACATCGTTCATATGCCCAAATCCTTAATCCAATCCATCACTTGGAACGGACCATAGAATTACTGGATCGAGACAACGACAGGTTGCAGCAACGCGTATTACTACTGAGTATTTTGAGTGTGTTATTGGCGATTGCAGGGATTCTGTTCGCAGTAATTTCTAGTCGCTAGCAAATCTTAAGTACGCGGTAAATGGTCATACAAGTGATCCAGGGTATATTCTGACCGCAGTAAAGGCTTGATATCATCCAGTGTAATGCCGGTTTTAACACCTGGATTCAAAATACCATGCGGATCAAAAATTGCTTTTACTTTTGTAAATAATTCATAGATTTGCGGGCCGTACAATTGTTCTAGGTACGGGCCTCTCAGCCGTCCGTCACCATGCTCGCCACTCAATGAACCTCCCAATTCAATTACCAGTTTGTGGTATTCGTCCATTAGGCGAAAGATCTTCTGGCGGTCGCCGAGCTGGGCAAGGTCAAGCATGGGCTGCATGTGCAGGTTTCCATTGCCAGCATGGCCCCACAACGCCACCTGCAGATGATGCTTGGCAAATAATTCATAGACTTTTTCGATGTATTCTCCAAACCGATCAACTGGCACGATTCCGTCTTCAATAATTGGCAACGCTTTGGTATTGCCGTCATGATATGACGCCACCGAAGCGGCTGCATGGCGTATTTTCCAGAATTGTTCTTGTTGTTCGGTCTCAGTTTCGACTTTGCATACGGCATTGTAGCGATCTAGAATCTTAAGGGCTTTTTTGACGTTACGTTTTTGAACACGCTGGTTGGCGTCATCAAACTCAACCAGTAATATCAACTTGTGATACGGTTTATCTACCAAGCCTTTTAGCTGGTTAGGATTATGTTGTTCGATAAAAGTGATGAGATGCTCATCTACCATCTCCATCGCACTAGGAATAGCCGGCAGTTTCCTGAGTTCGGCCACAGCTTTAGCGGCGTCATCGATACTATTGAAAGACGCCGAAATTAAACTGGACTGAGGGTTAAAGGTTTCCGTTTCCATTATAGCTTCCGTAACCAAACCTAGGGTGCCCTGAGAACCAACGAATAAAGGAGTCAGGTCGAATGAGCCATCTTTATTCTTAATGTCGGCAAGATTGTAACCAGACGAATTTTTACTAACCTCTAGTTTTGATTTCACGACCAAGTCTCGCTGCTCTTCTATAAGCGTGTCGAGCGCCCTATAGACTTCGCCTTCAAAACTGCTAAGTCCCATCTTTTTGCTAAGTTCGCGTTTATTGAGACGGCGTGTTTCGATCACCTCGCCATTGGCAAGCACAACACGTAAATTACGAACATATTCCCTGGTCGAGCCGTACTTGACGCTCTTTTCTCCGCCGGCATTATTGCCGATGGCGCCACCTAATGTTGAATACTCCATCGATGCCGGAAACGGTGGCAAAAAGCGGCCATGTGTATGTAGGGTTTGCTGCAGTTTACCGTAATTCAAGCCCGGCTGAACAGCCACGCTACCGCTTTTAGGATCGAGCTCTAAAACCTTATTCATATAGGCTGGAAAAATCAGCATGATGCCTGAACCGATAGCAGCTCCGGACTGGTCAGTGCCATGGCCGCGAGCCGTAATTGGTATTATTCTGCCCCGTTCAGCTAGCTGCCAGGTGAACCTGGCAGTCTTACGAACATCATTTTCATTACGTGGATATACAACTATCGCAGGAGTCAAATTAAAAATACTAGCGTCCGTTGAAAAATAACGGCGGGCATCAGGACTGGTAATAACTTCACCAACAAGGTGCTCCTGTAAATAGTGTGCAACTTTGCTCATGAATAGACAATTACCCTCTACTTATTTCTATTTTCCTTAAGAGCAATCATAGCATAAACAGTGTGACGAACGTAATAGCGGTTTAGGGCTTCCAATCAATTGCAATTAGTAGTGAATGCCGGTACAATTACCCCTGTTATCGCTATAATTACTTTTTGGTTTGTTTTACTGGATTTGTTGACATCGAATTATGGCTGTTGCACTTCCTGATAACAGTGCGGGCGAATGGCGGAATTGGTAGACGCGCTAGCTTCAGGAGCTAGTGAGAGCAATCTTGTGGAGGTTCAAGTCCTCTTTCGCCCACCATATAAACTTGCTGAACAAATAGGACATTGTACCTTAGCGCTAAACAATAGAATGTATATATACAGCTTTTGAACACTATGCTAAACAGACGCTTAACTAGCGTGAACTCAGAAGCCCACTGGGCTTCTTCGGGTTCAAGTCCTCTTTCGCCCACCATATAAATTACCCAAGTTATATGAAGTAGCAATGGTCTATACTTTATATTGATGAAATACGCCTCTCGTGCGGGAGAGAAACTCGAGCACGCATTACAAAGCTTGAATATAAAGATAGAGGGCTTGGTTTGCGCAGACTTTGGTTCAAGTACTGGCGGCTTTGTGGACTGCCTGCTGCAGGCAGACGCAAAAAAAGTATATGCAGTTGAGACTGGATATGGAGTCCTGGACTGGAAACTACGCAACAATAAACGGGTTATCGTCATGGAGCGGACAAATGCCATGCACGTTAAACTCCCAGAAAAGGTCGATCTTATTACAGTAGATACGAGCTGGACTAAGCTACAAAAAGTTACTCCGAATGCACTATTAAATTTAAAACCAGGTGGCCATCTTGTAACCCTTGTAAAGCCCCATTACGAAGCCAACCCTCCAATGTTATACAGAGGAAAACTGCTTGATGAATACATTCCTGAAGTGCTAGATAAGGTAAGAGCCGAGTTACTAGAAATTGGACTTGAAGTTTTAGGGGAAGTTGAGTCACCTATTGTGGGGAGCAAGGGTAAAAATAAAGAATATCTTTTCTACTTAGCGAGGCGATAGCGGCCCGATCCAGTTGCGGCCATTTATTAAATACTTCATCATCTATTGAACTCATTTCATATCTCCCCTCCAGCTTCAGCAGTACCTGGCGGCACCAGCTGTTAGTTTTGTTCGTCGCCGTGCCTATGGGCACGCCTCCTCCCAAGAACAACCATCCGGCACTCACCATGTACTGCTTCACTTAACAGACGGGAGATATGAAATGAGTTCTGTAGCTCTTAGTTTACTGCACGGTCGGTGCGAATCATCCATTGCTCAATACCCAAGAATCGGTCGGTTGGAGAATGAATATCTTTTGCCTGGAAGTTATATACCTTGTCGTAAGTAGTATAGATAAACCGCGGGCGATATAGGGCAATAGCCGGGGCGTCGTCGCGCCATGATTGCAAGAAAGGCTTGTATTTAGCTGCACGAAGTTCGGCGTTTATCCTAGTACGGCCGGCTTCAAGTGCCGCATCGGCTGTAGCTGACTTATAATCTGAGAAATTAAGCCGCTGCTGCGCCAGCACGTCTGCCTGGGTGCTATGCCAGTAGGCGAATTGATCAGCGTCCACTCCCATTACTATGCCATACATAAGGGCATCATATGCCCTCTGACCTATAAGGCTCTGTAACTCGTCCTGAGAAAATGAATTGACTATAAGGTCCACTCCTGCCAGACGCCATTGTTTCTGCAACTGAGTAGCGACTCCGGCGTATTCAGCACTGCTTAGGGTCGTCAGAGTCATACTTAACTTATGACCGTCCTTTACGCGTATATCGCCCGACAGATCCGACATCCAACCTGCCTCTTCAAGCAGTTTTTTGGCTTGCTCAAGATCAAACCCATACTGCATAAGTGTTTCGTCATAGCCGATATGCTCAGGTAGCAATGGTCCTGTCACGGCTTTACTCGAATAGGCTAAGCTACGTATTATCTCTTTTTGGTTGGTAGCAAAAGTAAGGGCGCGTCTTACCTTAGCATCCTGCAAAACTTCTTGTGTATTACGGAAAAATATCATGACCGAGCCTGTCAACGAAATATTATATTCTTCTGCCAGGTTGCCTGATAAGGGCATTGACAATGCTCCAACCACGGCATTAAGTTCGCCTCTATCAAAACTACCGACCAATGCGTTTTCATTTAAATATGCACGAAGTATAAATTCGGTAACTCGTGGAGGTCCCTTATGATATTTATTGTTTGCTTTTAATGCAATGCGTTGCTCACGATTTTCGACAGTATCGCCGACAACCTCAACACCTCCCCACTTGAAAGGTCCTGTTCCTACTGGTTCAATTGTATTAAATAATGAGCCTCTTAAGTCTGTCACGGCGACTTCTTTAAGCAAATGTTCAGGAATAATGCCATTGGTCATTGAATATGGGAAAGAAGCTAAGACATTTGGCAGGGTGAATGTGAGTGTGTGCTCATCAGAAGCTTCTATTTTTACCCCTGACCAGCTCGAGAAAAGTGGTGACCGGGCGTCAGGATTCTGGATTGTTTGATAGGTAAATAGTACGTCTTTGGCAGTCAGTTGAGTTTCGTCGTGCCAGAATATATCCTGCCTCAGTTTTACTGTATAGATTTTTCCACTTTCATCAACCGACCAGCCCTCGGCTATGTCGCCCACTAGAATATTGTCGGCATCATAACTGAATAGACTAGAAAAAAGCAGGCGAGAAACCGCAGTGTCGACATCACCAGTAGCAAAAATCGGATTAGCATTAGTGTAGGTTCCTAATATCCCCTCGCTGTAGATGCCACCGGCAACTGGGACAATCTTGAGGTAATAATCACCCAGGGCCCGGGTCTGTACGACTACCGCACCAATTAATGCTACGAGTAGCATTAACCATGCCAGGATAAAGCGGCGCACCTCATAAAGTCTGCCCAACCGCCTGAAAAAATGACGATCGAGATTTTCTTCGGTCTGTGAACCAATGTCTTCTACTTGGCGCTGACGACGCCTGACCCGCCGGCGCCATCGGAGTTTAGTCGTACGATCAATCATTAAGTACTTTCCACCCCTTATGTATAGATTAACGGCTTATATTTGAATAAGATTTGCAATCAGTGAAAATGAGAACACCAGAACCATAAAAATAGTTATGTTATGAAGTGACTTTTCCGAACCTCGACGGACCGTATTTACTTCGCCGCCACCACCCATTCCAGCGCCCAAACTGGCACCTCTGGTTTGAATCATTATCAATATAGTTACAAGCACCGCTGAAATAATCGTTACGTAATTTGCTATCGTCATATATCCTCTACAATTGCTGTTACTAGATAGTTTACCAAGCCGATGAAGACTCCTGCAAGCATAGCCGCTCCAAAACTTGTCACTTGCAGGGGTTTATAGAGGACGCTTGCCAATAAAACCATTAGCCCGTTAACAACAATCATAAACAGGCCAAGACTAAAAAGAATTGCCGGCAGGCTCAGTAACACGACTAATGGCTTAATTACGGAGTTGACGATTGCTAGAATCAAACCTGAAACTACTATTACACCTAGGCGACTGTTATAAGCAATGCGTCCATCCAAAAAGCCAGCAGCAATCCACAGCCCAAGGCTGCAAACAAACCACCTAAGTAAGAACCGACTCCAGGGTTTTTTCATTCCCCTACATTGTATGTTAGCCTAAGTCTGTGGGCAAGTTTGCACTCAGCACCTTTATGCCCGTTTCGGTTATCAGCACGTCGTCTTCGATTCTTATACCGATTTCTTCATCAGGCAGGTAAATACCTGGCTCTACCGTTAACACCATGCCGGGTTTTAGAGGCCTAGTGTAGTCTGCGGCATCATGCGTATCGAGTCCAAGAAAGTGTGATGTTAAGTGGGGGTAGTACTTTTTCAGCTTCTTTTTATCATTAATGTTGCCTAAGACCTTTAACTTTCTAAGTTCTCTGGCCATTTCTAAATCTACTGCTTGCTCAAATTCCTTCATGTCGATACCAGGCTTTAACATATCGAAAGCTTTCTGCTGAACGGCAATGACACTGTCGTGAACATGACGCTGCCTGGGGGTAGGCTTTTTAATAGCGTAAGTTCTAGTAATGTCGGCACTATAGTTGGCAACTTCAGCCCCTACATCCAAAAGCAGTAACTGTTCATCCAAAACCGCTCTGTTTTGGGTGTAATGAATCGTCGTTGCGTGCTTGCCGCAGGCTATAATCGGCTGATAGCCATGGCCTGAGGCACCGCGACGTAAAAACCCAGCTGCTATATCAGCTCCGACTTCATACTCAGTCTTATAATTAGTCAGGTTATTTCGCACATCTTTTAACGTTTCGGTTGTTATATCAATAGCACGCTGCAGGACTGTAATTTCTGGTGATTGCTTTATTTGTCTTTGACGTGCTATATCTTTACGGGCATCAACTATTTCTAACTTCCGATGTTTTTGTAAAGCCGCTAACAAGACGCCCCGCGCCGGATTAGCATAAAATCCAAAGTGCTCCATATATACGTCAGCTGGAGCCAGTGTATGAACTTTGTTGTATTTTTTAAGCAGCTTATCAAGTTTTAGCCAACCCTCATGGAATTCAAGAATCGTATCAATCCCAGAGCACTGTCTAATGGTTTTTTTATTAACTATACCGTCCCAAAGATCACGATGCTCTCCACGCTTTGGCATAATCAAGAAATCCTCATTTTCCGCCATCACTAAAATAAAATCAGGTTCTTCAATGCCAGTCAGGTACCAGAAATTACTATCTTGGCGAAACGGAAATGTTGTATCACCACTGCGCTGGAGTAAACCGTTGGCTGATAATACAATTAAATTGCTGTCGGTAGTTTGACGTAAGGCTTTTCTGTTACCAATAAAAAAGCCATTAGTAAAAATATCAGTCATTTAAGCAGCTATTATATCTCATCCTTACGATGGGGTCGCATATATTGCCGCAATATAATGGCACGTTTTTCTCCTACTATTTTCTCCAGCTCCCACTGTCTCGCCTGTTGGATACCTTTGTAGCTGCCGAATGTTCTTAGTAATTTTTTACGAGTTTCAGGACCGATAGTCGGGATATCATCTAGTAAACTGCTAGTTTGGCGTTTCGTTTTCAGCACAGTGTGGTAGCTGATGGCAAAGCGGTGTGACTCGTCACGGATACGTTGTAGCAGTTTGACAACATGCGAGTTCGAAGGCAGCTTGATAGTATAGAAGTCGTCGCTTTCCATGACGACGCCGTTTAATGCTAGTATTTTTTTACTATCAATTTCAATCAACGGCCAGCCTTTTTTAACGATAATTTCCTCGAACTGTTTGGCCAAGCCGATTGCCGGACGTTTTATATCACGCTCACTAAGCACCATCAGGGCCGCCCCCAGCTGGCCCTTGCCACCGTCTATTAAAAACAGGTCGGGCAAAGGCCAGTTGTTATGTTTTTCACTCAGCCTTCGTGATAAAACTTCGTTCATATGGGCAAAGTCGTCATTGCCCAAAATCCGCATTTTGAACTTGCGGTAGGCGCCCTTGTCGGCCACGCCATTCGTGAAAACCACCATGCTAGCTACAGTGTCGACTCCTGACATATGCGAAATATCGTAACCTTCAATCCGCCGGGGGATCTTCTTAAGTCCCAATAGCTGCGACAAATCATTAAGCGCGTGGTCGCGGCTTAAGTCCATGTTTTCCCGATCGCTAAAGATAACTTGTTTGCTTAGGTTGCGTAGCGCAAATAACTGGTTGCGTAACTGCGCGGCAAGTTCAAATTCCTTTTTTTTTGCTGCTGAGTGCATTTCCCGCTCAAGTTCATTAACCAGCTGTACTCTCTCACCTTTTAGATACATGATGAGTCTCTTGAGTATTTCTTTATAAACTTTGCTGTCCAGACTGCCACTCTCCGGTCCGGGGCAAAGGCCTATATGGTACTGCAGACACGGCCGATTGGGAAGAATAAGATGCATCGAGTATGGAAAAATTTTGCGTAAATATTTCATTGCCCGCTTAACGCTGAAGCCATTCAAATAAGGCCCTAGGTACAGCGCACCATCGTCCAGCGGCCGCCGAGTATAGCTTACGCTCGGATACACGCTCTTCATATCGATCCGTACATACAGGTTGGACTTATCGTCACGAAGCAAAATATTATAGCGTGGCAAATACCGCCTGATCATCTCAGCTTCTAGAAAGAGCGCTTCGATTTCACTTTCGACTTCAATCCAATCCACGTCGGCTATTTCTAAAACTAATGCTTCGGTCTTTGGGTCACGGTTGCGGCTAGTTTGAAAATATTGGCGCACCCGGTTCTTGAGCACTGCGGCTTTACCGACATAAATAATTTCCCCGGCTAAATTCTTATGAAAATAAACGCCGGGCTCTTTAGGTAAATTAGATAATTTCTCCACTAATATTTCGTTGGTCACCAAAATAGTATATAACTACTGATGCATGTGCTAAAGCCTAGGTATCCAAAAATACAATCGATTAACGGGCATACTTCATGAAATCGCTGAAGCTCGGTGCGCATTCGAAAACTTTATGCTCTGGTGTCGATCCCGTGATGTCCCGTATACGGAAATCGTCCGGTTGGGTTGTATTATAATATGATCCAAGCTCATTATTTGTAACAGTATAACCTTGGGCAGCATAAAATTTTCGTAAGAATTCCCAGCCACCTATACCGTTAAATGCTTGTTGATGCGTTCCGCCTTTATCTTTACAGGCCTGAGCTGAAAGCGTACCGTCACTTTGAGGTTGCGGAGGCGCTGTCTCTTCAACTGCTGGTATTGTCGTTTCTTGAACAAGTTCAGGCACAACTGTTATTTCGGGGAGTGGTTCCTCAATAGCAGCTAATGTGGTTTCCGGCACCGGCGTTGTCGTAGTTTCAGGCACGGTTGATGCTGGCGCATAATTGGTAATTATAATTGGGTTTTCTGTTGTAGCAGTCGATGCTGTTGTTGGTTTAATAAGTACTATTTGCCCAGTCTTTATATCATTTACATCCTCAATATATTCATTCAATTCCTTGAGCGCAGATACCGATGTATTACAAGCCTCAGCAATTTTCCACATTGAGTCACCATATTGCACAATAGTTGCTATAGAGCCGTCTTCCGCTGGCTTAGGACATATGAATTCAGGTTGTTGTTCTGCCGAAGTACTTGGAGCCGGCTGAGATATTATAATATTCTCAGTAATGTTTGAGTGGTCTATAGTGGTCGTAGATTCTGCAACAGACGATTTATTTTCGTCATTTTTCAGTGCAACTTCGCTTGTACCGGCAATTGCCAAAACACCCACAATGCCTACTCCTAAAGAACGGCCTAAGCGAAAATTTCTTTTTTTACTACTAATACGTGTAGACTGTTGAGTCTCAGATTCCCTAATCAAAGATAATTCCATCAGAGCCAGGGATATCCTATCCCGGTGCTTTTGGAATATGCGGTCTTGTTTAGCCACACCAAATATATCTTCAAGCGCTACATTTAAGGCAAGTTTTAAGCTTTGATCTTTTGCCAATTGGTCATGAAGCTCCCTGAACAACGGATCCTGGCTATTCTTTTTTAAGAAGGTAATGTTATCAAAAGGCTTGTCTGGAAGCTCGGCAACAAACTCCGCAAGGGTTAGGACAACGGCAAGCGGATAATCTGTTACCTTTTCGTCTGGACGTAAACTGTTTTCACCATAGCTTACCCACAAGTCAGTATCGGTTGTTTTTAAACTGCGGTCGGTCTCGTCAAGTATTTTTTGAATTTTATGCTCATTAAGACTTAACCGTCTGAATTGGCTTAAGTCTATGCCCCTTAATTCGTCCGCATCTAATGCTTCTGTAATTGGTATCTGTGCAGTTTCTGGTCTATAAGTAGTCTGCATATTGTTTCCTTAGATAAGCCCTGTTTTTGATGAGCTCATCAACCATGGGAAGAAACCTTCTGATATTGCTTTTCCCGATGTTAAAAGATCATACATATTCTCGGGTAGATTGAGCCCGTAATTATTTATCCAGTAGTTAATAGTTTCAGCATCATAATCTTTGCCAATGGATTGTTCGTACAATGCATAAGCTACTTCAGCGCAGGCTTCAGGATTTAAATGTAATGTGTCGTAATCATACCCGAGAGACTCTGTAAATTTCTTATTTACTGGGTTAACTTGAAATAGACATGAATCTTGTGTTTTCTTATTCTTAATATTGTTTTTAAACCCTGACTCGGCACCCGTAACGGTAAGTGCTTTCTGAACTACCGCAGGCGATGCACCGTGTTTGACCCGCCAGACAAAATCAACCCATTTCTGAGCTTCCGGGGAAGCCTGGGCAGTAGAGCCATCACGGTAAGTTACTGTCCACGATTCTCCGCCGTTGTAGATATTAATATATTCTTCGGGAGTAAGTTGTCGGGCATGCTCAATTACTTCTGTAATTGTAGGGGGAATTACTTCTGGCTCTTTGACTTCCTCTTGTGGAATATCTATCGATGGCTCAACAACTTCTAGAATTTCTTCGACAATTTCTGCGACTTGCTCCGCTACAGGCTCAATTATTACTTCTTCAATGGCTACTGGCGCCGGTGGAGACACAGGGTAAAGCGTAGCAGTTGTACCGCCAGTTGATGGATCTGCACAGGACAAAGCTTTGTAGTTTGGGTTTACTTTAATACCATAGCGCTTTTCCAGCTCAAGATGTATATGATCCGCATGTCCAGGCTGGTAAGATACATCGTCACCTTTTTTGTTATTACCTGTTAGAGCTTTTTCTATATCTTTCGAAGTAATTTCGATTCGATCTATAAGTTTATCTCCATTATAGGTTAGGTTCAGTCCGAACTGCATGATTTCGGCTGTAAATTCCGCGTAAAAATTAGGTGCGCCTGATGCAAATAATGGACCTTGTGGATTGATTAGTGGACCCACCCCATCATAGCGTGAACGCAAATCCACGGCCGTCGCATTGTCATGAGAATTATGGTGTCCGGAAGACGCATCACCAATCTCATACTCAAATCCATAAAATTGCTTAAAACGGTCATCATACATAGTCAGCAGTCGTGCATAATCTTGCATGGCAATTATTACTGCTAATAGTGGCGCTGTGGCTAGGGTTTCGTTAATACAAGTCAGCGGATGGGTTACATAATCAAAGCCTTCCTGGCGTTCTGGTAGATGATATAGGTGCCCTACAGCCTCTTCGCTAATGCCTTGAGCTGGAGCCGGATGCGCAAAATGGGTTTCTACAAATGCGCCAAGTTTAGCTATATCAATCGACCCTTCCCCGTAATGAGCCCTTAATTCTTCTAATATATTGACTAGCGCTGGCTCAACAATGGCTTCAGGCAGTTCAGTCGTTTCTACAATAGGTTCCGCCGGGGCAACTACTTCCGCAGGATGTGCAACTTCTGATTGACTCTCTTCAGTAGGCACGACTTCCCCTGGAGTATCAGGCATTACTGGAGCGAGCTGATGGGCTATTTCATTTACTACAAAATCTGACATAGCCCCGTAGTCGCTTGGGTGGAAACCGCCAGATGCGTAAATCTCAGGGTGCGCTGCAACATAATCTGCCCACTCGATGCTATGGAGTCCTAATTCATCTTTCAGGTCATGTATGACACCATTACGGGTTTCGTCCGGAACTCGGTTCTCGCCGTCCTCAATTTCTACCAATGTAACTAGGAAAATAGCCGGCATATCTACCCCGCGAATAGCGGCTTCTGCTTTCAGGGCGCCATTCCAGCTACGAATAGTATCGGCATAAACTGCATCACTTTCTAAAGCATTAGTGCCTAACGCTAACACAACAAATTTTTGAGATAGTAGATGATCAAAATCAATTGGACCTTTTAACGCCTCTATCAATGAGCGTCCACTAACGGCATTACTGCTGTCGATTTCTAAGCCATTTGCAGCACCTTTTGCATCAAGGTCGCCTAAACTGGCCATACCTTTAGTCAAAGAATCCCCTATAGCAATACCCGGCACAGGCGTAGAAATCAAACTATTGACTTCTGATTGGCTATCCGTCGGTGCTTCTATGGGTACATTTGGAAGTATGATATTTACAGGCTCTGTAATAGGAGATTCATGGGAGTGCAACAACATGCCTGGTGGCACAGCAATTGGCTCACCAGGCAAAATTTTTCTGGCTTCTTCAAGTGTCATATTGTCGTTGAATGCTCTAATCCTGTTAGCTACGAGTACAGGATTAGGTATGCCAAGCGATGTGAGTACACTTATAATTGATCCACCTGGTGGCAAAGTGATAAATTCAGGTTCAGGCTTAATTTCTGACTCAAGTGGGCCAGCAGGTGGTGCCGGTAGCCTTTTTGCAAGCACGGTATAGGCGTCGCCTTTTTGCATTTTGGTAGGATCTATTTTACTTATCCATACTGCTTCCATGCCTGCCTGGTAAGGATCAGTAACGTCCAAGTTAGTTAGATCAGTGATAATATTAGGCCCCTGCAGGTGCAGCACGGTTGTTTCTGGTGCGGGCATTTCTGCTAAAGGTGCTCTAGCGGGTTCCGGAGCCACTGGAATTTCTGCTGCCGGGGTAGCTAGCACAACGGGAACTTGTTGGGTATGTTCTGGTCCGAGAATTACCCCTGCAGGTACATTTACATTAGTACCGGCTAGTAAGTTATTTACATCGTTGGACCATCCATTATGCTGAAGGGTTTTTTTAACATCATCAATGCTAGTATTCCCCCTGTCCCGGAATTCCTTAACTATATCCTCGCCACTGTCCAGTAAGAACGATGATGTATTGCCCCCTAGTCGTGCATCCCGCTCAGCAACTGTATCCGGGTGCACTTCCCATGCGAAACCAACTGTTAACTTTAATGAATTGGCTTGCTCGAGTGTAATATTACGCTTACTTAGTTCATGTTCTACTTCTTCATGAGTATAAAATTTCCTGAGCTCGGAATATAAAGTTTGGTTTTTACCAATAACTACCCCGTTTGGGGTATCCAGATCTTCTTCTGGCGCTTCATGGGCATGCGCCCGGTCTCCACCACTAATACCTACAAGTGCGGAAACACCAGCAGCTATACCAAGATATTTAATAGCTTGCTTTGCCCTGCCAGGTAAAAAGAGACTTACTGGTACTCTTTCACCCAGTTCGGCCTGTCCGGTTATTAATAACGGTTCATATTTATGCGGTGAATTGATTAACAAATGGCTGTTTGTATTGGCAGGAATACATGTTTCATCTATTCGAATAATCGGAAGATCCACACCATAAAGCTTACGGAGTTCCTCAACTAATGAATCGGCTTTTTTATCATCAATATCTGATCGGGGCTCAGCTATATGTTGAAGCGGAATTTCTCCGTACAGCCCGATAAGTTCATTTGTTATAGACATTTTTTAACTCCCTCAACCATTAGTTATGTCCCCTGTGTTTTCACTTTCCAATATAATCTCCTGTTCTAAGATCGTGTACGGCATCTCTCCGCTACTGATCGGGCTTGGTACGTCGTCACCACGATAGTACAAGGCCGATTTACCTTCAGTAACGTAGCCGGCTTCAACCGCTTGGTCGAATGCGTATTGGAGCTGGATGGTTTGCGGTTCTCCATTACTTGCGGTTTGGTAGTGGTCAAGGAGCTGTAGCGGAATCGGGTTATGGGTCTGGGGATTCTCGAAGCTTACATAAACTTTTTCCAGCTTTGCACTTCCAAAGAAGTTATTCTGTTGGACAGTTTCACCCGCGTCGACGAAGCAGATGTCGAATTCCGCTTTGAACGTGGATCGTCCGAGATGTTTTGCTACTAGGAAACAGCCTTCGCTGCCGGCAGCGGTTGAATCAAAAACTTCGGCCGTTTGCACATCAGAAATCCCGAACTCGCTACCCTGCATACTCGGGTTAGATGGTGAGGGTTCCGATGCTGTACTTCCGGTTTGCGGTACAACTCCGACCGATACTGGCAATGTTCCGCCTTCCGGTATTAAAACTGGTATCGGCTTGACCGCTTCGTTGCCGCTTTTGAATTCTGGCAGCATGTTAAATACTGCGGCAGATACACTCAGTACAAGACCTAACTTACCTATCCCGCTAATCCGACGGTCACGGTCCTCGCGTGGCGCTGGTTCCAGTGAGGTTTCAGGTCGCGGTAATGACCACGCTATTTTCTCGCTATCATATTGTTCCAAAGGGCCGGGGAAAATTTCGATCTTGTCGGCACCTTTCATATTTCTACGGCCGGCGCGGTCGAACCGTTCCTGTCTGCCGCTCTTTATGGTGTTGCTACGCATACTCATGACTCTTCTCCACAGGGATCCTGGCGGACATTACGGCCGATACTGATTGTTAGGTCGAACTGACCAGCAAACGCTTCACCGTACTCTTCCGACAGTGCCTGGTCAAAGCTTTCAGTGATACCAGCTTTTGCCGAATAGCATTGGTCAACGAACGTTTCAAAGGTTTTCAAAAGTACCGGAGCTTCTTCCTGATCTTCGGGGACTGGGTCTAAGCGCACGCCGGCGGTGATGCGAGTAGGATTACTCTTATCTATGGTTATCGTACCTGCGTCAATGCAGACTTTATATTGTTCTTTGTTGTCATTATCTTTTACTTCGATGCTGCCAGCTTCGTTATCGGCGCACATGGGCTCGGTTGACGCGCTAGTACGTAAGAACAACTGCAGCTCGGACGGCATCACCGCATGTTGCCGAACGTCATCGTTCGGTGCCGAAGGACCTGAGAGCGCCCAATACGATACGCCATTGGCTGCTTCCTTCTTTTCGATATTCCACAAATTCTTGGCATGTGTCGCGGAGCCCCATGCTACTAATCCTGTGACTACCGCGCCGACATGCCATGCCTTGATCGGTGCTTTCGGTCTTGGTTCGTAATATTCCGTTCTTTTGTCCATAAAAATCCTAATTTCCTACGTGCTCTACACTTGGTTCGACGATATCTTCAACAACAATCTCATTCGTGTAATTGACAGTTACCTTGGAGTCATCCGGCCCCCACATGACAAGCTGTGAACCGTCTTCGCTCAATTCGAACTTGGTGAACAAGCCTTCTGATTTGATTTCTTCGTAAACTTTGGCAGTCCGAGTTTCAAGCGTTTCTTTCAAATCGGTCCGGGTAAGATGGATCATATTGGCAGGAAGCTGATAATAGAACATGAGCTCATCCCGCACCTTTTTTTCGTACCGTGCGTATTCTCTCTCAATGATCGTTAACGTTTCACCGCCTTCACGTTCGGCTACGGTAGAAGCATCTACTGTACTCTCAGTAGGATAGACAGGAATATTCGGGTTGGCATCCAGTGCGATTGCAATTTGAGCTGCCGTATAAGAAAGGTCGATGATTGTTGAGGATTCGTCTGGAGCAGGCAGGAAACCATCTACATCGAAGCCATTATCACATTTAGGATGTTTGCCCTCAGCTATTTCCGCCTTACGCTTGGCGACTAGTTCTTGGATCTTTTCCATGGATGTGTCACTTTTGGCGTCGATGCAATTTCGGACATCTTCATGATCAACTCGTGGTTGAGTAACAAGTAATGGCGGTAGTACGCCACTGACACTGATAACATTTCCATATTCATCGAATTCCGGTGTGATTCTAAACCGCAGCTTTCCATTGTCGGCACACAATAAGAAATCACCGAATTTTTTATCATTTAACGTTCCATCACCGAGGATCGAATTATGCTGGCGTCCCTTGACTCCGACCGCTACGGAAATACGCGAATTACAATACAGTTCGAATTCATCTTCAATTTCATACGATTCCGGGTCTATACCGACGACGACTTCCGGCGGGCTTTTCTCATTTATGGCAGGAAGGCTAGGTACGTTGATTTTCCATGGGAAGGGCCATTTGCTAAATATGCCGCCGATGGCATACACTCCGGCTGCCACACCACCTGCTGCTACGTATGGCAACTTGCTGCGCGGCCCTTTGAAACGAATCGTCTGTTCAGTCTTGTCTTTTCTTTTTTCTAATACTGATGTCTGATTTGCATCGAACGATTCCGTACCTATCGCTCCGACCGTCAACACGGTTGCCAGTCCGAAACGTGCTAGAAATCCCGAACGCGGTTTTGCTTGATTATTGATAAATTCACCCGCCGTCGAGCCCACTTGTCGTATTCTGTCTGCTACTTGTTCGATAAAATCATCTTCGGGCCGGCGCATGACATTTTCTGGCACCATCACTAGGCCTTCAGGTGTTACGACTATAGGTTGATAGATCATGCATTATTCTCCTTTTTGAGGAGGCATGAAGTGGATAAGATTAAGTGAAATTGTCTTCGAAGATAGACATATTTCCATTAGCCTGCGAATCGTATAGCCCACCACCAACCCGTCCATTCATATTCCCCAGGACGAAAGATTGAGGTCTTTCGAAATTACGGTTACAGGCGTAACTTAAATTAAAAAGTTACGTCACATTTAATTAATCATCTAATCGTGATGCTTGTCAAGCTTTTTGTGTATTTGTCAATATGCTTATGCTTTATTTACAGATTAATGGCTTGACATAAATATTGTTCTGTTGACTTGCATATAAGTGTGTTGTTACTATTTTTAAATCTCAGCACCTTTACTGGTAGTTCGAGACGTACCCCACAAATGCCTCACCCTGGTGAGCCCGAGCCGAAAGGCAAAAAACATGAGTCCTGCAAAAAAGAATAAGGAGCCTGTTCCTGATCCGACGTTCCATGAGTTCTCGCTCATAAATCCGAGAGCTCAGAAATGGGCGCGACGATTCGGAGTTGTCTTCTTCTCGTCGATGTACTTCATCGGCGTGCTGTGTGTGCTTGCGTCCACGATTTTTCTAAGTCTGTCATTTCTTTCCGGACAGCCTGAAGCAAACCGCGGCGGATTCTGGATTTTTCTACCATTCACGTTGAGCTTGGCTGCTACGGCAATTAAGCTTTCGTTCTGGAACAAGGAAAGGACAGGAAACCTCCCGAGGGGAACACGTGACGCTAGGCTTGTAGTCATTGTCGCCATACTTGCGACCATCGCAGACGTAGTCTTCGACGTAGGCGGCATGACACAACTGAACATGTCTATGCTTGATCCTCGAGCAATTATACCGCCCCTGGACCGTATTGACCCGTTCTGGGTTGGCATGCTTGCGCTGACGGTCCTGATCTCCTTATTTGGAGAGCTGTTGATGTTGATGATGTTGACGATGGGTACCGAGATTGCCAGCGGTATGTCCAAACAACCATCGAAGCCAAATCAGCCTCAAAAAGCATCAGGCAGTATGGCACGCGATTCGCGCAAGCCGATCGGTGAGCCCGAAACGGAAATGATTGAAACACGGGATCTCCCGCCGCCGGCACCACCACAACATGGAGGACTATTCACTGACAACGAATATGTCGATGCCGACCACGATCAAGACCGTGAAATGGATCATTCTTCCACCTAAGTCAAGTGGTTTTAAGAAAGGAAGTGTTTTTATCGAAGTAAGGTTTGGGGCCGTAAATATTGTGGGGTAAGAGTGGCTGGCAACGGTAAATTGGTGGCTTACGCTACTGACCAAAACCGTTCGCCAGTCACTCTATCCTAAATATATAAAACTTTTTAACTAGTGCCAGAAACTTCTGGAGCTAACTTAAGAGTTTTAGCTAAGGCACAGTCTTCACAAACTATGTGCAGGCGCCGGCGAATATTTGTGCTGTTGGTTTGGTTGCTGGTTTTATTTTCGCACATTTCGCACTCGGCAATATCTTTGGATTGATCAGAAAATCCAAGCTTCATCCGTTTATCAAAGACAAACAATTTGCCTTCCCAATAACCTTCGTCGGCATATTTTTTGCCGTATTTTACGATACCACCATCAATTTGATAAACTTCTTCAAAGCCTTTTTCTTTCATAAGTGCGCTAAGAGTTTCGCAACGTATTCCCCCTGTACAATATGTAACGACTGGTTTTTTCTTTAATTTTTCATATTCAGGTTTATCCAGTTCGGTTAAGTATTCTTTGAATGTATTTACGCTAGGTACGACCGCATTTTTAAATTTTCCGATTTGGGCCTCGTATTTATTACGTCCGTCAAAAAATACAACCTCATCGCCACGTTCTTCAATTAATTTATGGACTTGCTCCGGCTTTAAATGCTTGCCGCCGCCAACAACACCATCCTTATTAACCGTAGGTTCCCAGCCCAATGTTACGGTTTCAGAACGGACTTTAATACTAAGTTTTGGAAAATCATCGGCTTTACCATCGGACCATTTATATTCGATGCCTTTGAACAGTGAATGTTCGTTCATTGCCCTACGGTAAGCCTTTAACGCCTTAATATCGCCACCAAGAGTGCCATTTAAGCCCTTGTTGCTAATTAAAATGCGACCCTTCAGCCCAAGCTTTTCACATAAAGAATGCTGCCAATACAAAACTGTCTCCGTATCAGGAATTGGTATAAATTTATAATATAGAACAATCTTTTCCATCAGACTACCAGTATAAAATGTAATTTAACTGTTGTCACGCGCATATGTTTAAGGCTATACTAACAACACATTTTTATTACTAAAGAGGCGGCAAAAAAGTTCTACAAAAACTAAAATAGTAAAAGTATATTTCTATTTAAAGACTTATCATGCAGGAAGGCACTAAAGCATGTCAAAAAAATCTCAAAAATCGGTTTTAACTACCATCCGCTTCTACTGGAGATATGCTAAAGAATACCCCTACACCTTGTTAGGGTTAGTGATTTGTTTGCCATTTACAATCTTATTTAACCAATTCCTACCGCCGTTAATCTTGGCCAATACCCTAAGACGTTTGAGCCTCGGTGATTTTATACCAAACCAACCATGGGATAGTTTTAGGTCCGAAATTATTATGTATGCTGCGGTTATTTTATTTGCTAGCTTGGTGATGTGGCGTGTTGTGGACGTGATGGTTTGGCGGCTAGAGGGCAAGATACAAAGAGATATTGCCAGGTCTATTTTTAACCACCTAATATCCCAAAGTGCTGATTTTCATGCCAACCGTTTTAGCGGTTCATTAGTTTCGCAAACCAATAAAGCCATAAGTTCATACGTTAGATTAGCTGATACTACTTGGTTTAATGTTATACCTTTGATTTCGAGCATTATTTTAGCCAGTGTAATCCTTTGGTCGCAGGCTCCTATCTATGTGGTAAGCCTGGTGTTGTTTTCTATATTTTATATTTCGACTTCAGTATTTGTATCAAAGCCCGTAAGACGTAAGGGTGCAGTACACGCCAGAGCAGAGAGCAAGCAAACTGGTTACTTAGCTGATGCTCTAACGAACATTATGGCTGTAAAAAGTTTCTCGAGTGAACTATTCGAAAATATTGCTTATAAGAAGGTGACAAAGTACACGCACAGCAAGCTTATGGATATTATGTCAGCACACCAACGTCAGATGCTGTACTTCGGAGGCTTATCAAGCATTATTTCGATTACATCATTCGCACTCGCCATAGTTAGTGTAATTAGCTTTAACGCCGACGTAGCCACAGTATTCTTAATCCTCAGCTATACAACCAACATTGTCGTCCAGCTGTTTCAGTTTAGTAACCAAGGGCTTCGGAATTATAACCGTTCAATTGGCGATGCGGCTGAAATGGTGAAGATTATGGCATTGGAACCTGAAATTAGTGATACTCAAATACCAGAAAAGTTACGTATGGGCCGCGGTGCGATTAACCTCAATAATCTTACCTTCGCACACAAAGATGCCGATACCAGTATATTTGAGCACTTGAATCTAAGGATAAAACCGGGTGAAAAAGTCGGTCTTGTTGGCCATTCCGGATCAGGCAAATCTTCATTGGTACGAGTTTTACAAAGATTTTCAGATATAAATAAAGGTGAAATTACAATTGATGGACAAAATATTACAAAAGTTACACAGGCTGACCTACGTTCAGTCATTTCTTACGTTCCTCAAGAGCCGTTGTTATTTCATAGAACTATTGAAGAAAATATAAGTTATGGCAAACCGGAAGCCCAAAAACAAGAAATTTTAGCTGTCGCCCGCAAGGCTAATGCCCATGATTTTATAGAAAGCCTGCCGAAAGGTTATGACACGCTTGTCGGTGAAAGGGTCGTAAAATTATCCGGTGGACAGCGCCAACGGATTGCTATAGCAAGAGCCATGCTCAAGAATGCTCCAATACTTGTACTAGATGAGGCGACAAGTGCACTTGATTCGGAAAGTGAGATATTGATTCAGGACGCTTTATGGAAACTAATGGAAGACCGCACAGCTATAGTTATTGCTCACCGGCTTAGTACAATCCAAAAAATGGATCGCATAATCGTACTTGATGATGGAAAAATAGCTGAGGAAGGCAGCCATAAGGAACTCATTCACCGAGACGGCGTTTACGCTAAGCTATGGCAACATCAATCGGGTGGTTTCTTAGAAGATTAAAAACAACGGGCACCTGAAAGACCCCTTGTTTTTAACAATGTTTATTTTTCTTCAGAAGTATCTTCGGTAACTTCTTCAGTGCCTTGTTCGCTAGGTACTTCAGCAGCTTCAACTTCTTCCTCGACTCCTTCAGCAGCTGCGGCAATTTGATCTTTTGGTTCTTCAACTACAGCAACTGTTTGGTCCGAATCGGTCATGATAACTACGTTTTGAGGTACAACAATGTCAGCCACGCTGACTTTGTCACCGACTTCAACAAGCTTGGAACCATCGATTGTCAGCTCGTCCGGCAAGTTAGCCGGCAGTGCTTCTACGACAACAGTATCAAGCGTATGTAAAACCATTAGGCTGGCTCTCTCAGCTGGTATTTCACCTTCAATCTTCACAGGTATTTCGGCCTCGACTGTTTCATTACGATTAACCGCATGGAACGAAATATGTCGTAATACATTCTTAACAGGGTCCATGTCTACATCTTTGATCATGGCCAAGTGCTTTTTGCCATCCACTAATAACTCGACAGGATGATGCTTGCCAGCTGCGCTATATACTTTATTGATTTCAATATATGATGCACTGACAGCAATAGACTCTTTGCCGCGTTCGTATATATTAGCTGGTACAAAGCCTTCCCGGCGCAAAGCTTTAACTGCTTTGCCAAGCTCTTTACGTTCTGTAAGATTCAGCGTAATCGTGTCGCTGCTCATATATTCCTCTCACTTTGTATTACTATAAATTCTATTATAACAGATAAACACTGGACTTGGGAGGGTTTATACATGTAACCTTAAATGCATATGTTTGATATTGAGCATTTAATTCGAAGCGGCGGCATATTAATCGTCTCTTTAATTATTTTTGCAGAATCTGGACTGCTTATTGGATTTTTCTTACCGGGTGATACGTTACTGTTTGGGGCGGGACTGGCAGCATCCCAAGGAGAGATTTCGTTGCCGTGGCTTATATTTGCAGTCGTATCGGCAGCCGTTATTGGCGACAACGTTGGATACAGTATTGGACGGCGGGCTGGACCGCGTATTTTTACCAAGAAAGATGGCATACTGTTTCGCCAGGAATACCTCGAGAAAGCCGAGGCTTTTTATGAAAAACACGGTGGCAAAACGATTATTATTGCCCGGTTCGTACCAATTGTCCGCACTTTTGCGCCTGTCGTTGCAGGAGCAAGCAAGATGACGCGGCAACGATTTTTTGCCTTCAATCTAATTGGCGGTATTATTTGGGGGGCCGGCATGCCTCTACTGGGATACTTTGTCGGCAACCGCATACCCGGACTCGACAAGTATATAGAAGTCGTAATTATAGGCGTCGTCCTGCTCAGCTTACTTTTAGCTTTTGCACATATATTAAAAGACCCAGGAACACGCGGCCTAATTGTGAAACAAGTTAAAGCTGCTTTAAGCAAGATCTTCTTAAAATAAACCAGTTAAATAATTAACCTTCCAAGGGAATCCGGCGCGAAGTCATTACGTGCTGCATGTAGGTGACTTCATCACCAATTAGCCACGCGGCTTTGTCTACTTCCTTCGATAAAATTTCATCTGTAACCGATACTACCGAAATTTTCTGCAAAGCTGTTTTAGCTAGAGCTAACAATTCGTCAGTCTGGGAAGTATCTGCACCCATCATGGAATCTACAATAGTAATGAATGTATGATCATCTTCGATCAACTGGCCAAAACGTGGATTTCGTTCTTTCCATTCTGCCATACTAATTACCGTACGAGTCCGCCGCATGATTTAGACGATCTTCTTTAAAAATTGACCAGTATAACTTCCGTCTACTTTTGCTACTTGCTCCGGAGTACCAGTTGCTACAATTGTCCCGCCCTTGTCCCCACCTTCCGGACCCATGTCTATCAACCAATCGGCTGATTTTATGACATCCAGGTTGTGCTCGATTATCACCATCGAGTTGCCAGTATCAACTAGAGCATGTAATACGTCCAGAAGTTTTTTGACGTCCGCCATATGTAATCCGGTCGTCGGTTCATCCAAAATATAAAGTGTCCTGCCGGTTGCCCGGCGGCTAAGTTCGGTCGCAAGTTTTATGCGCTGTGCTTCACCGCCACTAAGTGTGGTTGCCGGCTGACCGAGACCAATATAGCCCAAGCCTACGTTGACTAACGTCTGAAGTTTGCGGGCAATAGCCGGCATATTTTCAAAGAATGTCAGGGCCTGCTCGACTGTCATCTCTAGTACATCGCTAATTGTCTTACCTTTATAATGGATCTCAAGGGCTTCACGGTTATAGCGTTTGCCGTGACAGACCTCGCAGGGTATGTAGACGTCAGGCAAAAAATGCATTTCAATCTTGATGATGCCGTCCCCAGAACAGTTTTCGCACCTACCACCCTTGACATTGAAACTGAACCGGCCAGCTTTGTAACCGCGAATCTTGGCCTCCGGTGTGCTAGCAAACAGTTCACGGATAGGAGTAAATAAGCCGGTATAAGTCGCCGGGTTGGAGCGCGGCGTTCGGCCGATCGGTGACTGGTCAATTACTATTGCTTTGTCTAGTTCTTCTATGCCTTCTATATCATCATGCCGTCCTGGCACTAAATTTGCTCTCATCAGCCGAGCTTGGAGTTCTTTAGCTAAAATGTCATTAATAAGGCTTGATTTGCCCGAACCACTGACACCGCTAACTACAACCATCCGACCAAGTGGAATATCAACATTGACGTTTTTAAGATTGTTCTCGCGGGCACCTTTGATAATTATAGCTTTGCCATTGCCTGCACGGCGTTTTTTTGGCAATGGTATGATTTCTTCGCCGCGCAGGAATTTACCAGTAACACTTTCTTTTACTTTTGCAACTTCGGACGGTAATCCGGTCGCAACAATCTTACCGCCGTGGACTCCAGCCCCGGGACCAATATCTACCAAAAAATCAGCAGTCCGTATTGTCTCCTCATCATGTTCGACGACGATAACACTGTTACCTAAATCCCTCAAATGCTTGAGGGTCCGTATCAAGCGCGCATTGTCACGTTGGTGAAGCCCAATTGACGGTTCGTCCAAAACATATAAGACTCCCATAAGCCCAGAGCCGATTTGGGTGGCTAGGCGGATGCGCTGGGCTTCGCCTCCACTTAAGGACACTGCACTGCGGGCAAGATTAAGATAATTGAGCCCAACGTCCTGCATGAACTTCAACCGGGCGTTTATTTCTTTACAAATTTGAGCCGCGATATGCTGGTCTTTGTCACTAAGTTTTATGGATTTAAAAAGTTCTATCGCGTCGTCAATCGACAACTCACAAATATCCATGATTGATAAGCCAGTCACAGTAATAGCCAATACTTCTGGTTTCAAACGACGGCCCTTACAGACAGCACACGGTCGTTCTTGCATGAAGCGCTCAATATCTCGGCGAATAAAATCGCTCTCCGTTTCCTTATGTCGCCGTTCCAGATTCGGTATAACGCCTTCGTATGTGGTAGTAAAACTGCGACCTATGCCTAGTGATATGCGGTATGTCTGATTACCCGTGCCATAAAGAAGCTTGTCTAAATGATCAGGCTTGAGTTCGCCGGTCGGTGCATGCAGACTAAAACCATATGCATCAGCTACAGCCTGCATTTTACGCATATACCAGGCGTCGACATTTATACGATTGAAGGGCCTGATGGCTCCTTCCGAGATAGTCAGCCGCCCATTGGGGATAACCAGCTCCGGATCAACCTCCATGCGGTTCCCTAGGCCTGTGCATACCGGGCAGGCACCATGCGGCGAATTAAAACTAAACGTCCGCGGTTCGAGCTCAGGTATCGCTACATCCGGATGGTCGACGCACGCATAACGCAACGAATAAATCGTATCCTGATTGGTGTCGGCATGATGAACCTTTAGTTTGCCGTCCGCCAGCTCAAGCGCAGTCTCGACGCTTTGCGCCAGACGGGTGCGGCTGGTCTCTTCATTAACGAGCCGATCGACAACGATTTCAATCGTATGTTTATAATTCTTATCTAATTCAGGGAATTCATCCAAGGCATAAATTACCTGGTCAACCCGGGCGCGGGCAAAACCAAGGCGCATGAATTGTTCTGGAATATGTTCGAAGGCGCCTTTTTTATCTATTACTACTGGTGCAAGCACTATTAACTTGGCGTCAGTGGGTAATCTAGATATCTGGTCAATTATATTCTGGGTAGTTTGACGAGTAACAGCTTTATTGCATATCGGACAGTGCGGTATACCGATACGCGCATACAAAAGACGAAGATAGTCATATATTTCTGTTACAGTAGCGACCGTGCTGCGCGGGTTACGCGATGTAGATTTTTGATCAATTGATATCGCCGGGCTCAAGCCATCAATTTGATCAACATCTGGTTTTTCCATGATGCCCAAAAACTGACGGGCATAGCTACTTAAAGACTCCACATAGCGGCGCTGGCCCTCGGCGTAGATTGTATCGAATGCTAGTGACGATTTGCCCGAGCCACTTAAGCCGGTTATGACCACGAGCTTACCACGCGGTATTGTCAAATCCACGTTACGGAGGTTATGTTCCCTCGCTCCCTTAATCTCTATATAGTCCGCCATAAACGGGAGGATTATACATGAAAACAGAGATAAATTCTAGACCCTTACTGCATGTACCGGCATATGGCTACATTAAAAATCATCAACTATTTCAACAAACTGCTTGGTTTGGCTTTGGTCTGGATAGATATTCCATTGTTCGAGCATCACAGTCTCGCCCTGAAATACATCTGGCGACAACCCTTTGATATGTTTCTCTTCAGTCAAGCTTAATTTGAATCCGGGAGCAGCATCACCGATAGTTATATGATGCGGCTTACCTATTCTTCTGTTCGCTCCCTTATATCCAATATTGCCGAGTATTCGATACATGCTTCTTTCTTCTTCGTCTAAGTGCGCACTTTCTACTTCAACGTAAATTGCGCGGCGTTTATGAACTAATATTTTACCAAGGGTAGCCTCTACTGATTCCGAGGTCGTTGTACTAAGCTTTTCATCGTGCTCAAAGTCGGCATTTGCCTTTCCTAGCTTGTAGCCCAGCACTATCCCACGTTTCATTTGGTTGCCTAAATGCCACATTGGCAGCAGCGTAACACCTGGCTCAGGTCTCGCTACCATGTCCCCAGGTATGTCGTTGTCCTCCTGAAGGTCGTCCCAAACAACTCTAATCCTAGACGCTGATTCTTCATCCAATAAGCGTCTGATACCAAACGATCGGGTAATAGCTCGATGATTTATACCCTGCCTAAGTTCGCGGTTAGCAGGCAACTGTGAACGTTGGTTATGCCTATGCCTCATATGACCTTCACTTACATGTCAGTGTAGCAATAAGCTTTTTGTTAAAGCAAACCGTTTATGTTGTGAAATATGCTCAGTTGTAAGCTGTTATACTAATTTCATGAATAAGCTAAAAAAATACGGTAAAGTTATACTATTCGATACTTTAGCGGGGCTATGTTTTATCGGCGTGGCACTGTTTGGGTGGCTACCAGGACCTGGCGGCATACCTTTGCTTATCCTTGGATTAAGCTTACTTGCGGTCAACCATGATTGGGCCGAACGCTGGATGGAAACGGTTAAATATAAAGGTACTACCCTCAAGAAATACTTGTTTCCTAGTAGTCCATGGGTACGTTTATTCTACGACTTTGGGTCGGTTGTTATCATACTTGGCGGGATATATGTACTACTGAATTCCGATAAACGATTGTTGTCGGCAGTTGGTACTATCATGATAACTTTCGGACTTGTAATATTTTTATTCAACCGTGACCGGTTTGATAAAATCGCAGCCCTATTTAAGTCCAAATCTAAACCATAAGCTTTTTATATAATACTATTGACATAAGTACTATTATTTATTATAATGTACTAAATTAAATAGGTGGCTAATAATGCTCGACTTAATTGTACTAGGCCTTGTGCCTGGCACTTCGGTTCAACTTACTTTTAGAGACATCCTGCTGTTGAGCTCAGGTTTCGTGTTGCTCATATTTTTAGTTGAAAGCATTATTACTTGGGCAGCTCGCCGTCAGGTACAGAAACTTATTACTTCACTAGCTACTTTCCACGCACTGTAAATTAGTCGGTAAAAAAATTAAAGGTCTGGTTCGGGTAGTATACTTTCTCCGTATAACTGCAGTTCTTCTAATAAGTACTGCTGCTCAGAACTAAGCCGTTGGCGTTTTGCGAGCTCACTTAGACGCATAAAGTAGTGGCTAGCCAGGCTTTTTGCGCCACCTCCCATAAGTTTATGGTATCGAAAAGCCTCCCAGGAGATGCGTTCGTCGTGCGTCATAGAATCCGGGAAATTGCGTGCTTTATAGAGCGGAAGGAGTTTATTGAGCCGTTCATCGGTAAACTGCATATCCAAAGAGTTTACTTCCTCAGCTTCAGCGGCGCGGACAACCGACATTCCGGTTTTATCTCGCTCATCAAAGAAACCTTCGTACAGCTGGCAGTCTACATCTTGCTCATCAACCAAAAACTTGCCTTGCTGCTGCTTGTCCATAATGGTAAGTGCCGAAAGCAGCCGCTCATATAAGTCAGGGTGCTTAGTTAATGCATTCTTATGATTAGTTATTATGCTTGGATCTATGGATATACGTTCCCTGCTAGCTTTGTCCAATACAGAAAGTGGCGCGACTGCCGGACAGCGGTTGAACTGCAGAGTCTTAACAGGGAAGCGTTTGGTTTCGTCCTCCACCCGCTCCATCCATACTTTTGCCATCTCAGCCGGTATCATAGCCTTTAGTATTTCCGGATCGGTCCGCAAATCATAGACTAACACTCCTTGCTTGCCGGGATGCGGGCCTAGTACCGTTACAACTGTAGTTTTATGATACAAACTGGGATATTTGCCGCTACTATAGACAAAAGACTGGCCGTTAGCAGCTAGTTCTGCGATTTTTTTCTTATCTCTGTACTCCAGCAAAAAATTAAACAATTTAGGTTGTTTGTTATAAATCATTCTAGCGACAGCGATGGTGGCGTTAACATCACTTAGAGCATCGTGGGCATCTTCATGTTCGAGCTTATTTAAGCGAGTCAAATATTCCAGACGGTTCGTCGGCTTGCCCGAGCTATCTACCGGCCATTCAATACCCTCCGGCCGTAGTGCACGCGTCATTCTTACTACATCTAAAATATCCCAGCGGCTACGTCCGTCTTTCCATGACCATTCGTAAGGATCATAAAAATTACGGTAGTGCATATAACGCATAAACTCATCATCAAAACGAATACTATTAAAGCCGGTGAAAATCGTACCAGGTAGGCTGATGTTTTTCTGGAAATATCTAAGGAATTCAGCCTCGCTAATGCCGTCTGTACGAGTCTTTTGCGGTGTAATCCCATTTATAAGAATGGCATCCGGCTCCGGCAGGATGTCCTCGCTCAGGCGTATAAAAATATTGTCTGGCGGCGATACAGGTTTGAGCTGCATATCCGTCCGCTGCCCAGCGAACTGCAAAACACGGCTCGTTTTAGGTATAACTCCACTGGTTTCCAAATCATAAAAATAAAATGTCTGTTGCATGTAAGAACCAGTGTACACTTCCTGAGCTTTTTTAATAAAGCTACCCGAACACTTTTGTCATACTATTAGTCCAATTAACGCTAATGTTCTAGTATTTGGGTTTCGGAGGACGGACCTCGGAAAGTAAAGAAATGTGTTCTAGTATTTGATGCTGCCCTGGCCGCTAAATTCAAGCACATCACCTAGTTCGATGCCCTGACGTTCGATTTCACGCATAATGCCCATTTTTTTCATGATATCTCGCAGTCGGCGCACACCTTCTTCGTTGCCAAAATCAGTACGAGTAGCAAACCGTTCTATCTTGCGTCCACGGATAAGGTATCCGTTGTCACGCTTGATAATATTCCATGGCTGTTGGTCAGGCTTTATTTTATATACTGGCACTTCAGCATCTTTGGGAGTTTCCGCTAAGACCCTGGCCCGCTCTTCATTAACTAAATTTTTAATTTCGTACAATAGTTTTTTAATACCTTGATTGCTCTTAGCCGATATAGCCATGAGTGGTGTGCCTGCGGTTATCAACGGCCGAATCTCACCTAAGCGGTCATTAACGATTTCATCATCGAGCCCTTCGATTTTGTTGAGCACGACAACCTGTGGGCGATCGGTCAAATCAGTTTTATAACTCTTTAGCTCCTTCATAATGGTCTTGTAGGAATCCGTAAGGTTATCGTTATAGACGTCGATCAGGTGAACCAGTATCTTGGTACGTTCAACGTGGCGTAAGAAATCATCGCCTAACCCTTTTCCTTCGCTGGCGCCTTCAATTAGTCCTGGGATATCGGCGAATAATAAAGATGTTTCACTGTCGATATCAACTACACCTAAGTTAGGTATTAGTGTGGTAAAAGGATAATCGGCAATTTCCGGCCTGGCATTACTGATAATGCTAAGCAAGGTGGATTTGCCAGCATTCGGCAGTCCTACTAGCCCGACGTCTGCAATCATTTTCAACTCCAAAATAGCGTTGAAACTTTCGCCCGGCTCCCCACGTTCAGCAACTTTAGGTGCCTGCCGCACAGAACTTACAAAATGGGCATTGCCATAACCGCCCTTACCTCCGTAGGCGCCTACTGCCTGTTGACCGTCAGTTTGCAGATCGGCTAACAAGCCGCCATGGTCATCAGTAACCACAGTGCCAACAGGCACTGGCACGATTAGATCCGTACCACTTTTGCCGTGTTTCCTTCTTTTATCGCCATTCTGCCCGTCGGCAGCTTTAAGGCTTTTTTGAAAACGGAAATTAGCTAAGGTATTCTGATTTCGGCTGGCAGCTAGGATTACATCGCCACCATCGCCACCATCGCCACCATCTGGTCCACCGCGATCTACATATTTCTCATGACGAAAACTAACGGCTCCATTACCGCCGGTACCGGCTTGTATCCCAACACTGACCTTATCAATAAACATATAAAGTTAATTATACAACATTAACAGATACGAGTCTACCTTTTAGTGGGTCCTAGCTCTAGATTGCAGCACTTCACCACTCCATACGACGATTTAGTGTACGTAATTATAGCCAAGAGCTTCACTGCCAACCATAACTCGGCTGCGTATCTCATAGCGAATATTGCGAGCGTTCATTTCTGATATCTTTACGCTGTTCACCGAACCGTCTTCGTTATAGTAAACTTCTTCTACATAGGCGACATGGCCAGGACGACGTGACGTACCCGTTACTACAGCGGCGCCAGCTTCGGGATTGCGATCAACACGAATACCTGCACGGGCAGCGTAATCATCCCAAGTAAAGGCATCACCTAGATTGGCGGGCAGCGGCCGGCCAATTTGAATACGCTTGTTAGCGACATACCAGGTGCAGTAGCCGGGGACATAGCCGTTATAGCCATAGATAGCGGAGTTGCCAAATGCAAAGCCAGCATAAAAAGGCTTGGCTTTAGATGTTGCTGCCTTAATTGTGCCGCCGGGAATCACAATGCGCTCACCAGCTGTAAGTCCAGCAATTTCGGCATCGTTAAATTGCACAATCTGTTCCTTGCTGACATAGAATTTCTGAGCCAACGTCTCAGCGTTATCGCCAGACTTTACAGTATAAACAATGCCGTTGACCGGTGGAATAAGCAACTTAATGCCAGGGTTGACCGTATTACTGCCCAGGCTATTTGACCATTTGATACTTTCTGACGTGACACCAAATTTAGTAGCTAGCGAAGATAGGGTGTCGCCCTGGGCCACAACATATTCCTGGACATCAAACTTAGTTTTAATAGCCGAACTTAAGATCTGGGACTTGGTTACCGTGTCTTTAGACGTAATTGGTTTAGTAAGTTCAGCACTGACTGAGTCGGCATAGTTAATAATCAACCCTGTCTCGGGTAGCTGGGCCATGATAGCCACGCTAACAGCAATATCAGCGGCCGAAACAGTGTCAAGCGGATTAGAAACTTGGGTTTCGCTGGCGGTATTGAAAGCGCTGAAGCTTGCCGCATTGCCACCGGAATGTCGAGCAATCATAATAACAGCCACAACGACAATAGCAAGATTACCAGCCAAAAGGCCATACCTAATAAGCCGTTTGCGGTTACGCCTGGCGAATTTTGCCAAGCCCTTGGTTGGCTTGATACTGACTGTTGACTTCACTGAGCCGGCAATGGCAATCGAGTGCTCAGTTATTTGGGGTAGACTACGAATAGTTAACTCCAAGGGGTGTTCCCTTATTATGCTATAGAAGAAAGCGGAAAAGCTGTACAATAGGCAAATTACGAACGTTCTATGAACAAATCAGCCATAAAACGGTATTTTGCCCACTCATTGTACTAGATGGTACTATTAGAGTCAATCTTTGCATGCTATTGCTCTACCTCTGTTAAAGTGTAAAGTTGTATAATATATTACTAATTTTAGCAATATTAGGTTCTAGCGACACAATTCTATACAGTGCTGAGCCGTTAAAGCTTCGTGTTCTTCAATCGTTTTTGAGAAGTAAGTTATACCATCGTCGCCCGCCACGAAGTACAGGAAGTCGGTTATGGCTGGGAAAGCAACCGCTTCCAGACTGTTACGGCTGACATTGCTTATCGGCCCCGGTGGCAAGCCATTATATATCCTAGTGTTATACGGAGAATCAAAGCTAACAGCAGGCTTTTTATTGGCCAGGTAGGCGCCATAAAAAGCCGTGACGTCAGATCCCAGCTGCATATTAGATTTGATACGAGTCAAGAATACCTGGGCAGCCTTTTGGCGGTCCTCTTTTGGCGCCTTCGGCGGCGACGGTATTTCCTGTTCAACGATTGATGCGATGATTATTCCCTGGTGGATGCTCAGTCCTTGTTTAGCAATTCCCGCCCTTATTTCCGGCGTCAGCGCCTCGGCCATCTCATCGAGCGAAGCAGCAATTAGTGTCTCTGGTGTTGTTTCGGCAATTTTATGGAACGAGTCAGGATAAAGGTATCCCTCCAAGTTGGCTTCTTTGGGCTTATCGACCAGTGCCGGATGATCGGCATAGTTTTCTGGCTTTAGGGCTGCATCTACTTGCTCCACGCTATATCCGGCATCGATAAAAGCCTGGCGTAGCTGATCAAGCCGTCGGGCCGGCAAAATTGTAAACAGGTCCACTGCTACTCTCCCTTCAGTTAATATGGTGGCAATTGCCGGTACGTCCTGAGACTGTTGCAATCGGTAAGTACCGGCTTTAAGCAAATCAGCCAGCTCGTTGCTTTTAATATATCGTGAAAAGGCCCATGTTGAACGAATAAGTTGTTTATCCCGAAGCTCCTCGGCTATTTCATCAACCGAGGCTCCACTGACTACGACAAATATTACATCTTCTTTGGCATTAATGTTGATTGGCTGCAGATTGCGGGTATACAGGCTGCGCACGCCGACTGCACCGGCAACAGTTAATAGTAAGAAAGCTAGCCCGGCAAAAAAAAGTATTTTATGCCAACGCTTGCCCGACCCATGGCCGTGTTTATATGCTCTCATGCCGTTCTCTCCAGAGAGTTTTCTAGCCAATCGCGTAAAATAAGAGCCGCGGCTTCTGAGTCTATATCGCCTTTGCTGTAAGGTTTTCGCCTCAATTCCAGTAACGCCACAGCTTCTTTGGACGTACCGGCTTCGTCTTGCATTACTACTGGCTGGCTAACATTTTTTGATAAATATGTAGCAAACTGGCGGGAAGTTGACGTTTGAGCAGTTTCCTGTCCGTCCAGGCCGCGCGGTAAACCCACTACCACAGTAGAGATCTTGTGTTTTTCAATCAGTTTCTTAATTTCATACACAGCTTCAGGTGTTTTTTTAAGATCTATAAACTCGACGGGGCTAGCTAGCCTAGATAAAGTACTTGCAACAGCGACGCCAATCCGCCGCGCTCCCACGTCCAACGCCATGACATTATTCCGATCCATCAGCTGCTTGTTCTGCCTGTGTTTCAGCGGTTTTTTCTATTGTTATTTGAATCTTCTTAGTAGATTTGGGTGTAGAGTAAATCCAGAATGGGCTATACTCAACAATTACCTCTTTGACACCTGGCTGGCTACTTATATAACTTTCGACCTGTCCTCGTTTTTTGCCCCGCACCGCTTCCTTAATTGCTACTTCATCTAACTCCGGACCGGCAACAACAGATGTTCGAAAACTGATAAAGGCCTCTTTCGGATTTGCAAGATTATTAAGCCGGAATATAGCCGTATCAATGCCATCATTGGTAATTGCCTGTTTCTGAGTGTCTATCTTATCCTCAACATCTGATGCAATAACCTGGCTTAAATATTCACGCTTAATACCCAGCGTGGAGTATGTTGTTTCGGAAGTTACAGTAAATTCGGTGGCTTCGTGGTCTAGAGCGGGAGTAGAGGCAATCTTTGGTTCGGTCGAGAATTTACTTTCGTTCAATGTAAATAACTGTTCTGTATCCATTAGCGCCTTTAACTCGTCTACGGCTTGCTTGTCCAAACGGCTTTTCATCTTGGCGACTGCGGCATCAATATCTCCCTGACTGACAATCTTGATGATATTGGTTGTACCACCACTCATTGCCGAGCCAGAAGCCGTTACGCTACCCAGATTAGATGTATATGTCCGGCTACTAAGATTGTAGTTGTCCCCAGGACTCTCGGCAGTTACGTCAACACTACGGGTGTCAGTCTTACACGTACCACCGCTGCTAAACGAACTCTCCGGCAATGTCACTGCCTCGTCGCTTGCAAAACTTAGCCCGCTATTAGTAAACCTGGTTCCGACCGGTACGACGACACTACCTTCGGTTGCTGCGCAGTTCTTAAGTGTCATAGTGCCAGTGGCTTTAGTACCGGTATCTTTTTGTCCTGTTGCAGGGGCTTTTTCACTATCTTTTTTAATAACTTCTTTATATACCGCCGGTATTTTCTTCTCATCGATATTTAGTTCGGCAACATTTGCACTGGCTATAAAATCAAATGAACTTACTACACTGGTCGTATCGGTCTTGATAGTTATATGGGCCTTGGGCATGATGATAAATGCCATTATCAGTCCACCAACTAAGAGTAGCAGGCCTAAGCCTGCTAAAAAGAAAACAAGCCGAAATCTCTCAAAGTTAGGCACTTTAAGGTGTTTTAGACGCTCGGCCATACCTTTTTTAACCGCCCCGGCTTCTGTTCCATCTAAATCAATGTTATCCAGCTCAATCGTCTCGGTATCGTCATCGTCAGCTATTGCAGCAGCCGCTGCCAAGGTACCAACCGAAGTGGTTGCATCAATTGGCACTTCGTCCCCTATATCTTCGGTCACTTCGTCATCGTCAGCTACGGTTTTCGGCATGGGTGGAATAACCGGCTTACTCTGCAAACTTTTAGCTACATGTAAACCGGCAGCACCGGCCAGTGGTAGCAGGCCAACTTCGGAGGTAATCAAAACGATACTTTTCTTGGAGCTGAGCGCAGCTTTTTTAAGCAGCTTCATGTTCACAACGCTTTGAAGTACAGTGGCGCGTTTAGGCAGCACCAGAGCGACAATCTTGCTTTCGCTGGTTTTAACTTTCTCGATGATGTTTGTTATCTCATCATCGACATCAATATATACGCTCTCTTTGTTCTTCGGGGGTGTCATACGCTTAGTAGTCGATTTATTCGTTCCTTAATTGATCCGGCATTATGATCAGGATTTTGCTGGTTTATTGTATCAAGCCCAACTCGCAGCAACCCCATCGCGGTTATGTAAGTATGGTCGGTTACAACGCCGGTTTTGTCAACAATACCTGTAACCTGGATCGGCTCAATGTGCTCTACGACAGGTTTGCGGGTAAATGGCAAGCCGCCATACCACCGGGTCTCGGCCAAAGTATCCATCAGCATTCCTAAAGATGAGCCGCCGCCGCATAACAAAATACGGTGCGGAAGATGGTCGAGCTTGGTAAATTCGCCCAAGGCCAGCTCGACACCGGAAGTCCAAACCTCAAGTGTTTTATTCAAGGCATCTGTAATTTGGCCACGCTTGTGCTGGGGGATCTTGTTGGAATCAATCGCCAGCTTTAGTATTTCAGCTTGGTCGAAATCAGTTGATAGATCGCGCTCAATCGAGCGGGTAAAAGCCCGGCCGCCGATACCGAACATTTTAGTTCCTTCGACTCCGCCTTCGTTTAATATGGCAATATCGGTCGTACCACCACCGACATCCATAAGAATTGCGCTCATGTTGGCGTTTGGATCATTTCCAACTATGCTTCTGGCTACAGCGAACGGCTCAGCCGCAACGGCTAATAAATCGAGATCAAGTTCGTGCGCTGTGCGTTCCAAAGCACCTATGTGTATAAGCGGTGCAAAGGCCGTATAAAGCTGGATCATGACATCGCGGCCCTGGAATCCCATTGGGCTACTAACGACATAACCGTCAATCGTTATACTTACTAGTGCGCTGTTAACCAATCTGATTTCTACTTCCTTGCCACCCAGTTCCCACGCCAGCTGCTGCTTGGCTTTTCCCAGAGCCTTGGCTTGTACCATACCTATAATCTTTTCAATTTCAGGTATATCTAGCGGCTTGCTGGGGTCTTTGCGTGTAAATTTAACTGTAGTTGTAGTGCCTTTAACTAGCTCGCCGGCAATACCAATAACAGTGCCTCGGACTGATACCCCGGCCATTTTTTCGGCTGCGTCTAGGGCTTCATCACAATTAGTGACTACACCGGCAATATCTGCAATTGCCCCGGCCTGCATATCAGCCAGGTGCTGGTGCGCCCTTCCTACACCAATAATTTCTATTTCATCACCTTTAATCCTACCAATCAGTGCCTTAACGTTTTCGGTGCCTATATCCAGTCCGATGATGTGGTCTGGTTGGGCTGGTTCCGACTTTTTTGTGCGGCCAAAACTTGGGCGTTTAAACTTCTTAAGCATTGCTTCTTGGCTCCTCTGATTGTCCGAACGCTTGTTTCGTGGATAGCATGTATGTTTTCTCAGGCCGAAGTGTAGCGCTGCCTACGGTGAGGAATGAAAAAGATTCAGGCTGCCGCGAAACCCGCGTACAGACCAAAGAGGTCAAGAAATAATGCTTGTGCATATCCGTATTATTGTACCACGGTAATATTAGAGGTAGCGGGGATTGGCCTGAACTTTTTTAGCAAAATGAGCTTGCCTCAGCCTTTGATTGCGAAATTGCATGGTAGCTGCTCGTCTTACTGATTCTTCTTCTACTTTCCCCATTAGAACAATGCTGTAATCGTGTTTCGGCAAAGCTTTGGAGTCACTAGAAACTGTGCGTATTAACACGTTACGTGCAGCATTACTTACAAGTTGCATCAAATGAGCTTCACTTTCCGGGTCAAAAATTACTTCGGTCCGCTGCATGCGGGGATAAGGTGCATAATCATCGATAAAATAATGGTCTAGCTCCATAAACTATATAAGCACAGCTTTGATTCGGCGGATGCCTGCCGAACTGGCTTCTTCTTTTATTATCTTAAACTTTTTGTTGTCTTCAAATAATTGCAGTGTATGTTCGACATGCGGGCCGCCGCAAATTTCAAAACTAAAAGGCTGGTCTTCGTTATCGGCAATCATTTTATAGACTTTTACAGTGTCACCGTAACGGTCGCCAAACTGCCCAAGGGCGCCCTTTTCATCTACTGCAACACGAGTAGGGAATTCCTCATAACTGACTTTCAGATCCTTGCTAATTTGCTTGTTGACAATCTCTTCAACTTCTTGCAGTTGCTCAGGGTTAACCTTTTCGGGGTGACTAAAGTCAAAACGTAGGCGTTCTTCGGTTATATTACTGCCACGTTGGATGACATGACTGCCTAATACATCACGAAGCGCTTGGTACATTAAATGCGTCGCCGTGTGGTATTTTTTGTGTTGCATAGTTTGGCCGCCAAGCCCGCCTTTGAAGGTACCTTTAGCTGCTGTTTGCGATCGCTCGCGCTGTTCTTTCATGAGCGTATCAAATTCCTCACGCCACGACAGAGAAACTGTAATGTCTTGCTTGTATGCTTCTTCGACACTAAGCTCAACTGGGAAACCGTAGGTATCGTACAATTTGAATACCTCAGCACCGGTAAGACCACCTTCGGAAAGTTTCGAAAGCTCTTTGACACCAGCACGAAGAGTCTGACGGAAGACTTTTTCCTCCCTCATCAGCACCGCAATTACTTTGTCGCGGTTTTCAGCAACTTCTGGAAAATCATCTTTATAAAGATCTGCAATAACGGGTACAATGTGTTCCAAAAAATTTTGTTCGATGCCGAGATCAAAGGCAAACCGTATAGCTCGTCTCACCAGCCGGCGCATGACATAACCTTGCTCTTTATTACTTGGAACTACTCCGTCGACAGCTAGAAAAGTGGCAGCACGCAGATGATCGGCTATAACCCGCATTGCGTTGGTATTCGATTCGTAATCTTTGCCAGATAATTTCTGCAAAGCTTCTATTATTGGCCCTAGCAGCGAAATTCTAAATACATCTGAGCTATTCAATGATGCAGCTGCAATCCGCTCCAGCCCGCCGCCAAAATCAACGTTTTGTTTTGGTAATTTATCAAAGCCATTTTTAGTTTTGATGTACTCCATAAATACCGAGTTGCCAATTTCCATAAACCGGCCACAGTCGCAGTTAGGATGGCATAATTCTCCCCATTTAGTGTCATGTTCAATGTGCTCGAATTCGTAAAATACTTCCGAGTCTGGACCGCCCGGTTCTCCAGCTGGCATCTGGTCGATTTTTCCGGCACGGCACCACCAGTTTTTACTTGCGTCGTAGTAAAAAATCCGTCCATCTTGCATACCTTTTTTGTAACCATCATCCTCAGAGCCAATCTCGACTGTATTTGCGTCAATACCTTTACTCGCAAACAATTCTTCCCAGATATCGGCTGATTCGTCATCTCGTGGGATGCCATTTGCTTCATCACCAATAAATGTCGTCACGTATAGACGGTTAGGATCGAGTCCAACAGTGTCCGTTAAAAATTCAAAAAACCATGACAACTGTTCTTTTTTAAAATAATCGCCCAAACTCCAGTTGCCAAGCATCTCAAAAAATGTCGTATGCCGGTTGTCACCGACCTCTTCTATATCTTGGGCGCGCAAACATGTCTGAGAGTCTACCAGCCGCGTACCTTTCGGGTGCGGCTCACCTAATAAATATGGGATTAATGGCTGCATGCCGGAACCGGTGAATAATGTCGTTGGGTCATTCTGCGGTACCAGCAAAGCCCGCGGAATAACCTGGTGGCCACGTTCCTCGAAAAACTTCAAATACGCATTACGGATGTCTTGTGCAGTCATGTCAAAACTATCATAACAGAGGTGATTACTCTGGTAAACCTATTCAGATTATTATTCCGCCGCCCAATACCTTATCGCCTTCATATAGTACGGCTGACTGGCCAGGCGTAACGGCGCGAATTTCATTAAATAACTCTACCTGTAGCGCCGGTACGCTACCGGTGGTGCCGTCAGACACTACCTGTGGTGTGCCTTCAATGAGTGGTGCACGATGGCGGGTACGTACTTGGATAGTTTTGCCGTTCTTTGCTGCCCCATTAATCCAGTGCACATTGGTTAAACTTAGGGATTTGCTCCAAAGTTGTTTAGCGCCCAAATCGTTAGTTACATAAACTTCATTCTTATTCATATCTTTATTTGTGACGTAATAGGGCAAACCACCCCCTACATCGAGGCCGTGGCGCTGGCCTATGGTGTAATAAATTGCGCCGTCGTGTTCGCCAATGTTTTTGCCCTCCTGGTCTATAATCTTGCCATGTGGCTGCTCACCAAGTTCGTGAAGTAAGAATTCTTTGATGCCCACCTTGCCGACAAAACAAATTCCCATGCTTTCTGTTTTACTGGCAGTTATAAGTCCAAACTTTTTTGCCAGGTTCCGAACTTCCGGCTTCGTATACTCTCCCAGTGGAAATAAAGTCTTATCTAGTGCTTCTTTAGTAATTCGGTATAAAAAATAAGTCTGGTCCTTATTTTCATCCCTAGCGGTTTTCATTTCCACCCTAACCTTAATGTCCTCCTTTTTTGTCACACGGGCATAATGGCCAGTGGCCACAAAATCTGCACCATCGCTTAATGCTGTATCTAGAAATAGTTTAAATTTAATTTCTTGGTTGCACATGATGTCAGGATTCGGTGTCCGCCCAGCCTTGTAACCTTCAACCATGTAATCGACAACCTTTTGCCGGTATTGCTTTTCAAAGTCATACATTTTGAACGGAATTCCCAGTTGCACAGCTACTCTTTTCGCATCAGTAAAGTCTTGTTTCCAGGGGCATTCGAAGCCTGGCAGATCCCGGCTCCAATTTTTCATGTATACGCCAGTCACTTCATAACCCTGCTCTAGTAGCAAAGCCGCAGTAACACTTGAATCAACACCTCCCGAGAGGCCGACGTAAACTTTTTTTGACATAACTAAACTATTTTAGCAAAATTTATCCCGTCCTTAAACTCGTTATCCTAATGTAATAAGATTGTTTACTTATCAATAGGTAAAATGCGGTTTTTAATGCGGTATCTAACACGCTTCAGTTGGTAGCGCTTACCAAGCCAAAACGCAGCCAGCACTAACGGGAACATAATAAGTGCTGGCTGCCATAAGACCCTGGTTCTGGTTACGACTGGCTGGTCATTGCCCTGTGCCCCCGTACCCACTGTCACAGCGCCATTGGCAATTCCGACTAATTGAAGGAACGCACTAACACCATCTGCATCAGTCCCCTTAATTATGACTTTATATACACCGGGGTTCTGATAAATATGTTTGATGTCAAAGGTACTGGCCGAATCCTGTGACAATAAATCCTCCTTGCCATCTCCCCAATTAACACTAATGGCGTAAGGCGGGCGGCCACCACTAAGTGTTATGGGCCAAACCAGCTCTTCACCAGGGTCCGCACCTTTACGGGCAAACGTACTAGTTAAAGTTATTCGTTGGCTGACATCGTCCGGCAAGCCGGGTATTAATGGATCGTCAATGGCATAAGTCACGGTTACTATATTGGACACTGGACTAGATTGGTCGAGATTGTCATAAACTCGAGCTGTGATCTGGTTCTGCCCTGGAAACAAGTCAATCTGGACGCTATAGCTGCCACCGTCGCACACTGTCGATCCACCGAAGACATTGTTTTTAAATACACGCAAAAAAAGTCCGTCAGTACAAAGGCCGGTCACAATCACCGGTAATTCAGTAAAAACCTGCCCGTTTGATGGCAGTGTAATCGTAGGGGCATCGCTAGGCGGCGGCTGGATAAGTTTGCCTTGCATACCTATGCCTTGGTCATTTGGATTAACAAGCGGCGGGGAGGATTGGCCCGACACGGACGTAGGCAAGTTTATAAGTAAACTTAGAGCTAAAACCACTAAGGTTAGTGCTTTTTGTATGTTTTTCATTATGAAACCATAACCATCATATCATCTGATATGTCTGTATACCAGGTTAGTGTAGAGCAGCTTAAATTATTTTTTGCTAGATATTAGCGGCGGCGGGTTTTACGACCGCGATAATTCTTAACTCGACTAACAATGTAGAAGCCGACACCTACGGCTAGGCCAATTCCCGCTACTACTAAGCCGACAAACCACCAAGGAAGATACCAAAATGTTGCTTTGGCAGTGATTTCGCGTGTTTCGTTGCCGTTCTCCCCATATAAGACAGACAGCTCAGCTGTATAGCGGCCTGGTTTGAAATTCGTATCGCCGCAGATTACAGCGTCAATCTCGACCCCATTGTCTGTTGTTTGCTGAACTGTTTCGGGGCTAATACAAGCATCGAACCGGCGAGCCTGGCCCAAGAGGGCAATCTGACTCTTCGGATTGGCGTTTTGGATGACATACATTTCCTTGCCGCCGGAGTTTTTTACGACAATAACGGCCTTGGGCTGCTCAGCAATATTACCTTCATTCTTAAGTCTATAAGCGAGGACTTTGGGACGATCATTAAAGAATAGGCCTGTAAATGCTCCTCCTGTGCCGCCTGGGTCTGGAATGAATGCGCCAAATTGTAGGAAATTCAATTGCTCCCGAGCTTGACCTGGTACTTTGACAAACATCAGGGTAACGCCAGAGGCCGAAATATTAACTTGATCGTCCCTTATATCATTAACAGCTGCGTACTCAATCGCACTATAGTAGCTTCCGGCACCAACTTCAGTGCCCATACGTACAACGACTGGCACTTGCACCGTTGCTCCAGCGTCAACCACCACTTGTTCGGGCATTTCAATGAAGTCTCTAAGCGACCAAGCAGTCTTTTGTGTCGTTTCACCCCTAAGTAACTGGGGAGTACCAGTTTCATCCTGGGCGGTAAAATCTACTACACTAAGCCTTAGTTGCAGAGGTGAGTCGCGGTTAGTATTGGTTATAGTCAGCGTATCATTTACAACTTCACCTGCTCTTAGTGTATAGTCTTTGCGCGGCGTAATACTAAGCGCATTGGACTGAGCATTTAGCTGGCCAATTTGGGGTAATAAAAAACCGGCAGTTACAGCAAGTAAGGATATTGTTCGGACAAGTTTCTTCATGATCTCCCCTATTTTTTACGAAACATTAGCAAGTTAGCAATAGTGTAACATCAAAAACTTGCTGTGCAAATATAGACAATTGTTGTGCTATATACGCCAGCAGGCTGGTCAGGCGGAACATTGACAATGTAGCTAGAAGTAAATGTATTAAAAAGTGTGCCAGTTGCCGCATTAGCTACCAAATCCCCGTCATTAAACTGGTATTGGTCAGGATTGTTATAGTTTGCATCAACTACACCAGTTCCCGCTCCAGTGGTATCTTGGCCTACGGGCGGAGCTGTATTTGCCCGCAAATTTAACCCGAATTGGCCAACACCAACGGCAGCTGCGGCCGGTGCATTTAGGGCAGTGATAGCCTTGTTTCCAGACGTCATAGTGTTGCCATTGATAGTAACAACATATCCACTGACAGCATTGGTAGCAACGCCAAACTGCGATGTCGCGAAATCTGTCGACGTTGAAGATAAGTCACCGTAATCTATCTGGTTTCCTACGACGTTTTGGCAATAATTATCAACGGTAAGGCCGGTGCAAAAGAATAAAATCGGCGGAACTATAGTCGTTATGTTAATGACTTCAGTCGTGGCAGTGGCGACGCTCGATATTTCATTCGGCGGACCAGTAGCATCTGCTGTAGGATAAGTCCAGATTCGTACATAGAATACATCCGGCAATCCGCCTGGATTATCTATATTTGCGAAAGAGTATGTTGACTGAATATTAGAACCCCCACTTGGAGCGCGGCTGAGAATAATCTCACCTGCCGATTGGCTTAAAATACTAAATCCGGTAACACCGCTCTGGCCTGTTAAGGTCGCGGCCGAAAAATCACCACTCGTAAGAGTACAGGTATCAAGTACATAGGGGTCTGTACATAAAAGTAACTTGATAGAACCTAAGGTCGTGGCGGTAGGATACTGCCAGCTAAATACGTAGCTCGTTGTAGCCGCTGGCGTGGTATCCCCTATAGTCAGGCTTCGGTTAGGCAACCTGACATAATCAAAGGCGCTTATCTTATCCGTTAATACTGTAGCAATTGGTAGTAATACCAGCATGGCTGCAAATAGAAACCGGCCTGCTCGCGTATATATATGCTTAGCAGGCCGGATCTTCATAGTCTTATTCTACATTAGTACGTTGGTACTGCGTAGTAGACAACCGTTGTTCGGTATGTACCAGCGGGTGTCAGAGGTGAGATGTTAGCTATGTAACGGACCTCTGCGGTATCGCAAGTAACATATGAACCAGCTGTGGCAATTGATTTGGGAGTGTTAGGAGCTGCCGAATCGTATGCGAACGTCGCCGTACCACCGTTAGTAATCGTTCCTTCGCCACCATCGTACTGAGCGTTCAGTGTCAAACGTCCTGCGGCGCCCCAACCACCGTTGTCAACATTGGCTGTTGGTGGGTTAGCCGCATATATACCGAAGCCAAATTGTTCGGAACCTACAGTACTTGATGCAGCAGTGCCGCCAATTGCATTGATATCATCCGTACCTTTAGTAAGGGTAATACCAGCATATTGGACTGCTATACCATTGGCCGCGTTGGTATAGACACGGAAGTATGAAGTGTCATCGTAAGCTTGGGCAATACTCAAGGTGTTGTTGGCATCACCTAGAGCGATGGCACCACTGCCTGTAAGTGGTACACAGGCCGAAGTTTCGGCAGGGACACCACCTGCGGTGTCAGCAGTCGTTGAGAAGCCAAGCGTTTCCTTGACACGGGCTGTGATGTTGATGGGTGTAACAATTGAGAATGCAACCGTACCGTCATCAACTGCACTTGTATAGTTTTCAACCGAATAGCTAACCATGCGAACATATATATCGTCATTAATAGACGGGTTAACAATTGTTGAAAATTGAATGACTATAACGCTTGCGGCGGTAATAGTGTTTGTAGCACCTGCATTAACGTCAATACCAATACGACTTACTGTCGTTTGGGTTGCATCAAGCGCAAATACTGTCGTAAATGCACCACCGTCGTCCGTCGCACTCACTAGTACGGCCGTGTCTGCATTAAGCCCCGGAGGAGCCGTACATGTTCCTATTGCTTCTAAACAATAAGTAAACTCAAACGCGTCAATTGTCGTTGAGCTGCCTGTTGGCGTTGTGAACGTGAATGTATGGACTGCAGCCGAACCGTTTGTGGCGCTACCAGCTACGTTGTCCCCAGTTTCTGTTCCGGCTAAGGAGCTGCTGAGTACAACTTTCCTGCTCTGGAACTGACCTGCTTCTACTTTACCGACGCCAAAGACGTTGAGGTTCGCAATGGTAAGCACAGCCGTAAAGGCTAGTGCGGCCAACAGCAGACTGCTACGCTTCAGCGAAATTGCATAATCGCTCATGCATTTCTCCTTCTATAATATTTTTATTTTAGTTGTTAACTGACCCTACTCTAGCAAAACCCTTATGTCAATGCAATAGCTTATTACTTAGTTATCCACAGCTTTAGAAAGTGGATATAACCAACACTACCAACGTCGTCCGATATTGGCCGCCTCGTGTGCTAGAAGCAATATTGGCTATAATTGATACAGTAAAGTCTGTTTGACCAGTACTGCTGTTGCTTAGCGCAACCGTATCACCATTTACATATTTGAAATAATCGGCTGTATTATAGCCTGCCGCTGCTTGCCCGTAAGAAAATGCCGGCGAATCATTAGGAATTTGCTGGGGGTTGACTCCAATGCCTGGTGTCGCGTTAGCCACCAGATTAATGCCGAACTGTTCCGTACCGGCTTGAGACACGCTGGGTGAATTAAGCGCCGTTAAGGCAATTGTGCCCGGCCCAGTCCTATTAGTAGGAGCATCCCCATAAATTTTGACCACGTAACCGTTAGTTAAATAGTTCTTGATGCTGAAATTAGCACTAGCAGCGGCAGTTCCCGAGGTATTGAGTACCCCGAGATCTATATTCCCGTTACTAACGGATACGGCTAATACCTCTACGTCAGTTGTATTAAATCCAGCCTGGGCGCTAAAGTTGCCGCTTCCAGTGGCACCAACGGCAGTTTCGCCTATAGACTGGCGTGAACAGAAACTACTAGAACAGGCCTCCAGTTCGCCGCCACCACCGATAAAAATCTCGTTTATTTCATAGCTTGGCGAAGTATATTGGGCGTGTGCGATGACCGGCAGTATAAGAATTGCCAAGGCGAGCATCATCCCTGCTCGAAGAACGCGAGAATACATGGTTCTATTCTGCCATGATTCGCTCTAACCTTCAACCTGCTTATGATTTGATACAGATTGTAGTATCATTAGGGTTAAGCGATATATTATGGAAGATAAAGACAAAACAACCGAGGTTCCGGCCGGTACTACTGAGGACGATGCAGGGTTAACGCCTTCGGTAAACCAAAAATCGGATAAAACTCCTGAGGAGCTTATGGCGCAAGTCAACCAGGAGTCGGAGTCTTTAGAACCCTCCCAGAAAAAATCCTCAGTTGATGCGATGGCAGACGAATCAACCGGCGAAGCCTCGGCTCCAAAAGCCGTGTCTAGGCCTAGAGCCACCGGTGCTAAACGTTTTGTTGGTGCTTTTAATGTATACCTGCTGCTTTTCTTGTTGCTGATTATTGCCTCCGGCGCGGTTTTTGTCGTTACTTATTATATGAATAAGAAAGAAAGCGAAGTTAAACTTGCGACATCAGAACTAACCGAAGAAGATTTAGAGATTTTAAAAACTTCGGATGCAATAGTCGGTGATCCAAAACAGATACTTACGATAGAGTCTAATGCAGTCATTACTGGTAAAGTTGTTTTGCGCGACACGCTAGATATTGCCGGTGCACTTCGAGTCGGAGGTGTCTTAAGTGTCCCGTCCATAAGTATAAGTGGTTCAGGTAGTTTTAGTTCCCTAACTACGAATGACATCCAGGCCGCGGGCAATATGGCGGTCGGCGGCTTCCTAGATGTAGTAGGGAGGACCACATTAGGAGAAAACCTTACTGTAGCTGGTGATATCAATGGCGGGGGCAAGCTTGATATCGGCGGTGCAGCCACCATTAATGGTAATTTAAATGTTAAGGGCATCGTATCTGCTGAAGGTATTAATTTTGATCAAATAACATTAAACCGCATTAATATCAGTGGTACTACACCCAGTATTATTGTCGGTGGCGCAGCCGGCGGTGGGGCAACCGCTTCCATCAGCGGCAGCGACACGGCCGGTACGGCGACTATAAATACTGGCGGGGGGACCGGCACGGGAACATTGGCAACCATTACTTTTAGTACCGCCTATACAACCTCTAACCCTCATGCGGTTCTAACTCCAAACGGTACAGGGTGCTCAGCGATTGCTTATTATGTTACGAACATAAGTGCAACGGCCTTTTCGATAGCATCCTCAACTGCGCCACCAGCCGGCACTCTCTGCCGTTTCAACTACCTAGTCATAAACTAATCTTCAAGTCCTTCGGCTATATCGAATGGGAACTGAACAACTTTTCTTGCTTGCCTTAGAGCAATTAGTGCATCGACAGTTTCCTGTGGATCTTCATAATTTACTTGAAGTACACAAGTAGTTACTCCTCCACCAACGCGCAACACTCAATTGAGACCTGTATCCACCGGACGAGTTGTTATGTCTTCATGAATAGATGATAGCTTGATACTAGGGTAAATATTTGCCATTTAAGCAATAGTATACGCCTACTTACACGTCAAGAAAAACTACAACTTGATCGGCCTTGACATGCATGACCGCCCGGGTGATGCGAATCGTTTTGTCACCTGTTGGTGCGACAATTTTCATCTCACAGGCGCTCATTAAGGTCATAAAATTATGATGTCGCGGTAAAATATCAAACGGGCCCGTATGGTTCTCGGCGCTAATGCTATAGGCCGGCTCATCAAAATAATTTTTAAATGGCGCGTAAACTTTGACGTGCATCAGCGGCTTGCCCTTTTCGTCCTTGAGTTCCTCTTTTTTTTGTGGCTTAGCCTCTTCTTTGGGCGCAACAGCTGCCTTCTTTTTACCAAACGCCATACATATTTCCTTTTAATGTAGCTGATCCCTGCAAATTTTGCATTAGGCTACTATTTCTTCCACGCCCTTAAGCATATCTTCGCGTTTGACATATTCTCCAGGGACGCCTAGCATTTTTTCAGTCACGAACATTTTCTGAGTAAAGAATTGGATCAGCTTCTTAGCCTTGGCAAAGTCAGAGCGGTCCTCAGGGCTAAGTTCGTTCTCGCCAATAATAGCGATAATGCCTTTAAGCGATTCGTATTTCTGCAACAGCGATTGTACCTGGACGCTCAGCAGATAGTGCCTTTCGCCGACAACTTCCGGCGTTAGCATGCTTGAACTTGACTTGGTGAGATCCACAGCTGGGCGGATACCTTCTTCGGCAACCTTGCGGGACAATACTAGCGTTCCATCGAGCTCATGCTGAATCATTTGCACAGCGGGATCAGACAAGTCGTCGGCAGGCACATAGATTGTTTGTACGGCGGTAATCGAACCGTGCTCGTTGGAGCTCAGACGGTCCTGCAGCGTTTTAATATCTGAGAAGATGGTTGCTTCATAACCGCCCTCGGCCGGGATCTGCTCCATAATTGTCGACAACTCATTCTTGGCCTGGACATAGCGGTACATATTATCGGCAAAAAACAGCACGTCCTTATTAAGTTCGTCACGGAAATACTCAAGCGCCGCCACGGCCGAAATAGCAATGAGGGCACGCTGCACCGGATTTTCATTCATTTGCCCAAAAAACATGCCAGTGCTTTCCAGCAATTCACTATCTTTTAGGGTTTCATATAGTTCATGACCTTCGCGGATACGCTCACCAACACCGGCAAAGAAGCTTAAGACGCCACTATTTTTAGCAACGTTATGGATAATTTCGGTCGTAAGCACTGTTTTACCAACACCGGCACCGCCGATTACACCGATTTTTCGACCTTTAACGAACGGGGTAAAAAAATCTAGCACTTTGATACCAGTCTCCAGTATCTCAGGCTTGGTTGCTTCAAACTTAGTGCTTTTGTTTACGACACGGAAAATGTCCTTGCGCGGCGCATCAGCATCAATAGGGGGCTTGTTATCTAGCGGGTTGCCCATGAAGTCCAGGACCCGGCCGATAATCTTTTCGCCGGTCGGAACTTCTATGCCTTTGCCAGTACGTACGGCCGCCATGCCTTTTTTAATTGTACGGTCGGACATGATGTTAAGGCAGACAACAGTGCCATCAGGTTTTACGTTGTCTACCAGTAACGGTGCTTTCTTATCAGAAGCTTCGACTATCAAAAGTTCGCCGACACTAGGAAAATTCTCGTCAAATTCGACGTAGATAACAAGATCCATGATGATTTTTATAACGCCGGAATTCATATTTTTATACCTCTCATGCTTCCACCTTTGCTTCACGAGCAGCCTTTACCTTGCGCATACCGATGACAATTTCTTTCAATCGCGCATCCTTAATGGCCCGCTTCGAGCGGTTATACATCATTCTAAACTCCGCCAGTGAATCGTCAGCCCGTTCATGTGCCGCTGTCATAGCCTTGAAGCGGCTGGCGTATTGAGCCAATTTTGACTCTAAAACAATCTGGGCAAGGATAATGCTGGTCATCGAACGCTCTAGGTGCTCGACTACCTCGTAAGTGCTAGGTTCAAAAATATAGGTCTGTTCACTAATGATTTCGTCATTTACAATCTGCTCTACTGAGGCTTCTCCCTGTTCTTTGACAGCTTTACTAAGGTTCATTTTCTTAACATTTTGGACTGACAGAGACTGATAGCTTTGATAATAAGCAATCGTATTATCGTATTGGGTTGCTTCTTCGGTAATCGGCTCGACGTTTATATCTTCGTCCTGCTTGGGCAGTTTAAAGTATTTTTTAAATTCAATACCTTGCTGAGCAAGCTGGACAGCGCCATGATGACCAATAATGATTATGTCATGCAGATTCTTGTCGTAGCCTTCAAGCATCAGCCGTATGAGTCGCTGATCTATGTCACCGCTAAAACCGCCCTCGGCCGTAATTGCAATCCGCAGCTCCTTTTTGTGGGCCTTTTTTTGTTCGGCACGGCCGAAACGGAAAGTATCGTCTACCCTTATCTGATGATATATATTCCATAATTCGCCGAAGAACTTTTCTGATTGTTGGACTTTGCCTTTAATCTGAGAAATCCGCATGCTTGCAAGCGATTCAAAGACGCTAGTTAGGTTGACCATGGTTGACATGGTCGCAACATCCTTAGCTATTTCTTGCGGACGCCTCACTTCTCCACCTCTTCAGTTTCTTTTTCTTCTTGCTTATGGACGGTGCCCTCTTTGTCTATATGAATAAGCTCGGCTTCCTGCTGGGTCGCTGCTTCTACCGGCTCTTCGTGAACAGTTTCTTTGGCAGGTTCAGCTTGAGGAACCTCACCCTCGATAGGCTTAGTCGATTCTGTTGGCTTAAACTCGTCACCCGCCTTGGCGGCAGGCTGTAGTGGCGGTTCCTCAACTGGTTTAGGCTCAGTTCTTTTAGCTTCTGCCACTGCCGCGTGCGAAAGTTCGCCTTCGGGAGGTTTAGTAGACGCTATCGGAGTACCGCTGATCATGCTCTTGTTTTGCAGTTCATCCCGCCATTTTTCGAAATCACCGTCATCTTTGACTTGTTTGGCAATCTCCCGCAGGTTTTCTTTCATCTTCTTGACGTCTAAATTAGACGTGTCATCCAAATTTATGACTATATCGAGCATAAGCTGTTGTTCCATGAAACTGTATGTCTCCGTGGGTGACTGGCTGAAGACTTCATAAATCGTCTTGCCACGAGCCAAGTCTTTATGAGCAGATAAAGCAAGTTCCGAACCGAAGTGGGCGTACTCCTCGGCCTGGCGGAAAGTAGCCAAAGCCTTAAGTGTGGCGACTGTATGGCCCTTTTGACGCTTGTTCTGGCCGACGCCTCCAACACGAGTTACACTAAGGCCTGTTGATAAAGCTGGGCGGTGACCCGCTAAGAAGACTTCCATATCCATAATCCACTGGCCGTCAGTAATAGACATAATGTTGGTAGGTAAGTAAGCGGTTATGTCGTTATTCGGCGTTAGTACTATCGGCAGGCTAGTTAAAGTCTTATGATTACGCATCAGCTTGCCAGCGCGCTCCAGCAAACTGGAGTGGGCATAAAACATATCGCCCGGGTAAGAGTCGCGGCCAGGGCTAATATTACTTAACAGTGCAACTTCCCTATAAGCCTGGGCATGGGAGGTTAGATCGTCATAGACTATCATTGTGTCTTGGTCGCAGGCTTGCCAAAAGTACTCAGCTATAGCGCAGCCGACATAAGGCGCAAGATAAGTCATAATCAGTGATTCGAACAACGTTGAGACAATAACAACTGCATTCTTGAGTGAATCGGTCTCGTTGAGCCGAGTCAGCAGCTCGTCGATATCGGCTCTTCGCTTGCCAATCAGAACGTAAACGACTTTGATATCAGTGTTTTTCTGATTGATGGTCAGCTGGGTGGCAAGGGTTGTCTTGCCTGACTTGTTATCGCCCAAAATTGCCAGGCGCTGCCCGCGGACAATAGGGAATAAACCGTCAACAGACGTCACGCCCGTTTCCAGTTGCAAATCAAGCAGTTCACGTTCGTAAATCGGCGGCGCTGAGTTAAAGACCGGCCAAACCGAATCAGGAGCTATTGGCCCCTTGCCGTCCAGTGGCTCTCCCAATACGTTAATCACACGGCCAACGAGATCCTTGCCGACTTTGGTTACCAGTTTATCGTGTTGTGTAACGGCTACCATGCCGATTTTGAGCATTTCGGTACCCAAATGCAGTATTAGGACCGAATCGGCCAACACATGCTCTATGAATCCTTTGCTGCCATCCTCGAACATAACTAGGGCGTGGGCATTAGCAGGATGAAGACCTTTAACCGAGACAATGAACTTATTTACACCAATGACCTCACCGACTGGGTTGCCCTGCTCAATTAATTTTTGAAAATGGAGGCTAACTCCCTCCTTCGACGAGCTCATACGCTGGCCTCTAGGGCTGCAATCAGCTTCTCTTTGCTTTTCTCGAAACGCTTTCGGAAGCTAAAATCAAAAACTTTGTTGGTGGTACGAACAACGCAGCCTGCGGCCAAAGCCGGCTGCAGCCCGATATGCAGCACAGTATGGGGATGAATTTCCCGCCGAAACCACTCCACAAGTTTCATAACAAAATCACCGTTAGGATCCGAAGCGAAGCTCATATGTACAACTGGCGCCCTAGTCTTTAGCCGAGTTAGGAACTTCTCGAGTTTCTGGCGGTCTTCAGCATGTATGAGATTGAGTTGATTGGCGCTGGCTAAACTTTCGAGTACTTGGCTTTGGCGGGGCAATGTTAATTCTTTGCTGCCTCGGATAGTTGCTTGATGAAAAAAATCATCGATTGTAAGAACTTCGCGTAGGCTGCGGGCAATATCACTCCTGGAAACAACACTAAGAGGTAGTACCAAATTATCGCTAGCAGCCGGCGCTGCGGCAGGTACGGGTTGCTGCGGTACACTAGGAACTGCAGCCGCCGGTGGTGGCGTGCCGGGCTGAGGCTGGGGTTCCTGTAGGGGTGCTTTAGGCGCCACTCCGGATGTCCTCCAGCATTACGTTCTTGTTTGCCTGGAGTTCGCCTAAGATGTACTCAAGCTGGTCACTCAGATCAATTTCGTTGCCGATGGCATCCAGTACGTAATGATTCACAATTTCGCCCATGTTTTCTTCAAAACGTTTGATAAGGCGATCGCGCTCATTATTAACTTCGCCTTCCAACTTTTCGTGCAAGACTTGTCGCTCTTGTTCGAGTGCAACCTGTGTCTTCTGGATAGATTCGACGGCCAAACGCTTAGCGTCATCTATTGACTGCTCGTACTTGGCAAACTCCTCATTCAGGGTTTTGGTAATCTCCTGCTTCATGTATTCATTAATCTGCGAAGTCGTTAGCCGCAAGTCTTGTTGCAAGAACATGGCATTCTCGCCAATGATTTTTTCAAAATGTAGCCGTCCCCGGTTACGCAGCTCTTCGCGGAATTCTTCATTAAAAATATGCTCGACGTCAGCCTCTGCCGCTTCGGTGACCATCTCTTTGCCATCTTTGTAGGCTTTTTTCTTGCCGCCCGGAGAATTTCCGAGTTTAAGCGCTACCCAGACAAAGGCCAGCGCCGTGGCTCCTAACGCCCCGATAACAAGTCCCAACCCCCATGCGTTCATATATACTAACCCACCTTATGAAATTGCTTATGCTCTTAGTAGTAAATATACCCCAACTACGCTGATAATGAAAACAATTAAGGCCGTAAAAATTACTTCTACTAGGCCCCTTAAGATACTGCGCTTGCTTAGAGGGTTGCGGCCGACGGCAATAATACTGCTTCTGATGCCTGCATAAAGAATGGACCCGGCGATTACAGAACCAATGATAAATATGCCGGCACTAATGTAAATCCTGGCCGGACTTAGACTTTTGCCAGCGATCGCCTGACCAATTTTGCCCAGCCATTCAGGTGTAACTGCCGCGCTTTTGGCCAGCGGGTTCTTGCTGATAGCTATATCCAGCTCTATTCGGCCAATTTTGACCGAGCGGGCATTGCCATTGGTATCAATTAGGTCGCTTTGGCCAACAATATTGCCGCCTGTTCCATCAAAAGCTGTTAGCGCACGGCCAATTATTTCACTCTGATCAAAAGTAGCATGCATACCTATTCCATCTAAAGATGAAGCGGTAATATAGTCTCCTGGATTTATAGCGCCTTCCTGGTCAGACACAAGGACTTCATAACGGCCCACCGTTGCTACGAAGACCTTCTCGTCATCACCGGATAGGGTAATTGGCGAGTCGTTCGGGCTGACAACAATGCCTAACATCTGTTCCAGTTGATCTACGTTGAGGGCTTCAACTTTGGTCGGGTCGTCTTTTTTAGTACCGACAATCATTCCTCGCTGCAGGGTCTCGTCACTACCATAGCCTTGAGTTACGGACTGGGCGTATATCCCTCCCGTCAAACGCAACGCAACAAGCGCCGACAGCATCAGGAAAGATGCGCAGCGTTTGAATGTTAGCAGATGTTTGATTTTTGCAACGAACATGCTTATGCATTATAGTAGCGCTCTTTTATGAAACAAGCAACTGATTAGCCAGCTAAGTCAACGAGATGCTGTAACAGCGTGTTTACGGCTTTACGGTTTGTTTTGCGGCCCATGCTAATACGCAGGCTGCTGTGGGCTAGAGTATCGGATAAACCGATAGCTTTAAGTACATGCGACGGCTCGTCGCTTGATGCGCTGCAGGCTGAACCAGTTGCAACCATACAGCCGCGTTCGTCCAAGCTCATCATTAACCACTCATTATCCATCCCCGCTATCGTTAAGTGCAGGTTGTTAGGCAACCGGTATTGCAGCGAGCCGTTAACTACAGCTTTTGGCAGTTGCTTAGATAGTTTTATTATAAATTCTTGCTGTAATTCCTTGAGACGGATACTTTCGGCCTCGCGTAAACCCTGGGCTTCTACTAATGCAGCCGCAAAGCCAATACTGCCAGCAACGTTCTGGGTACCACTGCGTAAGTTCCGCTCCTGACCGCCGCCTAGGATGAAGGGCTGCAAGCCGATGCCGCTATGAACAAATAAAACTCCTGATTGTTTGGGCCCGTAAATCTTACTGCCGTTCAGCGTCATCATATCTACGCCCAAGGTATTAACAATCAGAGGCAAGTAGTTGGGCGCCTGACAGGCATCAGTATGCAAAACCAGTGGTAGGTGGTTACCGGACTTTTGACGAGACCGGCGGATTTCTTTTATCCGTTTACTTATTTCACTCAGCGGTTGGACAGTACCGATTTCGTTACTGGCGTACATTACGCTTATAAGAACTGTCTTACTGTCAATCAACTTAACTAGTTGATTGACGTCTATGCGGCCATCGGGCTTAACAGGCGCTTGTTTTGAATAGAACAAATCTGCCGGCAACAATACTGATTCGTGTTCTATGCTGCTTACAATGCAATTTGAGTCCGAATAGTTACGCATAATACCCTGAATTGCCAGATTATTTGCCTCAGTGCCACCGGCGGTAAATATAATTTCTGAGGCTTTGGCGCCTAAAATTCCAGCTACGTCCTGCCGGGCTGCATCCAATAATTTTTTTACATTTAAGGCGTTTAAGTAGAGCGCTGAGGGGTTATAAAAATTGTCTGTTAAGTAAGGGGCCATAGCCGCTTGAACGACCGTACTCACCGGTGTAGCAGCCGCGTAATCAAAATATAGTTGCTTCATAAGGTATAGGGTATAAGGTGTGGGGTGAAGTTACTAGACCCTCAACCCTACACCCATACAACCCTTATTTAAATATAGGCAGCGTATAGCTCAGTACGGATCCGGTGATCGTAAGTTCTTATTGCTTGTAGCAGCCGTTCGGACTCTGACTGGCTTATGCGCTGGTAATTCTGACCATCTTGGGCCTTTAATATACCGCCTGGTCGAATATCATACCTAGTAGTACGTATCTGGCGCTGATTTTTTTCATCAAGCCACTCTTCGTGCCATACCCATGTGTGTTCGTCTAGGCAGAAGAATTCCCGGCGCACACCTTCTGGTAAAGGTCCGAAAATTTCGCCGCCAAGCTTTGCTTCGCGGCGGATTAGGCTGCGGTAAAGTTCGGCTTCCCGGTCTTGATGCCTCTGGGCAATAGTACCCTTAAGTAGCTTGTTTAAAAATGTCATCTTGAGTTTCCTTAGAATAAGCCGCCAATTTGTCGACGTTAGCTTGTATCATGATTGGATCCATAGTGTCATCAACTTCAACAGGTTGTTCAGTAAGCACGGTCTGTGATTTAGATTCAGGTTGGGGCTGAGTTTGTACTTTACCGCGCATTGCGAGCTGGCCTGCCTGATTGGGCCTAAACATATTTTCTTTGTCCATGGATTCGGTTTCTATTCTACGAGCATTTATAACACTTACATCAGCTAAATTAAGGGCTGTTCGGACAACCACCAACCTGCGCTGTATGTAACCCAACGCACCTTCGTAGGTGGTATTGCTTTCATGTTCATTTGATGGTGATGGATTTATTGTCTTCATAATAGTTTAAATAGCCTTATGGCATTATCCGTAGTAGCATTTGCTAGTTCCTCGAGGCTTTCACCCCTTAAATTAGCTAAGAACTCTGCAACAACCCGCACATATTTCGGCTCTCCTATTGTACCACGAAATGGAACAGGGGTCAAGAAGGGAGCATCTGTTTCTAAAAGCAATTTGTCAATCGGGACAACTTTTGCGGCTAATAGTTGTTCTTCTTTCTTAGTAAAAGTCATAATGCCGTTCAAGCCGATATGCAAGCCGCGGGTCAGGATTTGGTCCAAATCCCGTATATCAGACGTAAAACTGTGGACTACCCCTCTTAGACCTTTATAGTTGTCAAAAATAGGCCAAAAGTCAGAAAAAGCATCACGGACGTGGAAAATAAGTGGCAAATCTTGCTCTAGAGCCAAATCTAACTGGAAGCGCAGCAGCTTAATTTGGTCAGCTTTTGGCGAGTGTTTATAGTGATAGTCAAGTCCTGTTTCCCCTATGGCTACGACTTTGTTTTTTGCGACTAAATCGCGGAATTGCTGTAGAGCACGGTGGTTATGAACATAGCTCGTAGCTTCGTGCGGATGTAGGCCGATACTTGCCCAAGTATTAGGCCGGCTACTAACAAACTCTACCCCTGCATGGCTATCAGGAAGCGTACAGCCGACAACTATTACCCTACTAACTAATTCCTGATTAGCGCTTTTTAGCACCACATCGGCATCCAACGGATAATCCGCAAATTGAATATGGCAATGAGTATCAACAAAATCCATTATTCTGCTTTTTTAGACGGGTAGTTTTCAATTTTAGGGAAAAGTACTGTCTTTGGGGCTTGCAGTAAACCTTCAGCAAAAATATTTTTTATAGCTTGTGAGCTATTTGGCAGAAACGGCTCTAAAAGTTCAGCGATTTCTAGTAAGCAGCTGACCATATAAGCAAGGACTTCCCGCAAGTGCTCCTCATCTTTTTCTTTAGCTATTTGCCATGGTTTTTGTTCGTCGATGTACTGATTCAGGCCCCTGACCTGGTCCCATACAACGTCCAGCGCACGGTCGAAGCGGCATAGGCGCATGGCTTCATGGTAGGCAGCCGAGTCATGCTCAGCCGAAGGAATATCGCCTATAAGTCCTTGCTGAAATTTTTCTATCATGACAACCGTCCGCTGGACGGCATTGCCAAGCTCGTTGCCTAGTTCGTTATTATAGCTGGCCTCAAAATGCTCCCAGGTAAAGTCACCGTCGCCATAACTAGGGATCTTGCGTAGGAAGTAATAGCGGAAAGCATCGGCACCGTACTGACTGATAATTTCTTTTGGGTCAACGACATTGCCGGTGCTTTTGCTCATTTTCTGACCGTTTAGGGTCACGAATCCATGTACATAAAGGTTTTTAGGCAACGGTAATCCGAGCGCTAATAACGTGCCTGGCCAGATAGCAGCATGGAAGCGTAATATATCTTTACCAATTACTTGGTAATCTGCTGGCCAAAAAGTTTTAAAATCCTGATGTTCCGGATAACCTAAGACTGTAATGTAATTCATCAGCGCTTCGAACCATACATAAATGACTTGATGAGTGTCGCCGGGCACCGGCACTCCCCAGCTAATCTTATCTTTTGGTCGGGAGATACTTATATCTTCCAGACCTTCGTTTAGAATGCCAAGGATTTCGTTTTTACGGCTTTCAGGGATAACCGCAAAGCTGCCAGACTCGATTGCCGAACGGATTTGAGAAGCATATTTGCTCAATTTGAAAAAATAATTGTCTTCCTCGATTTTCTCATAAGGTTTTTTGTGGATCGGGCAGATATTCTTGTTTTCTTTAGCGGCCGTTTCGGTAACAAATTCCTCGCAGCCCGTACAGTACCAGCCGATATAAGTGCCTTTGTAAATATCATCTTTAATGTTTTTCCAGATAACTTGGGAACGCTGTTCGTGTCCCTTGTCAGTAGTTCGTATAAAGCGGTCATTGCTGACCTCCAGTAGTTGTAACAGCTCTTGGAATTTTTTAACATTTTTATCAGCCAAAGCTTTCGGGGCAAGTTTTAATTCAGCAGCTTTTTCAGCAACTTTACTACCGTGCTCATCGGTGCCCGTAGCGTAGAGAGTAGTAAGACCCTGCGTTCTAGCATAGCGCGCCAAAGCATCGGCAATTACAAACTCCATTGCATGCCCTAGGTGCGGCTCGCCATTGATATAAGGTATAGATGTAGTTATATAAAAATTAGACATTGTAAGTAGTGTACCTGTTTATGAAATTGATAAAAAGTTCCTCAGAAAGAGTAAAAGCCCTTACGAGGGCATCATCATAACTGTATTACAGGCTGCTGTTATGGTCATATTCTAATATTACACTTAAGGAATCTAGTAATCCAAAATATTTACGGCTGTTACCGACTCTGCCTAGTTTTAGTCGGATAAGCCTTCTTTAAGGTTAAACTCCTTGACGAAATTAACCAGTATGGCGTTTGACCAACCGAAACCAGTTTGAGACGGGTACAGACCTTCAACAGGCGATTTTTTATTGTTCACAACATTATACTTCTCTAAAAATACGCCGTTTTTATCAAACCATTTAAGATTGGTAGCTACCCATTCAGTTGCTATGCGTTTGGCATGCTCGTGATAGCCATAACGCTTTAGACCTTCTATTACGATGTAGTGCAGCGGTGCCCAGCCGTTTGGGTAAGCCCACTGTGCCTTGAGCGATCCAAATAATACACTATAATCAATTAACGGTCTGGTAGTGGCTGTCAATCCGCCTCTACGTTCAAACTTGTCGAGGTTAAAGACCATTTTTTTAGCTTGTTCGGGCGTTACCATTCCCGCCCACATCGGATAAAAGCCGGCTAACGACCATATATCACCTAAGACTCCGCGCTGATAGTTGTAATCAAAATAAAAGCCCCTAAGCTTTCCCCACATTAGGTCATCCATGGCATTCATACGGGAACGGGCTTTTCGTGACCAATCAGCCGACTGCGCCGTATCGCCCAAGATTTCTGCGGCACGAGCAAAATCTGTCTCATATTTGTACAATAGAGCATTTAAATCAACCGGTAAGAAATCCAAACATTTGCGCTCAAAACGCGGCGTCATATCCCAGCCGCTTTCCGCTTCGGCCAAGTCGTGAAGCATATTGATATCGTAATAGCGGCTTAGCCCCCTGTGCACGTTGTGCCACTGCGGGTGCCCTTTACTCATCCATACTTTTTCGTATTCGTCTTTTGCCACATCAATTTTCTGGCGCAGCCACTCTGAGTCCTTTGTAAAAGTCTCGTAAACATGAAATATAAAACTGGTTAGTATTGGCGGTTGCGATCGGCTAGTGAAGTACATGCGCGAAGCATTGGGAATCATTCCGAAGCGGCGGAATAAGAAAAGCAGATTCTCAAGCATACCTTCTACAAGTATTTGGTGCTTTGCACCTGTCATTCCCAGAGCGGTAAAGTAACTATCCCAGTAATATTGTTCCTCAAAGCGGAACTGGGCATTAGGATCGGCAGCAGGTACGACGTAAGGGTATGGCAGGCCCACAAGAGTACCTGAATCTTCGTTATGGTGGCGTTCTAATTTCTTCCAGTAGCTGTCGACGTACTTCAGCGCCTTGTTTAATAAGTCTTGATCGATCGTGATCGGTCTCTTAGGTAACTGTAGTTTTATTTGGGGTAAATCCATCACCTGTAATGTACTGCTTAGTGTATCGCAGGGTCAAGCCATACTGCTTGACGTTTAAAAGTGGTTCGAGCATACTGAACTTTAAGACCGCAAGGTAATACTTATGAATATCACATCGGACTACTTAGTGGCAATACTAGACGTTGCCCAAATCGTCCCGGAAAACAAAGGTCCTCTGCTATTGCCTGGGACTAAAGACGAGCCCTTACTGTGGTACATAATTGCAGGCGTAGTTACAGTTTTCAGCCTTTTACTGGTACTAGTGCGTAGTTTCCGTCGCCGACGGCACCATTATAAAAACCGCTAAATATTATTCCATCAATACACTGCTTAAATGCCATAGTTTGCAGTGCTGGCACTTATAGGGCTTAACTTTGGCACCGTGCTGGTATTGCGCGGTCGTGGCGGTTGCCTGGGCTTGATTTATGGTATCGAACACTAGTTTATCGGCACAAGGTAGCTGAGTTTGGATCTCATCCATGAAGTCATTGTAGCTGACTATACGTTGTCGTCTTCGTCTTCTTCATTATCAACGTCCATGTCTACAACTGCACTATCGCCGTTAGGCTCTTCTGCTTCTGCAGCCCCGCTTAACCCTTCGTCATATTTTTCTTCCGGCTGTATGCCACTGTCTGAATTAGGGTGCGTATCATCCAGCTCGCCGCTATCAAGATCTTTTAGTTCATCCTCTGTAAGATCGTCTTTTGTATCATCGGGTTCTGAAAACGGCGTATCATTGTCTTCTTCAAGTGGCGACTGAGCATCTTTTTGTAAATCTTCGTCATCCATAATATATCCTCCTTAGTTGTTCATACAGGTTACATGCATATGCAACTGCAATGCAGTAATAAAACAGACAAAATATATGGAATTTTGAACGCCTTTAATTAACTTTGAAATCTACAGCAAGAATTCAAAGTCGCTTTTGTATTAAGAAACGCTAACTAGTTGATCTTGGCTTTCAGCTTCTAGTGTCGGACCTGTGGCTTCATTAAGCATGTCTAAAAGCATATCGGTGACTTCACCTGCACTAAAGACATTTCGATCCGGTACGTTTTTTAAGTATTTGTAGATTGCAGCTACTACACCGATGTCACCATTGGCAACAGCCTCGTTGTTACTTGTTTGTTCTAAAAGAGCTTCACGCATAAGATTATGCCTTTTTTATGTTGTATTAAAACTATAATAGCACTAGCAGTTTAAAATACTACCTTTAATATAAAAAGCTGAATTTTTTGGTGCATTAGTTAGTCGCTGAAAGAGTAGTGCAGTTATAAGTGAGATCTATATTATATCTTTTATGAGTAGGGCTTATGCAAAATTTAGGCAAGACATTGACCTGGTCTAGTTTTTAACGTTGATGCTGTTGGCTAACTGATCAAAGCTTGTTTGGAACCGGTTTTCTGAATTATAGAAATACTCTGCCTTAATAACGCCTTTCCCTGTATCCACATAATAAGATTCTACTGTCGTATCTCTGCCGTAAGATGACGATGCAAGATACTCCGTAGTAGCTTTTAGACTTCTAAGCCCATTAATATAAAGCGAGATACAAACGTGTTTCTTAACGTTCTGGACACTTTGCAGCTCATTACAATCTTTGGTACTCTCTGGATCAATGGAGATTTTAACATCTGAACTAGGATTGGCATTACAATCGACATCATCAGCTCCTGCAGGCCTAACATATACTGAACCAGCTGCAGCTTTACATGACTCTTCTTGCCAACCGTCCGGAAGCGCATAACTAACTAAAGATTTAACGGCTTCGGCATCGTCCTCACTAGCAGTAGATACTGGAACTAGGTCATTTGACGCTGTATCAGAAGGCTTGTCGGAGCGTCCGAGCCACCAACCGAGCAGACCTACGACAATAATCAATACTACTACCAGCGGTGCTAGCTTCTTCATCCCACTTTGCTTGTTATCATAATCTGGATTCATAATTACTCCTAAATATTAAGTCTTAACCTGCGTGCTAGTTAGCAATCTTTTAATCTCGTTTAAATCACTTGCCGAGGAATTGTAGCCGGAAAGGTCTAAAAGTTTAAGTTGAGTTAGGTTTCCTAGTTCTAGTGGTAAACTCTCAAGCCGATTGTTAGAAAAATCAGCGATTTCTAAACTGCCTAAGTTGCCGATTGCGGCCGGTATGCCCGTCATACGATTATTATTGGCAAGTATCTCTCGCAAATTGCTAAGATTCCCTATTTCTTCGGGCAGTTTTCCTTCCAGGCGGTTATTTTCTATATTTAAGACTTCCAGATTAGTTAGCCTACCTATGCCGGAAGGCAAGCTAGTAAGCTGGTTGTTGGATAAGTTAAGTATCCTAATATCCGTTCTATCTAAAACCGTTACAGGTAACTCGGTTAGTTGCTGCCCACTCAAATCAAGAGTTGCTATCGAACTATTTACTGCCTCAGATGATGAACTACTTGCTGGCTTCTCGTTAGGCGTTTTCTGGCTAATAAAATATCCGCCGCCAAAAACCACTAATAAAACCAGTAAAATAATCAAAACTTTGTTGTTCATTCAATATATTTTAACTGCTTTTAAATTTCATTACTGTACGACATCATACAATTTTCACCAATGAAAAAGCCCAACATTTTAGTTGGGCACTTTCATTGGTGGAGCTGGCGGGTTTGATCCCGCGTCCATTCGGTTACTAGTTGGCGGTCTACAGGTATAGTCTGTTTGGATGGTTTCTTTAGCCCATGATGATGAAAACGGACAAAAACATTATGTGCTGCAATCCTGAATTCTTAGTAAATACTATGGATCACAGTATTTAAGCAATCAGATGAATATGAGACTGGTTGGTTCTATCTGATGTCGAACCGACAGCCCAAGCGACAATTAAGCTGCTTGTAATGCGCCAGCAAACCGCATGTTTTGCACACGATTTACCATTGCAGTAAGTGAATCTTTTGCATCTATTCAGATGTGCCTATAACGCTGACAAGCGACCTGCAAAACCAACTTGTAAATGTCCAAATGTCGAAGCTTACAGCCCCATATTTCCGCACTGTGCGGTAAACAGTATTATACCACGTAAATAGTGCTTATGTCTAGTGAATGTAGTCGTTATATGCTACATACAGCCTTTGCCAATCTTCAAGCGAAAGGGCCTGGGAACGTAGGTTGGGATCGATATCCGCTTTTGTAAGCAATATTTCAGCTTGTGGCTTGGTGATTTGAAGCCCCCCACTTAATGAACTCCGAAGTTTTTTACGCCGTGCGGAAAACCCCGCCTTCACTAACTGGAAAAATAGCTTCGTGTCTATGCTAGGGAATAGTATGCTGCCACGGTGGGTTAATTTGAGGATTTGCGAATTTACTTTGGGTGGAGGAGTAAATAATTCTTTCGACACTGTGATACCTAACTTTACGTCGCAGTAGAGTTGAACGCTAACGCTCAGTAAGTTCATATCTCCTGCCTCGGCAGCGACCCGTTCCGCCACCTCTTTTTGCACTAGCAGAGCAGCAGTAGAGAAATGATTCGGTACCTCGCTAAGTCGACGTAACAGGTTGCTCGTCAGATAATACGGTATATTGGCCACTATCTTGTAACCAACAGGCAGCTTATCCAGGTCATATTTTAGAATGTCTGCATGTTCTATTTGAAAATTCTGACTAGCTTTGAATTTTTTCTTAAGTCTTGGGATAAGTACCGGATCAAACTCCACAGCTCGTACTAATGCCCCGTGCGCTAATAACTTTTCGGTTAACGTCCCTAAGCCTGGACCAATTTCTAGCACATTATCTTCCGGCTGAATATCGGCGGCATCACACATAGCTTCCAAAGAAGCGTCATCATATAGCCAGTGCTGTCCCAACGATTTTTTAGTCTTCTCAGTCATTCCCATATTTTAACAGTTTGATGTAATTTTAGGGGAGATCAGCCGGAGCCAAGCACCACACCTGTTCACCTGCAACAAACAGGCGGCTAGCTACGCTAGCCAGCAGGTTTACTGACATGTGGATGAGTTGAGGGCTACCACCAGCCACGGCCTTGGGCCTCGCGGGCTGTCCAAGCATCGTAGGCACCTTTCCAGCTGCCGTAGCGAGATGTTGCATAGCCACTGCACCATTTGAGCTGCGTAACCGGATTAGTTCGCCAGTCGGCTCCATTTGCAGCCATTTTAATAGCCGGAGTAGACTGGCAGAGTCCATAACCTAAACTTGTGTCGGTTTCGGCTCCCGGGTACTTTTCTTGGTAATATGGAGGGCAAGAATTCTGTCCCTGCCAGCGAGTCGCACACCACAGTCCATTTTCGTGGTTGATTATGTAATTAACGTAAGGAAAGTCTGAGGCAGAAATACCGGCGGCACGCATGATAGATTCTCTGTCTGAAGGAATTGAAACTGCCTGGCCGCGAGCTATAATTTGTTTGACTGGCTCTAGCGTTACTACTTCTTGAATTTTTACTCTGCTCACTTCGACACCATTGCGCAGTTCTAACTGGAAGGTAACGGATTTCTTGCCTGCAGCACCTTTTTGACGAGTGGCGATAGCGCCGAAAGACAAACTGTTGTCCTGGACCGTTTCAGTTGGCATCGGTATAGTCTGTTCCTCGGTGACAACTTGAGTACCAACTCGCGTCACGAATACCTGCACCTGCGAAGTAAGCGTAGTGTCTAGCGAGGGTAAAACCGTATCGTCAGTTGCCAGTTGTATGTTCTTTTCTTTTAATAGTTCGCCGACAGTTTTAGCATGTGTCCTTAGCGACAAAGCCGTGCCGTACAAGTTTAGGTTGGCTGGTGTCGAGCGCTTGATACTAACCTTAGCGCCAATCCCGTCCCGTAAGAAATCATCACTCGGATTTGTTTCAATCAAATCCTCGGGGAATACTTCCAGACCCACTTGTTCGACGACACTGCGCGGCGTACGCGCGGCGCTTAAAGCATAGGTCCGCTTATAGCCGTCAACTACGACAACCGGCTGACCGCGGTAGACATTTATACGGAAATCGTCCTCTTTGATCGGAGTATCGAGACCAGGTTCAACGACATCGCCTTCATTGAGGATAATATTTGCTTTTTCTAAGAATGCCCCTACGGTTTCCTCGCGAGTCGGCAGGACCTGACTACTGTTGTCCACATGCAGGATTACAATATTGGCATCGGTCAGTTTGGCAGTAATCCCACTATCGCGTAGTGAAAAGACCAATATTATGGCAATCAAAACAACCATTAGGGCAGCAACGACTGGCAACAATCGGGGATGATCGCGATAACGCTTTTCAAAGCTACGCCACCAGCGCCGCGTCCTCAGTTGAAACTTTTTTAGCCTGTATCTCATATATTCTTAATGACGGCGTGTACTATAAAACCTATAATCAACTCACGTCTGACCGGAGTATTATAACATCATAAAGATCAGGGAAGGCGCTATGTTCTGCTACGCCGCATATATTGTTCCAGGGCATACTGTGCATCTTTATCAAGTCTAATGTCCGATGATGTGCCCGCATCGTACCAACCGGCATGGATTATTTCAGGATAACCAATTTTTAATTCTGGTTTTGAAGAAAGCTCAAGGTAAAAATATGCTGCTTTATAACATAGTCCAAACTCTGAACGTGTGCGTCCTGGGATAGAAACCAACTCGTATTTAGAAGCCGTTATGCCTGTTTCTTCAGCCAGTTCACGGATAGCTGCATCTTTGATTAGTTCACCGGCTTTTGCACCGCCGCCGGGCAGCATTAACCTGCCTGGATTTATCCATCCTTTCAGCAATAATATTTCGTTGCCCAATACGACTAGAACCCGGCTTCTGACGCCGCCCAGACGCAAGTAGAAAAACCATATAGGCCACGTCAGCCAAAAAAGTACCCGACCGCTCAGCTCAAACCATTTTGCTGTATACATTTACAGTTTTTCCAACGGTGCAAAGGCAATATTTAGCCGTTTTGTGCCGGCAGTTTTAAAGTGGACAGCGACATTATCACCGTCAATTTCAAGTACAGTGCCATTACCGAATATTTGATGGCGGACGCTATCGCCCTCGTTCAGTTCAATCACGTAGCGCGGTTCGATGTCGCTACTAAGAAGTCCCGTAGGTGTGAAAACAAAACTTGATGGCTGGACAGCTGATATATCAACATCAATTTCGCTTAAAAAGCGCGATGGTGGATTATACTGTACGCCGCCGTATAGTACCCGGCTGGTAGCGTACAACAGATACAGTTCCTCACGCGCCCGGGTCATGCCTACATACATCAACCGACGTTCTTCTTCCATTTCGCCAATACTATATAGCGCTCGGCTGTGGGGTAAAATAGCTTCTTCCAACCCAACTATAAACACCACTGGGAATTCCAGACCCTTGGCTGCATGCAGGGTCATTAACGTGACTGCGTTTGATTCCATGTCAGCCGTATCAAGGTCGCTCACTAGACTAACTTCTTCCAAGAACCCATCAAGCCCTACATCCTGATAGGCTTTGGCAACGGAAATAAGTTCGCGGACGTTTTCCAGGCGGGATTCGCCCTGCAGTGTCCCATCGTCAAGGAAAGAGTTATAATCCAACCTTCTCAATAAGCTATCGATGATGCCGGCGACTGGGGTAGTATCGGCAAGTACGCGGTAACTTACTATGATATCGCTAAGTTCCAACAGTGCCGCCCTGGCTTTTGTACTCAGTCCCGGGCAGTCGCTTACCGTCTGCAAGCCTTTTAATAATCCTCCGCTGTTTTGTGCCCAGTCGCGGAATGCTACCATCGATTTTGCCCCCAGACCTCTACTTGGGACATTTGCAATTCGCTCAAAACTTACATTATCCTCTGGCTGGAAAATAATCCTTAGGTAGGCAATGATGTCTTTGATTTCTTTGCGATCATAAAATCTTACACCTCCAACCACGCGGTACGGCACACCGAAGCGTACAAACATTTCCTCGACCGCCCTGCTTTGGGCGTTAGTGCGGTATAAAACTGCAAAGTGATTGTAGCGGCGGCTTCCACTATCGACTGAGTTTTTAATCCGGCGGATAATTGCCTCTGACTCGGCCCGCTCGTTGGCTGCCTGTAAAACCTGAACTGGCAAGCCGTCACCAACTTCGGTCCATAGTTTTTTGTCCGAACGTTGCTGGTTTTTTGTAATTACCGCGTGGGCGGCATCTAGTATTGATTTAGTGCTTCGGTAATTTTGCTCTAGTTTGATAACTGTGGTCTTAGGATAGTCGCGCTCAAAATTCAGAATATTGCGGAAGTCAGCTCCACGCCAACTATATATGCTCTGCCAGTCGTCTCCAACGACCGCAATATTATGCTTTTCACTTGTTAACAAATTAACAAGCTTATATTGGGCGGTGTTAGTGTCCTGGTACTCGTCAATTAGAATATAGCTGAATTGCTGTTGCCATTTATTACGCACTTCCACTGAACTATCAAGCATCGTTACGGCTTTTAATATTAGGTCGTCAAAATCCAAGGCTCCAGCATTTTTTAATGCTTGTTCATATAACGGATAGACTTTGGCCGCTACGGCTTGGGTCGGTGAATTAGCAAGTGTTGCGTATTCTGTCGGATTCACCAAGTCATTCTTAGCACTGCTTATAAGGTTTGCGATAGCACGTGGAGGAAAGGCTTTTTCATCAATATTGAGTCGTTTTGAAGCTTGTTTAACGGCACTGAGACGGTCGCTTTCATCAAAAATAATAAAGTTACGTGGTACGCCAATGTGCTCGCCGTCTTGACGCAAAAGTCGCACACATATGGAGTGGAAAGTGCCCATAAAAGGCATAAAACTGCGATTATCGGCACGCTCACTCAGTAGTCCGGCAATACGCTCGCGCATTTCTTTAGCCGCTTTATTTGTGAATGTCACCGACAATATATTGTAGGGAGTGGCTTTATGCGTCGCCACTAAATAGGCAATACGATGTGTCAGCGTTTTGGTCTTACCACTACCGGCCCCGGCTTGAATAAGCATCGGGCCGTCGGTAGTCAGCACCGCCCGTTGCTGTTCAGGATTAAGCCCATGCAATAAATGGTCCACTGGAATTTGAGGAGATTCTGCGGCCCATGGGTCTATAATCTGGTTGTCCACCGATTCAAGCATCGTTTAATTGTAACAAATGAGAAGTTATTCTTTTATGAATTCGTATGGCACGACAAAGTCAGACTCGATGATTCCGGCATCAATTGCTAAGTAGGCGCCCACCACCAGCACCATAGTCAGAATGAGCAAGACTGTAAGTACCTGATGGTGATAAGTTGCGCCTTTTTTAGGACGGCTATCATGGCCGAGCTGGACGTAATACTTCTTGTTATCAATAAGTTCTTGTACGGCCGCATCTCGTTTTTCTTGTTCCTCGGCTTCTTTTGCAGCCTGCTTTTTTGATCCGACTGCTTCAGCGACAGCGTCTACGGTAGCCGATTCTGAACTGGCAGCAGGATTTGCTTCCTTCTGCTCCATAGAAGGCTTTTCAGGTTCCTTAGGTGGCTCCGGTTTTGCCTCAACTTCGACGACTTCTGGTTTTTCTGCTTCTGAAGTTTTCTCCGTTTGATTAGTCAGTGGTTCCGCAGGAACTATTGTGGGGGTGGTTGTCTCAGCAGACGCTTCTTCAGTTTTAGTTTTTCCTTGCATGACTGATACAGGAATGGCTTCGGCGGCATCAATGCCGTCCTCAGACTGGACAGCAATCGAACTGAGCGGCTGTATTACCCGGCGCGATTCGGAGGGCGATTTCATTCCTTGGGCTTCAGGCTCATTGACCATTATATCTTTTGTAACTTCCTGTGAAGTGATAACCGGCCGGGATGTGGGGACTATCTTGCCTTTGCCCGGCTTACTTACGTCGAACACCTTATCATCTTCATTCAAGCGCTTTCCCATATCAGGTTTCCTCTCCTAATTCACGCTGCATGCGATACGCGGCGTCCACGATGCCTGAGAATTTGTGATAACTAGTACTTGCCCCGCCGACCAAAACCCCATCGCAGCCATCTATCTCCATGTAACCGCGGGCAATCTGGTCGTCTACGCTGCCGCCATATAATACCCGGACTTTTTCGGCAGTTTTTTTTCCATATAATTCTGAGATTTGATGGCGAATATAATCCATAGCCTCTTTTACCAGATTTGGTGTGGCTAGTTCACCGCCGAATGTACTTATTGCCCAGATTGGCTCATAAGCGATCACTATCTCTTCGACGTCTTCAGAAGTAAGATTTTTTAGGGCTGTAACAACTTGGTCATGAAGGACCCGTTTAGTATGCTTGGCCAGGCGGTCTGTTTTGGTTTCACCAACGCATAAGATAGGAGTTATTCCGTTCCGCACAGCAGCAGCCACTTTTTCGGAAATATCCGTTAAGGTTTCGCCGAAAATTAAACGGCGTTCCGAATGTCCGATAATTGCATAGTGAACAAGATCGCGAAGCATCGTAAAACTGACTTCCCCCGTAAATGCACCCATGTCTTTATGATAAGCATTTTGGGCAGCTAAGCGGAATTTCCGGCGATCTATCTGTAAAGACAATGGCTGCAGCACAAGCATACTTGGTGCCAGTACGACTTCTATGTCGCGGTGAATCCGGATCCGTTCCTGTAAACGGTGGAGGAGGATACTGGCCTGCATCGTATTAAGATGCATTTTCCAGTTGCCCACTATTAATGTTTTACGCATAATTCTTAAGCTTATTGTACTATGAATTCCATAACTTATTGCATATCTTTCTCTGAAACGAGGATAAAATGAGTGAGAAAGATTTCGGACTTCTTACGGACAAAGCGTGTTAGATAAGATACGAAGCGAAGCAAAAGTCCGGTAGCTTTGTCGTTCATTTTGGCCGGAGAACAGATGTGTTATAAGTTATTAGGTTCTTTATCAGGTAGTGCTTCTACGCCTGGTAGTTTTTTGCCTTCCATCAGCTCCAAGGAGGCGCCGCCGCCGGTTGAGACATGGTTGAAGGCCTTAGTCAGGTTGCGTTCTTCAACGTATCCCGCAGTGTCACCGCCACCAACAATCGTAAATGGCCGGTGGCCGTAGTGGCCAAGCAAAGCTTCTACTATAAGCTCGGTGCCATGAGCGAACGGCCCGATAGGGTCGTTGTTCTTGCCTTCAACCTCGGCAACCCCAAGCGTGCCATTCCAAACGACTGTCTGAACCATCTGTAATCCACCGGCAATAAAAGAGGCGGAAAAGGGACCGATATCCAAAATCCGCTCGTCATCTTTGACATGGCTTGCTTCATGCTTTGGTTGTCTCGGATAGGCTTCAATATCGGCGATAACCTGGGCGTTCCAGTCAACGATCCGGGTACTGCTTGGGTTTTCAATATCGGTCGCTACAACCCCGTCTTGCGGCAGGTAGAATACAAATTTGCTTTTTTCCGCTCTTGCCCGCGCCAAAGCGATAATCTCTTTGGCTAGCGGCACATCGTCCGGTTCGGTTAAGCTATTACCGGTTTCTATGCCCTCTGCTAGCAAGAACGTATTAGCCATAGCGCCGCCTATAGCCACAAAATCAGCGATTTCAATAAACTTTTTAAGTACTATAATCTTATCAGAAATCTTAGCACCGCCGACTATTGCCATTAATGGCCGCTCAGGATCACTCATAACTTTAGTGATCGTGTCGACTTCTTTTTCCAGTAGCAACCCTGCGACGCTTGGCAGATATTTTGTAACACCGACAACTGAAGCATGGGCGCGGTGCGCGACTCCAAAACAGTCCTGCACAAAAACATAGCCCCATTTGGACAACTTTTCAGCAAAGCTAAGGTCATTTGCTTCTTCTTCAGGATAAAATCGGACGTTCTCGAGCATTAGTACTTGTTTTGGCTTAAGCGAACTTACGGCCTTTTCAACTTCGCTGCCGATACAGTCCTCAACAAATTCAACATTTTGGCCCAGTAACTTACTTAAACGTTCGGCAGCAGACCTGAGGCTAAATTCTTTGTTCTTTTTGCCCTCAGGACGACCGAGATGTGACATGATAACGATGGAGCAGTGCTTATCAAGCAGATATTTGATAGTGGGCAAAGACTGCTCAATCCGAAAATCACTGGTAATTTTTCCGTTTTTCATCGGCAAGTTGTAATCGACACGCAAAAGGACACGTTTGCCGCTCAGCTCGATATCACGGACCGTTTGTTTCGAAAAACTCATCCCACCTCCTTGCTTATTCCAACACCCGTACCTTTATCGTATCGGTCGTTCCAACCACCCCCGGATACTGACCCGAACAGCTGATTATGACGTCTCCTGTGCTCAACACCTTGTTTGTACGAAGCCAGTCAGTCAATTTGCGGGCCGCATTCTTGTCATCCGGCCGGATATAACTTTTGCAACTGTAAACGATGGCAAGCTGCTGGGCAACACGTTCATCGGAAGTTACAGCAATCATCGGAAGTTCTGAACGCTGGGCCGCTATCTGGAGGGCAGTTGCACCGGATTTGGTTTCTGCTACGATTGCAGTCGCCTGGATTTCTTTAGCTAATCGAATAACTGCCCGTGATATCGCCTGTTGACTCGATTTGCGTGGTTGTTGCTCGTCTATGAATATTGGTTTAAGTGGAGCGTTTTGTTCGGTATATAAAATGACCCGCTTCATAACCTCGATTGCCTTGATTGGATAGCGGCCGTTAGCCGTCTCGTCGCTCAACATTACGCAGTCCGCTCCAACCAAAACAGCAGTGGCGACATCGGATACTTCGGCACGGGTTGGCTCGGGCATCTCGGTCATACTGAAGAGCATTTGAGTGGCTACAATCGTCGGCTTGGCATACTTTATTCCCAAGCCAATTATTTGCCGCTGAATTATTGGCACGCTTTCAGTCGGAGTTTCAACGGCCAAATCACCACGAGCAATCATTACAGCATCCGACTCCTGGACAATTTCCTCCATATGCATTACTGCCGAACGTGTCTCGAACTTGACTATGATCCGCGACTTCATGCCCAGATTCTTCATGATCTTGCGCAGATTACGGATATCGTCTGGCGTCTGCACAAAGCTTTGCGCAACATAATCAATCTCGTTAGATGAGCCAAAGGCTAAGTCTGCGCGGTCTTTTTTAGTAATTACGTCACCGCCAAAATCGGTATCAGGCAAGTTGATGCCTTTGCGTTTTATTAGAATGCCATCATTTTCTACCCGCACATGGACCAGGCCGTCGTTGATACTAGTTACTGTTGTGAGGACCTTGCCATCGTAAATATACAACCGCTCTCCGCGCTTAACCTTTTTGCTCAAGTCATACTGGATAGGTATGACTCCGTCTTTTTCATAATCGGCCTTGTAACCCAATCGGATAGCCTGGCCTTCCAGCACGTTTATAATTCCTTCGAAGTCCCCTAATCGGATCTTTGGCCCCTGTAAGTCTTGAATAATAGCGACTGGCTTGCTGTATTCGCGGCTGGCTTTTCTAATCCATTTGATACGCTGCTCATGTTCGGCATGATCGCCGTGGCTGAAGTTGAGCCTTAGTCCATTTGCGCCCGACTTTATCATTTCTAATATTGCTTCGTAGCTATCTGTTGCTGGCCCAACAGTAGCAATTATTTTAGTCCGCTTATACCTATCCAACGGCACAACCGGCACCTTGTGCGTCGTGTTCATATTAACTATAGTTTAACTGCTTATGCTTTGTTTTTAAAATAAATTCGTACGAGGCGAGAAGTTATAAAGCTCATTTGGTTACCCTCCCCCTATCGATTTATAGGGTAATCGTAGCAGAAATTATCGAGTGGAATGAGTTATTGAATGATATCCAGCTTAGCCACAGTCAATTAAGCATTTTCACCTCCTTATACTAGCAAGATTTAGGCGCCTGGTACGTAGTAGCTTTTACAAAATGTAATTTTTATTTTAAATTGAGCATATCAACCACTACTCCCGACCAAGTGAAATGCTTCGCGCCATAACCTTCGCCGGTAAATGGATTGTAATATTCCCTAAGCCCGCTTTTATTAATTAAGGCCCGGATAGAACCGCTGAGGGCTTTGGCCTCTTTTTTAAACCCCTTACAAAACAGACACTGGTAAACGAACCAGTTATATAGCACCCAAGTTGGTCCGCGCCACAAAAACTCTGATTCAAACTGATTAAAAGAAGCCTCGTTAATGGCCACCGATGGAATTGGATAGTTTGTAGCAAATTCCTGTTTATTATTAAGATGCCTTTTAATTAGCTCTTGAGCCATTTGTTTAGAGACAATAGGCAGGACCATGGGAAAGAATATGGTCGGTGTAAGCACCTTGATTGGCTCATTAGAGCCGGCCTTTATGTCCCAAAAGGCGACCGCCTCAGAATCGTACATTTTGCTCATAATTAAGGTTGAGACTTTATCGGATAATCGCTTGTACTTAGACGCCTGTTTATCGTCAATTTGCGTGCACAGTTCAGAAAGTACTGCTAAATTTTGAGCATAGATTGTATTAAAGGCCACCTCTTTGAGTAAGAATTTATTAGCCTTATGTATTTTTTTAATGTCGTATCCAAGTCTAAAATTACGAAAGTCAACCGACACTCCCCTCCAAAATAAACTTCTGCTGGATTTACCACTGTGACCTACCAGTGAATCCATAGTTGGTTTCCAATCCATTCCGGTCTCGAACATAGTTACAATGCTTAGCAAGCCGTCACCATCTAAATCTCTGTTGTGACCTAACCAGTCATAGTATTTTTTTAATTTGGGCACCATTTCTTCTAATAACTTTTTGTCCTTGGTGTGATAATAAATGCGCTCTAGGGCCTGAGCGGCCAAAGGTGGTTGGATAAGCGCACTCATATGGGGTCTAAACGATTCGCTAAGATGGTTTTGGAATATATCGGTTAGTTTGGCTGGCCTAAGTCTATCCCAGAAAAGAATATGGCCTACAAAACCGTTATCTTTTTGCATGCTGAAAAGACTTCTGATAATGCTAGTGGCCAACGAGTGCTCGCCAACGGCTGTAAGAATAAAGATATGAAAGCAAGAATCCCAGAAATATTGAAAAGGATAAGTATCGGGTGACGGCTGTAGCGTACAATATTCAGTTTTAAAGTGCTTGGAATAGCCCCTAACGACGTTACTTAAAAGCTGCTTTTTTACTTCGTCTCTAATATCTTGATCGGTCATTGTCAGCCATTCTACTATCTAATGTTTGGTGCCGATAGCGCATCTTAGGCGCCTTGGCCGGAATTCTGCATGAGGCCACCGTCCATAGTTACGGTAGAACCGGTCATATAGTCGGCTGCTTCGGAGGCTAAAAATACCGCTACTCGGGCAATCTCATTTGGTTGGGCTGCCCGCTTCCAGGGTATAGTCTTTTCGGCCACCTTCAGAACTCTGGGGTCATCTATGGCGGCTTGGTTAAAAGGGGTAAGCACCATTCCGGGTGCAATACTATTAATGTTAATCTTGTGTTTGGCTAGCTCTAACGCCAAGGTGGTCGTTAAATTACGCTCAGCACCTTTGCTACAGTCATAATCGGCAGCGCCAGCCCGCGGCTGTTCGGCGTGAACCGAAGTAGTCTGGATGATCTTCCCGCCACCACCAGCTTTCTTGCGAATATTAATGAAACGACGGCAACAGAAAAAATAGCCATATATATTGGTTCTAATCGCATTATCCCAAGTCTTGGTGTCTAAATCAGCTACTTCAATCCCCGAAGAGTCAACACCGGCATTATTCATAAGAATATCTAGCGTCTTAAACTCTTTTAGTGCTTGGTCGAACATCTTCTCAACACTTTTTTCATCACGTAAGTCAACCTCAACTACCAGAGCTTTTTGACCGGCGGCCTCAACTTGTTTTTTGGTTTTATTAGCTCCAATCTTATCGGTATGCCAGGTTATCACGACGTTGGCGCCCTCCTTAGCAAACTCAATGGCTGTGGCCTGCCCGATTCCAGAATCCGAACCAGTGATTAAAGCCGTTTTACCTTCTAAAACTTTAGTCATAAAACAGTCTCCTTAATACCCTAGGTAAATTATCTTGGATAAATCCAGTTTAGAGAAACCTAGTCGGAAAGTCTGTTAGATAGTTAACAACCAACGGGCGATATGGTGATCCCTAGGAGAGTCGAACTCCTCTTGCTGGGATGAAAACCCAGTGTCCTAACCGATAGACGAAGGGACCATAGTTCGTATTGTAAAGGAAAATTTAATCATTCCTGCCTTTTTCATCCCAGTTGCTGGGATGACCTGATTACTTTGCTCGGGTAAACCCGAGCTGGCCAGTGTCCTAACCGATAGACGAAGGGACCACGTTGCAACGCGACTTTTTAGTTTTTATTGACACAAAACCGTCTCTAAAATTTATTTTTTGGCCGGTCGCTCCTCTCAATCGCTCAAACGGCAAGTTTGCTGCCTGGTTTGATCGATTATTAAACTACAAACAGCAAGTTGCCGCATTTCAAATTCATACTGCCGGTTATAAGGTTGGCTTGAATTAGATAGTGCTAAAAGACGATAAAACTGAACTATAAAATCCTACCATAACAGATAGAATCCGTCTATAGCTTTCAACGACTCATTTACTGGTTTTAATTTTTGGAGCGGTCAGTCACGATGCCCTTGAACACCATAACCGTAGCATAAAACAGCTATTAAAGCCAGCGCTTATCCACAATTTTAGCTACGGCGGCGGGTTATTAGGTTATGTCCTGCTGCTCCAACAACACTAGTAATAGTAAATATTGCAGCTAGGTTACCGGCACCGGTTTTAGGCAGGATAGTCGTTGTACCTAAAACTTCAGGCCTCTTGCAGTCGGGGCTGTTCAGAGGAAGACTGGAGTTGTAAGGACAGACTTCTGGCCTCTTACATTCCGAACTGTTCGGAGGCAGCTGTGGGTTGTATGGGCAAACGGGAGTTTTACTTACACCGATTATTACTTCACAGCTTAAGCTTGTAGCGTCTCCTTTATCTGTCTTGACGACTACTTTAACAGCGAAGGTGCCTTCTTTAGTGGCAGTATAAGTGTAGACATTGCTGCTCGTATTCTGAACAACCTGGCCGTTCACACGGAATTCGTAGCTGTTTAGTACTGCGTTTTCTAGCGCCGCTTTTGCTGTTAATGTACTGGCTTCACCTACTTTAATTGCCAGATTCGAAGCTGTCAGTGATTCACATTTAATAGAGGCGCATACTACTCTGACTTTTCCGCTTGCAGTATCTTCTTTTAGCGGTGTGCTGTCACCGTCCACCTTGGCTTTGTTGACGAACGCAGTTTCGCCGCATTTATCGGCTGGGGCTGAGACTTTTACTTGGAAGGTAACTTCTACAGTTGCACCCGCATCAACTTTAGACAGTGTATAGCCTCCACCAACAATGCTGTTGCCAGCTGCGCCTGCATCTTGGCCGTTGACTTTTACTGAACCGGCTACAATCGTCTGGTAAGAAGGCAAAGTGTCCCTCACGACTACATTCGTATCCGCTGCCTTGCCTGTACTTCGTACTACTATCCGGTAAGTAAGCGTGCTGTTATTTGCAAAAGTATCGCTCTCTACCCACTTGGTATTGTCGGCGGAACGGACAGTCTTTTCCATTTCTATGGCTGGTGCCGGAGGATGCTCCCAGGTAACCGGGTTGCCACAGGCGCTTAAGACCGCAAAGGTCGGTACGTCGTTTTCATAGCCGATCATAGCGTCAATAGTAGTTGATGGAGTTGAGAAAGATGCCGAAGGGGAACGTTCATATGCATATGCACCAGGGATTGCCGTGCTACCTGACTTATAGGTACGCCCTGCTGTCTTTGCATTGACTCCGACAAGCTTGCCGTCAATCCACACCGTATTGTCGGCTTTCACTATTCCCCGCTTGCTGCTGATGCTGTTTATTTCAGTCTTGCTAATGCCAAAGTGGTCAAAAATAGCCGGGATATCGCCGTAGCGGTTCTCGTCATTCGTATTGTAATCATTCTTCAGCTCTTCTACCGTCAGGGAACCACAGTAAAAAATTGCATTTGCATCACAATCACGCGGCAATATGGCTGCACTTCCTTTACCTAAAAGCGCGATGCTCGAAATACCAAGCAGCCCAAGCACAGTGCCAGAGAGCATTATTTTTTTGATAAAAGACATAGGTTGATTCATATAAACCCCCTTTAGTTACCCTTACCACCCTCTAGCTATACTCACATCTATACATTAAGTATTAAACTGCTCTTTACTTTACTTGTCAATTATATGAGCCAGCACTGCTTATGCTTTAATTGATTATTAACATAATTAAAGGACTTTCGAAAAAAAATTTCCGAGGACGGACCTCGGAAAATAGAATTATGTGGTGTAATATGTTTATTAGTTTATGGCAAAGGGTTAGGAATAAGAAAAGGCTCCCTAAATTAATTAAGGGAGCCTTTCTCATTAAGCGGTCAGTACTCTAATGGTATCTATGTCTGCTTAGTTTAAGCACGGCGGCGGCTGATCACGTTGTGAGCAGCTGCACCGACTAATGAGGTAGCAGCAAACAAACCTACGATACTACCAGCACCCGTCTTAGGAAGTTCCTTAGTTGGGGTAGTAGTGAAAGTAACCATCTTTGCACAGTTATCGCTTGTAACGACTTTGTCTGCACCGTTAACAGTAAATGTTACGGTAGCAGTGATCTTGTAAGTACCATCAGCCTTGTATTCGTATTCGTCTACAAGTTTGTCAGTAACTTTAGCGGTTGAAGCGTCACCATAATTATAGGTGACAGTCTTAACCTTAGCGTTACCGCTGACAGGAGCCTTAACTGTAGCGCGAACCTTGCGGCCGCCGATTTTGTCGACGGTCAATGATTCACAAATATAGCTAGGGCCTGCACATTCTTTGTCATTGATGACATTGATACGTGCACTGTCGTTGAGTGCACCATAGCCTTCAGGCGTAGTGTAAGCAACGTTTGCAAGCTGTTGGTAGCCACAGGCAATTTCCTTGTCGTTGAGAACTTCGGTCGTAAAGACGACATAAGCATCACCGCCAGGAAGATATGCACCGATATCTACGTTTACTTGCTTGCCATCATTCTGAACAGCACTAGCTGGGTAAGTGTAGCCGCCGTTAGCAACTGGGTAGTTGCCGTTATAGAGCTTCACGCTACCAGGAACAACCCGAACGTGTGGTGGCAGGTTGTCAACAACCTTAACCGCGTTCAGTTGGGTTGTGCCGCTGTTTTTGAACCAAATCCGCCAATCGACTTTGTCGCCGATCTTTGTATTTGCTACTTCGCGCCACTTTGTAGAATCTTCGCCGTGGTTACGGACAGTCTTCTGAGTAGCGTAGCTAGGCATCTTTACCTTCACACGGAAGGTAATTTCACGGACGTATTCGAAGCAACCCTTCTGGTCACCAATGTTCACGCCGGTCGTAACAAGTGTGTCGCTTAATGCGCTAACTTGTGTACCGGTATGTAACTTGGCAGAACCAGGGATATAGCTGAGTTCAAAGAACCCGCTGTTGCTACCGGTAAGGTCTAGTGTGTCGAAAATTTCACCAGGTCGAGCATTGTCAGCCTTGATGTAACTTGTAACCTGTTGTGCCTGTGCAGCGCCTGTTGGCAATGCAGTACGAACTGTAACGTTCTTGGCAACACCAGGATTACCCGGTTGATCATTTAGGGCAGAATCTGCATTGTTATGAATGTAGATCTTCATCTCTACTTCAGTGTCGTTGTTAACGCTAGTAACTGGATCACTCCAGACACTATCACGTCCAACTTGTACGCCGCGTAGGAAATCACGCTCGTCACCGATACCATTTGGTACGCCGGTAAACGAGTTAAATGTAACATGGTCGAAACCATTTTCATTTGAAGTCCAGGCACGGGTTTCCCGGCTTGGACCAAAAGCAGCAAATGTGTTTGCGGCAACGCCAGCGACAATCGCGACGGTTGCGGCAGCAACAAATAATTGCTTGCTTAAAAGCTTAATATAACGTTTCATATCACCTCCTAAAAAAGTGAAAACAGAACTTAAAATACTTAATTCATCATTTGGATTATGGCTAATTGTTAAAAAGCTTTAGGATGAATATTCTCCACCTCACATGGATATCATCATCGTATACTCTCATTATAGCATAACAGTTTCTAATTGTCAATATTATGTATATGCTTATTTTGTTAAGGAACGACTTTACTTCTACCGTCTGCTAACGCAAACGGGATAAGTCAAATCATTACAATTCGTTTATGTAGGGGGTACTGCGGGGGCTGATGGTTGACCAAAAGGTCGGTTATCAGCCCCGCTACGGTACAAGATGGAGCAGTAAAGCTCGGACATACTTGTACCTATACAAAACGGAGCAGTAAAGCTCGGACGTAATGTACAACATAAGATGGAGCAGTAAAGCTCGGACATCGTTATGATTTTTGTAACTACACATGTTTGGGAAGTGTGACAATGCCAGCACTAATTAAGACCAAACGTCATATTCCAACACTTCTTGGTTTTTCTCGTCTTACACGAGCGGTTCAACCAATAACCTGGCCATTCAGATTTAGTAGACTGCATTGCTGCAACCAAGCACTGATGGGTGCTTATGTACCACTACAACTTTACGGCGAGGGCGTCGACCCACCCGAAGGTGTTGTGGTCGGCGGAGCCGGAGCTAGTGCCACCGTGGTTGGTGGTGTAGTGGTACCGACGACAGCACCCGGGGGGGTGTACGTGTTGTCCGGTGGTACGGTATTAACCGTAGTCGGAGGTACGTTGCCGGGTGTCGTATCCGACGGGGCCGTCGATGGCGGTGGCGGTGCTGGCTGCACTGTCGTTGCCGTCGGCGTCGTCGTCGGGGGTGGTGGAACCGTCGTTGCAGGCACTGCCTTGCTTGGGACTGAGCTGCTTGTTGAAGGCGGCTGCGTCGTCGGCGTTGGCGTCGTTGTCCCTGGCGGTGGCTGCGTGGTCGGCGTCGGCTCCTCTGCAGGAGGCTGCGGCGTCGGACCAAGCGGGATGTGCGGCGTGTCTCCTGGGGGGTTGATATTCCCACAGAACTTCGACACCGAGCCGATTATGATGCTCGTTTCTTCGGCAGCCGGATTCTGAGGGTTTTCGCCCATCACGACCGACGCAAAGACGTAGCAGCCAAATTCGGCTACCCGGCCAAGGCCATCGCGGCGGACGACGTTGCCGTCAGCCGAGATTCCTGTACCGTTCCCAACCTCACAGGGCTGCTGCCACACCCATTTCTGAGCAAGCAACAGGGTTTCGACCTTGACGAAAATGTCACGGCCTTCCTGCGTCAAACAACCCGACTCTGCAAACTCCTGCCATTTCACCGTTTCCGGATCAATATGCAGAGCATCGGCAAACACCATCGCTGCTCCACCCAACAAATCGTGGTGGTCGTGCAGCGCCGTCAGCAACTCCATCTGTGCCTTTGCAGGATCATTTGGAGTCAATCCATTCTCGAGCCACTTGGTTGTGGTCGGGTCGGACTGGCTGACACTCCACGTCTCGCACTCGACTGCCGCCACGACTAATGTCGTGGTAGTGGTCGTCGTGGTCGTCGACGTGGTAGTGGTCGGCTTCGACGTCGTTGTGGGAGTTGTTTCCTTCTCCGTTGTCGTCGTTGCTTCGTCGGTTGTAGACGTGGTGACAACTACGTCATCGACTGAGTCCATGGTCGAAACCACTTCCTCAACGTCATCGACGTCTTTGTCGTCAAACCAATCAACCGCCGAAACACCGGACCAGCTGGCTGCAATGATCGCGATGACCAACGCCAGTGCGGCAGAACCTCTCATCTTCCGTCGTTTTCTGGCAAGCCAGAAAACCAAGGCAAGGATCACGAGGATCCAAAACAACCACTTGACCCAGATCCAGACGTTGAAGTCGAACGCAAGCCAGATGGCTACTGCCAACGGAATGAGGAACACCTTCTTTCTTGTAATGAGTAGCAGCGCAACAAGCACCACCACTACGGAAATGAAAAACCAAAGTGACCAGTTCAAACTGGATCACCTCCTTTTCTTTTGGTGGTGGGCTTATTCAGTCTTCTCTCCAAATGTCCTTGAGTTTGGCGCCGATGCGCTTGCTCAGAGGGGCCTTGGATGTGGACGTGCTCGTCGGGGACGTTGCCGGTTGTGCCGGAACGACCGTGGTGGCGTCAGCGGTTGCTGGTGTTGGGCTCGTCGCTGCCGCGGGTGCGGGAGCGGGCTGGTTGGGCGGCGTCTGCTCGACGACCATCACGGGGACGGGGTCAGGCTGAGCCGCCAGCGTTGGCGTCGGGGTTGCGGGGGTCCGCAGCTGTCGCACTCGGCCGAACACTTCTTCGTGCCGTGCCTGCTGTTGCTGCATCTCCCGCCGCTTGTCCTCCTGCTCCTGCATGATGGCCGCGGTGGCGAGCATGATGCTCTCCTCCTCCTCGTCCAATTCACGAAGCATTTGAGCGCGCTGCTTGCTGGCCTGCTTCATTCGCTTGCCTTCTTCGCGCAGCTGGCCTGCAATCGTAGGGATCCGGGACTGTGGGGTTGTCATGGTACTAACTCTCCTTCCCTCGTGTGAGGGGTTTGTGGTCTGACACTTGATCGCAAACGCGAACAAGCGGCATGTTACAGTGTTACCCCTCACGGGACTGGAACAGCACAATACCGGCAAATAATTGTCAGCATGATGCTATTCCATTCCACATAAGAAAAGAAGAAAATATAGTGTTGAAATATATAGAATTTGTGTAGTCATATTCTGCCTTGGAAAGCGGAATCCGTATCCCAGGCATTACTGCCTAAAATATTGGACTACGACGCTGCATCAGGTGCAGATTACTACTCCCGTACTACCGTGGAGCGCTAGCTGGTACTGCTGGTAATGATAAGAGCATACCGGAAACTAATTGCTCCGCTTTAGCTAGCATTAGATGGCTAGCTAACAGATGGGAATATTAATCTGCACTGATACAGTTCCAAGAACAAATAATGAACTGTAATGATTCGACTTGTTAATAGGAGCTTTGCAAGTATATGGTCTTAAACAGCACAAAGAACGCCTTTTGATGGCGCCTGACTGTTGCCTCTCATTGTCTCCGTTCGCACCTCTCGCCCTAAAGGATTTCCCACCTCAGGAGGATGATGTACCTATTCTACCACAACAGGGGATTAAAGTCAATATATTATGCACTAATTGTGCTTACGTTTGCAAGTTCTTTTGATAGATTTTTATGCCTCAAGCCCATGCCTTGGAAATGTAAAGCCAAAGGTACTGCCCTTGCCTTCTTGACTCTCAAAGATAATTGCACCGCCTTGGGCTATAACGACTTTGCGTGCCATAAAAAGCCCCAGCCCCGTGCCGTCCGGCCGGGCCTTCTTGGCATTATCGGCTCGGTAAAACTTACTGAATAGATGATGCTGTTCGTCTTTAGGCACGCCAAGTCCGTTATCAACTACGGTAAACTCAACGGATTTATCGGTATGCGTAAGGTTAACTGCAATATGACCGCCAGTTGGGGTGTAATAAATGGCGTTATCTACAAAGTTCATAACTACCTGACGGATCTTAGTTTCGTCAAGTTTGAGCATTGGGAATGACGATGGTTTACTATAAGTCAGTTCAAGTCCACGGGCCTTGGCAGTCTCTTTCAGTTGTTGTATCTCGCCTTCTATGACTTCCGGCAAGTCCGTCGGCTTGGCTTCGATTACGAATTTGCCTGTTCTCAGCCGCGACACATTCAAAAGATCAGCTATTAAATAGACCATACGCTGCGAACTTGTAAACGCCTGGTTGAGTAACTTCTCCTGCTGTTCGTTAAGCTTACCCGCATCGCCCTCGAGCACCATGCTCACATAGCCCTTAACGCTCGTCAGCGGCGTCCGTAGCTGGTGCGAAGCCATGCTAATGAATTCGTCCTTGGCTTCATCGAGAGCCTTCAGCTTCTCGTTCGTCTTACGTAACTCTTTCGTTGCATCCGTGACTTTTTGTTGCAGTGTAATGTTAAATGTTGCAATCTCTTCAAACCTCAAAGCATTTTGTATTGCTATAGCTAGTTGATCAGCAATAATGCCAAACAACTGTAAATCTTGAGCATTATATCCGTTTCCGCTTTTTTTACCACCTAACAATAAAAACCCAATTTTCTGCTGCCTAGTTACTAGTTTTACAATTACCGATATATCATTCTTATCAAGTAGGGTATACAGCTTTTTATTATTAAGCGCAGCTTCTTCTATGAGACTCACCTTAATATTTGAAGAATTAAAATTTTCAATCACAACGCTCTTGATGTCATTATCTAGGGAATTCTTACTTGAGCCAATATAACGATGTACTACCCCTTCCTTTTCTGCTAATAAAAACTGAACAAAACTGGCCTGAAGAGTATTCTCTATCAGTTCTGCTGATTTTTTACCGATTGCTCCAACGTCAATTGTTCCGACCAGTATACTATTTAGTTTATCTATGAAAACTTGAGAATCATAAGCATCTCGGAAAAATAATTTGTTAGAAACTTTATCAAAGAATTTCTGAATTTTGGAAAAAGTAAGAGCCAGAAACATTGCAACTAGTACAAAAGCAAATCCCTGTCTTAAACTTACTGGATCGTCATGAAAGAACACTTTGTTTATCAGATAAAAAACGACAAATACATATAAAGCGCTCATTATACCTAATGACGATATATAGGCGACTGAACGAGCGACAATCGATCTAAAGTTTAAAAACCTTTGGCGGAATATACTATAGAGTAAAACTCCCGTAAAAATATATGGTGCAAAGTAACCAATAAATACCAACTGCTCTTGTGATGGAATTAGAGCAGGAATAATTGTTATAAAAATGATAGCAAATATCACTGTTGCTAGCATGCCCGTAAATAACGTGGTGGCTTGTCGTTTGGTATTTAGATCGACACTTCTTTTATAAACCCTGAAAACATTTATTAAACATAAGCCTACAACAATCAGTGAAAATAGTCCCACTATAAAAACGTATTTTCCATATATATAAGTTGCTGTTTGGCCTGGTGAGTCGTAAGAAAACGAACCCGATACGGCACTATTTAGTGTTACAAAGGGTAGTAGTAAACCTACAAATGTAATTAGCTTTGATTGTTTATCGGGTTTCCTAACTAATGGAAAGATAAGTGTAAGTCTGTAAACACATAATAAAGCTAGTGAGCCAGTAAAGAATCCTAGATTATTTAATAAACTAAGTAGCTCGACGCTGCTCCTAGCCTGATATTGGTTATAGTCCAATAAAACGTTAAAAAATGTCCAAACGCCTAGAGTAATAGTAAAAATAGTAAACCATCTACTTGTGCGGGATTGTTTTTTATAACTTAATGTAATGCTTAACAAGACCTGCAGGAATGCAAGAATTAGCAGTGCAGCATACTTCATAAACTAGATTGTAAACTTCTTATGCTTCTTGGGCAAAGGCAACTGATAATTAGTCAGTGCTAATCTACTTCAAAAATAGGAACTTCACGATTCGCAATTAGTTTTCGTAATGGAAACTCTGGATTAATAGATGTGAAAGCTTCAGTATTCCCTTTGTCGTAAGGTAGACAAACAGCGATGTAGTGTTCATCATATTCACCATTCTTAGTCGGATTCGGCAAATGAAACTCCTGGCCGGCTAAAGGCTCAAATCTTACACCCAGTTTACCCAGTGATTGGGTCGCTTCTTGATTGAGATATGCGAAGAGATGAGTGATATTATTTTGATTACCGATCTCAAAAACCGCCTTATAGCTTATAAGTGTATAAGGATTTCTGATCGATGAGTTCATCCCAGGTACAGTTATATTAGAGGTTACGTTCATACATTTAGAAAAATCTTTTATACCATGCTGCCCTGCGATTTGGCTAAGCGTACCCGCTTCCTGGCCTATTGTGCTGCTTAAACGATCATCAATTGTTTCAATCCCAGTACCTAGAGCTTCCACCAAAAAAGGAGAGTACTTATGGGCAATTACAAGTCTCTTAGCATGGGCTATCTTCTTCTCATCAAGATTAACAGTATAAATAAACCTTGAACGATCTTCATGCGCCTCCATTGCAACGGCAGAGTCATACCCCGGAAAAGCCAAGGTCTCAGAAGTACGTGCAAAATCAGCATACTGGCTTTCGGGACCTATTGAAAATACAACGACACCTTTTTGCTCTGGCAAAATTTCTTTAAAGCGACCAATTAAATCACTTTCAAGTTCTAGCATATTATCTATAGATAGATTATAACGGCCATCGACACCACTAATAAGCAGATCGGAAATGTACCTGGAATCACTTTCACTATAATTGAACGCTTGCATTGTCATTGATTATTTTATAATAACATTTATTTGTTTATTTATCAAGTACTTTTTATAAAAATAAAACTCTTCCACGATGACTTCTGCCCCATGAAAGAGTTTATTAATAAGCTAAAGTGCAATAACAATAATAGTGTAGTATAGAGGTTACAGCTACGTCAACACGTTTATGAAAAATAAAAATATATTAATCGTAGAAGATGACAAGGACATTTTATACCTGTATGCATTTAAATTGCGTGCCAAAGGGTTTGATGTAAGAACGGCCGAAAATGGCCAGGAAGGCCTAAATGAATGCTACAAACTTACCCCAGATCTTATATTAGTAGACCTTTTTATGCCTGTAATGGATGGTGTTGCTTTGATAAGTAAACTTAGGGCTGAGCAGAAGTTTGCTCATTTGCCAATCGTCGTACTTACAAATGTCAATAAAGCCGAGGCTCCTCACGAACTACGCTTTATGCGCATAGAATCTTACGTGCTTAAGGCCCACACAACCCCTACGCAACTCGCGTCTATAGTTCATGGCCTTCTTACTTAGTTTATTCTGTGATTGCACTCTCTGTTACTATTTGCTCATCCTGTTGTAGATTCAGTGCTTTTTGCTTATTTTTTCTTGATATCCAGTTTCCCGCTGTCGATATACCTATTAAAGCACCACTAACTAATAGCCAAAAAGGCTTGTTAGTTAGAGTGTCACGTATATTCTCTGCTACCCCAAAGAAATTATTAGTAACTGCTGCGCTCACACCGACAGCAATGCCACCCATTGCCACCGCCGATTCAGTTGTCACTGTACGGCGCAATTTTTCAATCGATTCATCGGAATATCCTTTGGTTTTTGCTACCCCTACATATGCGGTCGTGCCGTAGAGCAGCGCCGCTCTATAGCCTCGGCTTATAGCAAGCACTGCCTTCCCCAGCTTGCTGCTACGCGCTTCATATGGGCCAACTTCGTAATCGTTCTCGGTGTGGCCCGTATCCTTAGTCTTTAACTTCTCATCACTCATAAATCCGCCAACGGCACCTTTTATAACGTCAACCATAAGGGGGTGGTTTTCGGTTACTTTTTTTGTAGTGGCAGGAAAAGCATTTATTGATGTGTGAAATGACTTACCAACGGCCCAACTCCATGCTCCAAAGGTTGCACCTACAGCCGCTCCGGATATGCCAGCCGTTTCATAGCCGTTATATGCATGGTTGTAAGCATATTCGAGAGTTTCGTCAAAAACTGCAGGTAATACAATGACGACTCCACGCAGCCTATCAATTCCCTGTGTACCCGCTCCCAGCATAAAAGCGCTTATTCTCTTTAGACGGTGTCCTTTTTCTGTACCTTCGTTATAAAGTGTGGCCATGTCTTCACCGACTCGGCCCAGTAAACCTTTTGATAAAACTTCTGCCCTAGTTATCTCTTCACAATTCAAGTCTTCAGTTTGATCTGATTCTAGATTAACGAAATTAGAAATAGAGGAAGAGTATAACTCATTATGTGAAAAGTTGTCGGTTCCAAGGTCTGGCATTATTATTTTATTATACACTTTTTTTCATTTTTGTAAATAGTATAAATACATTGGCTCACATGTATAATTTTAATATTATGGCGACAAAAATTGCGATTATTGAAGACGATGTTGCGATCTCACAGATGTATCGTATTAAATTCGAAGCCGAAGGTTTTATAGTCGAAACAGCTGATAACGGCTTAACCGGCTTGGAACTGATAGAAAATATACGACCTGATATTGTGCTTTTAGATCTCATGATGCCCCAGATGAACGGCGACGTGATGCTTACCGAACTACGCAAAAAAGATTGGGGCAAAAACCTCAAAGTCATAATTCTGACTAACATGGGCGAGCAAGAAGCACCCGAAATAATTAAGACACTCTCTGTCAGCGCTTTTATAGTTAAGGCCGATATGACTCCACGACAAGTTGCGGAATTAGTCAAAAAACAGCTATCCTTGTAGCATGAAGGTTGCAATTGTCGGCTACGGGGTGGAAAACCAAGCTGTTTACCGTTTTTTCGTTGATCAGAAAGCTGATATCACTATCTGCGATGAAAATAAGTCAGTATCTGTACCCGAAGGGGTGAATACGCAGCTTGGAGTAGATTATCTCAATAATTTAGATGGTTTTGATTTGATTGTACGAACGGTAGGCATGCATCCAAAAGTTATCCTTGAAAAAAATCCTATTGTGAAAGACAGGATTACGACTGCCATTAATTTGTTTTTCGAAAACTGCTCGACTCCGGTAATTGGTGTCACGGGCACTAAGGGCAAAGGTACAACTAGTACATTAATCCATAGGTTTTTGGAGACATCGGGTAAAAAATCATTGCTTGCGGGCAATATAGGTGTACCTGCACTAGATATACTAGAAGAATCTAAATCATATGATGTTGTAGTGCTGGAGTTATCCAGTTTCCAGCTTTACGACTTAAAGCATTCTCCGCATATTACCGTCTGTCTCATGGTAGTGCCAGAACACCTGAATTGGCACAGCGATTACGAGGACTACAAGCAAGCTAAAGCTAATATGTTTAGATATCAAAATAGCGACGATTTCGCAATATTTAATGCACTGAGCAGTTCAAGTAAGGAAATAGTGGCTGCCTCTCTTGCTGCGACTAAGCTTTCTTATGAGGTTCCGGCAGCTGGCACTCATCCCACTAAGCAATCTACAGCTTATGTTGACGGCGACACAATCTATTACAGGGCGATGGAAATCTGTAAGACTAGTGAAGTCAAACTGCTTGGTAGGCATAACTTGGAGAATGTTTGCGCTGCCATAGCAGCTACCTGGAATGTAATTGACGGGAATATTAAGGCTATACGTTCTGTCGTTAGTAGTTTTGCCGGACTTCCATACCGTATGGAGTTAATCCGTGAATTAAACGATGTAAAATATTATAATGATTCGTTTTCGACTACGCCCGAGACTGCCATTGCGGCTATTCAAGCATTTGAGCAGCCCAAGATAGTTATAGTAGGCGGCAGCGATAAGGGTATAGTGTTCGATGATTTGGCCGCTATAATTGCTGATTCGAATGTGAAACATATACTTGCTATCGGACAGATGGGTCCAGTTATTTCAGATTTAATACGCCAAAAAGGCCTTACCCCTATAACAACCAATAATCTGGATTCAATGGCTAAAATCGTTCATAAAGCACAAGCCCTTTCTGAACCTGGTGATGTAGTTTTACTTTCAACCGGCTGTGCCAGTTTCGATATGTTTAAAGATTACAAAGACCGCGGTGACCAGTTTAACTTAGCTGTGCAAGCACTCGTTTAAGTTCTGCTATCACTGGTTGCTCCGGTTGGATAACTTCAGCTTTATTATTTGCTATTTCCTTTATTAGGTCCTCAATCCAGTGATAGTGCGTGCACCCAAGCACAATGACATCAGCATTGCTGTCTAAAGCTTCCTGGACATTCTTCTCTATCTGTTTTCTATCAACTACAGCGTCCTCTACCATTTTAGACCAAGTGCTACAATCGGGTTCAATAACTGCGATGTTTTCGCAATAAATACTTTTAAGCCAATTATAACGTGTGCTGCGTAAAGTTGTAGGCGTGGCAAAGACGGCAATCGTACCCGTTTTCGTCAGCATGGAAGCCGGTTGAACCATAGGTTCCATGCCCAGTAATGGCACGGCTACATGCGTGCGGAGTTCTTCGATAATGCTGGTCGTAACGGTATTGCAAGCTACGACAATAACCTTGCAGCCTTCTGCTGCCATCCCTTGCATGATCGGCATTACTAAAACGAGAAGTTGTTCAGGCGATTTTGTCCCATACGGAAGATTCGCCTTATCCTCCCGAAGAACTATTTCATGTTCAGGCAAGGCTTTCTGAATTGCCCCGGCAACTGATAGGCCCCCTACTCCGGAGTCAAACACCCCGATTTTCATACTTCCCCTGCATTCTGACGGGCAGCACGAATTACATTATCGAAAAGCGCGCAGACGGTCAGTGGTCCAACCCCTCCTTTGGCCGGCGTTAGCGTCAAATCATCACGCTCATAGAGTTCTGGTGCGACATCACCGACTGTTTTGCCATCTTCACTTGCAACCCCGGCATCAACAACAACCGCTCCCTGTTTTACCATATTAGAGAACAGGATTGCCGGACTGCCGGCAGCGGTTATGATAATATCCGCCCTTAAGGCTTCGGTTTTTAGGTCCGGTGTGCTCCGGTCAGCAACAACCACTTCGAGGCCTGAGTTTTTTAGTAACTTTTCAAGTGGTACACCCACTAGTTTGCCCCGTCCAATCAGCAAGATATGTTTGCCGCGTAGCTCCACATTGTAACCGGCAAGCAACCACATTATCGCCATCGGCGTCGCCGGATCAAAGTCTGCATCAGACCCTAAAGCATCGACATCTTTACTAGCAACAACCATGTTCACTATTTCATCGGTTTTAGAGGGGTCTTTTAAAGGCAGCTGGGTAATTATGCCGTGCACCGTGTTGTCGCTATTGAGTCGCCCTAGTAGTTCCGGAACTTCAGCTTGATCTACTTTGTAGACATCAACGTCTACCTGTATTTCGCTGCCGTATTGTTTCTTAAGCCGGACATAAACATCAATCACTGGATGGTCAATGGTAACAATTATTGACAATTTGGGATTTATATTGTGAGAGTGGCGCAGTGTCCGCACTTGCTGAGCCTGCCGAGCTTTGATAAATCCAGCTAGTTCCGAGCCATTAAGTAGTTTCATGCCTGTACAGGGTAACATACAACCGATTGATAATTCTATGGTTCCACCGATGTTAAATACCAGTTCTGCTCTCATACTTGATATATCGGTTTAAAAAACAGTGCATAACTATCTGTTTTTCTTGGGTAAAAAAGGTTGCACTTGAAAACATAAGTGTGTTACATTTTCTACCAGAGTTCTACCAAAAAAAACATTCAAAACAAAATGAACAAAAATAAACAGATTTTTCAGTTGTTTCGCCAATGGCGGTTGATAGCCGCGGCTATTTTTATTGCTACTACCACAGTTATTTTGGCTTTAGATCCACCGGCACTTGATGCAGCCAGCAACTCTAATCTTACCCAGACAATAAATGCCGGAACATTGGCTACAGACATCAAAGACGCCAGCCGCGTTACAGTTGCCAGCCCAAGCGTCGCTATGAGCGCCGCAGCTTTTGCCTTTACATGTTTGACTGGTGGCAGTGCGCCGACTGGAACCTTTGGAACTAACACCCAACGTATTTACGTCGAAAATCCTGGAGCTGCCAATAACGGCTGGACATTGACGTTAGCGGCAACTAGTGGCGTAACAACTTTGTGGCAAAACGGCGGCGCAACCGAGAATTATGACTTTAATGACACCGGCGGCTCAGGTTGTACTGACGGAGCTGATGCAGACTCCAAGGGCGGCCAGTTGACTGTTGACCCTTCTGTTTCTACCTTGACTGCTGATTGTTCCAGCTGTGCTACTACAAACATAACTAAAGGCTCTTCGACTGCCTATAACCAAGGCACTACTGACTCCGTTACCCTTTTAACCGCAGCTGCTGCTTCTGACAATGTTGGCCGGTGGTACTTAACTGGCGTTGGCTTAAGTCAAACTATTCCCTCGGATCAGACTCCAGATGCCTATACCATCAACTTTACTTTGACTATTACCGCCTCCTAACACTTGTAAATACTCCCGTTAGATACCCAAGCACTCGTGGTATTATTAAGCTAATGTTTCGTAAAAGAGCGGGTATACGGTTTTTGGCGGTTATTGGCATGAGCTTACTGTTCAGTGGTATAGCCAGCCCGTCGGTTCAGGCCGTCCAATATGGTAACATCGGCGGAAGAACCGGGAATCCCGACCCCAATAACCCAAGAACTAGCTCTATATTTATCCATAGCCTTGGAGCTAATGAATCGGCTACAGATGTAATTGAAGTCGATAACTACACTGACGAGAAAAAAACCCTTTTGGTTTACGCAACTGATTCAATAGTTTCAAGTGGCGGTGCTTTCGGATGCGCCCAATTTGTTGATGAAAAGAAACATGTCGGAACCTGGATAACACTGGAGAAGTCGGAAGTGACACTTGAGCCTCAGACCAATACATTAGTTCCGTTTAAAATCCAGTTACCCGCCAAAGTAGATGTTGGGGAGAATAACGGATGCATAGTCATCCAAGAGAAAAAAGGTGATCCGCAGAACTTGAACCAGGAAAATGGTGGCAGCATTGCGCTAAGCTTTCGAACGGCCATCCGGGTAGCGATTGAGGTACCTGGGGAAATTATAAAAAAAATAGTTATTGTGGATTACTCCGTTTCTAGGAATAAAGAAGGTAATTTTGTACTTAAACCTTCAGTCAAGAATGAAGGTAATGTCTCGGTTGATGCAGTCATAAACCCTAAAACGGTCTATCTGTGGGGAACTAGCCTTGATAGCCAGACACAACAATACCCCGTCCTGCGCGGTTCCACATCGGAGTGGAATTTTGAACTTAAAAAGCCCTTCTGGGGTGGCTTCTACCGGTCAAAATTTACTGCAGTCTATGACAGTAACCCCAGTAATCGCATTGGGGTTGTTACCGACCAACAGGTTACGACATTAACTTCAAAGACCATCGTCTTCTTTGCTCCTCCATCCAAATGGGCGTTTATTATCCTTCTAATTATATTTTTGCTTATTTCTATTACCGTGTGGCTGGTGGTCAAACGACTCAGGGAGAAGCGGCGTATCAACCGCACCTGGGTGGACCACCAAATGGTCAGCATTACTGACATTAAGACACTGGCTGCTAGCCACGGGGTGTCTTGGAAACTTATAGCGAAAACAAACAAATTAAAGGCCCCTTACTCATTAAAGGCAGGGGACATAATAAAACTTCCACCAAAAGAACCAAAACAAAAACCACAAACAAAACAAAATTAGTTAGTAACTTAATTTTGGAGTGGTCCGGCCTTGAGGAAAGTATTCTACCTAATATTGGCTCAACTGGTAATCTTGCCGGCGCTATTATTATTGGTTTTACAAAATACTGCGAATGCCGCTGTAGCACTAGTCCAGACACATAACAACGCTACTACCTCCGGAACAACCGTAACCGCAACCTTCACCAGCGCAACAGCAAATAACCTGCTTGTGGTTGTCTGCGGCGCAAGAGACTCAGCCACTCTAAGCATCACAACTCCTGCCTCGGGCTACAGTACTGCTATAAATGAAGCAGGGACTCCATCACAAGCGATATTTTATAAAGTGGCTGGCGGCGGCGAAACGACTACCACTTGTACTTCCAGCGTCACGACTCGTATGGGTATCCATATTTACGAGTATTCCGGACTAGTTACATCCAGCGTTCTTGATGCGACTGGTTCATCGACCGGTACGAGCACATCACCGGCAACCGGAAATGTCACCACTACTACCGCCAACAGCCTGCTGATTGCAGGGCTAGTCGTTGATGTAGATACCACTTATAGTACTTGGACAAATAGTTTTACTGAACGCAATGATTTCGCTAACGTAGGTGCAATTGCTTTACGTTCAACATACGGCGGTGCTGACAGGATTGTGACATCAACGGGTACTTATTCAACATCGGCCACCACGGCTAGTGGCGCCTGGCGCGGGCAGATAGCAGCTTTTAAGGCCTTTAACCCGGTACTAAGCGTTGATATTGTTAACTCGAGCGGAGCATCAGTGACGTCCCCTTCGGTAAGCATGACGACAGCCACCTTTAGTTTTAATTGCCTTACTTCTACCGGCACGCTTGGTATAAGTTCAGAGAAAATCAGGGTCACTAATTATACGACCACTGCGACCTGGACGCTTTCGATTGCGGCAACCAGCGGAGCCACCTCTAACTGGACTACGGGCACTAACACATACGATTTTAATGATGGTGGTGGCGCACCTGCTGGCTGCGGCGATGGTGGAGATACCGACACTATCGCCGGCCAACTTACAGTCAACCCGAGCGTATCAACTTTGACGCCAATTTCGCCCTGTACGTCTACCGGTGTAACCAAAGGATCATCAACTGCATATGTGGAGGGCACCACTAACTCTGTTACTTTACTGACCGGCGGCGCAACAGCCGGCACAAACTGCACCTGGGATCTTACCGGCGTCGGCCTGTCCCAGCGCATTCCGCCTGAGCAGGTTAATGGCACCTACAGCTTAAGTCTTACACTAACGATAGTGGCAAGCTGATGAAACGCATACTTTTCCTCACCATTGTCATGACCATTATGAATTTGAACGTATTGCAGATCCTGACACCATCAATCGCCGTAGAATCGGCAGCGACGGCAACTTTCGGCCAAGTTATACTGCCAGCTGATTGCTATGACACCGTCATCCAAAATACCCAGTCAATCGACTATATTACAGCCTTCGATTGCAATATCCAACGCCCTTAGAATTAAGGTCCAGACAATTCACTATTAATAGCTCTACATACTAAATATATGCGTTTTCTGCATGTCGCATCGTATGCTGCTACAATTCGTGCATGCAAAGAACTGTACTAATAACCGGGACTTCAAGCGGGATTGGCAAAGCCACTGTTGAAATGTTTGCACTGGCCGGCTGGAACGTAGCCGCTACTGCACGCTCGTTAGCAAAGCTTGATTTTTCACATTTGCCTTCTGTCCGTATGTACCAACTTGATGTTACAGATGACAGTAGCATTACAGACGCTTTTAAAAATGCTGTTAAAGATTTCGGCAAAATAAATGTGGTAGTAAATAATGCCGGCTATGCACTCGATGGCGTGTTTGAGAGCATGGATGATAAAGCTATCCAGAAGCAATTTGACACTAATGTTTTTGGTCTCATGCGTGTATCGCGGGCAGCATTAAGGCACATGAGGCCGAACCAAAGTGGCACGATTATCCAGGTGGCGTCTATGGGTGGTCGTCTTACATTCCCTTTATATAGTATCTACCACTCTACAAAGTGGGCTGTAGAGGGCTTTTCCGAATCACTCAGTTACGAGGCCGCTTTGCATGGAGTTAATATAAAAATTATTGAACCTGGCGTTATAAAGACCGCATTTTATACTCAAAGCAGGCATAACATAAGGCCTCTGCACTCGCTTGGCTATGACAAATTTGTCAAAAAAGTCGATGCCGTGTCCCAACGGGCAGGACAGAACGGCAAGGATCCAAGCGTGGTGGCAAGAGTAATTGTCAAGGCCGCCACAGATAAATCAAATCGCATTAGATACGCTGTTGGATCACCTGCGCCACAGCTACTTTTGCTACGCAAAATTTTACCCGAGAGAATGTTTTTATACTTCGTTCGCAAAAATTACAAAATCTAAGTGTCGTACTTAAGCGATGTTGTAATTGCTGTTTATTATTTACTTAATAATATAAAGTGTTATTTCTTACAGAATTATATTTTAGCTACCCCCACAATAAGCACCTCGCCAGGCAAACAATTAATACGCCTGGTATAACGGAGGTAGTTTATGAAGAAAACAATATTATCAGCCTTTACTGGCTTAAGTTTACTGGCAACAAGCGGACTTGCGGTTGCTGCAATCCCTACAAGAGTAGGAGCATCGCCCACGGAACGAGGTAATTTTACTAATTACCGAGCAACATTAAGCGAATTGAATGACTCAAACGTAACCGGAACAGCCCAGCTTACGTTTGATGGTAAAAAACTAAGCGTCAGTATTCATGCTGAAGGTTTAGAGCCTGGCATGCCCCACCCTGCCCATATTCACGGCAAACTAACAGGTGCAGATGCGATGTGCCCGGCTAATTCGGCCGATACAAATAACGACGGTTTTGTATCAGTATTTGAAGGCGCTCCTGCATACGGCCCGATTAAACTAAATCTTACATCTCCACAGACCGCTTTTGGAACACCCCCTAATACTGTACTATTTGCACCTTTTGCTGGTAGTCCAAGCGTAAGTAATTTCCCAAGTGTTGGCTCTGATGGAGATTTTGATCTCAGCCAGACATATACTTTTGATATGAGTAAATCAGCTGACAGAGAAGCCTACAGGCAACTAAAAGCGTTGGACAAGCAACATATTGTACTGCACGGTGATTTTGCCCCAGAGAGTGTTGATACGCCTAGTGGAAGCAGCGCCATTGTATATGATCCGCTGCTGCCTGTAGCCTGTGGTGAAATATCAATCACTGGTAGTAAGGGTAAGACGAACGTACAAGTTAAGATGCATAACACAAAAACAACAAGCCACTCAGCTCACCGCCAATAAAAGGCATGACGATTAATAACAGGGGTGTAATAACCTCTGTTATTTTTTTGAGTACTGATTTTGTAAAAGAGATATGACTGGTCTGCACATTGAACTCTTGCAGCTTCAGCGTACTAACATACTTGAAAAAACAGAGGTAATTTGCTAAAATTTGCCTTTGTAGCGATTGCAGCTATCAAAAAAATACCAAACCAGTCCCGTCTCGGGACGTTTGGGATTTTGAGAGGAGGCGGCTTGATGAGGTTTCTATCACTGTCCGGTCAAACTTGTTTTGCCGGCAGTGCAGAAACCACATCATCACACGCCGACGAGGGCCAGTAGCTCAGCTGGTTAGAGCACCTGCCTCTTAAGCAGGGTGTCCGGGGTTCAAGTCCCCGCTGGCCCTCCAAATAAAATGACTCATCCTAAGATGGGTCATTTTATTTGGCATGTTTTGCAAGAACTTGAAGTCCGGACATACCAAAGGGGTGCCTGTGGGCATTAATAACCTGTGACAGTAAATGTTTTCCTTTGACAGTGCTTAATTTTATTCCTCCTTCTGTACTAATAGGAAAACGGAGTAAAATATAAACATGTCAACTGATCATAACGAACTCTATCAGTCACATAGTGATAGGTTTACGCCGACCGCAGCGGAATTGGATGCACATCGGCAGCTTGAGCAGTTCGTAGAGTTTAAGTTCATTGACACTGCAGGAATCAGTGAGAGCAGACAATCACGTGTGTCAGTTATGGAATATGAAGTTGGAGGAGAATATTTCAAGGTGCTGTGGAAGCGAATGGCTGCAGGAAAGGGTTTAGACGGAGGTGAAGCTGTCTTATTGGATGGTATGCTGATGCCATATCGTGGTGAGCTAATCAAACAAGGTTGGAATATACCGGAGACTTTCTTTCACGCGCCGACAAGGATTAACGGCGAGACACAGATATTCTCATATGATCAATTCATTCCAGGGGGAGATGGTGAAAAAATGATCATTAACCCCGATGTCCCGAACTTCCGAAAGTGGTTTATGATTCGGCGAGTTATTGAAACATTAGCGGGATATGATGAAGCCGGGTTAAGTCGCGGCATGGTGGCGGGCGAAGATGTAACCATTTTGCCACATGGTTTGGATTTGAAACTTGCCAATGTCGTAGCCGAAGCAGACGGAAAAGTGTACTTTGTAGATTTATTTGGACCCAAACAATTTAATGAGAACGGCGAATGGGCGGCTTACAGTTCTAAATTAGACACATTGCCCCCGGAGTCGTTAAAAGCCGTGTGCGCGACACGCGAAGGAGCTATTCTTCGATTTTATCGTCTAGCTGAACAATTATGGAGCGAAAACATCGGAATTAGTAAAGACTATTTAAAAGAAGGTTTTTTGACCCAGATAAGCCAGTCGACCTTACCTCAAGAAGAAACTGCCTTTATTGAGGAGCAGGTTATCAACAACTTTCAGTGGTTAGATATTGTGTATTCGGAGAAGCGCGTCTAGTTGTTTTTTTCGATGTGTACTTAGTTAAATATCTGAATTTTAGTTGATATAACATAACATCCCCGCTAGCCCTCTAAGACGCTTATACTTTATTTTCTGTTACTATTAACTTGATGACAAAATTTAACAGATATTTTTGGCCTTTCCTGATAATTGCTGGAATTCTTTCATATATTATCGCCTTCTCTATAGGGGGAATCTTTAGTCCCGACTATGTAATGAATGACATTTTCACTAATTTTCTTTATCTAGTCCCGGTTGGCGTAGTCGGAAGCTTAATTTCTATTTATCTTAGATATGGCTTCACTCGATCACGACTTCTTCTGATTGTGTGGGCGATATCTTTAATTTCTTTACTAGCTTTCCATGCAAATGATGGCTTCGGAGCTATTGGATGGGTGCCTATTATATATATCTCAATAATCATCGGGACGATAATGATTCTTGTATATACTGTTCGTAACTCAAAATAGTTGCTACAGCGCCTACGCTGGCCCTCCAAAAATTAGACTATTGGTGATCAGCTAAATTTACAAGTGAAATCAACTTGCTACCATCTTTGTACGTACGCTCATAAACTTCAACAAAACCGCTTTTTGAGCGAAATACCCGACGGCCCCAGTTTTGCGAACTATTCAAGTCGCTACTATCACTAGCTGCGTCCGTGTTCACAATTGCACCTACTGAAGTGGTGCTATCTAGGTGATTATAAATTTGCTGCAGTTGTTCGTAATCGTGAGGGTTAGGACGTTGGCTATTTGTACTCATAGAATAATCCATACATGTTCCAAGATCAGCGCCTGATTCATCTTGATGACCCAACCCAAAAATATGTCCTACTTCTTGACACATAACATGATTCTTTTCCGCAACGGTATTATACGGTGCCTTACTCATGTAGGTGTCATTCATCTTAACCGCGCCTTGGGTGATATGCGATCCGCTAATCCAAATCTGTGCCAGCCCCAACCAACCATTCCGTCCGTAGCTTGCATTACAAATTTCTGCTTGGCCTAAAGTTGGCTTGCAGGTTTTTGGATTCTTAGTTCCTGTTACCGCGACCGTGTCCAAGACACTCGATTGAGACCAATCACTAGATGCTGTTATTAAATAAGGCTGCCAGTTTGTCGATAAATTACTACTTAGCTTTAAGGTAAATGGGTTAGCCTGCCTTGCCCAGTGGTAATTATTCCAAGAATGAGTTGCACTAACTGTATTTGGCAGTGCAATTGCCAGTAGAAGAGAAACTACAGCAACTATTATAGCCAGGGTATTTAACTCGCTGCTTACTTTGGCGTAAAGGTCCTTTATACTTGAGTACTTCATTCTAGCCCTTCTTTAGATAATGATTCCTGCCTAATAATACTACACTATTAAGATGCACAAATAACCTACGTTCAGGTTGGTAGCTAACTATGCTTGAAGCATAGTTGCAATAACGTGCACTATGGCCCTCCAATACACTTATGCTTATAACAGAGGCATTTGCCTCTGTTTTTGTTATAGTAAAGTTGTGAAGAAGATGATCGTTGGCATAGCGGTGATACTTGGATTGATTATAAACATATTGCTGATTGTACTCCCGAACTCAAAACAGGTAAGTTACTTCAGAGGCTTTGAGCAACCACGTGATTCTGAGTTTAACACTGGACAACTGGTACCTGAACGAATGCTATGCACTGGTTTGAATTATCAGGTTGACATGAGTATGCGCCATGTTGGATACCCAACCCATTCAACCGTGAAGGCAAGTTTTAATGATTGTAGCGACATGGATAACGCTAGTTCGGCATTTGGATTTCTAAACGAATCTTTTACTACTATAAACTTTTACATAAACTGGATATTTTGGTCACTGGTTGTTTGCGGAATTTATCTAGGTATTCGCAAGCTAATGGCGCTGCGTAAACCGAAAATTAGCTGATACAGAATCTACGCTGGCCCTCCAAGCGAGTTATGTTTTTATGACTACCTTAACGTGAGCGTTATTATTGTTGAATTCCAGAGTTTCGTTTTGCCACTCATATACTATGGCCCAACTGAGTATTATTGGCTTGTTGCTAGGGCTAAGAGTATAATTTAAATGTAAATAAGGAGGCTGGAATGTTAGGACAAAATAATACTCATGCTAATTTTAGTGTTGACGATTTAGCAGAAGCAAAAAACTTTTACGTTGATAAACTTGGTTTCAAAGTGAAAAAAGAAAATGAGAACGATATCGTACTAGAGAGTGGTAGTGGTACTAAAATCAACATATATTTTAAAAGTGATCATAAGGCCTGGGATTCTACAGTATTAGGCGTAGAAGTTGATGATGTCCACTCAGCAGTTAAAGAACTAGGTGAAAATGGCATACAAGTTGAAAAACTTGAAGGCTCAGACGCTACAGGTGTCATGAGCCACCCCGAAATGGGCGATGCTGCTTGGTTTAAAGACCCTGCCGGTAACTGGGTCTGCATTAGCCATATGGTATGAAGACAATACATTCTTGCAGTAAAAAGTAATCCTCTGTAGTCCTATCGATGTTAAGATAGTACTAATGTTAAAAAAGAGCAAAGTCAGCCGCAAAGTAAAAAAATCTAAAAGATCGGCTAAGGTAAAGCGAAATCTAAGCTGGAATAAGCCGATACTAAGTCGTAAATTAGTTTTACTGGTTGCACTAGCTATTATTGCTGGGACGGCGGCGTATTTACAGCGTCCTGAAGACTTAGGACTTAAGCTGCCCCCACCCCCCGCGGATGCATTATACAAACAATCTGGCCAGCCAATTGAGTCAAGGGTCCAGGACCTTTTAGGCCGTATGACTCTAGAGGAGAAAATCGGCCAAATGGCGCTGGTAGATAAAAACAGTTTGAAAAAAATTGAGGACGTCAGTAGGTATTACTTAGGGGGTATGCTTAGTGGCGCCGGGGCTAAACCTGATATCAATACACCCCAAGGCTGGCTTGATATGGTTAGTGAAATTAAAAGCCAAGCGGACAACTCACGCCTGCGGATACCGATTTTATATGGTATTGATGCCAACCATGGCCATTCTAACGTGTTGGGGGCAACTATTTTCCCGCACGCGATCGGCCTGGGCGCCAGTAGGGATGCCGACCTAGTTACAGCAGTAGCTAAAGCCACGGCGGCTGAGCTGACCGCAACCGGAGTCAACTGGAACTTTTCGCCTTCTCTAGACGCGCCAAAAGATATCCGCTGGGGCAGAGTTTATGAAGCTTTTTCAGATGATCCTATGCTTAACGGAACTCTGGGCGCAGCTTTTATAGAAGGTATGCAGGCGGCTATGTCCGGCAACCCTTCTATTATGGCGGCTGCAAAACATTATTTGGCGACAGGAGCTATGGAATGGAACCAATCTAATAATAAAAAGTTCAAGATTGACCAAGGCAGGACCAGTGCGGACGAACAGGCGCTGGTTAGTGAGTATTTGCCGCCATATAAAGCTGCTGTAGAGGTTGGCGTATCCAGCGTTATGATTGGGCTCAACCAGTGGGGCGAGCAGCGCGTAATCGACAGCAAGTATTTATTAACTGACAAACTTAAAACTGAGCTTGGTTTTAAGGGCTTCGTAGTGTCGGACTGGTATGGAGTGTATGAGTATGCCGAAACAAGTAAATACCAAGCTAATATAAATACTATAAATGCAGGGCTTGATATGGCTATGCTTCCTTACGACTACAAAGATTTTTTAATTGACGTCCGCAAGGCCGTGAAAAGCGGTAAAATCAGCCGCTCAAGAATCGACGATGCCGTCAGCCGGATTCTGTATCAGAAATTTAAGGCAGGTTTGTTTGATATCGATACTGAAAATGCGGGATTAGAAAATGTAGGGTCGGTCACTCATCGGCAGCTAGCGCGCCAAGCCGTAGCATCATCTGTTGTGCTATTAAAAAATGAAAACACTTTGCTACCCTTGTCTAAAAATTCCGGACACATACTAATAGCTGGAAGTGGTGCCGATAATGTCGGACGGCAATCCGGTGCCTGGACAGTTGAGTGGCAAGGCGTTGATGGTAATTGGATGCCCGGGGGAACATCAATATTACAAGGCATCCGCCAGCTAGCGGGAAATAACCGGATTGAATATGATATCAGCGGTATTTTTGACGGTTTAACATCTAAAGCCGATGTCGGAATTGCCATAATTAGCGAGAGACCATACGCCGAAGGCTGGGGGGACAACGCTAACCCAACAATCGAGAAAGCAGACCTGGAGGTTATCCAGCGCCTAAAGTTAAGCAGCAATAAAGTTGTCGTGGTTATATTGTCAGGCAGGCCACTACTTATTACGGATCAGATAACGGGTTGGGATGCGGCCGTGGCGGCATGGTTACCGGGCAGCGAGGGAGGCGGTGTCGCCGACGTATTATTTGGCAACAGTAAATTCAGCGGGAAGCTTCCCCTGCCTTGGCCATCAGTCATACAGCAATTACCCATTAACACTAACGGCATAACCAATAACAGAACTAGGCCGCTATTTGAGCGCGGCTTCGGCTTATAAGCAACTACTACATAAGGTTAAGCCTGCTATACTTTTACTATCATGAAGAAAACTTCAATGCCTGTACCCAGCAGCTTAAGGGAAAAAGAAATTAATGTACTACATAAGCTGTCTGAACAGCGCCAAAATGCGGTACATAAATTCCCCCTTCTTTTCACAATGCTTGGGGCATTCGGCCTAGTTGCTACTTTTTACGGTTTTGAAGGGATTATTGACAAGATAGACCTGCTTTCCAATAATCCGGTAATACTGTTGGGCATAGGTATATCTACCCTGGCCATTACAGGCACACTTTATAAAAAACTTGGATAGAATCAAGTACCTTCATTGTGGTTATGGTAGGAAAATATTAATAATCTAATTAACTATTCTTTACAATAAATTGCATAAAGCGCTGTTAGATAATTAACTGCTTATACTTATCAGAAGTCCTATTGTTAGACATGCAAATCTAAGAAAAGGAGGGTAAATGGCCAATAACAGAACCGGAAAGAGCAAGCGGGGACTGGCAAGCGCTGATAAGGCAACTCGTGAGCGAGTAGCCCGCGCAGGTGGCAAAGCCCGCCAAAGTAACCGTACTGATAGTATGCCGAGCAACGATACAGACAGTGACAGCATGAACATGCTCAGCTAAATTTACAGTACTCACAATATTAATTTAAAAGAGGGGCAATATGCCCTTCTTTTAAATTACGCCGCAAATGTATTACAGGTAGCAACCTGGCCGCTCTCATAACCGCGGTTAAACCATTCTACACGCTGGGCGGAAGAACCATGGGTCCAAGACTCTGGATTTACCTGACCCTGAACTTTTTCTTGAATGCGGTCGTCACCGACGGCTTCGGCAGCGTTGATAGCTTCGTTTATTTCACCGGGTGTGAATACTCCTAAATCCTTGATGGAGTAAGCCCACAAACCGGCAAAACAGTCAGCTTGGAGTTCTAATTTAATTGACAAATCATTTGCCGCTGCGGGATCAGCTTGCTGGGCTCGCTGTACTTCTTCCATAATACCCAGCTCGTTTTGGGCATGATGGCCGACTTCGTGGGAAAGTACGTAGGCCTCAGCAACATCACCGCCTTCAGCACCAAAGCGTTTTTGTAGTTCATCAAAAAATGTTTCATCCAGATAAACTGTTTTATCGGTAGGACAGTAATGTGGGCCGACTTGCGAGCTGGCATAACCGCAGCCAGAATTGGTAAGGCTGCGGAACAAAACTAATTTGGGTTCATCATAAGTCTGGCTGTTTTTTGTAAAAACTTCGCGCCACAGGTCATTGTTTGAACCGACTACGGCCGATGCGAAAGTTTCGTACTGATCAGCTCCAGCAAACTGTTCCGGCTGGCCAGTCTGTTGTGTAACACCACCTTGTTGCAGTTGCTGTAATAGCTGATCAAGATTAGATGAACTACTTCCTCCGCTTAATAGGCTGATAACCAGATAGATAATTACACCCGTAAGACCGAGGCCGCCAATCCCGCCCGCAAGACCCTGCGGACTCATACCGCGCCGGTCCTCAACATTGCCGCGACTGCTAATTTTATCCCATAGTGCCATTTTAGACTCCTAGTTATACACCTTATTTTATGCCGATGCATAGCCAATTGCTGCGAAACACTTTATTGCAATAATAATACTAATGTGAATTGATATCGTTTACCTTAAATGCAAGCAGGTTGTTATAATTAATCTAAATAGATTAGTTGAATAGAAAAGCGGTGTATGAAGATCCCAGAAATCAAAATACCCAAGAATATTACTTCGATCAGCCCAAAGCTGCTTACTGATATCTTATTCCGTAAAGATAAAAGGGTGGAGCTATTTTTAGCGCTGCCGATTGATAAACGGATTGATGTTCTTGATTCTTTGACTCGAACCGTAAAACGGGATGTGCTGATGCATATACCGGAAGAAGATTTAGCTGAAATCCTTCAAACGGTCGATCCAGACGAAGCTACCGACATACTGCAGGTACTCAGCCCCAAAAAACGCGAGAGTGTACTGCTAGTACTAAGTCAGGATTTAAAAGACTCCATATCTACACTTCTGGAATTCGATGCCGAAACAGCAGCCGGGCTTATGACCCTTGATTACATCCAGGTAGATATAAGTGATAATGTCGCTGATGTAGCAAAAAAATTCAAACAACATGAAAAGCGCACTGGCCGGCCGCCTGTCATCCTTGCCCAAAAAGAAGATGGAAAACTAGCGGGATTTCTGCCTGGTCACGAGCTTGGGTTCGCCCGCAAATCCGAAGTAATAGAAAAATACGTTAAGCGGATACCGACGATTTCTTATGCTGCCACCCACGATGAAGTCATGGATATGTTCACCTCACACCCGCACGCCAAGGTAGCCGTATTAAATGACTCTGACGCGGTGGTCGGTATTATTTATTCCGATGATATTTTGAAGCTTATACAAGAATCTGAGGCATCGACCCTGTATGATTTTGCCGGTATACATGCCGAGGAAAGCGTCGCAGACTCAGCGCGTAATAAGGTTAAGAACCGCTACCGCTGGTTAATTATTAACCTGGCAACTGCTTTCCTAGCCTCTTTTGTTGTCAGCCAATTCGAAGCTACTTTGACCTCATATGTTTTATTGGCAGTGTATATGCCGATAGTAGCCGGTATGGGCGGTAATGCCGCCACTCAAACTTTGGCCGTTATTGTACGCGGTATAGCCCTCAAACAGATTGAACTCAAAACTGCTTGGCGGACGCTGCGCAACGAGATGGGCGCCGGCCTGTTCAACGGTTTAATCAATGGTGTGCTGGTGGCGGTAGTCGTAATACTTGTGAATCATGATTATAAAATAGCTTTAATTTTGGCAATGGCAATGGTTATTAACTTGCTAGTGGCGGCATTTTTCGGAACTTTAGTCCCGCTTATAATGTCAAAGTTAGGCAAAGACCCAGCTGCCTCGGCCACAATATTTATTACTACTGCCACAGACGTACTGGGCTTTTTGGTATTCTTAGGCCTTGCGACCGCAGTTTTAGCTTGAAGTAACTACTTTCGCTCCCAAATCTCAAACTGGTACTTTGTATTGTTTTCGGTCTTCAGCTTCTCCTTATGAGCAAGCTTGAACTTGTCTTCGAATTCCGGGAAGAAGACGTCGCATTGAAAATTTCCTTCAACACGGGTTAGGTAAAGATGGGTAGCATAAGGCAGTGCTGCCTTATAGACCTGGCCGCCGCCGGCTACCCAGATATCTTCTTTCAATTTGCTAAAAAATCTTATGGCATCCTTGCTGATCGCCACGTCATCGGGTTTCTCGCGTTGACGTGTAAAAATAATATTTTTGCCTTTGCCGTAAGGTTTGTACTTGTTACTTACATACGTGTTCCAACCCATTGCGACCGGACCGTCTTCAACATGTTTGCGGAAATAACTGCGGTCGGCCGGCAAATTCCAAGGGATCTTACCCGCTTTGGCCAAGCCTCTTTTACTATCAATAGCGGCAATAATTTTAATTTCACTCATGAGATTAGCTCAGTATGATTATGCCTTAATTGACCTAACAAATAAAATGAGCCGATAACCAACGCCATGTTTCCAGGACAAGCTAATAATTCCCTATAGGCTTTGTCCTGATCTTCTTGCACTGAAATATCCTGATATCCGAAGATCTTAGCAGCTTTAGCAAGCTCATGAGCGTCGATCGCCTTTGCGGGTAAATCCTGGGTGGCAGTAAATTCAGTGATAATAATTCTGCTAGTTATGGGTTTTAGGAGCGGCAGAACTCCAGCAAATTCTTTATCCTGTTTTAAACTCAGTAGTACCGGGAGAGTAGTGTGTGGATATTTAGTCTTAAAGCTACTAACAAAAGTTTTGATTTTCTGCTCGTTATGAGCGCCATCCATGATGATTTTTTTACTACCGATAATTTGTTCTTCCATACGGCCAGGAATCCTTATTTGCATCGATTCATCTAGTTTTTCGCTACTTAGCTCAGGTAAAGTGTCCCGAGCCTTCAATAATTTATATGCCTCATATGCCAAGAGCCAGTTGCGCTGCTGGAAAGACGGCAATACTTGCAGGGCTACGGGTGCATCTGCCTGTAGAATTTTTTCTTCTAAAAGTTTAAGTGTCGATTGATGTTCTTTGCACCAATCCTCAATAATATCTGTTACAACTTCTGATTGGCGATACATAATAGCGCTGTTATTTGTATGGATAATCCCGGCTTTTTGCCGCGAAATCTCCTCTAAGGTGTGCCCTAGGATATTCATGTGATCAAATCCAATGTCTGTAATAACACAAACCTTATCAGAATTATCCGCTACATTTGTGCCGTCTTGCATTCCGCCTAATCCTGTTTCGATAACTGCGTAATCAACGCCGGCTTTAACGAAATACCAGTATGCAAATGCAACTATTAGTTCAAAATAAGTTGGTTTTATACTAGACTGTTCAAGTATTTCTAAAAATTCCACTAAAGAAGTTGCAAATTCCTTTTCTTCCAGTGATTTTAAGTTAATTTGAATTCGTTCAGCCACACTGTCGACGTGGGGTGAAACCGTTAAGCCCGTTTTCTTGCCTGCCTGTGTCAATAGGGCAGCGATATAGTATGATGTCGATGTTTTGCCGCTTGTTCCGGCAATATGGACAATTTTCAGTCGTCTTTGCGGGTTGCCCAAAGCCTCCATCATCGGCCGCATTCGATCCAGTGTTATATTCTTACCGGTAATTTCTTTCGATAAAGGTACATACTTAGTAAGGGTTTGATTGATGTCATCAAAATTCTTAATATGTGTCATAACTAACCTATTGTACAGATAAAATGCATTTATAAGTATGTTTGCAGTTTGGGGTTAGAACAAATATTAATGTTATAATAAATACATGCCTTATAAGAATGTAGCTGACAGACGGACGGCAAGTAAAAGGCACTATCAAGCAAATAAGAGTCTATACTTGGCAAGAAATCGTCGTTATAGAAGTGAAATAGATAATTATGTACGAAATATAAAAGAAAATCATCCGTGTACTGATTGCAAAAAGCACTACCCAGCCTATGTAATGGATTTTGATCATCTCGAAGATACATACAAATCTGGGATCATAAGCTATTTTTCAAAAACTGGTAGGATTGGGGCGTTAAAGAAAGAAATAATTAAATGTGAACTAGTCTGTGCAAATTGCCATAGAGAAAGAACACATAGGAGATTGCAAGAAGTTAAATATAAGTAAACGTGATAATATCATACAATGCGCCCGTAGCTCAGTGGATAGAGCGTCTGTCTTCGGAACAGAAAGTCGGCGGTTCGAATCCGTCCGGGCGTACCAATCATAACCGTCTTGTAAACCAAGCAGATGTTGAATAATATTCCCTCCATTGCTATGAAGAATCTTAAACCTTGGCAGCTGTTTTTGATTTTTATCTTGTTGATACTAGTCTTGTATGTCTTCTTATTAAATATATCAGAAAAATACGCAGTCTATGGTTGGTTAATGAGGGGAGCTATATCCTTACCGCTCTTTATTTGGGGATATATAAACTCAAGAAAAATTAATAATCATGTTGCTTAATTATATTGATAGCGGACGGGGTAAGCCAATAGTTTTGCTTCATGGCATGGCATCCTCTTCTAGGTACTGGGAATCGTATCTGCCATTATTATCCAAGACCAACCGGGTTATAGCTGTAGACCTACTGGGATTTGGCCGTTCGCCGCAGTCGTCCACGGATTATACTGCCGGTACACACATACAAGCGCTTCATGACACGCTGGAGTCACTTGGACTTAATCAATTTGTCATAGCCGCTCATTCAATGGGCGCATTGCTAGCCTTGAAATACGCTGTCGCCTACCCGGATGAGGTTACTAAACTAGTTCTTATCGGAATGCCTATCTATACTAGCCCAGAAGAAGCAAGACGTGATATCACCCGTGGTAAGAAACTGCTGGCATTCACATACTACGGTAATACCTCACGAATATTATGTTCACTATGGTGCTATAGACTACGGCCCGTTAGCAGGCGGTTGGCCCGTTATTATCTAAAAAACAAGCCGCGTCACGTGGCTGAAGATAGTGTTCTGCATACCTGGCGTTCATATTCCGAGAGCTTGCATTATATTATCGAACAGCAAACCGTTGAAAAAAATCTAAACTCTGTACATTGTCCGGTATATTTATTCTATGGCAGCCATGAAAGTAAAATTGTGCTTGGCAATTTGGCTAGCCTTAAAATAGATCGCACTCATATCCACACCCAAATATTAGAAGGCACCCATAGCCTGACCCTTGAGCAGCCTAAGCTAATAAGCTCGAGTATCTTAAGTGCTTAACTTACTAAAATAATTATCGTGGCCCTACCTTTTAAGTAAGGTGTTGCCTGCACGCTTCTAAAGCTTGTTTCGTAAGATTACTTACAGATCTAGACAACAATATTCTTGATAATGGGATGTGGTTAAGGAGGGCCGCATGCGAAGCATAGAAAAACTGATTAACTATCGACAGGAACGCAAGCAAATTCGGGAAGTACTAAGCTTAGACAGCGAAGACTTCTGCTAAAACATTGATTTTTAATATAAAATACACCTGCGTACGAGAGCAGGTGTATTTTTTTGTTATTATAAGTCAGTGGCACAGTCATCACTTTTAGAGTGCCCGGTGATTTATTACTAATATATTTTTAAACTAGATTTATATTATTGACTAACCATATCGTTCCAGCCAGTGGTATGTTTGCTAAAGTCAGAGAGCCGCCTCCTGGGTACGATATGTATGTAAGCCTATCTTAAAATAATAAATCGTATTACCATTAACTAATGAAAGTGCTTATTCTTGGCGCATCGGGTAGAATTGGTAGCCGTCTGGTAACTGAAATGCTCCATCGGGGCTACGAAGTCACGGCCTTTATTCATGGGCCAAACCATTTTAGAAAACAAGATAAGCTGCATATAATCCGAGGAGACATACATTCAGCCGCAGATATTGAGAAAGTTCTTAAGCACAATGATGTAGTACTGAGTGCATTGGGAAGTTGGGGCACCCAGGTTCACGACATTTTATCAACGGCCATGAAAAATGTAGTCCCGCTGATGGAAAAACATGGCAAGAAAAGAATTGTATCTCTGACTGGAGCAGACGCGCGCGATGTCGGTGACAAGCCGTCGCGTCTGCAGCACTTGTCTTATAAAATACTGGGGCATGCAGCTGGCGCTATTATCCAAGATGCCGAAGAACATATCCGTATTTTAAGAAAAAGTAATCTAGATTGGACTGTGCTACGCTCACCCGTTATGGTCGACAATGACAATCACCGGACCTTCCAGTTAACAGATGAGCTAGTGATGCCTTGGCATACTATCTCACGTCAAAGCGTGGTTTTAGCCATGGCTGACATGGTCGAAGGCCGCACTTACTTAAAACGTTCTCCGGTTATATCCCGGGCGTAATTATTAAACAGGTAATAGCTGCTTGCTCAGGCTCAGGGCCACGCGTCCGAGCTTATAAAAAGGCGGCAATAACGCTTCATTCTGGTCTATTTGTCTAACATCATTTAATAAGCGTGAGAAACTTAATTTCTGCTCATGCGTACCCTCGTCCACTTTGGCCGTGTAATCACTATGCTCGGTCGTAGATTGTACATCTTTGATAATAAGACGCATAAAAGCTCGTGCTGTTTCTTGATCCGACTTTACTCCAACGCACTTTAAGAAACGTATCGCCCAGGCTACCATCTCCTCCTCTAGTGCCTCAATTTTTTCTGCGCTTAAAGATTCGTCCACAGATAAGTTTGTACTAACTAACGCATGTTCAATCAAAGATTTTAAAATTTGCCGTGCCTCTTCTGCTTGTTGGGGCTTTTCAGTTTCGACTGCAATAATAAGCTCTTCAGCTTGCATGATAATCGGAGGCGACAGTTCTGCTTCATGGCTATTTTCTAATAGAGCTTGACCATCTACTTCGTTAGTAAATTCTTCAATAGTTTGCACAAAATTTTCTTTAGAAATAAGCAGTGTTACTTCCTGCTCAAATCTATCCTCCAGTTTAATTTCTTCGTTTTTTTCTAGGTCTGTTTCAGCAGTAGTTTCAAACGGGTAAATGTAGGGTTCCGCCATTTCGGCCATATCTGAAGCGATATCATTATCTATAAGCTCTGATTCCAATGTGGTAATTACTGGAAATTCCATCAAGTCCAACATATCATCTTGAATCTCAGTCTCGGGCTGAACGATAACCGTATTTTCTATCTGGTCTGTAGTTTTATCTGGCATATTTATATCTAACTCTTGATTAGACTCAATTACTCTTAGAAAATTTTGTTCTTCATCATTCTCCGATGATAACGCAGGTGGCAACAATAATTCCTGTTTTTCAATCCGCATTTCCGTAACAGGCAAAGTTTTTACAGATATAAGCACAGGTTCCACTATCTTAATTTCAGGAGGTATACCGAGCAACTCCCGATCTATCACCGTCGGTTCTTGGGGCAAGTTTGGTTTAATATTAAGTGTCTTAGTTTTAGCTTTATCTTCAGGCACAGCTATTATTTCATGTATAGGCAGTTCTAAATCCTCAACTTGCTCATTTAACCGGCGCCGTAACATTTCTGTTTCTTGTGATAATTGCGGTATATCTACTCGTGGTTCTGCCAGTTCTGCGGGCACAGAAATTGAAACTGTTGCCGGCTGTTTTGACTCTAACTTAGTAACTGGAGTCGTAACCGTGGTTTCAATCACGACTGGGTCTTTAGCGGGTTCTACAGTTGAACCTATTTCTTCAATTTTTTTTTAGCAGAATCAGTCTTAGCTGATTCTATCTGTGATAACTCTGCTTTATAATCAATACCCGACGCTTCTAGTATATTTTCGGTCCATTCATTTATTTTTTCGGGATCCATTGCTTCTTTAGATACTGGACATAGATTAATAAGAACACCCAAAGGCGCGGTAACACCCCGGAAAGTTACTACTCTTTCTGCGTAATGATCGATCAAAGTTGGATTTTGTTCGATTTCATTGATATGCGGTGTAAAAACTTCTTGACTCATCCTTATTATCATAAGCTTAGAAGCAGTTAATGTCTAGCTTGCCACCTTATATATTTTAGAATTGCTGTTTTTTGTTTTTTGGGAGGCTTTTGCTCGATTCAGGAAGTTGCTTCGGAGTTTTGACCGATTCGGCTTGAGCAATAGTAGTAGCTAGAACTTCTAAAACACTTTTAGCATGCTCAAGGCTCATTCCAACCCGTGCGACTGCCATCGGCTGGTTGTTGGCGCCGTTTTGCATAAAGTTCATGATAACGCCGTAGTTATTAATGACGACATGGGCTGTATCGGTATAAATTACCCTGTTGTCCATAGGAACCATCATTAGTGTGGGCAGGTTTGCAGCCTCTTCGTGATGGTTATGGTTTTCGGAAGTATAGCCAGCTAGCTCCCATAATTCGTCAGCTTCTTCGTCTTTGATAGCAAAATGATTAATGAGAAGCAGCAGCACGTCCTCGCTTGGCCTATCCTCACCACGCTCATAGCGAGCCAGCACGTCGCTGTCCAGCTCGACAGCGCCTGACACTTCCGGCAGCGATTCCTGTAGTCGCAGACGAATATCGTGCAAACGTCGTCCGAATTGTTGGTAGGGAGTATGGCCTCTTCGCATTGGATATATCGTATGCCTGATTAATAAAAACTGCAACAGGAAGCATGCTGAAGATTGCTCCCGTCCCATAAAAATGTGATACTAAACATAAGCATGACTATTCTTAAAGACGTTTCGTTGAAGCTATACTCAACTATGCGCCTAGGCGGCACAGCCGATTCATTGGTTGAAGTCAAAACCAAAGATGAGCTGAACAAAGCTGTAACTTGGGCCGAAGAACGCCAACTACCTGTAAGAATGATCGGTATCGGCAGCAATATAATATGGCGAGACGAAGGCTTCAAAGGCCTAGTAATTGTCAATAGAATCAAGGGCTTAGAAAAAATCACAGAAAATACATCGTCAGCAACTTATAAAATAGGTGCTGGTGAAAATTGGGATTTAATTGTTGACCAGTTCGTAGGGCTGAACTTGCAGGGTGTCGAGTGCTTGTCACTTATACCGGGCACTGTTGGAGCAACGCCTGTCCAGAATGTCGGTGCTTATGGCCAAGAAATTGCCGGTACATTTGTAAGTTTGGAAGCTTACGACCGTATGGCTAAGGATTTCGTTGTCTTGGAGAAAGACCAATGCAGTTTCGGCTACCGCACTTCCCGCTTTAAGACCGTCGATAACGGACGGTTTTTAATCTGCTTTGTAACTCTGAAGCTCCATAGGGCAGCGCCTAAACCACCTTTTTACGAAAGCTTAGACAAGTATTTCAAAGAACATAAAATCACAAAGCCAACTCTTATAGATATCCGCTCAGCCGTTATTGATATACGTTCTAAAAAACTGCCCGACCCAGCCAAGGTCGCAAACAACGGGTCATTTTTTGCCAATCCGATTATCGGCCAAGACCATTACAAAATTATTAAAAAGAAGTTTAAGGATGTTGTTGCCTGGGAAGCCAAAGATAATTACAAGATCTCGGCCGCCTGGCTGGTTGAGCAGGCAGGGTTTAAAGGTAAAAAAGACACAGAAACCGGCATGTCCAGCTGGAAAGACCAAGCTTTGGTATTCGTTAATGAGAAAGCCCAGTCCACCGCAGATCTAATCAAGTATCAGCAGAAAGTTACCGATGCAGTTTATAACTTGTTTCAAATCAACCTTGAGCGCGAACCCGAATTATTGCCCTAATATTTAGATATCACTGGGAAGAGGAAATTGAGAGGCAAAAACCGCAATTTCAGATTTGATTTTATCTAAAACTGACTCATCTTGGCGCGATTTGATTGTTTTAACCATCTGTTCGGCGACAAACACCATGTCTTTTTCCTTAAGACCGCGGGTTGTCATGGCAGGCGTACCCAACCGGAAACCGCTGGGCCGGAACGGTGGTAGGGGATCGTCGGGTATAGCGTTGCAGTTGCCTGTAAGCCCCACCCGGTCTAGCAAATCCTGGGTTTCACGACCATTAATATCAAAACTCTTGGGCATATCAATCATTATCATATGGTTGTCAGTGCCGTTAGTTACCAATTTAAATCCTACCTTCATAAGCTCGTCAGCAAGTTGCTTGGAATTCTTAAGGATTTGTAAGGCATAATCATGAAAACTTGGCTCTAAAGCTTCACCGAATGCTACTGCCTTAGCTAATACGTTATTCATGTGCGGTCCACCCTGAAAGCCTGGGAAGACTTCGCGGTCAATCAATGTCGGCAGATTTTCAACAGTTTTTTCAGGTGCTTTGAGAGGATTACCGACTGTCCCATTACTGAGTATCAAACCACCGCGCGGCCCGCGTAGAGTTTTATGCGTCGTGCTGGTAATAATTTGAAATCCAAAATCAAAGGGGTTTGGCAGTACTTTGCCGGCAATTAGGCCAGCAATGTGAGCCATGTCAGCCATTAGTACGGCGCCGACTTCATTGCCGATAGCCGCAAACTTGGCATAATCTAAAGAACGTGGGTAACCGCTAAAACCGGCTAGCAGAATCTTTGGTTTTTCCTTGAGTGCGACTTCGCGCATTTCGTCATAATCTATTTCGCCCGTCTCTACATCCTTGACTCCATAGCGGACAAAATTATAAAGCTTGGCACTGGATGTTACTGGTGCACCATGCGTTAAGTGGCCACCGTGGTCAAGGCGCATAGCCATAATGGTATCACCTGGATTCAACCATGCCTGATAAACGGCTATGTTGGCTGGTGCGCCTGAGTGTGATTGTACGTTGGCATGGTCGGAGCCAAACAACTGTTTTGCTCGATCGATAGCTATTGTTTCTATCTGGTCAGTGTTTTCTTGGCCACCATAATAGCGCCTGCCCGGGTAACCTTCGGAATATTTGTTGGTAAATATGCTACCAAGTGCCTCCAGAACGTCTTTCGATACGTAATTTTCGGATGGAATTAATTCCAGTCCCTCGCGCTGACGCTTTGTTTCTGCTTCTAATATAGAGTTCAGTTTTTTATCGTGAATCATAGCAAACCTCGTTTAATAGTAGTGTAACGGAAATGGGCTTGCGTGTCGCTAAATCATGAGTGTATTGTAGTAGGGCAAGCAAAAAAATACAAAACAATAAATAGACATTTTATATCATATATGATATATTAAATGATACATGAATAGTACCAGTGAGAAGATAGGCCATTTAATTTTCCAAATCCGTCAAGAAAAGGGATTAACTCAGTCTGAGTTTGCTAAGCGGCTCAATACATCCCAGTCCGCTGTTAATAGAATAGAAAAAGGCCGTCAAAATCTGAGCATGGACATGCTCGGCCGGATTAGCGATGTACTGAACAAACAGATTGTAAATCTTGGTAGCGGCGCTATTAACCTGAGGATAGAAGGCGGCCATGAACTGCACGGCGAAATTGCTTTGAAACGCAGTAAGAATGCTGCTGTCGCACTACTATGCGCAAGCCTGCTGAACCAAGGTACAACTACATTTAAAGCTTTTCCAAAGATTGAAGAGGTCTATAGGATTATAGAAGTGCTAGAAAGCATCGGTATTAAAGTCCGCTGGCTGCCTGGTAATGACCTTGAGATCAAACCGCCAAAGACTCTTGATTTAAATAGCATAAACAAACAGGCCGCCCGCAAAACCCGTAGCGTGCTTATGCTACTTGGATCACTAATGCATGAACACAAGAGTTTCATGATTCCCTATGCTGGCGGCTGTAAACTTGGTACTCGCACCGTAGCACCACATTTATTCGCCCTTGAACAATTTGGCGTTGATGTAGTTGCCAAGACCGGCCATTACAACATTACCGTCAAGAAAAAAGTAGCCGGCCGAATAGTGCTATACGAACAAGGTAATACCGTTACTAATAACGCCTTGATGGCTGCGGCCAAAACTCCCGGCATAACCATAATCCAGAGTGCCAGTGCCGATTACATGGTCCAAGATCTTTGCGCCTTTTTAATAAAATGTGGCGTAAAAATCGAAGGTGTTGGCTCAGCGGTCTTAAAGGTGACCGGCATCCAGAAGATTAAAAAGAATATTATTTTCTCACCGACCGAAGACCCTATAGAGGCAATGTTCTTTATATCTGCAGCAGTTACAACAAATTCAAAGCTTAGTATCTGCAGGGTGCCCATACACTGGATAGGACTGGAATTATTAAAACTGCAAAAAATGGGCTTGAATATAAAGATCGGCGAACCATACCCCTCAGACAATGGAATCACCGAGCTGGCCGATATTATAATTAATAAACATAATGGTAATTTGAAAGCACCAACGGATAAACTGCACCCTAACGTATGGCCAGGGCTCAACCCAGACAATATACCTTACTTCGTGCCAATCTGCGGTGTTGCTCACGGCCGCACTCTAATCCATGACTGGATGTTCGATAACCGGGCTATCTATTATACTGAAATGACTAAAATTGGCATGAATGTCGAGCTGGCTGACCCGCACCGTATATATATTAACGGCCCGACAGCTTTTACCCACGGCGATGTTGTGTGTCCGCCAGCCTTGAGGCCAGCTAGCCTGCTGCTGATCGGTATGCTAGCTGCTCGTGGCACATCAATGCTACGCAATGTATATACTATTAATCGCGGCTACGAAGACTTGTCAGAACGCCTGAATTCTCTTGGTGCTCATATTACTATCACCCACGAGCTTTAAAGTATTTGCAAAATTAGTAAATCTATATAATTATATTGCTTTATATTGTAATTTAATGTATAATTACCTAGTTAAATTACACGTAACGGAGTAAAAGCAATGAGTGTAGAAGGACAAGTCCTTGGTGCAGCAACTGTCGCTGGTGGTGGCGCAGGCGCAGTAGCTACATTAGCTAACACTGGTAACCCAATAGTAATCGGGTTAATCGCTGGTCTAGCTATGATCGTTGCGCTTGGCTTAATAACCCGCGCAGCACACCGCCGCTAAACTATTAGTTTAGTCGCAGTATAAAGGGAGGGTAAAGCTTTTAGCTTTACCCTTTTTTATATGATATGAATGATTCAACCATACTTATTTTGATTACTATTATGATCGTTGCACTTATAGACTACGTGCCACGTGCTTTTTTACTATTTAAAAAAGCAATTATCAATAAACCTTCCTACACTAAGACCCCTCAGTATCTCTTAATGCCTACCGTTTACGGCAACATATCGTATCTTCAGAATATTAAATTTTTAAAAAAATACCCTGGTAAAGTGCTTATATGCACCTCCCTACATGAAACACCTGAATTTTACCGTGAGCTTCGAAAAGTCTGCAGAAAATTTGGGTTTCGTTATACGAAAGCGGCATTACCTATAGTAAAAGGCCGTCCCGTTAAGAATGCCTACACCATATACAAGGGTGCGTTACATAATTTTTACCGTCTTGGTATAAAACGAGATACTCCCTGTATTCTTATGGACGCAGATACATATGCAACTGATAATGTTAATAATCTTGTAAGGACATTTATTAATTCAGGCCTCGATATTGCATCCCTACGATGTGAAGCCAATAATCCTAAAAATATAATAGAAGTATTACAAGCTTTCGAATATAAAATAGCCATGGATAACCGCAGGATGGACCCATGGCTTACTTCTGGTGCATGTAATATAGCCAAAGCTCACGTCTTTCAGCATGTACTCTCATGTCATTCAAACTTCTTCGCAGGAGGGGATATAGAAATTGGTAAATTAGCACGTGTTATGGGGTACAAGATCAATCACATAGATTTTACTTTTTATACTGCAGTTCCAGACACTTTTAAATCATGGTACATGCAACGAATAATTTGGTTCGCGGGAGGCTTTAGACATCATATAACTAACATAGCAAGTTATGGTTGGCATCATTTCTTCATACTATTTTATAATTCGCTTTTAGTATACTTACTGCTTCCACTACGATGGATAGAACTACTCAATTTCCCTTATACTATGCTCTTCTTAATAATCCTATCTTGGGTATATACTTATGTTCTAATTGCGGGAAAGGGTTGGAAAAAAGAATACCTGTTACTTCCATTTTATTCATTCATTCAATCAATGATAATTATTCCAGTCGCATTTATTCGTTACGTAAAACTTGCATGGATCCACCGTAGTTTCGGATTTTTAAAATATGATTTATCACATACCACCATCTCCAGTAGAGTGGTTTCGAGTATCCTTAATATAACAAGTGCGATATTTATATTTTTTGCTGCGTATTCATTTACAGCTTCAAGAGTTGCTTATTGGCTAACTAATGGCCATTTAATGAAAGCACTTTTTAGATAATATAAGTATGCAATTATAGGCATGAATGGTATAATCACCTCTGTTCTAGCGGGATTCGTATAACGGTTAATATGTAAGTTTTCCAAACTTAAGACGGGGTTTCGACTACCCCATCCCGCACCACGCTTTGCTTCGCAAAGCATTTACCATTTAACAATTTACATTTACCGGTGTCAGACAAAGCCTCTGGCTTTGAAGTATTAATTCCTTCACTGAGAATTGTGAATTGAAGATTGGTCATTACTTTTGCGTGATGCAAAAGTTACGCCCCGGTAGCTCAGACAGGACTTGGATCAATGGGCTTCTATCACACCTGACTTATATACTCTCACGGAGATAAACCTTCTCATTCGGTCAAGCATGAAAAGCATAAACTGCCACAGGCAGTTTATGAGTCGTGGTGAAAGCCGCCAGTGGCGGTTTGCAAGGCAACCTACTCTTCAAAACTTGTTTTGAAAGATGTAGTTGCGGGCCCGCAGAATGCGGGTCGAATCCCTATTAGAACAATTTTAATGTTAAAATCGTTAGGTATGCACCCGTAGCTCAGCGGATTAGAGCAATGGGCTTCTATCCCACAGGTCGGGGGTTCGAATCCCTCCGGGTGTACCAAAATAAGAAGTTCTAGCTTGCCTAGAACTTCTTATTTTGGTCTCAGCGAGGGATTCGAACGGGAATGTCCAGTGGACATTCCCCGCCCCTTGCCCCAAACCAACTGGATTTGGGGTGGCTTTAAGCAATTCTAATTTTGAATTGCTAGCCAGGCGAATCCCTCCGGGTGTACCACTTCGTTTATGCTAAACTAAGGCTAGCCATAACTAAGGATAAAAAATGAAAAAACAACATAAAAAACACGAAATGTTGGCGATAAAGAAAGTCGCGATTAGCGTAATTGTATTAGCTCTTATTATTATGGGAGCTAATTTTGGACTATTAAAGGCTCAATATTACAATGCTGCCGCAAATCAATCAAATATTGTGCAAACAAGGGAACTAGTATTGCTGGCAGTAAGAGGACTTAAAAAGGGTGCGCCCGTAGAACCACAGACAGGTGATATTTACTTTCCAAAGAGCAGGCTTTACCTACCTAACCCAGGCAATATTCTTGAAATTACATATTTAGATGACTCAGGAGACGTAACAAATTCCTATGGTGGGCTAAGTGTGAGTACATACCCGGTCAGGGGTACTGAAAAGCTTTACATTGCATCGAACCATAATGAATTATTTGCTGCTATACCAAAACTTCAGTCCTGTTCTAGGGGTATAAAATTACTTTATGAACAAGTTCCCGCAGAAGACACCGAAAACGAATTGAAGCATACTGTTCAGTTAAGCAACGGCAAGACATTATATGTATATCTTGAAAAAACTTGTCCTGAGCTCAATGAAACAGCAGATTTGTTTAAAAACATAAAGTCATACTAGCCATATAAAATCTAGGTATTTGGTGCTAACTTCGTACACTAAGCTGTACCAGCACAACAACTCCATAGTGATACAATCATTTCATGAGCAGACGGTTGAAAATAGGAGATTTAGCGCCTCTATTCTCAGCGACCGATGTTAAGGGCAAAAAGGTTAGTATTAAAGATTATCATGATAAGTATTTATTAGTTGTTTTTATGCGTTATGCGGGCTGCCCATGGTGCAATCTTGCTATCCACCGTTTATCGCTTGAACATAAATTGCTGCTAAATAGTGATTGTTCGGTCATAGCATTTGTTCAATCCTCAAAAGAAAATATAATCAATAACATTTTTAGCATTCATGAGAAAAAACCACCATTTCCGGTTATATCAGATCAATTAATGTCAACATATGCAAAATACAAGGTTATACCCTCTGCATTAGGTGCAGCTAAAATGATTAGCTTTGTGCCTCACTGGGTTCATGCAGTGCGAAAAGGCGGATATAAGCAAAAGAATATTGATGGCAGTTTATTTCTAGTACCAGCCGCCTTTTTGATTACGCCATATTCTAGGAAAATACTTCGTGCCGACTATTCGGCAAATATGTATGATCACGAAACCTTCTCAGACGTCTACAACACAATTGCTGAACATAAAATAAACGGTGATGCATAATAATCAAATAGTTTTACACTCCAGCTATTAAACAGCTATTGCTTAATATTGAATCTAAGTCATTTTTGTGCTACAATAGCAGGATGCCCTCAGTGGAATCACTACATCGTTATAGCGAAACAGAAGCCGATTATCGAGCACCAACTGCAGAGGTTTTTCCTATTGCGGACCAGCGTGAACTGCATAAAATTGTAAGCATTTACCCACATCTATATCCCAAATTCGCCCGAAGCAAAAATGTTACTTGAGGACGCACAGCGTCGACAAGCAATTTGCTCTCTCCTTACTCGCAACACTGCCGAAGTAGTTCGGTTGTAAAAAACACCATTAACAGATATAATAACGCAGTTCTTGGTGCCTGTAGCTCAGCTGGTTAGAGCGGCGGTTTGTGGTACCGTAGGTCGTGGGTTCAAGTCCCATCAGGCACCCCAAGTATTGTTAAATTAAAGAGGAGCCGCATTTGGCTCCTCTTTTTTCATTGTTGGTTTTTATTTATGCCCTATAGAACCCTTCATATGGCATTGACCACGGTGAACTATAGAGCTGTCTTAGTCCTGCCAGCGTGCTATTAAACGCATCTTTTGCTCTTGTGAATATCTCCTTTACTATCACTGATGCAAATACCGATACGAGAATAACATTGCTGCGAAAGGCCGTGAATGACCCTGCTTCTTCAGAGTGCGTCCAGTTGTTACTGGCTTTTGCCTTGCGGGTAGACAGGCGGGTAACCGCAATCAATAGAAGCAATATGACAACAGCAACATAACTAGGAATAGTCGCGCTGCCAGTATTAGCTAGTTTAGTTGTAGTGCTACCCAGCACCTGACCTCCTCCACCACCTCCAGTAAGGATAACGATAGCCTTATCGTTATGGAAGGTACATGTTACGTGCTGGTCCTTCGCAAGATGGATGGTTAAGGTATGGCCGCTCAAGTTAACATTTGCGCCTTGGCTGCAAACTATGCTTTTTAGGCTCCAGCCGGAGGTTTCAGTCTCGGTAACGGTATAGGTCCGGGCACCCAAGTCACTGAAAGTCTTGGTATTGCTTAGAGTAGCGTCAGTATCGTCATCAAGCGTGAAATTGCTCAGGCCTGATCCGGTTGTTGTAAAGCTGAAGTTTTGCGCATCGTTTGGTTGGGCATCCTTTACGATTGTGATGGAACCATCTTCTTCCTCTTCTACGCAATCATTACGGTAAAGTAACTGTCCTTCGGTATCCCAATTCTGGGAGTAAGTAGTGCCCATGAATTCGAATGGAGGAATTATATCTTCGCCATTTTGGTGGTCACTACCCAGGTGCCCATTGAAAGCACCCGAAACACTGATGGTAATTTTGATGAACGGATTTGTTTCAGATCCTGTTGCGTGGCAGAGAGTTACTTTATCTTCTTCCTCGTCTTCTTCCATTTCATTGATGAAGGTACAAGTAACATTCGCTCCTGCGCCTAAGGTTATGGAAACCATTGCGCCGTCTATTGTTACGCCAGTTTCTGTTGAACACTCAATATCCTTAAGCGTCCAGCCTTCAACTGTGCCTTCGGTGAATGTGTAACCACCGGCGCTCAAGTCATCGAAAAGCTTGGTGTCGCTGTATGTTGCATTATCATCATCATCCAGTGTGAAGTTATTGACATCTTCTCCCGTGGCAGTAAATACGAAATTCTGCGGGTCATCAGGTTGGGCGTCTTTAATGATGGTGATGGAGCCAAGTTCTTCTTCCTCTTCTTCGCAAGGCCCATGGGACAAATTAAACTGACCATCCCACTCGCCGTAAATAGTAGCGCTCGCAGATACTACCGTGCTATCAAGATTAGAAGTAGTCGTGTAATGGGCTACACCCCCGGTAAAGTTGCCAAGCAGTACAACTTCGGTGTCATCATTAGCCCAAGTTACAAGAATAGAAGCCGGTGCATTGGCTTCTTCATTAATTTGATTAATCACAAAATGCCATTCAGTATCGTTGCACTCATGGTCGACTAGAGCTTGGGCATCGATTGGCTGAGGCGGAGTAACAATTTCTACCACTTCCTGTTGAGTTGAGGTTTCGGTTATTTCTTCTGCCGAAGCCCTTCCCAGCATACCCAGCGGCAATTGTAGGCTTATAAACAGCGATGCTACCGCTGCGTAAAGTCCTCTCTTAAAATAACGTTTATATTGGTCTATGGTCATAGGTCCCTCCTTTAATTTCATACTGGCTCGGTCGCACAGCCAGCTTCAAAGCAATCATTCGATGCATACAAAAACTGCCCCAAAGCTTACTGGTTAATATTTTTTACACCTCGCACTTTTTGTTGTGTCTTAAGTTTTTCATAAGCATAATAGCTGTGCAGTATATTTTTTTACTTATTTATTGTTAGGTGTTTTACAAAATGTAATTTGATTTATCCGGTCATTACTCATTTGATATATAATACAAACAAGCATAAAGGAGTTATTTTTAATGTTGAGGAACTTGAGGCAGTTTTTTCGTGAGTATAAACAATTCGGATTAGTTTTGATTGCCTTTGCGGTTGGGATTGGGCTAGATATGTTTGGTTACGACACGGCCGCTCACTGGCTATTAGGTATTACTGCTATTTCGAATGTTATGCCGCTTTTATGGGGTATGTACCAAGACCTTAAGAGTGGGAAATACGGTATCGATATATTAGCCGCCACCGCGATAATAACCTCAGTTATATTAGGCGAATACATTGCGGGCATGATTATCGTCCTTATGTTAACAGGCGGCGAGGCACTGGAAGATTACGCCGAAAACCGCGCCAAAGTAGAACTCCATGCTCTGCTTGATAGAGCACCTAAAAGAGCTCATGTTTTAAGAGGCCGGAAAGAAACCGACATCCCTATAAAACTAGTATCGGTCGGCGACAAGTTGATTATAAAGCCAGGCGAAGTAGTACCAGTAGACGGAATTATTGTTGATGGCCAGACAAGCATAGACGAATCAAGCCTGACGGGCGAGAGTTTGCCTCTTAGTAAGAAAATGGGCGATGTGTTGATGAGCGGTGCAGTGAATATTGACGGTGTTGTTACGATGCGAGCAACCGAAACTGCCGCTAATAGCCAATACGAGCAAATTATAAAACTTGTTAAAAGTGCAGCGTCGACTGAGTCGCCTTTTGTTAGACTGGCCGACCAATACAGCATTCCATTTACAATCCTATCATTCGCAATTGCCGGGGCAGTCTGGATAATCAGTGGCGACCCAGTGCGCTTTTTGCAAGTTATTGTTGTTGCAACGCCTTGTCCGTTACTCATTGCGGCTCCGATTGCACTTATTTCGGGCATGAGCCGTGCGGCCAAGCAAGGAATTATTGTTAAGTCTGGGTCATCCCTAGAACGCCTGGCACAAGTACGCACAATGGCCTTTGATAAAACCGGCACCCTGACACAGGGCAAGCCTGAAGTACAGTCAGTAACAGCATATGGTAATTATAAAAAGGATGAAGTGCTGGCGGTTGCAGCTGCAGCCGAAGTTAGCTCTACCCATATTCTTGCCCGCGCAATTGTCGATGAAGCTATTAATAAAAACCTGAAACTGTATAAGGTAAAGTCATTACAGGAACTTCCCGGCCGAGGTATGAATGCCCATATCGGCGGCAAATACACGGTACTTGGTACGCTTAATTATTTGCGTGACGAGGGAATCACATTGCCACCGAACTTTTCGGGGCAGTCTATTAAGTTAACAGCTACCTACATTGGCATCGATGGCAAGCTGGCGGGCATAATAACTTTTGCCGATGCCGTGCGGGATGAAAGCCATGGCATGCTAGCTCGGCTTAAGAAATTAGGCATCCGACATACTCTAATGGTTACAGGCGACAATCAAACTGTTGCCAACTCCATCGCTAAAAAACTTGGTATTGATGAGGTCGTCGCCGATGCCTTACCTGGCGATAAAGTTCAGGCTATAGAAGCCTTAAAACTTAGGCCGGTGGCCTTTGTTGGTGATGGGGTAAATGACGCGCCGGTACTAACGGCAGCAGATATTGGTATTGCCTTAGGCGCCCGCGGATCAACCGCAGCTAGCGAGTCGGCGGATGTAGTCATCATGCTTGATAACATTGATAAAGTCGCCCAAAGCGTTGAGATTGCAAAGAAGACCTTTAGCATTGCCCAGCAGGCGATACTTATTGGCATCGGATTAAGTTTAGCTATGCAGCTGGTGTTTGCGACCGGCCGCTACGCCGCTTCCCTGGGTGCAGCTCTGCAGGAAATAGTAGACGTGGTAGTGATATTTATTGCCCTGAGGGCACACGGTAGCTTCCGAGCCAGCAAACAGGCACGCGAGAAGCTTGATCTAAAACAGGCTTAAAGCCCACAAAGTCGCTAGAGGCAAAAAAAGATTATCCGTGCCGTATACGGCCAGATTCTCCACGCACGCCAGCATTAGTGGCAGTAATATAATTACCAGCCCTAGACTCAGCGGATCGGCAAAATAGTTGTATGAAAAAAGCGTGATTGAAATAACCATCATTGAAACACCGTAAAAGACTAAGCTACCAATAAATGACTTAGGCTGACCGAGTAGATAATAAGAACCATGTTTTTTACCGTAAGTTACGCCAGCAACGGCAGCCAAGCCATCCGCCAAACTTACCTGCAATATACTAGCCGCAAACAACCAAGATGCCGGCTCAAACCAAGCAATTGCGAATACCCCGACACCAAACAAAATGTCACCCCAGCTTTTACGCTGTACGGAGTGAATGGCATGGAACGAATTTGTAAAACGATTGACGATATTTACTACCACAAAACCTACAGCCAGTAGTTTAATCCAATCGTAACTAACCCAAAACGGTAAAAATGCAATAAATGTGCCAGAGGTTATATGCACAAACTTGCGCGCCACCTCGTCCTGGATTTTGGCACGTTTCCAGGCATATTCGGAGAGGACCAACAAGGCAGCGATAGCTAAAGCTGCAAATATTGCAGAAACCATAAGCAGCATTATAGCTGAAAAGGGCTATGCTTACTTACTCAATCGGTTGGATGTGCTCACGACCATGTTTCAGGGTTTGGGCCATCCAAATGAGTTCTTTGTAGGCTTTAGGGATTGAAGTTTTATAATAGTCGTTCAGTAAGTTGCCGTTTTCATCTATCTGCTCATGTATTTTTGGGAAATAGACGTCAGTGAAGGTGACAGCCAAACCCATTTCGCGAACTGTACCAACAAGTGCCTCAACCGCACGTACTCCGCCCCAATTGCCATCTGATACGCCCGCTAGCGCTACTGGTTTATGTATGTAGTTTTTTAGTTCGCTGTCCAGCATACGCTTCAAACTGCCCGGAAAACTATGGTTGTATTCCGGGGTGACTATAAAAAACGCGTCAGCTCGTGCTGTTAGCTCACTGTAGCGTGGATCTTTGCCTTCTGGGTCATTACCATCGCCCGGAAAGTTGTAATCTTTCGGATCAACCAGTTCAGTCTTAACCCCATCCATACCATTGCCTATTTCCGCGATTAGACGAGCTGCACGGATCGATTTACGCTGTTCGCGGGCTGTACCTGCTAGTACTAAAATAAAAAGATCTTCTGTCATTTTGGCTCCCTGGTTATACATCAAGTATACAATTTAACGGCTCGTATATAAACTTAGACTGCCGCTTATAAGATTGTCATACCTGTTAAAAACGGGTATAATTGCCTGGCTGTTTGTTTACAAAAACGTGGTTGCCTTTCTAAATTAGTGAAAGGATTAACAAACTATAAAATGGCAGTTAGATGAGATTACGTGAGTAATATCGGACAAATTTATTGCTAGCAGTACGATAATCGTATTTTAAGATTCAAGACGTCGGGGTGTAGCGCAGTTGGCTAGCGCACCTGGTTTGGGACCAGGGGGTCGGAGGTTCGAGTCCTCTCACCCCGACCATTTATTTTTTATCAGTTTACGCATCTATTAAATCGTTGTGATTTTCACTATCACGCGATGGCCCTGAAATCGCAACCTCTATTAAGAGGGTTGGAACCTTGTTAGGGTATCTTAAACTCTACGTCCAAGAGTTGTTGACATACATGCTCGCTTCGCTCATCCTGAGGTCACTATGAATAGTGAGTCAAAGTTCTTAATAGTAGAGACAGATCCTGAAGATATCATGTGGTTGCTGGTCACAGGAGCACCACCGCGGGCATATTGCAAAAAGCACACAGTTCCATTAGAAATTGCTTACGACATCTTTGAAGTAACATTCTGTCCGGTCGACAAGAAAGAGTTCAGCTTTACCAATGAATACAGCATTCAACAGCGCCTGGTTGAGCATCTAGGCAACCGTGAGGCGCTGTCTAAGTTAAAGTTTGTCCGCCTCGACTCAGAGGGTAGTCGAGTCATTGCACGGGAGAGTGTTGACCTACTTGAGGAATGGTGGATAGAAGCCAAAGCTAGCGATACGTCCTCAGGCGTTCAGCTTATGGTTCAGATTGGCAAGCGTAACGAATCGGGTAAGAAGGTTCAGCTTTTCGTTGACACGCCGCGCCAAAGGCTCGGGTTCGACTTCAGCGACAAGGACACCCATCCAGCTGGCAAGCTTGCCGAGGTCGTAGTTACCTTCAAGGACTCCGTGACAATCATCAAGGCCAAGGACAATTAGAAACTTCATCGCACATGCCTAAGAACGCCGCGCGCGGAAAACTCCGAGGCGTGCGTATCCCTTGCCAAAGGGTGGTTATCGGCGTGACCGAAAGTTACGGTCACGAGCTCAGCAGTACAACCTGAGAATCATAGGAGCTCGCCCCCAGCCGGTTGATGTGTACAAGTTGGCACGAGCCATCACTGATACAGCACGGCAAATTGTTAAAGAGGAGAAGGATCAATAGAACCTTGATCGTGCTGGCTAGTCTTCCCAGCTGTGTTCATATATGCATGGAAGTTCTATAATGAAATTTATGAATAGCCGAAGTAGTACAGGATGTTAGGTGGGCAACGACAGTTGGTTCAGGAAACTTCGGCCGTGGCAGCGGAACTTGCGGAGCTAGAAGCATGGCTTGTGAGCAATGGTGTTGATGAAGATGACGTCCATTTCGCGGTGGGGCTGGATCTTGCAGAAAAGAATTCGGAGATAATGTTGCAGGCCCAAAAGCTGTCCATTCGTTTCGCCAATACATCAGGCAGTCAGCGCGACCAGATCATGTCGGATTGGAGGTCTTTGCTTCTCGCGTCGCTGACCATCAAGTATGATGGTGCGCTTGGTGAGGGATTTACATTTCTTCCGCGCGATCCCGAAGTAGAGTTCCCCCACATAGCTCGATTGGCAAAGCTTGATCGACGGACGCTGCGACTTCATATAGAGGAAGCGTTTGACCGAATCCAAGACTTATACGATAAGCATTTTCCGCGTGGTTAGGAAGATCCTTCATAATGTACCGGTCGCCGATGCCGACAGGACTGCCTTCCACCTCGCCACCACCAGTGCCGCCCGACCGAGTAATCTCGGCGCACAGATGAAAGTGCGCTGTCGCTTACGCCAACCAAGTACAATAAGTTATAAAATTTTCTGAATCTGTTTGATTGATTTTGAATGACTTGTTTGTGGATCAGTTTCAATTAGAACCGCGTTAAACTGGCGCGGTCCGTATGTTTCGAGTTCGTTGCGAGTCTGTACGTTGTCGCGCCAACGGGGAACGACACTATCAAACTTTACGCCTAGACTGCTATGCAGACTCCCGCACATACCAACGTCGGTAATGTGCGCCGAGCCATTTGGCAACACCATAGCGTCATTAGTAGGCACATGCCAATGGTCACCAATCACAGCCGTTACCCGGCCATCCAAGTAGTAACCAATAACTTTTTTCTCACTACTAAAATCACCATGAAAATTAATTACTATTGCCACAAAATTTTCTTCCTTTAGGTTATTTAAAATCTCATCGACACACGTAAGTGGATTGTTCACTGGCTTTTCGGCGTCTTTGCCAATGATGTTTCCTAATAAGCTTACAAGTAAAACTTTGCCTTGAACCATATCTAAGATTTTATATTGCTTGCCAGGCGTACTTTCCGGATAGTTAGCAGGCCTCGTAACAGGTACAGTAGGATCATCAAGCAATTTGTTGGTTTCTTCGCGGTGTAATGTCCAGTTACCACTGGTAAATGCCTGCACGCCGGCGAATTTTAATCGTTCGTAGTCTTCTATACTCAGACCTCTTCCATTGGTGACATTCTCGGCTTGGGCTATTACTAGATCAATAGATTTTTCCGTAACTAATCCGGGTAAAACTTGTTCAACTATTTCAATTCCAGGTTCGCCCATGATGTCACCAATATATAAGATGTTCATTTACTATTTGGCAAATTCTATGGCACGGGTTTCACGGATGACGTTTACTTTTATAGTGCCCGGGTATTGCATGGTGCTTTCTATCTTGACCGCGATATCGCGAGCTAATTTAATGGCACTTAAGTCATCAACGTCTTGTGGTTTAACAAATATCCGAACTTCGCGGCCAGCAGAAATTGCATAGGCTTTATCGATGCCAGGAAATCCTAATGCAGTATTTTCTAAGTCACGCATACGTTCGCCAAAATTTTCGGCGCTAATATTGCGGGCGCCTGGCCGTGAGGCGCTTATGGCATCAACCACACGAATAATTAGCGCCTCGACGGAGGTGGCCTCGACGTCGTCGTGGTGCTGTTCGGCGGCAAGAGCAATTTCTTCTGGCGCCCCATATTTGCGTAGCATTTCCCCACTGATATGGTGGTGCTTACCCTCTATTTTGTGCGTGAGTGCTTTGCCAAGATCATGAACCAGTGCTGCATACTTGGCTGTTTTTACATTGGCACCAATCTGATCGGCTATTGTGCCAGCAATATGCGCCATCTCGGTTGAATGCTTTAAGACATTCTGGCCATAAGATGTCCGATACTTTAACTCGCCTAGGAGTTGCAGTATTTCCTTAGGTATACCTACAATACCAACTTCACGGGCGGCATCTTCTGCGGCATGCATGACATCTTTTTGAACTTGTTTCTGCGCCTTATCAACAACTTCTTCTATGCGGCCGGGGTGAACCCTACCGTCTTTAAGTAGCATTTCAAGGGCAATCCGGGCTGTTTCGCGCCGAATAGGGTCAAAAGAGCTCAAGATTATCATACCGGGCGTGTCATCAACCATAATATCGACGCCAGTTGCACGTTGTAAGGCTTGGATGTTCCGACCTTCCTTGCCTATTATCCGGCCCTTCATCTCTTCGTCCTCTAGCTTGACAGCTGTAACCGTTCGCTCAGCGGTTACTTCGCTGGCCATGCGCTCCATAGCACTGGTAATAATCATCGCTGCCTGTTCTTCAGCTTGATCCTTTGCTTCATTTTGTAGTTTATTTATAAGACCCAATAGATCATTGCGGATGTCGCGTTCCGTCATTTTCATCAGCTTGTCAGCGGCCTCTGCCTTGGTTAGCTTGGCAACTTTTTCCAACTTCTCCTGCTGTTTTGAGCGGATAGCACGAATTTCATCCTTTAAAGCTTCAACCTCATCCTCGCCTTTACGCAGGGCTTCTGCTCGCTTGTCGATTACATCAAGTTTCTTATCTAGTGCTTCTTCACGGGTAATAAGTCGGGCTTCTATTTCTTTGATTTCGCGGCGACGGGTTTGTTCTTCCTTGCGTGCAGTCTCAGCTATCTCGGACGCCTCTTCCCTGGCTTTACGAAGTGCCTCGTCAGCCTCTTTTTTAGCTTTCTTTAATTCTTTATCAGCCGTTGCCTCGACTGAGCCTAATTTTTTCTTTGTCAGGACCGTGTTGGCACCAAAGCCAGCAGCAAGCCCTACCAATGCAAGAACAATGGTAAGTAACATAATTTTGTTTCCTTTCTATACTGCTTGCCAGGTCACATCCAGGCATCACTATCACTTCATTAGCCTATGTTTACCTAAGCAAGAAAACTAAGTTGAAAAATATCGTTAAGAACATGTAAAGGATTGTCCCAAAACTCGAATAATCCTTAATATAAATAATACCACGTTTTTTAACCATGGAGTTATTTTGCCAGAGGTCTTACCACTACAACATATGATATTTTTTACGAAACTTACTTGCGCGGCGGAATAATGTGCACATCGGCACCATATTCTGGCATAACCATTTTTTCATTCTTTTTACTTAGCAGGTAACCGGCGCCCTCTTGGATCCAGAATTCACCCGTGGCTCCTACAATAGGAACTTTCAATCCGTATGCCAGAGCATTTGCAACACTTAGCCCAATTCGCAGTCCCGTAAAGCTACCAGGACCTTTATAAGCTACGATGCCTTCTATATTTTTCAGTGTTTTTGACTCGCGGGCTAACAGTTCGTCGATTTTTTTATTTATCGTTTCAGCCAGCATCCTATGCGCCCGCCATTTCAAATATACAAGCTCTTTACCGTCATGGTATAAACCGATTTCTGCCTCGGGATTTTCACTGCGGATTATCAGAATTATCATTTTTTTGTTCTAGTAATTAAGTATGACATGCCTTCTGGATATTCAATACTGAGTTGTCTGGCGTTTTCATTATCAGCTATACGTTCAAATACAATATTAATAGAGCGTTTTGGTAACAAATCTTTTACTATATCCGCCCATTCAATCACGACAATACTACCTGGCTCTTCTAAGGCTTCTTTTAGTTCCTGTCCTACAATACCGGCATCGCCTAGTCGATAAAAGTCAAAATGATAAAGCGTGCGGTTGTTGGTGCATGGGTAGATTCGGTTAATAGTAAAGCTCGGGCTACCGACAATATCTTTACAGCCAGCGCCCGCGGCCAAACCTTTAGTAAATGTCGTTTTGCCGCCGCCCAAATCACTCGACAATACGAAAACCTCTCCGCCTCTGCAGAGATTACCGAAGCGCTCGCCTATCGCGTAGGTAGCGTCGGAACTGGAAGATTCGATTTGCCACATCTTGCCGGTACTCATACACAGCATATCCTACCGCGGCAGCCCCTACCCCAGCAAGTATTAGTGGATGTAACGGTGCGGCATCATTAAGTTGTGCGGCCGAGGTGTTTGCGCTGGCAACCGTTGCGGCCGAGCCAGTTGGGCTGGAATTACTTATACTTAGTACCGTACCTGATGGCTTAGTTGTATCACCTAAAACTGACAGCGCAATAACATTTTCGAGGGCGGGCGTTGGCTGCAAAGTCCAGGTCCAGGCGCCATCGGCCATTGCCCACGCCTGGCCTTCCTTAGGATCGCTATATGGTTCGCTCTGGCTTATAACGGCGCCGTTTTGGTCGAGTAGCCATACCTGTGACTGTTCATTACTGAGACTCAGGCTTGTGTCAGCCGAGTTAAAAGTTGTAAACGACTTGCCTGCTAATATGGTACCTTCAGGAAAATTGTATTTGCGGGGATTGGCCGCGCCAAACGCCAAAGAAAAGTTGCTTAAGTCAAAAGATGTTTCGTTTGAATTGTACAATTCAACATATTCATCATCAGCATCAGTCTGAGGGCTGGCCGGATTTGGAAGCAGTTCGTTTATTAGCGGTGCCATCAATCCCTTATTGTTATTAGTTTTTGCTTTTTCACCTGCTGGCGCTATTGTCACAAAACGCACAGGCGGCAGGGTTGATGGCAAAAGCGTATTATCCTCATGTTGCATGGTCTGCGCCTGTACAGTTACCGACTCCAGTTCACAGGGGTTGGCAGCACTCGGCTGGACATTGAGCCAGCTGCCGCCGCCACTTGTTTTAGGAACATTATCCGCCCAGCGGCGCTCTAGAAAGGCATTAGTTGAACTTGGCAATATTTGTGCGCCGCTAGCAGCTGTTTTTGACCACGCTACATTGTCTACAAGCACATTCGTCACCGGTCCTCCAGGCCTTGCCTGCGATAACCTTAATACCTGAACCATGCCGGCTGTACTGCTAAAGCCTAAGGACTGAGATGAAAGCATCATCCGATAACACAGTGTTAGCGCGCTATCGTTAAGAATAAAATAACCTCCGGGGTCTAAAATGCCGGAAAGTGCAATCTGCTTGCTGCTTGTAGCTTTAGTTAGATCATAGTTATTGTAATAAGCAATCTGTACAGTCGCCAAGTCGATAGCGGTGTCGCTATTATTGTACAGTTCGACAAACTGGCCGTTACTGCTGGTAATTTTGAAATGGCTGATAAGTAGCTCGGGCTCTACAGCTTCTTGGGCATAGACTGCAAGTGATAAAGCTGGTAAAAGTAAACTGCACGCTGAAAGCAAGCAGCCCACCACACTCGCGAGTACTCCAGCTCGTTTCATAATTAAGCCGTATTGTAGCCACACTTTTTACAGATGCAAGCATGAGCATTTGATTTTTACAACATTTTTTCTGACATCTACCTTGCAACCCTTTAGCGTATAATATGGTTGCTATGTTGCAGCTGACCAAAAATATTACCAACGTACCGATTATGAGCTTGCGTACTGGTGGTAAAGTTGCCACGGCTGATAAGCCTTTAATCAACCCCAACAACTTGAAAATCGAAGGCTGGCTGTGCACCGACCACTTCAGTAAGAAACGCTTGATCCTACTCGCCCAAGACGTGCGTGATTTTGTACCCCAGGGTATCGCCGTCAACGATTATGACGTTCTTAGCGAACCCGACGAGCTGATTAGGCTTAAGGAAGTGCTAGAGTTGGAGTTTGAGCTTGTAGGTAAACCGGTCGTTACCACCCACCGCCGCCGGGTTGGTAAAGTTAATGACTATGCAGTTGATGTAACATCTATGATGGTACATAAACTATATGTAACCAGGCCGCTTTATAAAAGTTTGGCTCATGGACAGCTAAGCATCGACAGGACACAAATTGTCGAAATTACCAACCGTCGGGTGTTAGTAAAAGACGTTGATGTAAAGGTTGGTTCGCAGGCCGTTGCCCCGGCCCTAGGGATTAGTTAGTATTTTTCAGAAAGCACAGTCTTAATATCATCATATTTAAAACCCTTACGGGCTAGAAACTGTATGAACTTCTGCTGGTCAGCCTTGTATCGGGGCAGCTGGCCTTTTTTATTCACTAGAAGTCGCAGGCGACCAAGTTCGCTGGCATTATCCTGCAGGTTTTCTTCGGCAACTTCACGGGTAACACCTTTGCTAGCAAGCTCAAAACGGATTGCCCGCTCGCTTTTGCCAGCCCGGCGTCGCAGTTCAATTAACCAAGCAGCGAAGGCTGAATTACTTAGGTAGCCTCTAGCTTGGAACTCTTCAGCCCATAATTCCGATAGTTCAACATCGGCTTTTTTGCGGCGCAGATAATCTTTGAACTCCCTTACACTACGCGGACGGTTAAGCACCCACTCCAGCGCCCGAGCCTTCAATTTGCCGTCAGCCGAGAGTTTTTTTAAGTTTTTTAAGTCTGCTCCGGAAAGCTCCAGGTTAGTTTTAAGCTTTTCCGCTAACAACTCATTAAGGCTAAGAGAAAATGAATATTTGCCGTCAACGAAGATACTGGCGCGATCGGGATTTTTAACTTGCTGTTTTATGGATGTGATCTTCATACTTAGATGTAATTAAAATTTTTAGAGGTCCGTCCTATAAAATATATGGTTTGCAAGGAGGCTCCTTGCAAACTAGAATTGGGCTCCTATATAGATTAGGGTTGGAAAAAGCACTATAAACCAGATGAATTCTACCATTAGACCGGGAGGTGATTGGGACCACTGGATTCTTGAGTGAAATCTTGCAAGCCTACCAAGTTTTAATTTTGGCTTAAGATATTCATAATACAGCCACATAAGATCAGGACTGGCCGCTAAAAATGCACAGCCTACTACTAGTAGCGCTATTTCAAACCAAAACCACGCTACAGCTAGTGTAGACACTACCGCTAGTGTCATGTCTGTAAATAAAATGCCGTAGAATCTCCGGCTGTGAAGGCTCATCTTGCCATCGCCAAAGTGAGGAAAAGCATCAAGCAGGAAATGGCTGAGTAAGGAGACTGTTATAGCAAGTGGAGGATATTTTTGTAATGTAATAGCTATAACCGCTCCCATCAGTCCATGGTTAGTCGCCGTCATGTCAGTTTAATAACCATAAATACAAGCAGGGCCGCTAGTGGTGCCTCTATATATATTCCCCATAACCGTTCGCACCATTGAATTTTTTGGTGAAAGCGGGTAATAGGCCCGGCTTTTGGCGGTTCATTGCCATGCCTTTCGTATAAAAAGTAGCGGTACAGCCACATAAAATCCGGCGATACGGCGGCAATCATTCCAGCTAAAACATACCAAGATTGTCCGAATGCCAAAACAATCAACGTGACAACCCCTACTACATCTACTAGGAGCATGATGTCTGTTCTATTGTGCTTGAAGAGGTTCTTAAAGCCTTCGTCGCCAGCTATACCGTAATGTGGTAGGCCGTCCAGGACAAAATGACTCAAAAATGCTAAGGGCAGTGCTATTTGAGGTGGTAGCAAAAGCGCAATACCTGCCCCGACTGCTGCATGATTGACTGTGTGCATATGCTATAGTTTACAGCTTAGGCTTTACTAGCGTCCATGACTTGTTTAGCAATTTTCTCCAATGTTTTTGGATTATCACGCAAGTATTGCTTGGCGGCTTCGCGGCCCTGGCCGATTTTTTCGTTCTCATAGGCATACCAAGCGCCGGCTTTTTCGACGATTTCTTTAGCGGTAGCCAGATCCAGCACGTCTCCTTCTTTTGAAATACCTTCGTTATACATGATATCGAACTCGGCTTCTCTAAACGGCGGTGCAATTTTGTTTTTAACTACTTTTACTCTTGTTCGGTTGCCTATGACGGCCTCGCCCTGTTTGATTTGCGAAATACGGCGGATATCCATGCGCAAACTGGCATAGAATTTCAGCGCATTACCACCAGTAGTTGTTTCGGGATTGCCGAACATGACGCCAATCTTCATACGCAGCTGATTAATAAATATAACCGTGCTTTTGCTTTTGCTGATAATGGCCGTGAGCTTGCGGAGTGCCTGGCTCATCAACCGAGCCTGCAAACCCATATGAGAATCGCCCATATCACCTTCGATTTCGGCCTGCGGCACAAGCGCGGCGACCGAGTCGACAACAATAAGGTCAACAGCGTTGGAACGGACTAATGATTCCACTATTTCAAGTGCTTGCTCACCATTATCGGGCTGCGAAACCAGCAGTTCTTCTAGGTTAACTCCTATGCGCTGAGCATACTGCGGATCGAGTGCATGCTCGGCATCGATGAAAGCTGCCGTGCCGCCTTTGCGTTGGACTTCAGCAATCGCATGTAATGTAAGGGTGGTTTTACCGGAGCTTTCGGGCCCATAAACTTCGATGACCCGGCCTTTAGGGATACCGCCACCTAAGGCCAAGTCCAGACTTATGCTGCCGGTCGGAAAGCATTCTACATTCTGGTGAGTTGACTCACCAAGGCGCATTATCGTGCCTTTGCCAAATTGTTTTTCTATGTGATCGACCGCCATGCCTAAAGCTTTAGACTTGCCATCGGCTTGCGAGACATCCTGCATCACTTTTGGGTCAGACTGTGATTTTGCCATTTAGTAACTCCTCTTTATATCCGTAGTTATATTATACTCGTTAGCCTCATGCAAGCATGAACAAGATACAGTACAACTTGCTCTAACAACAGTCAAGACTTTTAACGGTATTTAACAAAAATGATTTAAGATATACTAAGCGTAAACAATATGCGAATTTCCGATGCATTAGTTAAAGAATTGCTGCTTAAAAGCGGTAAAGCAACCGATGAGCAGATTAAGAATATCCGCGAACAGTCGGGCAATAATAAAACTGCTCTTCAGGATTTGGTCGTTAAGGGCAACATCATCAGCGAGAAAGAGCTGACCCAGCTTTACGCCGCAGAAATTGAAGTTCCATTTATTGAGCTAGATCCGAAAGACATCAAACGTGAAGTACTCAGGCTCATTCCAGAGCGCATAGCCAACCAATACAAAGTAGTTTTGTATGGCATTGATAACGACGGTGCTAAATTATTGGCTATCGAAGATCCGGATGATGTCCAGGCAGTAAACTTCTTGAAAAAAGAGCTGGGCAATGACATCAAAGTCGCCATGGCCAGTGAACAGAACATCAGAACAGCGCTCGAACAGTACCGCGACAATATTACTTCCGAGCTGACTAAAGTCATGAGTCCGGAAGAGATTACCGAGGACATTGACGAGAATATTTCCGAGGAAGATGTCGCCGAAGACTCGCCAATTGCCCAAACCGTCAACCTATTAATCGAATACGCAGTCAAAGCCGGTGCTAGTGATATACATATTGAACCTAGGGAAAACATGGTGTCGGTCCGCTACCGCATCGATGGCATATTAAAAGAAACCAACAAGCTGCCCAAAAAGGTACTAGCGGCGCTTGTGTCACGCATTAAGATATTAAGCAACCTCAAGATTGATGAACGCCGCGCCCCTCAGGATGGCCGTTTTAAGATTTCGGCTAACGGTGCTATCTACGCTCTGCGCGTCTCCACTCTGCCTATCGTCGACGGCGAAAAAGTAGTTATGCGTATTTTGAACGAATCAAGCAAGGCACTGACACTAGAAGAACTGGGTTATTGGGGCAGATCACTCAAAACTATAAACGAAGCTATTATCCAGCCGCACGGCATGGTTTTAGTTACCGGTCCTACCGGTTCGGGCAAAAGCACCAGCCTATTTAGTGTCCTGTCGCTAATCAACAGCCCTAAAGTAAATATTTCTACCGTTGAGGACCCAGTTGAATATCGCGTGCCAGGTACCAATCAGACTCAAGTGAATCCGATGGCCGGAATGACTTTTGTAAATGGGCTACGGGCGCTACTTCGCCAAGATCCGAACATTATAATGGTAGGGGAAATCCGCGACGGCGAGACTGCCGGGCTGGCGGTACAGGCGGCTCTTACCGGCCACTTAGTCTTTAGTACTCTACACACCAACAACGCCGCAACTTGTCTGCCGCGGCTTTTGGATATGGGCATAGAAGCCTTCTTGATTGCCAGCACTGTCCGCGCTGTCGTTGGGCAACGGCTGGTGCGTCGTCTCTGCCCAACCTGCCGCGAGAGCATCGAGCCTGATGCGGCTACTATAAAAAAGATTTCGGAATCTTTCGCGATATCAGATGCTGCATCGATGAAATTTATCCATCAGCTCGAAGAACAAGCGCTCGACGGCGGTATCGGTAAGACCGGGGCCGGTAAACAATCGACCCTTAGCCTCAGTACTAGTGAGAAGCAAATTACCCGGATCTGGCGGGCCCACGACGGCGGTTGCGACGAATGCAACCTGACAGGGTACCGCGGCCGTATTGGTATTTACGAGGTCTTAAACAATTCCGATACAATACAGAAGCTAATTGTTGCCAATTCTACATCCGAAGTCATCAACCAGCAGGCCATTAAAGACGGCATGGTGTCAATGCAAGTTGATGGTTTTATTAAAGCTCTACGCGGACAAACTTCTTTAGAGGAAATCCTGCGTGTAACTGCATCGAAGGGATCTGAATAATATGGAGTTTGTTTATAGTGCACGTGATGCATCTGGTAAGACCCAGGAGGGCTCAATATCGGCTCCATCCAAAGACCAGGCAATCGATACCTTGCGTAAACGTAACCTTACACCCGTAACCGTCAAACCTGCCGGTTCAAGCGGGCTGAAGATGAACATAAAACTGCCTGGCAGCGGCAAGGTCAAACCGAAAGCGTTGGTGGTTTTTACCCGCCAGTTCGCTACTATGATCAGCGCAGGCGTTCCAATGCTCCGCTCCTTAACGACCTTACGCGAACAATCAAGCTCACCGGCTCTCAAGGAAGCTTTGGGTAAAATCATTTCAGATGTCGAGGGTGGCGCACAGCTATCCGACTCCCTTGCCAAGCACCCTAAAGCGTTTTCTGAAGTCTACGTCAATATGGTGCGGGCCGGAGAAGCCGGTGGTATATTGGATCAGATTTTAAATCGCCTGGCCACCCAGGTTGAAAAAGACGCTCAAATCAAGGGTAAGTTTAAAAGCGCTATGGTGTATCCATTGGTAGTTACTCTAGTCGCTGTTGGTGCTGTAAGCTTTCTAATGGTTAGTGTTGTTCCTAAGCTTGCCTCTATATTGCAAGGTGCCGGAGGCAAGCTTCCATTACAAACAAAAGTCGTCCTAGCAATAAGCGACTTTATGACCAGTAAATGGTACATCCTTATTGGAGCCATCATTTTAGCAGTTTTTCTTTTCCGAAGACTTACGGGAAACCCAAAAGGTAAATATGCATTCCATAAATTCCTACTCAGGATACCGATATTCGGTAATATCATCCTTAAGGTTAATGTCGCACGATTTGCCCGCACTTTCAGCTCACTTTTGGCTGCTGGAGTTACTGTGATTGAGGCCTTAAATATAACCAGTGGAGCACTAACCAATCTAGTAGTCCGAAAAGCACTGACTGATAGTGTTGAAAGCATTAAAAACGGCAGCAATATAGCTACTAGCTTGGGACAGAGCAATATACTGCCTGCCATAATTATCCAGATGACAGCTGTCGGCGAGGAAACCGGGAAGATCGGAGAAGTACTGGATAAGGTGGCTGAGTTTTACGAAGACGAAGTTGATGCTATCACTAGCGGCCTGTCTTCGATTATAGAGCCGATTTTGATAGTAGGCTTGGGTGGAATTGTCGGTTTTATTGTTATGAGCGTGCTCGGTCCTATAATCTCTATCCAAGGAGCTGTGTAAAAATCATTGACATTTCAGCCATAAGCAGTATATTGTCAGAGTATCAGAAAAAAAATAGTAAGCATTAAGGAGTGGTTATAATGCGACGAATGAATCAAAAAGGTTTCACGATTATCGAACTGTTAGTCGTGATTGTTATTATCGGTATCTTGGTAGCTTTGACGCTGCCAAATCTATTCAGTGCCCAGGCCCGTGGCCGCGACACTGATCGTAAGAACGAGCTTAAGAACGTCCAGCAGAAGCTAGAAACGTATTTTAACGACAACGGAGCGTACCCAGCTGACTTTGCAGCTGCCCAGGCAGATGCAGGTGTTACAGCCGACGAAACGACAGGCCCTAGGAGCGATGCCTACACTTACACAGCAGTAGGTGGCGGAACATCATATACACTAGCAGCAACGATGGAGAATACTAACGATCCGGATGCGGTCGGTGGTGTCTACACGCTCACAAGCGTTAACCAGTAATACGATAGTTTCGTAACAGATAACCGGTTGCTTCTAGCAGCCGGTTTTTGTTATTGTTAAGCATAAGCATGAAGAAACGTTCCCAAGCGGGGTTCACAATAGTCGAATTACTGGTTGCAATTGTTGTAATTGGGATGATTATAGTTGGGATAACGAATCTGTATATTACAATCGAGACTACCCAACGTAAGACATATCATTTGGAGCTAGCTACCCGCGCCGGAGAACGGCAGATAGAATCGCTGCGTAACCAACAGTACAGCAGCCTGACGCCTGGCGTCGATATCGATTTTACAAGTGAATTACCCGCCGACTTGCATTCCCCTAAAACCGGTACTATAGAGGTCAGCGAGCCCAGCGCCGGGTTGCGCAGGGTTGATTTGGCTATTACTTACAAGGACGGGGCCGACCAAAGAACTGTCCAACTCAGCTCACTCATCGGCGTGATTGGTATCGGACAATGAGTATATTGGACTTACATAAAGCTCCCCCATCCCCAAAGCCAGTAATCTCAGCTGTAAACAATTTTTCTTCTGTCAATTTACCTTTAAGTACCTCTCCTGCAGATAAAATCGTTTTCGATCGAGTTGATTCACCTTCCGAACCGAGGATTTTGCACAAGACCAGTGAAAACCAGTCTGGCTTCACTATTGTTGAAATGATCGTAGCCGCGACTCTGTCAGGCATTGTCATTATAGCTATCATGACTTTTTTAACTAATACGATAGTGAATAATAGCATCAGTTCCGCCCGAGCCGACCTTCTAAGGGAAGCCCAGCTGGCATTAGACCTACTTTCTAAGGATATACGTTTGTCTGCCAACGTCGATGAGTTCAACCGTTGGCCGGATGCCAACGCTCCTAGTGCTCCGGCAAATGAATATAGTTGGGAAGCTGATACCGATACGCTAATTCTAGCTACCGCCGCCAATGACCAGTACCAGGACGTTATTTTTGAAGACGCCCTGCATTATATAACTTATAAAAACAATAACATTTACTTTATTGAGAACGGCTCCCTCTATAAGCGGACTCTAGCAGCGGATTCGCCCCTTAACGGCGCTCTGACTTCCTGTCCTGCTGCCAGCGCCACCACGCTATGTCCAGCCGATAAAAAATTGGTTGATGGTGTAACCGGCCTTACTGTGCGTTATGTAAATAGTTTTGACGTCGATGTGCCTCCGGGAGAAGCTAGGTCTGTGGAGGTCACCATTACCCTACTTAAGGAAAAATTCAACCGTGATATAACTGCGGAATACATAACTAGATCGGTGTTTAGAAATGAATGATCACTTGTATGCCCCGATAGAAAAAGTTCGTGATGATGAGCGGGGAATTATACTTATTACGGTTCTCTTGGTCGCCTTGCTATTAACTTTTATTGGCTTGTCCTTGGTAGATTTGGTTATTGGGCAATACGGTCGCACTTCAAAAAACGTCTTCGTTTCTAATGCCCTTCTTACCGCGGAAGCCGGAGCCGAACAAAGCATCTATACCCTCAACACCGATAACGCTTTTGTCGGTTTTACCACTGAAACAGAATTTTATAACTCCATTACCCAAGGACGCGGCACCTACCAGACAAACGTAGCCGCCGGCAGCGGTCCGAACGAAAAAATAATTACATCAACCGGACGAACATATAGATTTAACGGAACAACCGACCCTATTAGTACCCGTATTGTTAGAATAACTTCAGTGGGCACTTTTTCTCCTGGGTTTTCTGTCCAAGCTGGAACCGGGGGTTTAATCCTAAATGGCAACGCCCATATCACCAATTCCAAGATATACGTGAATGGATATATAGATTTGAATGGTAACTCGATGATCGGTACTGACAGCCAGCCACTTGACGTGTTTGTTGCCCACTATAATTGTCCACCAGGTAACAATCCCGGCCCCTCATTTCCTATGAAGTGCAATTCTGGCGAACCTATAACAATGGATAATTCAACTTTTATTTATGGTAGCGTCTGCGCCACCGGACAAACTACTTCGACTAATATTCTACCAGGGAATGGCGGCAGCGGACTCATCAGCGGCTGCACCGCTCCTTACGTGGCACTTCCGACTTATGACAGAGCAGCCCATTTAGCTGCCGTCACCAGCACCTATGCTTCGAACGCTAATGCTGTCGATTGCAGCAGGAACGTCCCTCCGAATGGCTTTGTGCGTACCTGGGCGGCCAATATCAAACTGACCGGCAACGTCAAATGGACCAGCAGCTGCGATTTAACGATTACCGGCAATGCCTATATCACTGGCAATCTGACAGTTGGTGGCTCAGCCCGTATTCGGATTGCCGAATCTCTGGGCACTACCCGGCCGGTTATATTAATTGACGGCACAATGGCTGTAACCGGTTCTGCCACCGTTATTCCCAACAGCAGTGGTACCAGCGCCCACTTTATTACATCTAAAAGTACAGCTTCTTGTAACCCTAACTGTACCGATGTCACCGGGTCGGACCTACATAGCTCACAAAGCCTGAATACTATAGACGTCTCAGGAGCCGGTAACTTTCCCGGTACAATCTTCCAGGCTCAGTGGTCAAAGGTGACCTTAGGAGGTAGCGGTAATACTGGCTCGGCCATCGGCCAGACGATTGACTTAAGCGGCGCTGGAACCGTAACCTTCGGCACTTCCCTTTCTTCCGGCGGCAGCACTTGGACAGTCAGAAGCTACCAGTACGATTACTAAGAGATTCCTTCAAAATAAGCCATGGAGCTTTCCGGGTATCGAAACCATAAGCTGTTTGCTATAATGAGAGTATATTTTTATAAGGGCACCGCTGTAAATTATTGTGGCCACACAACATAAGCAAACACTGTTTTATAAAGACAAGCCTTTGTTCGGGCTTGATATCGGCTTTAACACTATTAAAGTCATGCAGATTGATGAAGATGCCAAACACCATACTCTTAAAGGTTATGGCGTGTCACGTTTTGACTCCTCGGCTATAAAAGACGGCGTTATTGTTGATTACGAATTACTGGCTAAAGCCGCCATGGAGCTTTTTGACAAAGGTGTAATCGGCAAAATTACTTCCCGTCGGGTCGCCGCTACGATTCCTGCTTCTCGGGCCTACTCACGGGTTATGACAGTTCCGGCAAGCCTGAACAAGCATGAGCTTGAAGACGCTATACATTTTGAGGCTGAGCAGTACATTCCAATTCCAATCGACGATCTTTATCTGGACTACATGACTCATCCTAAAAATGCCGAGCAAACAGATGTATTGGTTGTAGCTGTGCCTAAAAAAGTCGTTGACTCTTATATGAAGTTCTTCAATATATTAGGGCTGGAAGTCTGCGCGTTGGAAACTACAATATCGGCGGCCAGCCGCATAATTGCCGTCGCCGAAAATAGCAGCGATATCCCAACAATTTTAATCGACCTAGGCTCATTATCGGTAGACCTGACAGTATTTGATGAAATACTCATTGTAAATGGAACCATCCCAGGTGGTGGCGACGACTTTAGTAACCGTATTGCTGAAAAGCTCAATATAGAAAAAGCCGAAGCTAATAGCTTAAAAACCAAGTATGGGCTAGGCGTAAGTAAGCGGCAGCCGGAAATCCGCGATGCTCTAAAACCTCAGCTCGATTCGTTGATAAAGGAAATCCGCCGTGTCGTCCGATACTATGAAGAGCGCACTGAGGGTAAGCAGAGCATCGGGCAGATTATCACCATGGGTGGAGGCGCCAATATGCCAGGACTAGTTGACTACATGACAGACAACTTACGCATCCCGACCCGGCTCTGTAACTTCTGGGGCTATTTTGATTTAAAGAAATTACAACCGCCTCATGAAGCCGAACAGACCCTATATGTAACAGTTGCAGGAGCCGCTATAGTCGAACCCAAGGAAATCTGGTTATGAGCATGATTAACCTAATGCCGCCTGAATATAGGCAGGCTATTAGCTTCTCAAGACGCAATACGGCTCTCATAAAATGGTTAATCGGTATCGGTATTGCCGCAACCGGTCTGGTACTGATTGCCGGCGGTAGTATGTTTTACTTGAAACAAGATTCGAAGTCTTTACAACAGTCCATTGACAGCACTAAAGCTGATCTAAAATCAAGCAATGAGGAAGAGACTCTCAAACGTGTAGCTGAGATTAGTGGCAGTTTGAAGCTAGTTGTCGACGTACTTTCCAGAGAAGTGTTGTTTTCCAAACTGCTTCAGCAGATTGGCCTTGTGATGCCCTCGGGCACAATCTTGCAAGATCTTAGCTTAAGCCGCGACTTGCAGGGTGGCATAGACCTATTAGTTGGAGCGTCAAGCTACAATACTGCCACCCAGGCTCAAGTTAACCTGCAGGATCAAGCCAATGGCATATTCGAAAAAGCCGACATCCAAAGCCTATCCTGCGAAGAAAGTTCAGGCGTAAGTGGATATCCCTGCCAGGCAAGTATGCGGGCGCTTTTTATTAAAGACAACAACCCTTTCTTGCTTTTAAACCAGGAGAAGGATAACTAGTATGACTGCAAAACGTACTTATTTTGTAATGGTCGGAGTGGTTATACTACTCATTGCAATATGTGGTGCGGGAACGTACTTTGCTAATAAGATGCTTCAAAAAGAGGGTAATAAGCTATTAGCACTGAAGCTTGAAAAAGCAGTTTTGGATCGCCAAAGTAGCGCGCTAGCCCAGGCCAAAGCCGATATCACCGAATACGAGGAGTTAGAAAAAATTGCTAAGACAGTTGTACCCCAAGAAAAAGACCAGGCAAAAACTGTACTGGAACTGGTCAAGATTGCCCAAGAATCCGGTATTAACCTAACTTCAATAGAATTCCCTGAATCTAAACTCGGCGAGGTCATCAAAAAGGGCACCAAACCCACTGCTGCCAAACAACAAAATACAGTCGACAGTAATACGACCCAACTTACGGAGCTCGAGGATCTCAAGGGTGTCTATGCGATGGAAATAAAGGTACAGTCAGATAAAGAAAAACCGATTAGCTACGTTCAGCTATTGGAATACCTAAAGCGGCTCGAAAAAAACCGCCGGACGGCTCAAGTCATCGATATTAATATTCAGCCAAGTGAAACCGACCGAAACCTCGTGACATTTTCTTTAGTATTAAACACTTATGTGAGGCCTTAGGATGGATAAATTAAATAAGCAACTGCATGAACTTCTTCCAAAACTAAAACATTACGTTCCTCTGCTATGTATCCTTGCGTTTGGTGTTATGTATTCCTACCTCCTTTACACGAGCGGCAAACTAGTGAAGCAGGAGCCTAGTGAGTTTAAGATAGGTCAGGTTTATCAAGGCACTCCCCGCCCTAAGATTGATGCTGAAGTTGCAAAAAAACTGAATGACCTTCAGGACCAGAATATTGAAGTTCAAACCCTGTTCGAAAACGCCCGCAACAATCCTTTCGCCGAATGATTTTAATACTCGAGCTTACTGGGCTTCGAGCGTGAATGAAATGCAAGAACGAAACGAGCAACGGAACGAGCCCGTACATTAGGTACGGTGAAATAAGTAGCGCAGGTTCTGCCACAGTAGTACGCCAAGCAAGGGAGCCCAGGTTAGTTGCCGTGGAGCGCAAGATTACGCTCATGCGCCCCTACGATAAGCGTCGAAACCTGGTATGGATCTGGTACAAAGCTAAAGGTATAGTTCTGCTGTTCGCCGGCTGTTTCGACGACCAAAGTTCCGTATTTGAAAAGGTGCGCAAATATTCCCTTCTGGGTTACGGTCACGTCCTGGATATCTCCAATTGAAAGTTGCGAAATTTTGCGGTTAAACAGGCTGATGTACACGACTTGAGCAAGCTTTTCAGTAGTGACATAAATCACATTACTGCGGTATAAAAACGCTCCAATGAACGTCATGATTGCGACTCCGAGTATAAGTAGCAGGGATATAAATAGTAATATACCCCTAAAGCTGCTTAGATTACCAAAGCCTAACCCATCCAAGTCTGCAGCCGACAGCAAAACGGTTATGATCATAATGGTTAGGCCTACGAATATACCCGTGAAAAGTATTAGGAATAATCCAAATGGATCCTTGCGAATTTCGGTAACAAGATCTTCGTTTTCATCAAATTCGATTAAATTAAAATACTTCCGACCTTCGGATGATAATTTTTGCTGAGCCTGCTCCCTATGTGCTGTTTCTGCCTGCGTCCGATGCATAGGCATTATTATATTACTTCTCACCGAGTAAGTCCTAATCATCAAACTACTCACAAGAGTTCGGTATATAAATTTGCCTAAGTGCGTCGATTTATAACAAGCTTGGCTGGTCGCCACCCTTGATCTTTTTATCTAGGTGCTTGTAAGCTTTTGGTGTGGCTTTGCGGCCGCGGGGGGTACGTTCCAGCAGGCCGATCTGCATGAGATAAGGTTCATAAAAGTCTTCGATAGTCGTAGCCTCATCGCCGGTTAGGGCAGCCAGTGTATTCAAACCAACCGGATTAGTTCCATAATTTTCAATAATCCGCTCAAGTAGATATCGATCTGCCGGGTCTAGACCCAGTTCGTCAATCTCCAGGAGGTTTAAAGCTGCATAGGTTGTCTCGGTATCGATAATGCCGTCGCCATTTACATCGGCAAAATCTCTGACCCTTTTAAGTAGTCGGTTGGCTATGCGCGGCGTCAAACGGGCACGGGTTGATAATATCTTGGCCGCTTCCGGATGAATCTTGCTCTCCAGTATATTTGCAGCCCTAACGATAATCTTAGCGATCTGCTCGGGCGTGTAAAATTCAAGCCGGTGCATCATGCCAAAGCGATCCCTCAACGGCGCAGCCAGTGCACCTGTACGTGTCGTGGCACCGATTAACGTAAACTTAGGTACATCCAAACGCAGGCTCCTAGCTGAAGGTCCTTTACCGAGCATAATATCGATCTTAAAATCTTCCATGGCACTATAGAGCACTTCTTCCACGCTCCGGTGCAAACGGTGGATTTCATCAATAAATAATATGTCGCCGTCCTGTAGGTTCGTAAGTAAGCTCGCCAGGTCCCCGGCTCGCTCTATTGCTGGCCCGCTGGTAACACGGATGCTCGCACCCATCTCGTTAGCAATCACACTTGCCATGGTGGTCTTGCCCAAACCGGGTGGGCCGTAGAGCAGAATATGGTCCAATGTTTCGCTTCTCTGTTTTGCAGCATCAATAGCTAACTTTAAATTCTGCTTGAGACGCTCCTGGCCGATATAACTGGCGAAATCCCTTGGCCGTAGAGTAATTTCCAGCTCAACCTCAACCGGGTCATTATCATCCGTAGCCGTATGTATAATCCGTTCAACCGCCATTAACTTTTACCTTTCAAAGCTAGCTTAATCCTGTCTTCTGCAGGTAAGGATTTATCAATATTCTTCAGTGCCAAGCCCGCATCCTGTGGGCTGTAGCCGAGTGCTACTAGTGCCTGCATGGCTTCGTCGCTGCCAGCACTTGGGGATTGTAAGAATGTAGTGGCATCATCGCTCGCTGCCAACCCAACTTTATCTTTAAGATCAACGACTACCCGTTCAGCTACGCGTTTGCCAACGCCGCTTGCCGCTTGGATATACTTAATATGGCCTTCAGCAATTGCCAGCCGAACATCATTAGTATTTCCAAGTGATAAAATACTCAAAGCCGACTTCGGCCCGACACCATTGACACTTAAAAGTTGTTCGAACATCGATTTACTATCGAGGCTAGTAAAACCAAATAAGTCATAAGCGTTTTCTCGAATATGCTCGTAGACATATATTTTAACCTTTTGGCCTAAGGCCAAGTTGGCATAATCCTCGATAGTCATTAGTAGTCCATAGCCAACGCCGTCATTGACGCTCAATACGACCGTATCTAACAGCTTTTCGCTTATTACCCCAGAAAGTGTCGCAATCATTCAGTTAATTATCTCACCTTTATATTATTTCCAAGACCTGGTCTTGGAAATAGATATTATGTTGTATAATATTTTTTATGGCTAGCCGGAACTCACGCAAGATTTATCTCCACAATACCCATTATCATATCTATAATCGAGGGGTAAATAAACGAAGAATTTTTCTAGATGAAGAAGATTATTCTGTATTTCTAAACCTGTTTAAGCGTTATCTCTCGAGGCATCCCGTTTTAGATTACAAAAAACGTGAGTATCCTTGGCTGTACAATGACCTTGAGTTACTTGCCTTTTGTCTAATGCCTAATCATTTTCACCTTCTAGTTTATCAACTCGAGGAAGACGCTATAAGAAAATTGCTCAAAAATGTTTGCGGCACATATACTATATATTTTAATAAAAAATATAAACGTGTCGGCCCCCTATTTCAGGATCGGTTTAAGGCATCGATGATCACTGATGATGCGTATTTGCATCATATTTCTCGCTACATACATTTAAACCCTAAAGCCTATAAGACATGGAAATTTTCAAGCCTTCCTTACTACCTAGGCAAACAGCATGCAGAATGGTTACAACCTCACAGGATTATGGAGTTATTTACAGACAAAAATGACTACCTAAAGTTCGTAAAAGACTACGAAGAACAAAAAGAAATCTTTGACGAAATAAAGTATGGTTTAGCAGACCAATAATTCCAAGACCTGGTCTTGGAAATAAGGATATTATGTTTTAATATTGCTAGTCATGCTGTGACAGATAGCGGTAGCTAGGGCGTCGGCGCAGTCATCGGGCTTCGGTATTTTTTTGAGACCCAATATCACCCGAACCATCTCCTGGATCTGCTTCTTTTCTGCCCGTCCATAGCCTGTTAAGGCCTGTTTTATCTGCAAGGGCGTATATTCAGATATCCTAAGCCCAGCCTGCATGCCGGTAAGCAGTACGACACCGCGGGCTTGGGCCACAGTCATCGCAGTGGTTACATTCTGGGCAAAGAACAACTTTTCGACCGCCATTTCCGATGGTTTCGTGTCAACAATAATATCCGTCAGTTCTTCATAAATAGTAAGTAGCCTTACCGCATCATCTTCTTTTACTGGCGTACGGATTACGCCGCCGTCAACTAACTGCGGCTTACCTTTAACGACTTCGATAATTCCAAAGCCTAAAATCCCCGTACCTGGATCAATCCCGATTATGCGCACATTAATCCTTAAATTCGAAATTAGTGTAGGTGTTGGTTACGTCTTCAAGATCGTCGAGGGCGTCCATGAGACGCATGACTTTACCCTGGGTGGCTTCATCGCTGATTTCTACAGTGGCATTAGGTTCATATATCAACTCGGCTTCTACGAGTTCAACCCCGGCTGACTTTAAGCCGTCACGAACTTTGGCAAGATCTTTCGGATCGGAATAAATTAAAGATTCTGCCTCCATCTCTTGTACGTCATCAGCTCCGACATCGAGAGCAGTGAGCATCAGCTCATCACCTGAGCCCTTGACCCGTATAACACCTTTAAGGGTAAATTGAAAAGCTACGGCGCCTTTCTCGGCTATGCTGCCACCATGCTTGTTAAAAGCATTACGAACTTCCGGGTAGGTACGATTTAAGTTATCGGTTGCACATTCTACTAGTATAGCTACACCTCCTGGGCCATAACCCTCGTACATGACTTCCTGCAATTGTGCGGCTGACTTATCTGCAACACGAGCTATGGCCCGCTCAATATTATTAAGAGGCATATTGGCGGTTTTAGCTTTTTCAATCGCCATAGCAAGGGCGGCATTCATCGATGGATCCGTACCACTCCTGGCAGCAACTGCAATCTGGTTGCCAATTCGTGTAAATACCGCCCCGCGTTTGGCGTCAGTCACTCCTTTTTGGCGTTTGATTGTTGACCATTTGCTATGTCCAGACATAAAACCTCACGAAAGAATAACAACTTGTTTTTCATCTGTTATTTTATCATTTGAGAACGTTTTGCGCCACCAAATGTAAGTTAGGGTAGCAGCTATCAAATAAAATAACGCCATAATAACGAAGTTAATCTTGACCGAATACTGCATATGAGGTATTCGGGCTACAAGATTGGCTATATCCAAGAGATAGGTAAGTAACCACTTAGCTGGCCAGGCCAACCAACCCGATAATGCCGGCACAAGCATGCCCGCAACACCAGCTACAAAACTCAGCAACATAGCAATTGGTATGAGGGGTACGACTAATATATTCGCAAGCAATGCCACGAAACTGGATTCATGAAAAATATAGAGTATTAATGGTAAAGTCATTACCTGGGCTGCTACAGTTTCTAAAATAATATCACCAAAAATGTGCTGTTTTCGGCCTGCCAAAAAACGACGCCTAGCCAGTGGCGCGACAACCAAAACGCCGAAGAAAGCCAAAAACGAAAGATACCAGCCTATATCGGACCATAAATATAGTGGATTCCAAAGCGCAGTAGCAGCTGCGGTCAGTGTAATTAAAACCATAGGTCTAACGTTACGGCCGTAATACCAGGCTCCCAAGGCTAAAAAGCTAATGATCGAAGCCCGAACAATAGACGGACTCGCCCCCGTTACTATCAAGAATGAGCATATCAGCAACGATGCACCCAGCATTGCCTGAAATTTAGATCTTTTAGCAAGCAGGCGACGCGTAGCCTGAACCAAGATCGTTAGATTATATCCGGAAACTGCAATAATATGGGTCAGCCCGACCATGGCCAGAACCTCGTTAGTAGATTTAGGAAGTGTATTACGCTGGCCAATTAACAGACCCAGCCCAAAGGACGCTTGCGGCTCCGGTAATGCCGTCTGCATACCAGCTGTAAATTCACGGGTTGCTCGGTAGGCTACCGAACTTGACCGCCCTAACACTTCAAGTTCCGCGTAACTGATACGGGCAACATACGAACCACGCGAGGGATAAAATTTTCCAACTATGCGTAGCTTATCCCCGCGGTAAACCATACGCTCGCCATGTCCGGATATACCGATTTTACCAACTATATTCCTAGTCTCCGGAGCCTCAAGCTCTAGCGAGCCTAGATCAAATGCTATACCACCTCTTTCGTCATAAATGCTATCTGTTAAAGCTTCTCCGTTCAGCACGACTTTTTCTCTGCTTATTTCCTGCAAGAAGCGGACTTCATGCATATACTGCCCACCCCTGTACCATCCCAGGGTGAAGCCGAATATGGTTACAATATATACAGAAACTAGCCGAGCTTTCCTAAAACTCGCCAGTGCCGCTATACCTATCATTAATGGCAGCCAGCCACTTAACTCAGGCGTTAAGCGAGCCCAAACCAAACCAACCAAAACTGCCACGCCAAACAAAATATATCGCGTCGTACGGCGGTAGATTTTGCGCCTTTCCATAGCACGCAATATACTGAGCTTTCATGCAATTGCAAGCATTAGCATCCGAATAGCCCTAAATTTTAATAATTATTGACTAGGTGCAGGTTGAATATATAAATTAAGACAAGCTTGATAGCAACCCGTTATGGCATGCGTGTATTTCAGTTTGGACTTCTTTATCAAAGATGAAATGAAGTGCCGGATAGGCACAATATAGCGAGACGGAATACTTTTCAATCAATTCATTCCAGAGATTTTCAAGCTGTATAACCGCTTCTTTGTTACCTCGTTTCCAAAGTAGCGCCACCATTTCTCCGTATGCTCTTATCGGCTTGCCTTTTAGGGCAGAATCTCTCAACATAGCTCCAATAACATCGAAAAAGCGGCTTCTATTCGGTAGATCATTTATCATAAACTTTTCCAGCGTCTCAGCAGCATCTAATACGATATACTGGCCGGTGTGACGAGCTTCATCAACATCTATACCGTGCAGTATTAACTGGTCGTTTAGAGCTAACATATGAGGCTTAGTAGCAATAACTATACAAGTTTCATCGCTACTCAAACCAGAGCCAATATACTCAACTAATGATAGGATCAAGTTAAGATCTGATTGATAGAATTGAACGAAGTGCCCAGGTTCTGGTTCGGTAAAGCGGTTTGTATTTTTTTTATTTTTAACCATAGTGAAGTATGTATTTTGTATCATTAGGATTTAGAATAACAAAGTTTATCAAGCATTTTAGTAAAATAAATTACAGAACTTCAAAACGTTATGCTTAAATCCAGTTCTCATTCTATAACTAAATGGAAAGTGCAAATATGTTACGTACTACGATTAACGTTCATGAGCTTAACAATGCCCCAAGCTATAAGGGCGTAGACCGCAGCCGCAACAAGAATTGACGGTTCAAACACGGATCGGACAGCACCTGTTCTTGTGCTTGCAACACCAAAGATATTGTCAAAGGGTCCTGTTAGAACACCTGTAATTGAATAGATGAAGTCTACAAATCCGCTGTTGGGATTAGCCCCAAGAAGTTTAAGTACAAACCTAAAAGCCAGCAAAATTTCAATAAATCCTAAAATGTACCAAACAACATTGGCTGCTGTGGACCTACTGTCTGCCGATACCTTGGTGTCGACTCTCCGGGTTTCCTGTTGAACCTGTGCCCCTGTGCTATCTACTCCTTCGTCTTGGCTCGTTGTAACCGTTTCTTTATATTCTGTCATTTCTTTCACCTCTTGATTAATACTACTAATCATACTCCCGCCTTCTCGTAATTAGAAATCCTCAGTGACAGGCGCCTATCAAGACCCAAATACAACCTATTATGAATTGACTTTTACAGATGAATACAGGATAATTACCCCTGTTCTTTTGCCATAAATCCTAATAGCAAAACACCAAGCTAAGCAGCTTGCCTGCTGTTTGGGAGTTTGAGAGGAGGCAGCTTGGTCTGATGACTAAAGTTGCCGGGCAAATTTATTTTGGCGGAAACTTGGTCATTAGACCATCACACGCCGACGAGGGCCCATAGTTCAGATGGTCAGAGTGAGGACTGCCAGCGGCAGTTCGGAAACGAATCTTCCGATGGCAACTTGTTGCCAATAGTGAAGTTCGGGGGTCGCGATACGTGACCCTGCCTTTGAAAATAGAGGTGCTTACATTAACGTTAGGTAACAAGATTTAACAATACAAACCCGTAATATACGGGCCCATAGCTCAGCTGGTTAGAGCACCTGCCTTTTAAGCAGGGTGTCGTGAGTTCAAGTCTCACTGGGCCCTCCATAATAAATAATCCTGCATTTTTTGTAGGATTATTTATTATGGTAGAGATTTAGTTTGTCTTGAACTTGCGAGACCCGTGGGGTGGAGTGAGTGAGAAATGCCAGTGGCATTTCGCAAGGAAACCTTCCGATGGCAACTTGTTGCCATACGCGCAAGTTTCGGGGTCGCCGAAGGTGACCGAGTCCTTTTCATCCATGGCTCGAACCTTTACAATTAATCAGCACATTATCGGGGTGTGGCGCAGTTGGCTAGCGCGCCGCGTTTGGGACGCGGAGACCGGAGGTTCGAGTCCTCTCACCCCGACCAAACAATATTCTGTACATTGCTCATCTGTTATAGGC
>JACDBH010000006.1 GCA_013694995.1 Candidatus Saccharimonadota bacterium | reverse complement strand
CGGGTCGGCTTTGATTGATGCCAGGCTCAAGGGGCGCGCAAAGCGATTTAAGAATTTCATTTTGACTGCCCAACTGCGGCGCGGGTCGGCTGTGTTTTCGAACGGTTCACCCACAACTTCAGCCCGTCCGACAATTGATTTAGTAGTTAGCGACTCATAAATAAACACTCGGTCGCCGGGACGCATTTGTTTGATGAAAAGTATCGCCGCGTTGCTATGTACGCCGTCCCAAATTGTCACGCCTTCTTTTTCAAAGTCATTTAGACTATAAGTATCTGGGTCGGTCTTGGCTAGAAAATAATTCATTGGATGCATTGTAACAGATGTATACTAAGCTTAATGGAAATTATCCACGCTATCCTGCTTGGGATTATTGAGGGCTTGACTGAGTTTTTGCCCATATCGAGCACCGGCCATTTGATCGTGGCTGAAGACTTGCTTAACTACAAAGATACTTCAAAGATATTCACAGTCGTCATCCAGATGGGCGCTATTGCGGCCGTGATCTGGTATTATCGCCGGGATTTATGGCAACTGGTCAAGGGCCTAATAAAAAATGAGACAAATGCCAGGCGGTTTTGGTTGGTGTGGATACTGGCTACAATCCCCGCCGGCTTAGCCGGCCTCATATTCGATGCCCAGTTCGATACGTATGCAACTTTAACCACCGTTGCGGTGGCACTGATTGTGGGGGGTGTTATTATCTGGCTGATAGAAAACTTCCATCGTTCACCGCCTGATCGCAGTCAGGCAGCCCATCTCGAGAAAATCACCATTAAACAGTCTGTCGCAATCGGCCTCTATCAAACTCTGGCGCTAATCCCCGGTGTTTCGCGGTCTGGCGCGACTATCTTGGGTGGCATGCTGAGTGGCCTAGACAGGGTGACGGCCACGGCTTTTTCTTTTTACCTTAGTATCCCAATTTTGCTTTTAGCCGGAATATACAAGCTAGTTAGTGGAGATGTATCATCGGTTACGGGTGGGTCCTCAGCGCTAGTCATAGGGGTACTTGCGGCATTTTTTACAGCCTTGTTTGTTATCTCTTGGTTATTAAAATATGTCTCTGCCCACGATTTCAAGCCGTTTGCCTACTACCGGATAGCCGTGGGCGTAATCCTACTTATGCTCATCGGTATCGGAACCGTAGGATAGGCTTTTAGGCAGCTAAGTTAGCGATTATTTAAGGTGTTACGGTACAATATATACGTAAGCAATATGTACCAACATGGGAAACGAGTACACCGTCCGCGTGATGCCGCGGCTATTCTAGTCACCGTAGCAGTTGTCGGGGCGGTTATTTTAATCGCGTGGTATATCGTCAATAGGGATGCCGGCAGCAGTACTGGTCCAAAAGCCAATGTTCCGATAGTGACCGATCTTGATAAGAATCAAGAAGATGAAACGATAGACATAAATGAAGCGCTTTTTAGCATGAAATTGCCGAGGGATTGGAAAATTATTACTCGGCGCAATGATTCGGTCGTTAATCTTTATACTTGGGTATCCACTAAAGAAGGTGCTGATGACCGACGGCTGACACTTTATATAGATTTAATGCCCGCAGACTATAAACTGGTTAAGATGCAACCGCTTATCCCCAACGGCGATAAGTTTTTGCTTGGAACTTTGTCGGATGATTGTATAAATTTTGCAGGTGGGTCTGCGCAAACTCGCGGTAATGCATCCTTTGAAGCCAAATGGCAGAACGTTACATTTATGTGTGATCCAATAATCAATAATAAAACCATAGGTACGGGCATGGCCGGCAGCGGTATCAGCTCCAGCCTTACTGGCAGTAAGGGTAAGCATGCCTTCTTTTTCTATTACGAAGATTACAATATTTATCCTAACAACATTATTTTACAGAATGCTTTGCAGAGTTTTGTAGCCAAGTAGTTTTTAACGGGGGCAAGCTATTGACAAATGTATAATAAGTATGATATAATTAGAATATATTGTTTTACCTAAATTCTTAAAAGCTCAAAAACACGGTGGATTAAATAGACCGGCCAGACCATAGCCTTTAAGAGGGCCAGTACTGTAGGCCAAAAACCGAATGATACCTGCAAGAAGTACCAGGCTGCGCCAAGATAAGTAAGTAGTGCGAAGCCGCCAAATTTGGCATGATTTTGAGTGTGATGTTTATGCATTGATTTTTCTTTCATGATATTAACCTCCAGTTCAATTAAAGCACAACCATCTTAGACATACTAAAATCTGGTAGATATATGAACTATAATTAAAACATCACGGCAAAGCTGATAATTTCACGCGGGCCTTCGGGAGCTGGACAACGTGTCTAGCTAGATCACTTTTGTAATAAATAATGTAGTGGTTGAAGCAAAAAATACTATATCTAGCGTAACCATGAGTAGTGTATGCTTACTGCATTCACAATCAAATCAACCGGAACCAGGTGTAATTCCTGGGCTGTGCCGCAACTGTAAATCATACCTTTTCTTAGGAAAAGAGCAGCCGGACAAAATGTATTCCATTTTGCCCGCGCGATGAGAAAAACCTTTGGTTTGTCTCATGTGTGAAAAGCCAGACACGGTGTTAAAGCCTCCCGAGCAGGAGCAAGCCCAGTGTTGCTGGGAGTACCCCTGCTCTTAAAGAGAGCTAGGGGTTTTTATATTGGAAGCAACAATCAGCAGGTCAAAAGCAGAATTGTATGATGCCGATGCACGTAGGTATAACGACACAGTGACGTGGCTTGCTGAAGTTTTGCCGGGTCCTATGCGTAGTCCAGTGGAATATCTCTTTGATGGCCATGAACTCTACGCACCCGACGGTAGTGCCGTAGAGCCGATCTTTGACAATGCTACCGCAGAAGCAGCGCTTCTGCCCGACCTTTTTGCATTTGAATACCGCCGCCGACTGATTGAGAAGACGGAGTATGAAGACATGATTACAATGATGAAAAGTGGCTCATACAACACCATGGTAGTGGTGTCGGATTTTCCACCCGAACTTGAGAATATACATGAAGATGTGGGTGGTTATAATGCTAGCCGTAAACAAACTATGCTTCGGGTGCTGACTAAAACGCCAAAAGAAACATTGATGATGTACTCGCAAACACTGGACGGCAGTAACCGTGCAGCACTCGAGGCTATATACAGTTCGATAGGATTTGTGCCTAAGCCCGGAGAACTACTTGGCCAGCGTATGAAGTTTACAGCGGATGAAAATGAACAAGAATTTTTAACCGACTGGCTTATGGGTATTTATGACCGTAGCTTAGAGGCTCAATACGGCGGGAAGTGGCAGGCAGGAATGTACAGCAAAAGGCGCCAGAACACATATGATTTTGTCCGCCAGCAACGAGATCTTCTTAGCGCCTACTTAGCATCTACCGGTAGTTTTACTGGAGAATTTATAGATTATTCACTTGCAGCAGCTATGAAGGACAGATACTGCGGCATCACCAATGCGCCCGAGCTGCTCTTCAATAAAGCTGGGATTGTTGCACACGCCATGGCTCTGAATGAGATGCGTGATTCAGGACGCCGCGCCCAAGCCCGCGGCGATGTGTATAGTGGCTGCGGTTCAAGCGTCGCGGCATTAAGGGACGATTTGGCCTCAGATCTCTTGCTTGAAGCAGGCTATGGTAATAAAGCCGATGAAGATAAGTATGGCTCACTTAAATTTAAGTGCCAAAAAGGGCATGTTAATCAAAGACCCCATAATAAACTGATTGATAAGTGCAAGACGTGCGGTATTAGCGTAAAGTGCTGATAATAAGAGGATGCAATGAGTAACCTGACCAAAGAAACCTACGAAAAGCAAGCGGCCGAGTGTGACGGCTTATGTGTAATACAGCCGGCAAGGCAAGATGCTGAGTTTATGCACTGCGTTACTTGCCCATTCTGTAAAGAAATAGTCAGCGCGCGTTTGACCCCTAAAACTATTAGTTGTCCGGAGTGTAAAGTTGTGGTGGCACGGTAAAATAGATCTATGGATACGCTTATCATAAAAAAGAAGCAAGAAAAGCCTACATCAAAAGTGGGAATCTTTAGCGGGACCTTTGATCCGGTTCATGGCGGGCATATCGCATTTGCTCTAGAAGCTCTTCAGTTGGCCGGGTTAAGTTCGGTTTATTTCTTGCCGGAAGCCGTACCGCGGCGCAAGGAAGGGGTGACCCATTACGCGCACCGTATAGCAATGCTTCGTTTGGCCCTAAAGCCGTACAAACAACTTAGGATGCTCGAGCTTGCTGATAAACAATTCAGCGTTAACAAAACATTACCGAAACTTAAGAAAAGATTCGAAGGCAAGCAGTTATATTTATTAACTGGTTCTGACATGGTCGAAATATTGGAATCTGATAAATGGCCGGGGAGCAACCGTCTATTGGAAGCCGTTACACTAATTGTGGGTTTGCGCAGTGGTGCAGAAGTGCGGCGGATGCGCATTATGATTAATAAACTACAGCCCGCTGCCCTGGTGGTTGAGCCGTCACGTCCGCATGCCTCGTCGCGGGATATCCGCCGGGCACTAATGAGTGGTAAAGAACACAAGGAATTGCTTGCCAGCCTAAAGACTTATATAGCACTCAATTGGCTCTACTGCTCGGTCGTGCCGAACAATTCGTGATGCGACTGTAAATAGGTAAGGTGTTTCTCGCGGAAATGACGGAACTCGGTCTTATTGAGGCCGTTCTTCTTAATAAATGAGCTAATTTTCTCAGAGCCTATGTAGTGGGGCAAGATGACATAGGCGGTACCTTTCTCGTACAATTCGGCAGCTTCTTCGGCACTATCGGCGGTTGCAATGAACACCGCATGCGGATTATATTTTTCCAGCCATTGGGCAAGCTGCAAGTTGGTTGGCAGATCGGTTATGGTAGAAACTATCAGACGGGCGTGTTCTAAGTTGAGTTCTTCCAACAGTTCGGGGTCGGTAACGTCACCGTACAGATATGTTTCGTTCCGGTTCTCCAGGGCATCAATAACGCTCGGGTCGTAATCCACGACAACGTATTTTCTCTTGAGTTGCTTGAAGACCTTCAGGAATTCATGGCCGCCTTTGTTGTAGCCGATCAGCACAAGGTCAAAATGTTCGCGGTGTTCCTTGCCTTCTTTGACGTGTCGGCGCTCAAACATCTGGATATAGCGCTCAAAGAAAGCGTAAAGATTGTCCGAATACAGGATCATATAGGACGATATAGCGATAGTTATGAGTGCAACCATAGTAACCAAAGACACGACCTCTTGGCTGACTTGACCAGACTTGTTAGCAAGTAATAACAGTATTAGTGAGAACTCACTAACCTGTGAGCCGGTCATACCAGTCTTAAAGCTAGTCTTTTTGGTATAGCCGCTCAGGCCCATAACGGACATTACTACTAACGGGTTGCCGATGAGTACGATGAGCGAAAGTACAGCCGCATTCGGAAGGACAGCGGTAATGTTATGAAGCTCCAGGTGCGAACCCAGGCCGATAAAGAATAGAACAATGAAAAAGTCTCGTAAGATTTTTAAACGCGACGATACTTCTTGAGCATAAGGCAAGGAGGCTAGGACGATACCGGCAATCAAGGCACCGATCTCTAAGCTGAAGCCAACCCGCTGAAACAAGGCGGCGATGCCAAGCGCCCAGCCGATGGCAAACAGGAATAAGAAATCCTGGCTTTTGGCGATAATTCTCCCCATGTGGTTAATAAACATTACCCTCAGCAAGATGACACTTCCGACCAAAGTGCCGAACTTCAGCATAAGCACGCCGAAATCTTCAAGTGAAATGCCTCCGCCATTGGCTGACGCTGCAACCACGACGAGGGCAAAAGTGGCTATGATGTCTTCGACTAGCAAGAAACCTATCGATACCTTGCCGTAAAGCCTAGTGAGCTCCTTCTTATCGGCCAAGAGTTTCAAGATAATAATGGTGCTACTAAAGGACAACGATATACCTATAAACAGGGCAGCATTATTGCCAAAACCAAGCGCACTGGAAACCAAAAAGCCAAGCCCAGTCGTGATGGCAATCTTAACAAAAGCAATGGCGCCGGCAATCTTACCAACTTCTTTGATGATGCGTGGGTTTAAGCCTAAACCCACGACAAATAGCAGCAGCGCAATGCCGAACTCCGAAAACACATTGATGGTCTCGGGGGATTTGACAAGGTTCAGGAAGGTCGGCCCGACCAGAAGTCCAGTCAGGATATGGCCGATAATAAGAGGTTGGCGGATAATACGCATAAACAAACTGACACCGACGGCGACTGCCATGACGATGCTGAGCTCTGCAAAGACGCTGTTCATTTTATTGTTATTCCTCTCATGCTATTCTAACTGTAGTTATGATAAGAGTAAAACTAATCTATAGGCGTAATACGTAAAAAAAGCTAATGAACGATTTCTTTAGAAAAATAGCTACTAAGGTATCTCAGGCTACCGGCAGCGCCGGTGCATTCTTGGTAGCCTTTACGGCGGTTGTAGCCTGGGCTGTTACTGGTCCGCTGTTTAATTTTTCCAACACCTGGCAGTTATTAATTAACACCGCAACGACTATCGGCACATTCTTGATGGTATTTCTGATTCAGAATACACAGAACCGGGATGGACGGGCGATGCAGCTCAAACTGGATGAGCTAATCCGGGCAACTCGTGCCCGCGATGAGTTTATAGATATTGAGGATTTGGATGACGAAGAACTTGGTCGCATAACAGAAGAATTTAGTCGTATACATGAGAGCAGCAATGACCCAATCCTAAAAAAGTTTCATGCCAAACTCCAGGCTGTCCACCATGACCGCAAACACCCTCGTGCTTTCAGAAAGTAAACAAAAAATTACAAAATCATCGTTGACTTTGACATAAGCGTTTAGTACAGTTAATACATCCAAATAGCAGAGCGAGCTGCGATAAATGGAAAACAAAAATATTTAAAAGATTAGAACGAGCCTTACTAGAATTGTTAGGTGTTATTTCTGGTCAGAATGGGTACTTATCAGATGCCGATTAAAGTTAAAGTTGTTGCCTCTCAGCCGAGTGTAGTATTTGTGCGCGTGCGCCGTGCTCCATGGCAACAATTCCTTCAATATTAAAATCCACTAGAACTTAGTTTAATTGCTAAAAAACGGTGGATTTTTTATTTGGTTTTGATTTTATTGGGCGGGAATGGTTTGAGCCGGAGCGGTTTCAGGAAACACCGGGGCTGAGCCAGTCTTTTTTGTAATTGCTTCGTCGATGAAGGTGCTCATAGACTCAAGACTGGCGGATGTGCCTTCAAGCTTGATGCCATCCAGTACAAAAGTCGGTGTAGCGGTAGCGTCTATCTTCTGGGCTTCCTTAATATCGGCATTAATCGTGCTGTTGACGGTTTTGCTCTTATAATCGGTCGTAAATCTGGTGACGTCTAATCCGATATCGGCGGCATAGCCTTCATACAAAGATAGCGGGTCGCCACTCTTTTCCCACTCTGGCTGGTTTTCATACAACTGGTCATGCATTTCCCAGAATTTACCCTGAATTCCTGCTGCTTCGGCGGCTCTTGATCCTGCCCTACCATTGACGTGAATAGACTCGAGTGGGAAGTTTCGGAACTGAAAGGTTATTAGCTCATCATACTTAGCCTTAACTTCCTTTAACACCGGATGGTATGCCCGGCAGGCCGGACACTGGAAGTCACCATATTCTATTAAGACTACGCCACTACTACCTTTGCCTAGCGTATGGTTTGACGGTGTCCCAGCGCTGGTATCCGATGGCTTGGTCAGGTAAAAGAAAGCTGCTGCCGCTACAACAATGCCAGCTATAATACCAATAGTCTTCTTGTTCATCAAAAACTCCGTTTTAAGTAGATATATGATAACGGATTTTTGGCTTGTCCGCTACCGTGCGTAGACCTGACCCATCCTCACTTTTAGCTCTAAGGGGCGATTCACGACGCAGATAATTTGCTTGATGCCAAATTTACTCTGATTGCACTCAGCAATAACCCCTTCGAAAAAAAGTGAGTGTGGGTCAGTATGCTTGCTGTGGGGATGGTACAATACGGGTATGTTGGTTCTGCTTATTATTGGCTTCATGGCATCCGTTGCACTTACATCTATGTCGTTGGCTCTTAAGGATCTGTCGACTTCTTATTTAAGGTATTGGGCGCGCAAAGGCGACGTTACTTCAAAGTCATTATACCCACTCAAATCGCGTGGCTCGGCAGTACTACTTACGATTGAGTTGTGCCGGGCAATAGTGGTAAGTGGCACGTTGGTGCTGTTGGCATCGCAGTTATGGAATGTATTCGCATGGCTTATCGGTGCTGTCATCTTATTTGCCGTGTTTATTGTTTTAGGTGAGTTATTTTTAAAACCATTAGGCATCAGGCTGCTAGTCTTATTTAACTCCTGGCTTCTGGGGCTATCGCAAATTCTAAAGTTTATTACCAACCCCTTAGGTAGGGTATTTGACCGCTTCTTAGCAGAGCAGCCAATTATTATGACCCGCAGCGAACTGACGCATAACCTGGCATCTATCTCTCCTAGCGACACAGATTTGTCGGCTGATGAGCTGCGAATACTCAAGCATGCACTAAGTTTCGGCGAAAAAACCGTACACGACATAATGACGCCGCGTAGTGTCGTTACATCTGTTAAAGAAGACGAAGTAGTCAGCCCGTTGCTGCTAGATGAGCTACATAAAAGCGGTCATTCGCGTTTCCCTGTTATGTCCAGTAACCAGGAACACGCGCTTGGCTTGCTATATTTGCGCGATCTGCTTGAGCATAAAGACCATATCAAGGTCTCCGAGCTTATGCATTCCCCTATCCATTACGTCAACGAAGATCGCGAGCTTGATCACGTACTGCAAGCTTTCTTGCGCACCAAGCAACATATGTTTTTGGTCGTAAATGGTTTTGCTGAAGTTGTCGGCTTAGTTACTATTGAAGACGTAGTTGAGCAGGTCCTAGGCAAACCAATTATTGATGAATTTGATAAATACGACAGTATGCGTGATGTCGCCGACGCTAAAGCCAAGGTAGTCAGAGAACAAATAAAAGTTGTAGAATAGCTCCCTATGCGGGAGTCGCTAGTATCCCATTAGTTAACAGGGTGCGGGGCCGGCAGGCTCCCGAGCATGCCCCAGCGCTCATTATCCGAGCCTTTGTCGAATTCCAAGACTAAATATGGTACTATTACCCCTGAAATGAGTTGGTTTGATATCGATAATGATTCACGGGTCAGTAAGCGTTAATACGGCGCTACTGCTCGCACATGAGTTGAGCTAGCCAGTAACCAACAAAAGAGGAAACACCATGGAACGGACAGTAGTTAGCGAAACAATTTCGCATGAAGGCAAGAAGGTTAAGGTACAAGGCTGGGTCCATTCACGGCGCGACCATGGCAAACTAATATTTATCGATCTGCGTGACCGCTCAGGCCTTTTGCAAGTTGTATTTTGGGGCGGTGGGGACGCAGTCTTGTTTGCGCAGGCGGATAAATTACGCAGCGAATTTGTGGTTACAATCACCGGCACGGTGCAAAAACGTGGCGAAAACCAAGTCAACGCTGAGCTGCCGACTGGCACAGTCGAGCTAGCGGCCGAAACACTCGAGATACTGAACGAATCAGAAGTACCTGCCTTTGAAATTGAAAAGGCTACTGAAGTTGGTGAAGACCGCCGCATGGAATACCGTTATCTGGACATGAGAAGCGAGCGGATGCGTAACAACCTGGAAAAGCGTCATAAGATTATTAAACTAATCCGCGATGAGCTGGATCAAAAAGGCTTCTGGGAAATCGAAACGCCTTACTTGACCAAAGGTACTCCAGAGGGTGCCCGTGAGTTCATCGTGCCCGCCCGGCTCAGCCCCGGTAAGTTCTATGTATTGCCACAATCACCCCAGCAGTTCAAACAACTGTTAATGGTTGGCGGCGTAGAAAAATATTTCCAAATTGCCCGCTGTTTTAGGGATGAAGATACTCGGGGCGATCGCCAAGCCGAATTTACCCAGCTTGATTTAGAGATGTCATTCGTCGAACGGGAAGACGTGATGGCTATAAACGAAGCTTTGCTGATTAAAATAGTCGAAACTTTATATCCCGATAAACACATCCAGAAAGTGCCATTCCCACGCATGACTTATAAGGAGGCGATGGAACAGTACGGAACCGATCGACCGGATATCCGTGAAAACAAAGAAGATCCCAATCTCTTGGCATTTATGTGGGTCATTGATTTTCCTTTCTTCGAGAAAACCGACAAAGAAGAGCACCACGGCGCCGAAGGCGAGTGGACGTTTACGCACAATCCATTTTCAGCACCTATTCCGGAGCATACCGATAAGCTGATGGCTAAAGCAGGTATAGGAGAGATATTGACCACCCAGTACGATGTAGTACTCAATGGTTCTGAAATCGGCGGTGGCAGTATCCGCAACCACAAGCCAGAAGCATTACGGAAAGTGCTGGAGATTATTGGCCATAAGCCAGAGAATATCGAGCGTGACTTTGGCCATATGCTAAAAGCTTTCGCTTACGGTGCACCACCGCACGGCGGTATTGCCTGGGGGCTTGAGAGATTAGTAATGATATTACAAAACGAGCCTAGCATCCGTGATGTCATGGCTTTTCCAAAGACTGGTGACAGCCGCGACCTTTTGATGCAGGCTCCAAACGACGTCAATCCTAAAACCCTCAAAGAACTCGGCATTAAAGTTGAGGAACAATAGGAATAATGAGGATTCTCATATTCGGGGATAGTATTACCCAGGGATATTTTGACAGCCACGGCGGCTGGGTAAGCCGTCTGGCAAACGACTGCCACCAAAAAGCACTCAAAAATTTATCGGCGGACTGGCAGGAAGTGTTTAACTTAGGAATCTCTGGTAATACACTCAATGACATTCTTGGTAGGATAAAAATTGAAACTAAAGCACGTCGTTTGGATGACGATATGACAATTATTGTTGTGGCCATCGGTATAAACGACAGCGTACTTATAAACAACAAGGTCTATAGCGAAGTATATAAGTTTGAGGAGGGTTACGAAAAGCTCGTAGATACAGTTCTTAAGCTCAGTGACAAATGTTTGTTTGTCGGCCTGAGTGCGGTTGATGAAGAACTTACAAATCCATATCCATCCAGTACTACAGGAAAGCAGTACCTCAACAACCGCATCAATCTTTTCGAAGACTGCATCAAGCAGGTATGCGAGCGTAAAAGTGTGCCGTTTGTTCCAATCCACGATATGTTTATTGGCCAACTCGACGGTAAACAAGCACTCCTTAGCGACGGACTTCATCCTGATAACGCCGGGCACAGCTTAATGTACGAAATTATAGTGCCGGAAATAGAAAAACTATTCCGAAGCTAGTTATTTGGGCGTATTATCTAGCGACTGCCAGATATACCAAGCAGCTATGGACTCATAAGGGTGCCAATTGCCTTGAATGGCGACCGCTTTAATCTCGTCTGGGCCAGGCAAGGTGGATAATCCATACAGCCGCTGGATGCCGTTTCTGATACCTAAGTCACCAACTGGGAGTACGTCCAAACGTCCCATGCAGAACATCAAAAACATATGTGCCGTCCACTCGCCAATGCCTTTACCGGCAGTCAGTTCACTCACGACAGACTTGTTGCTTAATTCATCTATCTCTTCGAATTTCACTTTGCCCTCCAAGACGTTCTGGGCCAGGTCCTGCACATATCGGACTTTAGCGCCCGAAAAGCCGACCGATCGTAGCTCTTCAACGGATTTTTGTAATAAAAGTTCAGGTTCTGGGAATGTGCCGCCGAACAGCTCTAGGAACTTCTTACGAATGCTAGCGGCAGCCTTGACGCTAAGTTGCTGTCCGACAATACTCTCGACCAGTTCTCGGTAATAATCCTGATGCGGGCGGATGGTGCACAGCCCAAATTGTTCGATGAGCGGCGCTAACACGGGGTCGTTTTTAGCAAGATGATTGGCAGCCAGGCGGGCTGTGTCTTCTGATGCAACTGCGTTTTTCACCTTTCTTACCATTATCTTTGATATTATACCTTGTAGGTATGAGACTTACCGCAAGCCAATTCCAGAGGACAGCATGGTTTATTACTAGCACGTTGTGCCTGGTTGCTGTATTGGTTTTTCTGCAAGGAATTGATTGGGATTTGAGCCGTCTCAGTGCGTATAAACTTTTCCCGCTATTTGGACTGCTGGCTTTTAGTATTTTTTTGAGCCACTATATTGTTTCGGTTTTGCGCCAAGTTTTAGGGATGGAAAAAGGACTGACTAAACAGTACTTTAAAATTACAAGTTGGGTTGCGCTGGCAGTCCTGCTGCTGCACCCCAGCTTGTTAATAGGCCGATTATTTCTCGATGGATTCGGTCCGCCTCCGGGCAGTTTCCTTAATAATTATGTCGACCCAATGCTGAAGTGGGCGGCATTACTTGGGACTTTAAGCTTCTTTTTGTTTCTCAGTTACGAATTGACGCGGTTTGATATCGGTAAGCGTTGGAAGCCGTGGCTGCAAGCCTTGAGCGATTTAGCCATGGTGCTGATTCTTATCCATGGCTTTGCCTTGGGGCAACATCTCCAGTCCGGCTGGTTTCGAGTTGTATGGATTTTCTACGCGATTATTCTTTTAAGTTGCCTAATGTATCAGTACTTTCATAATTTTAAGCAAATGAATAATAGAACAATAAAGGAGAAGACATGAAAAAAGCAGTTATAATTATCGCCGGGCTAATTATTATAGGCGCGGTGACTGTTTTTGCCCTGCGCCCAGATGACAATGATGATGCAAGCATAACGCCTACAATCAATACTGAAACGGCGGAACAATCTGCCGACGGCCAGGAACTTGGATCTGAAGCCGAAACATCCACCGAGACAAGCACCGAAATGGCTGCCTTGACCATAATCTACACCGATAGCGGTTTTGAGGAGGATACATATTCGGTCACTGCAGGCAAGACGATTACTATAAAGAACGATTCTTCTCGCTCACTTGATTTCGCATCCGACGAGCACCCTATCCACACCGGCAACTCGGAACTGAATGTTGGTGTTGTAAGGGCTGGCCAGACAATGACCTTTAGTGTGGAGAAAACTGGGGAGTGGGGTTTCCATAATCATTTATTATCCTCACATGAAGGCATACTTACGGTACAATAAGGGCAAGTAAAAGGAATTATATAAAGTGGAACAAAATCAATCTAACGATGCAATTTACAGTACTCAGAACGTCACCGAGACTGATAATCCTCAAGCCGCAACCGAATACCCCGGCTCCTCTAATGCAAGTGATTTCCAGTCAGCCGCAACCGATGAAGTATTGAACCAGCAGCAAGCAACCGATCTGAACGTTACCGAAACCGGCGAACGGGTTACAGGTGTAAACCGAGCTGTCGACAATAACTTCTCTTCTGCATTCATGTGGGGCGGTATTGCCTTGGCCGTCCTTATTTTTGTCATACTAGTAGCTAGGAAACTAATCCAGGATGAAGCCGGTGTATCTTCTGACGCTGTCGTTGCGGCTCCCGCAAGCCAGGCAAGTACTAAAGCTATAGCTGCCAAGAAACCAGTAAAGAAAACTTCCGGCAAAAAATCCGCGGCCGGTAAAAAGCGCAAGAAGTCAGCAAAACGCCGCTAGCACTAGCTAACAGAGGTTGATTTCTGTTATGCTAACTCTTAGATGAAACGTGCAGCAAGCACTCCTGAGTTGCCGGATAAAGACGCTCAGGAAGCAATAAAGCCCCCTAAATCAATCAAAGTTACCTCGTCCCTTGATGAAGCGGAGAAGGATATTTCGGCTGTTGCCCAAGAAACCAACGAGTCGCTTAAAAAGATGGCTCCAGATTTAGGCAAGACCAAAATAACTGTGGAGAGTGCTGAGGAAACTGAAACCGAAATTCCGATTGGCAACAATCAAGACGAGGCTTTGGAAGAAGCCATTGACCCCGATGCGCCGGTTAGTGATGAACTTATAGATGCCTTGCAGGCAACGGAAGAGTTAGATGAGGCAGGAGAGACAGAACTCGCTGAATCTGACGAAGCAGACGGGCTTGTAAACACTGATGAAACTGAAGATGCTGAGGGTATAGGCCAGGAAGAGCCGGCCGAACAGCCTATTCCTGAGGATAATGAAGCCAACGTCTTAGAAGATGCCGTTACTGATAAGGCGATTGACGACATCGTAGCCGAAGAGAGTGACAAGTTACTCGACGCCGACGATTTAGAAAAAGCCCTGGACGAAGAAGAGGTAGAGCCTAAGTCGCCCCAAAAGGGCCGACTTAGAAACTTTTTTAGAAGTATCTGGGCCAATCCGGCGGGACGCTGGGGAGTAATCAGTAGCGTTATTATCTTACTTCTGGCAGTAATTGTGGTGCCATACAGCCGGTATTTTGTCCTTAATACAGTGGGCGTCAGGTCATCGTTGCAGGTCCGGGTGATTGACGGCGGTACGATGCAGCCACTCAAGAATGTTAAGGTCAGCGCCGCACGGGTCAGTGGGCAGACTGACAGTGACGGCCAAGTAAAACTCGAAAACCTTCGCCTAGGCCGCACGAAGCTTTTAATTGAAAAGCGGGCATTTTCAAGCAGCGAGCAGTTTATTATAGTTGGCTGGGGTAGCAACCCGATTGGCGACTTTACGGTTAGTGCTGTCGGTAGCCAGTATACCTTTTACGTTAAAGATTATTTAAGCGACAAACCGCTCGAGAATGTCGAAGCTACATCGGGTGATGGTAATGCTAGCGCCGATAATGAAGGCAAAATTGTTCTGACACTTGATACGGGGGAAGAAGCGGACGATGCCGAGATTTCTGTAGATCTGAGCGCTAAGGATTATCGGACCGAAACCGTCAAACTAACTGTCAGCAATAAAGAAGCCCAGAGTGTCAATATGGTGCCGGATCGTAAGCACGTCTTCGTATCCAAGCGCTCCGGCAAGTATGATGTCTACACTGCCCATATCGACGGCAAGAACGAAACCAAGATCGTCCCTGGCACCGGACTGGAACGCGACGACATTACGCTGGTGTCGCACCAGCAGGATAACATCGCTGCATTCGTAGCCTCGAGGGAGAACGTCCGTAATGGCAGTGGATATCTACTATCAACACTTTATGTTGTTGACACAAAAGACGGTGAACTGGTCAAGATTGACCAGTCGGAGCAGATACAGATAGTCGGCTGGTCAAAAGTTGGACAATTGGTTTATGTAAAAATAGCGGCTGGGGCGAGCGGATCCGATCCTAAGCGCCACCGGCTGATGAGTTTTAATAACAAGGACTACACTGATGTCAAAGAGCTAGCCAGTTCAAATTCCTTCAATGACGTTATGATGGTGGCAGACAAGGTGTATTACGCCCCGTCGAACATCTTCCAGGAAAATACTGCCACTGGGCTTTATGTAGCCGACCCGGACGGAGCAAATCTTAAGACTATCCTCGATAAAGAAGTCTATAACATCTTCCGTAGTTCATACGATATTCTCGATATCAGCACCGGCGCGTCCTGGTACACCTACACAATCGGTTCAGCCGAAGGGGCTAAAGTAGGCACGGCCCCGAGTTCGCAGTACAGCCGGGTGTTTGCCGATAACCCCAGTAATAACTTTAGTCTCTGGGTAGACACTCGTGACGGCAAAGGCGTGCTACTAAACTATGACAAGTCCACAAAGAATGAAATAACAATTGCCAACCGGAGTGGACTCAAGACGCCGGTCTATTGGTTGAATGAAAAGTACATCATCTATAGGATTAATGACGGTAAAGAGACAGCAGATTATGTTCTGAATACTGATGGCGGCGAGGCTAGGAAGATTGGGGATGTCACTGACACGAATGGCGTCGACCGTTGGTTCTACTACTAAATAATTGAGACAGACATGCGCGGCCCAAGCAAAGCTTAAGGTATTTTCTGGAATGGTTCTCTCATTTTATTTCAAAATACAAATTCGGATTTTGCCGTCGGTGTGGAGGTAGCCGCCGAAGGCTCTATTGCGGAGCTTGTAGGCTTCTCCTAACCGCTCAGTGAGGGTCTTTTCGACCTTGTGAGCGTTGCGTAGGTCCTCCACTATCAATTCGCGCTCAGCGTTGGTGTCGGGCGCAATCGAGTGAGTCAGCTGGGCGTTATGCCTGATCGGTACGATGCCGATATCCCGCGATGCTGCCCCAACCCATAGCTGGCGGCTACTTTTGTCCCGACTAGGGCGGTGAAATCGCTGCCAGAACCGTACATCCTGATGAAAAGCCTCGGGACCTTCCAAGTGGCAAGCCCAAAAACGCACATGATGTCGATGAGAAGGGCTGCTGCCGACTGGTTTTTGGAAGCCCAGGTCTTGCTTTCGGCCAAACAAATACAAGTTGCTAAAAGGTGCTGTAGGGTAAGGGCGGCGGAATACCAATGCCATAAGCATGCGGCTTAAACTGCGGATAGTACGCTTATCAGTCGTGAACCAGCCAGCCTTTTGCATTGAGCTCTCAATCTGTTCGTGCGTGCCAATCAAGCCAATATTAATCGGGTCGCTGGCATAGCCGTCGGGCGTAACACAGTACAGCGGAATATGTTTGGCACGCACAAAGATCCGGTACACGCGTGCAGTTGCAGGAATGAGAAAATAGGCGGTAAATACATAGGTTGCGAATAATGCCAAGGCGGCCGGAGCCCGGTTGTCAAAAAATGGGAAGACTTTCCGGACTGCAACGTAAACAAATACCCCACCGAGTAGCAGGACGACCAAACGTTTCAGGAGGCGGATAAACCAAGCTATCATGATTAATACTTACCTAATAGCATAACAGATGCAGCTATTAAAATTCCGACTGCATAAGCTATATCTACAGACTCTTCGAGGTACGCTTATGCTGTATAATGTAAGAAGATAATAATCAATATAACTATAAGGAAAATATATGGATCCATCCAACAACACGCCATCGGAAAATAACAACCCACCAGAATCTACTGTGCCACCAGTGGCACCAGCACCAACAGAAGCTTCGGTAGAAGGCCCTCAGCCACCTGTCACCAGCGAACCGGTTGCGCCAGCTCCGGCACCAGAAGCTCCTGAAGGGGACCAGACTGCCATTTCGTCAGCACCAGCTCCCGTAGCTGCACCGGTTGCTACAGCTAAAAAGCAAGGTCCCGCTATGCTTATCATGCTAGTTATCGTTATAGTCGTGGTACTGGCTGCTGCTGCTTATTTTGCCTTTGGCGGGTAAGTATAATGCCACTACAGTTTAAGCTGACCAAATACGTCCATGCCTGCCTGTTATTGGAGTCAGAGAAAGCCACGGTACTGATTGACCCGGGCCAGATGTCTTTTGAATCCGGGCTGTTTACGGCTAACTCTTTGCAGCGCCTGGATGCAATCGCCATCACTCATGAGCACTTCGACCATTTTTACTTGCCCTTCGTGCAGCAGCTGGTTCAGTGGTTTCCGCATGTAAAGATTGTTAGCCCATCATCCTTAAAAGCCCAGCTGACAGCCAGCGGCATCCACGTCGATAACAGCACGCAACTTATTCATGCCCAGCATGCCCAACATGAAAGCATGGAACCACTAAGTGGCGGCGTTACAGCGGATAATATTCTGGTTGATGTACTAGGGGTATTGACGCATCCTGGCGATAGTTACCAGGTTGATAAATCCAAAGCAATTTTTGCTCTACCTCTAGCGGGGCCCTGGGGTTCTGCTATTGATGGAATAAAATTATCCGATAAACTGCATCCCAAATATATTATGCCAATCCACGACTGGATGTGGAATGACCATTGGCGTATCAGTATGTACGAGCGTTGTGAGGTTTACTTCGCCGGCAAGGGTATATCTTTTCTAAAGCCTACCGATGGCCAAACAATCAGTCTAACACTAGAATAGTATTGTATTAAATACTAAAAAGTTGTATAGTATTTACTCTATATCATGCCTATGGAAAATTTTCCGTTGTCACCATCAGAATCAAGTATAAAACCAGAAAAAACTGGTGATAGCGAAACGGGCAAAAAAAAGAAAAAGAAAACCACCCGTATTCCGTTGCCTGTTAAAACTGAGTCTGCGAAACCGGATAAAAAATCAGCGGATATTAAAGAAAAGCCACTTGATGAATTATTCGGAAAAAAAGCAGAAGAAACTCCAGAAGTTAAAGATAAAAAATCGCTCAAAGCTCCAGCATATAAGCTTGACACTAAATTAGAAGATGAGACTAGAGCAGAAGATCTAGACAAGGATCTAGATAAGAATAAATTCAAATTAGAAAAAACTCTCCCCCAAAACCTGGAAGGTGAATTTGCAGAAGAAGACGTGATTATAACGCGGGCCGAAACTCAGCCGGAAACTGATAGGCAGGAGGATGCAGATTTTCAGTCCCCTGTGGAGGCTCAGTCTGCTCGCCTGCCCGAATTAACGCTGCCTGAAGTACCCGAGGCTAGCAAGGTCACAGAAAGCGAACCGGTTTCAAGCGCGGAAGAGAATCCGCAGCTAACGGCAACCGAAGTTGGTCCTGACCAAACAAAAAAGCCCGAATCCTTTAAACTGGATAGCCCAACTCATGCCGAAAAATTTCCCAATGAAACTGTAGATGCAAACCCTACTGAAGTACCAGTATCTAGTTCTAGCGCGCCCGTTACTCCTGAAGCTTTGCCGACTGAACCCATTAATAAAACTACGCTTGAAACTGAGGTTATCGACCGTCTGAACCACCCAGCTATTGAAAACGCCGGCTATGAACGGGCCGCTGTTGCCGGTGCCTCTAGCGATCGTAAAGAGTATGAATATACTAGTGATGATTTATATCGTGCCGAACGAGGCGGCCTCAGGCGTGGAGTGCTATCCGGCGGCCTAGTTGGTTTGTGGTTAGGTAGGCGTCGCGGTGAACGTCGAGCTGAAACCAAGGCAAAAATTGAGCTTAAGAAACGAGACAATAAGCTCGAACAACTAAAATCCAACCTAGCAACAGTTGATGAGCGCTTAAAATTCTTTAAAAACGGCCAGGAAGCACCTAAGGTGCACACCAATGAAGCCGCGCCAAGCGTTCCACCACCACTAGTTTATGAAATGCCTCGGCGAGGGTTTAGTGCGCTTGCGAAGCCTTTTGAAACAATGGGCGCGGCTGCAAATGTCGAAAAGCCAATAGCCCTTACAGAAAAGGCGAGGTCTAACGGATCTGAGAAATCTACAATTTATGCCGAAAAACCCGAACTACAGTCTAAAAAACTACCAGAAGACCAGCCAATCACCGAAGAAACCTACGAAACTCAGCCCGGCCATCGGGTAGAAACCAGTGTCTGGCACCGCATCGAAAAAGATGCAAAAACCGGCAAAGTCGTTGAAAATCCGGAACTTGCATACGGCAAGGAATTCATCAATGAACAGCGCCAGGAACGATTGCAGCGTGAGGCTTTGCAGCCACAAATTGCCTTCCAGGTTGGGCAAACGGTTTTACAGGATAATTCTATGCCAGCTCAGTCTGTTACTGTAAGCCCGTTCAAAGAAACCAAGCCTAAAACACCCGTCCAGTCACTCTTACAGAATCCTGCTGCGCAGCAGGTCATTCATTACACCACTCGGCCGCTGACATGGGTTGCTGCCCTAGTAGTTGTTGTGCTTTTGTTTGTTGTCGGCATCCTTCGCTAACGGCGCGGTACAATTAGGTTTGAATGGAGGTTTTTATGACATTTGATGATTATCAAAAGCTGGCAATCACAACTGACACATTTGGTGGCAAGTCGCAGCCAATTACTTCGCCGGCTTTTATTAGCAAATTACTCGGCTTGGTTGGTGAGTGTGGGGAAGTTGCAGAAAAATTCAAAAAAATATACCGTGACAACCAGAGTAATCTTGATGCAGGACAATTAAAAGACATAGAAAAAGAACTGGGAGATGTCTTATGGTACCTACAAGCGATGTGTAATTACTTGGGTTTGTCACTCGAGGAAGTCGCCCAATTAAATCTGGACAAAGTGCTCGATCGAAAAGCCCGCGGCGCTTCCCACGGCAGCGGTGATAACCGATAAATTCAAGGATATTTACAATACCGCGCGTCCCTATTTCTAAAGGCGAGATGTATGGGGAATTAGGCTGGTTAGCTGAATAAGCCCGAGAATTCTTTCCTCAACCATTCGTCCAAAGACCCACCTCCGCCTCCACTTAAGCAAACGACAATATTGTGCCGGCGGTGATGTTTGATAGCTTTTTTAAGCTGACTGTTGAGTTCAGCCGGCTCTGCAATCGCCTGAAGTTCAGGTGAGAGGTTCGTAATTAGTTCTGTAGGAGTCAGCACGGGTAGGGCGGGATCTTCGCGCGCCAGGTAGCTTGGCACCCAGTAGAGCTTACTTACGCCATTAAATATATCGCGGTGCTCCTCGCGTGTGTGGTGCATGCGGCGGTTAGTCAGTGGTTCATAAACAACCACAAGGTCGCGGCCTTGTTCACGGGCTATTTCCAAGCCAATTTCTACGGCGCCTTTAATTTTGTCCGGCGTATGGGCGTAATCGGTAAACAAGCGTTTTTTAATGGGCTCCATGCGGCGTGAGACGCCGGGGAACCTGTTCATGATGCCTATTAGGCGCTCCACCGGCTCCTTGGTGATGTTGTTGGCTGCCTGAATGACTAACCAGGCATTACGCCGGTTGACGCTGCCATAGAGGTGCAGCTTCTGAAGCTCAGGCGATTTGTCATCAAGGGGGATGTAAGAAGAGTCGAGGTCTAGGGTCAGCTGATCCATGTCGCTTTGCCATAAGAATCGCCAGGCGCTCTTACCCAAAAATTCGCGGAAAGCTTCGCGGTAAGCTTGGATTGTCGGATAAATCTCGTGGTGATCGTAGCCGATGCCGCTTATTAACGCCATGTAAGGCTTAAAAGAAAGAAAGTTGCGGTCGAACTCGTCGCACTCCAGTACAAAGTATTCGCTCCTGGTATCGTAGTGCCCCATATCACCAAAATCAATCTTGGCACCTACCGAATAACTTAGTGGCAGGCCTAAGGACTTCATCAGCCATATCATCATGGCCGTGGTCGTGGTCTTGCCATGGGTGCCGGCAACGGCAATCAGCTTAAGCTGCTTGTCTTCAATTATGTAATTAAGCAAAGTGTCGCGCTTGCTGTTTTTAATATTTTTTTCAGTAACAAACAGAAGCTCAGGATGGTCAGGATTTTCTTTTTGGATAGCTGACGAATACACGTACCAATCGATGGGCTTAACGTTATGGTAATTCTCGATGGCTTCACGAGATTGGCCGATGTAAATGTCTTCTATGCCGTGTTTTTTAAGGTACTGGATGTATTGGCTGTCTTGTTTGTCGGAGCCGCTGACCGTAAGCCCGGCTTGCTTGGCAATTAGTGCCAGCGGGCCGATGCCCGTACCCCCTATCCCAGAAAAGAAAATATGCATACTACTAGCGTACAAAGTACTGAGTACAAAGTACAGAGCAGCCTGCAACCATGCTATGTACTCTGTACTATTTACTCTGTACTATTATGGCTATGGATAAGCGCGAAGCGCAGCATTTGCTTGGTTTTTTACGCAAGCTACCCAACTGGATCCTGCTTGCAGCCAGTATATTCTTCTTAATCATTGCCGTTTTTGCGCTGAGGGCTAATAACCAGCGTATGATCGAACTGCGGGCGGCAGTATTTGTCGCCGATGAGCAGGACGGTGACGTAGAAGGCGCTTTACGGGCGTTAAGGGAGCATGTCTATAAACACATGAACACCGATTTGGCCGCTGGTGATAATGCTATCAAGCCTCCGATACAGCTCAAATACCGCTATGAGCGGCTGGTAGCGGCTGAAAAAGCCAAGAATCAAAATACGAATGACCAAGTCTATACAGATGCCCAGGATTATTGCGAGCAACAGATAGCCTCGGGATTCTCAGGCCGCGGCCGTATCCCATGCATCCAGGAGTACGTCGATACTCACGGCACCCCGGAAGGTAAGGCAGTTACTATCCCTGAGGATGCCTACAAGTTCGACTTTGCTTCCCCAAGCTGGTCACCGGATCTAGCCGGCTGGAGCTTGGTATTAGCAGCATTGTTTTTCGGATTATTTGTAATCTGGATAGTCAGTGAATATATTCTGCACCAGCAACTCCGCCTACATAATTAAAAACAACCCCGTTTGACCGGGGTTGTTTTTAATAACTACTTAGACTTTAGGTAGTAGCTTCAGTACACTTCTGGCCATCTGGATTGGCTTTGACGAATTCGGTGATTGCTTTTACAACCTGTCCATCGTCCTTGAGGTTCTCCCAGAAGGTAACCTGATCCTGGTTTATTACCATAGCGTCATCAGGACCGTGCAACTCACAGCCAAGCTTGGCTAGGCTGATGTCTTGTTGTGCGGCATTGGCGTCGGTGTTGGTATTCGGCTGGACCTGTTCGTTGACGCGCAAGTAATAGATGTTATCCATAGTTAGATACTTGTCGTTCAAATTTCTAATCTTGCCAAAATACACTTGGCCGCCGTTTAAGAAGACAGCCTGGAACTTGTCTTTTTTAATGAAATTGCTCTGGGGGTTGCTGCCGCCGGTTGCGACGAACACCGCCAGTGCTGCTAATAGTAATGCGACCGAAACCAAAAGTACTGACGAAATAATACGCATACCCCTGCTGTCTCGGAACCTTTTAGATGTTTTTGGTTGTTGCGGAGTGGCAACTGGTGCAGCTGGCTGTTGGCCACCGCGAGTAGTAAAATCCATAGACCCTCTTCCACCTTATTATTTATCTGATAATTGTTACGCTTACCAGTGTATCGCAAAAATATATAAAGAATCAACCTGCTTTTTCTGTCAGGTGCTTAAGCATGTGGATTTATTTTTATTTTATTTTCTCTACCCCTGTTAACTGATTGAAAAGAGTTATAAAAGCAACTATAACCTATTGACAAACAATTTCTCTCAGGCGTATGTTAGGGGTACCATCAGTAATGCTAAAGAGAGGGAGTTAAACAACAATGGCATATAAGCACACAAACTCAAAAGGTGTAACATATCATCTTAATTCAAAGGCAGTTGTTCTTCGTGGCGGTAAAGAGCAGACAATCTATTACTTCAGCAAAGACCAGCGCCCAGAGGCAACAGACCTTCCTAACGGTATGGAAGTCAACGAAAACCCACGCAATGGTTTCTTGACAGTCAAGCGCAAAGTCTAGGGTTAGTTTTTTATAAAAAGGCTCCGTCCTGGGGCTTTTTTATTTGGCTAATGACTGATGTTGTAGGCTATACTAAAGCTAATACATGGTGAAGAAAACGGACTATATTCTTAAGGTTGATAAGCTGACTAAAAAATACGGCTCTAAAACGGTCGTTAAAGGTATCAGTTTTGAGGTTAAGCAAGGAGAGATATTTGGAATCCTTGGCCCTAATGGCGCGGGCAAGACAACCACGCTCGAGATGATTGAAGCTATGCGCCCGATTGACGGTGGCAAGGCCTTGCTTGACGGTATAAATGTAGCCGAAGACCCGGACCGCATCCGCCAGATTATTGGTGTGCAGCCACAGAGCCCGGCCTTCCAGGATAAGACAAAGCTAACTGAACTGTTGGAAATGTTTGCTGCGGCTTATGGTGAGCGGGTTAATGCCAAGGAGTTTTTGGAGGATGTTAACTTGCTTGATAAGGCCAATAGTTATATCGAGCAGCTTTCCGGTGGCCAAAAGCAGCGCTTCAGCATTGCCGCCGCCCTCGTACATAACCCGAAGGTATTCTTTATGGACGAACCGACCACTGGCTTGGATCCGCAGGCCCGCCGTAATTTGTGGGAGTTGGTTTCTGATATCCGAGACAGGGGTATTACGGTTATCATGACTACTCACTATATGGAAGAGGCCGAGCTGCTTTGCGACCGCGTAGCTATTATGGACAACGGTAAGATAATAGCTATCGATACACCTAAAAACCTCGTAAAACAGCTACTAGGCAAGGGCTTCAAGAAGACACAGCTTGTCGAGCAAGCCAACTTAGAGGATGTTTTTATAGACTTAACAGGGAAGCATCTAAGGGATTAAAAATGAAGAAGAATCTTTTCACTATTCTGACTTTTGCGAAACTCAACACCCGACGCTTCTTCCGTGACCGGCTGGCGCTATTTTTTACAGTAATCTTCCCACTTATTTTCCTTTTCATCTTTGGCGCTATCAGCCGCGGGGGTGACTTGTCGTTTAAGGTTGCCATCATTAATGAGTCGCAGTCCGAGTTTGCCAAACAATATGTCGAAGATGCCAATAATAACAAGCTATTTAAGATAGACAAAGAAGTGCAGAACCTTGAGTTGGCCAATGAGAAAATGAAACGAAGTGAAATTGACGCCACCATTTTGTTGCCGGCCGACTTTGGAGCAGTAAGTGGTGGGTCGCCTAATGGGCAGGCGCGGGTAATTTATACTGCCAATAATGAGCAATCCGTCCGGGCGCTAACTTCCGTGCTCGAAGGCCAGTTTAAAGCTATCAACAGTCAGTTAGTGGCTGTTAGCGAACCATTTACGGTAGAGACTGAGCAGCTAAACGAGCGCAGCTTGTCGCGCTTCGACTACACCTTTGCCGGGCTGCTCGGCTTTTCGATTATTGGCTTGGGTATTTTTGGTCCTATCAATGTCTTTCCGGAACTTAAGAAACAGGGTATTTTGCGCCGTCTGCACACTACGCCGCTCAAAGTATCCCAGTATTTTATCTCCAATGTACTGTCACAGGCTATAGTCGGCCTGATAACTATAAGTGTTTCTTTCATCGTGGCTATAGTGGTTTTTGACCTGAATGTAGTTGGTAACTGGCTTGAGCTTGCTGCCTTTATCGCCCTAGGCATCATTTCAATCTACGGTATTGGCCTTGCCATTGGTGGTTGGGCTAAGAACGAGCGTCAGGCTGCTCCTTTAGCTAATATAATTGTCTTTCCGATGATGTTTTTATCGGGCACCTTTTTCCCGCGTTACGCTATGCCCGATTGGTTGCAAAAAGTGTCGGACTATTTGCCGCTAACACCTATTATTGATGGTATACGTTTGATTGCGACAGAAGGCAAGCACCTAGTTGACATTACTCCACAGCTTGGACTGATCGCGGTCTGGACAGTGGTAATTTATATCGTTGCTTTCCATGTCTTTCGCTGGGAGTAGCTCGTCATCTATAGACAAATAGCCATAAGTGTGATATAATGGTTATATATGGCTGAAAATCCCCTTTATCTTGATCCAAGCAAGGTCCCCGTCAATGAGGATGGTGATGTCGTGCACCTTGATGATATACCCCATGATACAGAGTTAAGCTTTGTGCAAAAAAAGGCGAATGAGCGGGCACTAAGATTAATTCATGATGAATATGGCACGATAGGCGAAGTCGCAGTTACCCATTTAGAGCCTGAGATTATCCCACAACGAGCTGAACTTGGCAGTCGAGCAAAAGCCGGCCAAGCTAGGTTTGAAGTAGGCGAGGCGTCTACCGATGCTGTAGTTGATTATAATGCCAACTTTGGTGATCCTAAACGGAGCAATCCATCACGTCGACGGGAGCATGAAGTCTTGAGCGCAGATTTATATGCTGCAGAGCGCGCTCGCCGTGCCGCTGATGCCCGCCCACGCCACCCATCTGCCTATAAAAATCCTCGTAACAAGTAGGGAATAAATATGGCGTCACCAAATACTGACCCCCAACTTTTTGATATTGCACCAGATATTCATCCAATCCTGGATCGTCCTTTTAAAATGGGTGTAGCAGCGAAGGCTGGCATAACTCTTGAGCCTGCCTTACCATTTTATGGTTATTCTGAACTAGATAGATTTCAGCGGATTGAGGTTATTTATAGGGTAGAGGGTTTTTTGCCTGCCTCAAAGCCTGAACAAGTCGAAGCGATGGGACTGGAGAGTTTTATTGGCAAGCCGGGCGGAGCCGCTAAGCATCTTGCAGAAGTCGTTGCTCGTCAAAGAAAAATAAAAATGGAAGATCCCATGCGGACAGCTCGCAAACTGACAAGAGATTATATTAATTACGCTAAAGATGCGCAGTGTAGCGGGGCGTCACTGTACGAACTTGACCTTATACTCGAGGTTGCAAACCCTGAGCTCGTTCTCAACCTTGTTGTTTCGAGGGATCAGTCAGGTCTTTTACCGTTATTAAGATTTTATGATTTAGCAATGCTAAGACATTCTGGCATGAACGGTATCAAGGAGATTGGCTACGATCCACAAAGCGTGGTATATGATTCAGAGAATGGCGGCATAATGTTCTATGTCGATGAAGCAATTGCCAGTTGGCGAGTGCACCAGGCCAAAAAGGTTCTAAGCTACGCAAAAGAATCTGAAGCAAATCGGTATATATTTTTTGCCGAGCGGCTATCAGAGATAAGCAAGCACTATCCAAAACTTAAACCAATTGTTGAAGGCGGGTTTGACGATATTCTTGGCCGTGCCAAAACAGAGTAAGTTGATACTTAATACATTGCCTAAGCCATTCTTCGCATTGGCTCCGATGGATGACGTGACGGATACAGTTTTCCGCCAGGTAGTTCATACCAATGCGCCCGCCGATTTATACTTTACAGAGTTTGTGAATGTTGACGGCTTGCAATCTCCAGGTCGTCCAAAATTGCTCAAAAAGCTTAGGTTTGCAGCAACAGAAGGCCCGCTTATTGCCCAGCTGTGGGGACTTATACCTGAAAACTTTGAGAAAACAGCCAGTGAGATTGCCGACGGCACATTTGCGCGCGAACTTGGTTTGCCTAGTGGCATCAACTTTAAGGGTGTCGATTTAAATATGGGATGTCCTGCCAAATCAGAAGTAAAAAATGGCACCTGCAGCGCCCTTATGAATAACCGACCCTTAGCGCACGAAATCATCAAAGCCACCAAGCGTGGGGCGGGCAAGATGCCCGTATCGGTCAAGACACGGCTCGGATGGAGTGAGATTGATTATAGCTGGCATGAATTTTTACTTGGCCACAATCTTGATATGCTTACAATCCATGGCCGTACCAGAAGGGAAATGAGCAAAGTACCAGCGCACTGGGATGCTATAGGCGAAATCGTCAAGATTCGCGACAAAATTGCAAAAGACACACTTATTATTGGTAATGGGGACATTCTAACTAAGCAACAAGGCCGTAAACTTGCAAAAGAGTATGACTTGGACGGAATTATGATCGGCCGCGGCCTCTTCGAAAACCCCTTCTGTCTTTCCGAGGACGGACCTCGGAAATGGGAAAATTATGATGTAATAGGTAAAATTAAGTTGTTTAGGGAGCATGTTGAGCTGTTTGCTGATACGTGGCGAGAAGGCGAGCGGCCTCTCCACACCCTCAACAAATTCTGCAAGGTGTACATCAGTGGCTTCGACGGTGCCAAGGAAATGCGCGAAAAACTCATGAACTGCCAAACAATCACCGAGCTATACCAACATCTGCAGCAATAAGCTATAATTTAATACAAATGATCAAGGCGGAACACCTCAGTAAACGCTACCGCAAAAAGCAGGCGGTCGATGACGTGTCGTTTGAAGTTGCTACTGGAAAAGTCACGGGGTTCTTGGGTCCCAACGGTGCCGGTAAATCTACGGCAATGCGCCTAATGCTTGGACTCGACAACGGCCCAGGTCGGACGACTTTTGACGGCAAGCGATTGCATAAGTTTGCAAATCCGGCCCATGTCGTTGGTGTTTTGCTGGAAGCCAAAGCCTTTCATCCGACCCGTACCGCCCGAAACCACCTGAGAGTATTAGCCGCAGCCGGAGGTGTCAGTGAAAAACGCGTTGATGACGTGCTGGAACTAGTTGGCCTTACGGAAGTAGCCAAAAAAAGGCCCGGCAAATTTAGCTTGGGCATGAGCCAGCGGCTTGGTATTGCGGCTGCAATCCTCGGCAACCCCAAGTACCTAGTATTAGATGAACCCGCCAACGGCTTGGATCCAGAGGGTATTGCTTGGCTGCGCGAATTCCTAAAAAGCTACGCCGATAAGGGCAACGCAGTTTTTGTTTCGTCGCACTTATTAAGCGAAATGGCGCAAATGGCTGACGACGTCGTTGTCATCGGCAAAGGCAAACTGATTGCAAGCACTTCGATGGACAGTCTAGTTTCTGGCAGTGGTCATGCCGGCGTGTTTGTCCGAACCAGTGCCGAGTCCAAGCTGGAGAGAGTACTTAAACAGCAAAAGGCTTTATACAAAAAGCTAAATGGCGGTTTTACTGTTCAGAATATGAAGATAGACGACATCGGCAAATTGGCATATGAATCTGGTGTACCAATTCTGGAATTAACTAAGCATACTGCCACTCTAGAGGAAGCTTTCTTGGAACTCACAGCTGGAGCACAGGAATACCAGGGCAAAGGAAAGGTCAACGCGTAATGCGCAACAGCTTAAAATCAGAATTTCTGAAGCTTGCAACTGTCCGCTCAACTTATGTTTTGGCTCTTATCGCAGCAATTATAACCACTTTCTTTGCCCTGTATGTAGAAGGGTACAAGGGTGAAGGCGAAATGGCCACATCGGCTTTGAGTAAGGACGCTTTTACAGAACTTATCCCAAATGTCGGTAATATTACCGCCAGCTTTGCAGCCGTTGTTTTAATCTTATTCTTTGTCCACGAATATCGCTATAACACCATTATGCACACTTTGACTGCTACCAACAGCCGCACCAAGGCGCTGGCTGCAAAATTACTAGCTGCAGCTGCCTACAGCGCCGTTTTTGCCCTACTTATGATTGGAGTTGGACTACTGATGTATCTGCTTGGCGTGTCTCTGCGTGGCGGCACATTGGCGCCACAAGTTTTCTCGCCACTCGCAACCATTGGTAAGTCGGTATTCTATACGGTAGGTTACAGTCTTCTTGGCGCACTATTTGCAGTTCTTACCCGCAATCTTGCCGCTGCTATTGTCCTATTGCTCTTTGGGCTAGGAACAGTCGAGGCCCTGCTAGGTCTGCTACTAAAACACAACAATATCTATTTGCCACTCACAACACTCCATCAAGTTTTAGGTTCTGCCCGTATTGAGGATGGCGCAATGACGCCGCTTAGGGCTGCAGCGCTATTTGCGGTATATCTTATAGTCGGCTGGGCAATTGGCTGGTATCTCTTTTTGAAACGCGACGCTAATTAATGGAAAGTAAGATTTACCCTATTAATCTGTACAAATCACAGCTATTATGTTGAGGTAATGGTAAATTATTCGCGTATCAGTATTATTTATAATCCCAACAGCACCGGGAACAGCAAAGCAATGGCCGCAGAACTGCAAAAATCGTTGCGGCCTAAATTCCCCGATCTTAAAATTGAGCGGATACCAACCAAGTATGTCGGCCATGCCCGCGAGCTGGCCTGCCAAATTGCCAAGTCGGCAAAATGCCCGCTTATCGTTTCATCAAGCGGCGACGGTGGCTATAACGAGGTGGTGAACGGCGTCATGGACGCTGGCAACCCGAGCGCAATCACGGCTGTACTACCTGCCGGCAATGCCAATGACCATAGCCGTACCATGCAGGATAATCCCCTTTCGGTGGAAATAAAAAAGGGTATAGTCACCCAAATAGATCTCATAAAAGTCACTGCCAAAGGTCCAAAACTGGAACCGGTAACCCGTTACGCGCATTCCTACGTTGGACTTGGCCTGACGCCTGTGATTGCAACTGAACTCAATAAGCACACACTGAATGCATTCAAAGAAATACTTTTGGTTCTAAAAACATTCCGCAAGTACCGTCCTTTTAGGATCAAGCATAAAGGCAAGGTTTTTCGGCTAGACAGTTTGCTATTTGGCAATATTAATCAGATGGCTAAAGTCCTGACACTTGCACCAGAAAACCGCCCAGATGATGGTAAGTTCGAGGTGGTGACATTCCCCAGCAGCCACAAACGTAAACTGGTCAAAAAACTGGTGAAAGCCGCTGTTAGTAACCTAAATACCACTCGGCGGGAGACTAGCTACGTGTTTATCGCTATCCGCAAGATGCCGATGCAGCTGGATGGGGAAGTCATGGAACTCAAAGGCGGCAGTGAAGTAACTGTGGAATCCGCCCATAAGGCCCTGGCGACGATTATTTAAATTAGCTAGTAGCTTTAGCGTATAATTTAAGTATAAGTGAGGAGAATCTAATGAACCCCGATGAACATGAACCAAGTCGTCCGGTAGAGCCGGCAACACCGCCCGTAGAACCCAAACAAGTAATACTGCCCCCGAAGAAAAGCTTCCTAACACCGTTAATCATAGCCCTTGTGCTTTTTGTGCTCTTTATTGCCGGAGCATTTATCGCCGTGCTGGCAGTTAAGCAAGATGATGAAGTACCACCGGCAGCTAACCAGTCCGAACAGAATGCTTCAGACTTGCCCCTAATAGAAGCCGATACAATTCCCGCCGGCTTTAAGGAGTACAAAAACGAAGCCGCTAGCCTAAGTTTTGCCTACCCAGAAACATGGGGTGAAGTTATATTTAAGCAAGGTGAAGAAGAGCGGATGAAACACCTAACCAAGGGCAGTCAGAAAATATTAACATTCAGCCAAAATGATACGGTTGTAGCAGGAATTATGTCGGTTGACTGGACGCATGACCCTGAGATGGGCCATGGTGGTTTTGGTGAAGCCGGAATCAAAAGTCTCGATGATGCTAAACAGGCAAAAGAAAACGCACCTGCTACTAATATTTTCGTAGACACCAATACTCAATTTGCATATGTAACGTACTGTGCTGATATGTGCAGTGATGTCCCGAAAACCAGACTGCTATATACGGTTACAATTCCTGGCAACACTGTCTATGAAGTCATACAGTTCTACCAAGACGGCGACCCGCTGGGTGCAGAGTTTGAAACCGAAGATGGCCTGACCGATTACGAAAAGCTCGAAGACGCCGACCTGAGCCAATTGTTCAAGAAAACCGACTCACGCTTTTTAATTCTTCAGCAACTCGCCGGTACGATTAAAAACGTTTAAGTTACCAACACAAGTCTTTTAGGCAGCTATAGCATCCTGTAAAAGCCGCACAGCCTCTTCAAATACAACCTGCTCTTCGCTAAGAGACTCTCTAATTATACTGTCGTCGCGGACTATAGTTCTATAGACTTCGCACTTCCTGGATTCATTTAATTGAGCTATACAACCCTGGAGATCCTTATTTTTGAAAAAATATAAGATGCGTCCTTCATTGTCGCCAATCCCTTCTTCTATCCAGGTTGGTGCACCCGATGCAATTCTTTCGTCTACAATAGCTTGATATTCCTTTATCTCCTCTGGATAATACATTTCCTTAGGAAATTCTGCTTTTTCACCCATTTTAATGAGCCTTTGTTTAAATATTGCAGCTATTATATTCCCTTATTTCATATTTGAATAGCTGCAGGGAACATTGTGATCAGTTAATATTGACTCTAGTAACAATATATGCTATAATGTATCAAAATAATGTGGAACAATTGGTGTGGGTTCTTGTAAGCAACTTACAAGCATCTCCACCTAAGGAGACTAAAAATAGATGATCACGCAGTTACAAGCTGAATATCTAACCAGGTTAACCCGGCTGCCCACAAGCCGTAATATTAAAGCGCTCAAATTGCGGGCTCAGCGGTTAACTAAAGCCAACGTCCGTAGAACAAAACGCCTAAGTTTGTCGTGGTATCGCCGCCAGTATTTTCTAGCTACCGCCAACGGTGATTTAAAGCAGTCAATCCGTCGTAATGAGGATATATTTATAGCGGTTACCGTAATTGCCGCAATCTTAGGCTATGTCTATGTCATGATTGCCACAGAGATGACTTATGCATTCTTCATGACAGCTTACTTCATATCCGAAGCCAGCGGGGCAAACATGTTTTTAATTTCACTTATTGCCGCCAGCTCGCTAACCGCAGCCTTCGCGTGGGTCCTGGCTTTTATCCTTAACTCTATGTCGGTTGCCATCATGCAGGGTGCAAATAGTAAAAGAATCCGCTCTGTTCGCGCCACTCTTTACGACGGCCTGCACAATATTGGCAGGACCACCGTTTCTTGGCTGATGCTTTTATCGATGATTGCCGTACCGGTATTGGCTATAGCTGTTATTGGGCTGATACACTTCCTTGCGTTCAAAACTACTCAAGAGGAAACGCTTAAGCTGTTGCCTTATTACATTATTGCGGCCGTAGCTATCAGCTTTTATGTACTTGTAAATTATGGCCTTATGCCTCTGGTCGCGCTGTTTGAACGAAACTTGTCCTACAAGCAGGTTATTAAACGCACCCGCCAACTCCTTAGCAGCAAAGGCAAACTGTTTCTAACAGCTGTATATGGGATTTTATCCGTTGTATTAACCGCGGAATTTTTACTATCTCGCGCGATTCAACACTCAGTTGGCATACACAAAGTCTTGTCTTTTGGCATCATGGCAGTCATTACTATTGTCTATGCAAACGGCGTACTGACAATGTTCTACCGCAAGCGCCGCCAAGCCCGAATTTAAGTGAATTTTACCCGAAGCGAGACTCGTTAAATCGTTTGAAATTGGTTATGGTGGGAATGATCTTAGCTTATTTGAAACACGCCCGCTTGAGATATCCTAGCAGATATTGCAGAGGGCTGGGACAGTACACGCCGTTGTCTGGGAAGGATTAGAGCCAGTACGCTAACTGAGGTTAGCTATGTACTCTAAGGTGGCTAGTGTATAAGACGAAAGCGTTTGAAACAGCTAACTACTATACCTCCATTAGACAAGAGAGGCAAAGATACTTCTAAAGATATTCTCGCCTTCGTGTTCGTGCTTATGACCGCTCAAGGTCCAATACAATTTACTGTTTGGTAACTTAGCATTTAGTTCGTAAGCGGTATGAGGTGGGCAGACCATATCATAGCGACCTTGCACAATATGAACGGGCATACTTAGCTTGTCAGCCTTATCTAGTATGTGACGGTCTGGTAGAAAGCATCCATTTGATAGATAGTGCATCTCAAGTCGTATACCTGTGGGGTCGTATTCCCCGAAATCCTCTGCCTCGTATCGGTCACTAAGCTGGATAACGCCCGCCTCAAGACAATCATACGCGTAACCCGATAACTTCTGTTCCTTAGTCGTACCATTAACGACTTTATCAAAGTGGTATTTGCTTGGGTCATTGTGGTGTTCGGCTGGGGTTCTATCAAGGTAGTCTTGCCAGACATCAGGAAAGAATGTTTTGAAATGCCCTTTATCAATCCAGTTTGCCTCTGCTTTTGAGCCAGTAAATATGCCACCGATGACTAAGGCGTGTACGCGCTCAGGATGTGCAAGCGCGTAAGCCAGCGCGAGCGTTGACCCCCAAGAGCTGCCGTGAAGAACAAAAGTTTTTGCATTAAAAGTGTCTGCTATTTTTGATATGTCTTCAATCAGCTTGTCGGTAGTATTGTTCTCAAGTGAGCCATAAGGAGTGCTTTTGCCACAGCCGCGCTGGTCAAAGAAGATTACGCGCTGGGTTTTCGGGTCAAACGCCCCTTTATGCTTATCTTTAACTTGGCTTCCTGGTCCGCCGTGTAGAAAGACAATAGGGTTAGATGAATCGGGCTTGCCCCACTCTTGAATGTACAGCGTGTGACCTTCACCAACATCAAGCATCTTTTCGCTTATAAAATACTGGTCTTTATTCATATGCTAACTATAACAAAATTAAATGACTCCAGTCTCTGAAGCCATTGTGCTTATGCTTGGTGGGGGCGGTTGGACTTGAACCAACGGCCAAAGGATTATGAGTCCTCTGCTCTAACCACTGAGCTACGCCCCCTCGTCGCAACCCGACCTTTTAGCTTGTTTTGTAACAAGTTTGTTCCAAAACTTCACTTTTTGGTCGGTTGCTCCTTTCAATCGTCTAAACAGAACAAGTTCTTGGTTTAGCCGATTGTTAAAACTACAGACCCTACAAGCCATCTCCTCTCAAAATCCAAAAACATTCGACAAGCGAACTGGTTTGGTATTTTGGCTAAAAGCTGTTTTTAACAGGGAAATTATAGCAGATTAGGTCTGGTATGGACAGAAGTTTACTTCTTGGGGGCCTGGTTACGCCGTTTGATCAGGCGTTTGCGTTCTGAAGGTGTTTTGCCGCCCCAAATATAAAAATTCTGATTATTCTCAATTGCGAATTCCAGACATTCAACTTTGACCAAACAGACATCGCACATAGCTGTTGCGGCTATACTGTTTTTCATAAACTCTTTTTGCTTGCCTGCGCAGTATCCAAATTCCTTCCACAACTCATCAGTTTTATTTAGTTCAAAGGCCTCTCTGGCATTTGCAAGTTCTGCTGCCTGGGCTGGATGAAGCGGCGGATCTGCTTCGATTGAAGATGGGGTTTCTTTCCTCATTAGGATATATTATACAACCAATTTCTCAGGTGGATGGCCGGACTCTCTGTGCCGTAAGGCCCGACGTTCAGCTTTATTTTTACCCCCCCATATGCCGTATACCTCTGGGCGTTCTTGGGAATAGTTGAGGCACTCTTGACTAACGCCACAGTCGGCACAAATTGCTTTTGCTACTTCTATGTCATAATCTGTCGTAGGGAAAAATATATCAGGATTCAGCCCCGCGCAGGCCGCATAAGCCCGCCACTCCTCGAAAGCCCAAAGCCCTAACCCTAAAGCAAATTCTCCTAAACGCCTGTCGCTGTTGCCTATCGACACCTGAGAACTATCGGGCTTTATTTCGCCATTTGGGTTGGTTTCTAGGTAATAATCACCTCTTGGGATCCGGTTTGGGCTCATTAAGCCATATTATACCTATTTATGCACTTACGTTTCGTTCAGAATGACCTTGTCGCCTAAGAAGCTCGTCACGCTCATCTTCAGTCTTCCCGCCCCATATGCCGTACTGCTCGTTGTTTTCTAGCGCATTTTCCAGGCATTCAACACGAACCACGCATGTCTCGCAGATTGCTTTTGCTTGTAACACTATGTTGTAGTTATTTGCTCTAGCGTATCTGCCGGTTTTATCGGGATAAAATAATTTTAGGTTTGCTCCTAGGCAAGAACCCTTACTCCTCCAGTAGGAGTCAGTGGTTTTTCCAGTAGGTATTGGATTATCTGAATATACAGCGGCTTCCTTAACACGATCCTCAGTTTCAAATTCAATGTCTGCCTCGAAATCTCTATCCAAAATTGCGCTGTGCCAATACCTCAAGTCTCCGGGATCCATTTGTTTTATCCTGGCTTCGAGTATTGCTTGTAATTCGACTTGTTGAAGCTCCTCAGCAGTCGGTTCCTTGCTCTGCCAATCGTTCACTGTCTCAATGCTCATTTGATATACCTAATATTCATGCCACCTCAGTTTCCTGGGCGGCTTGGCTGCGAGCATTGATAATCTTTTTGCGTTCGCCTTTTGTTGTACCGCCCCAAATGCCAACATTTTGACTGTTCTTCAGGGCTTCATCAAGGCAAAGGTCGTTAATGATACACTCCGCGCAGATGGCTTTAGCCAGCTTTTGACGATCCTTGAGGTTAGGGCCAGGTTCGGGGAAAAATAGCCCACGTGGCTTATCAATACAGTTACGCAGTTTTTGTATTGCTTCAGAGTCCCAATTGAGTGGCGGTAGTGCCGTTGACGATGCGGTATTAATAGGGGGTCGGTCAATATCAATTTCTGGCTCGGTTTCGAGCGGGATTATCTCAGTAACTTGCTCTTTGCGTCCCGAATTTAGGACAAACTGGTTTATCTGCGCAAATGCCGCCGCGCGCATTACATGCGGGGTGGGTTCACCAAATTCGTGGCCGCTGGTTGCTCTAATTCCCATTAATTACAAATCTCCGATTAAATAAATATTAAGACTCCTCCACTTACTCTTACTATACAGAGTAGCAAAGTTTGCTATACTAGCATTACAAAATGTTATCAAAAATAAAAAAACTACAACAATCTTCCCTGTATTACACCCTCACTGACGTCCGTACTTTGGGTCTGATTGTATTTACGATTATGGCGCTGCTAGTTACCTGGAGTGGCATTAAGGTGGTCCAGACTAATTATGACCTGCAAAAGCAGATGTCGGCCATGCAACAGCGCAATCAGGTCCGTCAGCTGGAGAATTCTAACTTAGCGCTCAAAAACCTTTACTTAGAGACCGACCAATATATCGAGCTGGTGGTGCGCCGCCAATACAATAAGGCTAGCCCTGGCGAAAAGCTTTTAATTGTACCCAAAACCGTTGCTATGTCACATACTGTCGACGTTGAGCTTCCGGAGGTCAGAGGCCAAAGTACCGGTCTCGAGGACACCGGCCCGTGGTACGAGCGCAACTTCAACGCTTGGCTAGAGTTTCTCTTCCGCCGGGAGGGGTAGGCATCTTATTTTAAGGCTTTGAATGCTTCTATGAGTATTATGCGGTCTGCCTTTGGCATTGGGTCGTTTTGGTAGGTTCGCGGTGCTTCGGGCAAGACCAGGGGTTTGGCCCATGTCTCCGTCTTGTTTCTGCTATAAATGTGGATGTGAAAAAATGGCTCTGCACCAGGCAATAATCCCCAGTTCCCGTTTGCCTGCAGATTAAACCACGGAGAAAGTTGCAACTTTTCAATCAACTTGCAGACCATAGCCGCCAGTCTAAAAGTATCTGCAGCTAGGTCTACATCTGTCCAGGCATTAGCCATTTTTCTTTTTGGTGCGGCTACGATATGCATGCCTTCACGGTAAGGTAAGTGTGGGTTATAGGGGGTGCTTACGATAAAAATATCGTTCTCCCAAAGCGTATAGCTGTTCATGTCAGCAGTATAGCAAAGTTGGCATGACTAACGGGTAAGTCATTAGGCTTTCCACAGAGAAGGATAAGTCCGGCGTAGCAAATAAAGGCTAACATAATTAGCTATAATTAGGTGATAATCGTCTAACATATTGTAAGAATTATGACATCAAAGCAAAAAGTGTTGACATATAGTATCTGGAGGTTTATATTAATTAATAGTTTACTTTATTAAGTAAACCTCACAATTATAAATAAGTTCTAAGGAGGACAATAGTATGGAGAATAAATCCAGACTCGGTATGGCTGCCGTTACTCTTGCCGTCGGCTTGTTAGTCGGTGGTGGAATCGGTTATGCCATGAACAGTAACGATAATGATGATGGCCAGGAAAACTCTGCGCAGTCATCTATAAAAGCAACAGATACGAAACCTGCAGATTTGCGGGCCGTCCTTAACAACCTAGAGGCAGAGCACGTTGATTTGGCGTCTGCAGCCACAAGGGCAGGCTTTGATGGCTCGCCAATGTTTACGGCCGCTGCCGCATCACTTGGCACCAACACTGACAATTTGTCAGCAGCAGTTGCTAGTGTTTACGGCGAAGAAGCCGGTGCTCAGTTCAAAGAAATTTGGGCTAGCCACATCGGATTCTTTGTAGACTACACTGTCGCTGCAAAAGCTGGTAACACGGCTGGTATGGCCAAGGCTGTCGAGAACCTCAACGGTTACGTTGAAGCCATCTCTGCTTTTCTAAGCGGTGCTAACCCAAATCTTCCAAAAGAAGCGGTTGCAGCTTTGATTACTGAGCACGTCGGTTTGCTTAAAGAAACAGTCGACAAGCACGGTGCTGGTGACTATGCTGGTTCATACGATGCCCAAATGCGTACGCGTACCCAGGTTACAACCAAGGTCGCTGACACGTTAGCCGGTGCTATCGTCAAGCAATACCCAGAAAAGTTCTAAGTAACTTAAAAAAAATATTAGTGGAGCACCCGATATAAGCGGGTGCTCCACACCATAAATCTACTAAAAAAGGAGCAACCATGAAAAAATTTATTATTATTGCACTCATCGCTGTCATAGCTGTGGTTGGCATCTCAAGTCTTCTCAAAAAAGATAAAGGCAGCGATGACATGAGCACAATGAACATGAACAGCAGCGAGACAGCAGATACAGAGACAGCAACAGCCCCGAACGCAGTATCAATCGAAGACTTTGCCTTCAAGCAAGCCAACATTTCAGTTAAAAAGGGCACTACTGTTACCTGGACCAATAACGATGATGCCAAGCACAACGTAACTCCCGAAGATGCCACAGACGATTTCAAAGAAGGCCCACTGCTTGCTAAAGGCGAAACATACAGTGTTACCTTCAATACAGTAGGTAGCTACAGCTATAACTGCTCTCCACACCCGTACATGAAGGGCGTAGTCGAGGTTACCGAATAAATGAGCCGTATAAAAGATTCAGTTAAAAAGGCCAGCAAAAACAGTTTTTTAGTCTTCGGCCTGGTGGCACTAATGGCCCTTGGCACTGGATTTGCCGGTGTCCAAGCGCTAAGTAACAACCAGAACAAGCAAGTAAGTAACCAGAACTGCAATGCCAATGTTTGCCTTGCACTCACCGAAACTGGCATAAAGCCCGATAACATCAGTGTTAAATTAGGCGAATTCGTCCAGTTTAATTCAGCCGATGGCAGGGTGCACAACATGTCACTGGGTGAGGGCAAGCACGGCCAAGAAGATGATGGCCACGGAGCCCACGCCGATGTATCGCACCAACACGAAGGCGAATACCAATCTGGCGATTTCGAGGCCGACGAGGCTTGGCGCGTCCAGTTTAATCAAACCGGCGTCTTTTACATGCACGACCACTACAATCCCGACCTGTTTGTTACAGTTATTGTCTACGAGCCGGGTGTTACGCCGCGTCTTGAGGTCTAGTATGCCCAGCGCTTAACGGGATAGAGTTAAACAATCTTGCTGTATCTCGGTGCCATTCCATATAGGCAGGCTGAAAAAACATATCCGGGATAGAGGAGTTAATAGCGTGCAGACCTATAAGATTGTAATCGCTTGCGAGCTGTAGTGATCGTAAGGGGGTTTGTAATTCTGATGTTGATGCAGGTACCTGAGAAAAATACTGTTGCCTCGGTTCTCCATTAGCAGATTGATCCTGCCTAATTATATGCGGCTTATCCGTATAATAATGGATTAGTCCATTTTCATCGATTGCTAAGCCGTTATGACTAATTTTTATCTGAGGCAGAGCCCCATAATCCCAAAAGTTATTTGTCTGTACTGCTTCGCGCTTAGCTCGTGCATTTACAACCCACGCTCTTACCGTTTCAGTTTTTATTTCGACGTCCGGTATATCCATTAAACGCTTTATTAACTTCTTGGAACGGGTAACAGTTTGGGTTTCACTCAGGACAAGCACCGCATTAGGCTGGATATTGTAGTTTACAAGACGATCTTTTATCCGTACGGCGTCAGCTCGTATAGAAACGGCAAGTTGTTCGCGTACCGGAGAAACAGTCCTGGGATTTTCCAGTAATTCATTATAAACAGCTTCCGGTAGCTGTTCTATGTGATCTCCGCTCTCGATTGCAGCGGATCGAAACTTCCCAGGTTCTACCCCGGGATAATTATTCATAATTCCAACATAGTCCTCTATTTTTAAGAAAGCAAGTAATTTATAGGTGGTGCCCATTAAAGCATAAGTATTACCCATCTGTTAATTAGACGAGTATACTGACATTAATGACAGAAGAACAAACAGCCGGTTACGAAATCCAGACCAGCGAGGGCGAGACCCTGTCCCTTAAGAAAGAAAACCCGGTGGACTTTACGTTGGTGTTTGGTATATTGCTGTTGGCCGTCATTTTGGGCGCCATCGTTATACGCAAATACCGCCGCTCTTTGTGACCCCAAACCTCTCCCAAAGCTGTTGTTGTGTAAGAAATTCGACAATTCTCCTAAAGTGTTATTGATGTGTTATTAACATCGCACTAAGGTGATGGCGGTAGTATTGGTTTTAGGACGGACTTATACTGGTTATGACTATTAAGAATATAAGGGGGTTTATGTTAAGAAACTTATTGAAAAGATACATGGTTAGCCTTTCACGTAAACCAGCTTATGTTCTTGTACCTATCGCAAGTACACGTAACAGTAGGTAAGTAGTCTATAAACTGTCGCACCCCGGCAGTTTATTTTTTTTGTCAAAAAATTAATTAGGAGAATGCATGATAAAAACAATAAAAAGGCTGGCAGCTGGTTTATCGGCTTTGCTCGCTCTACCAATTTTGGCCTTCGCGCCAATGGCAAGTGCTGCAACTACAGTTGTCACGCCAACAAATCCAAATGGTTGGGTAATTGATGTCGGTGCAGGGGGCGTAGTAAATTTTGTCGCTGACGCCACTGCGCCTATGGGAGTGGGTTCTGCTAGACTAACAACAAACGAAACAAACGAATCAAACGCTGCACTATCCTATGCATTGTCTACCCCACTTGCTTTAGGGGCTTTAAATAATGTGTCGTATGTATCAAAAGTAGAAACAGCAAATGTGGACGCTGGGGCATTAAGCTTTTACCTTAAGATTGATATAGATGGCAATCTAACTACATCCGATAGTACATATTTAGTTTATGAGCCATATTGGAGCGATGGATCGCCCAACAATGCGCCTGTGGAGCGTAATATTTGGCAAACCGGTGACGTTGCTACAGGTATGCTTTGGTGTACTAGTCCATTCGGCGCGTTACATGTAACATCGCTGGCCCTCCTACAGTGAACCTTACCGATGCAAAAGTGCAAGCACCCCAAGGTGTTGTGACAGAGTATGGAGTATTTCAGGGCACGTACAATCCTAGCTATATTACTTACCTAGACTCTGTAACGTTCAATAGCACAACATTCGATTTTGAACTACAGGAATCGCTTACTACTCCCACTAACAAAGATCAGTGTAAAAAGGATGGTTGGAAGACATTTAATAACCCAACCTTCAAGAATCAAGGTGATTGTGTAAGCTTCATTGCAAGCCAAGGCAAAGCTAGGGGCAATCCAATCGCAAACTTGCTACGTAGCATTTTCTAAATATAAAAGTTTACTAAACAATAGAGCCCCACAGTACAGGGGCTCTATTTTATTTGTTCTTGCGACCAAGAACCAAGTCGCTTCTTTTTTGGTTCAGCAAAAAAGAAGCCAAAAAACTGACCAGCGGCTGAAAAGTCACGGCTGAAAATTGTAGCAAAAGAGAGCGCGCAAAAGAACGGCAAGCGGCTCGAATACTTTAACTTTAAGTAGGCATTCGAGCACACTTTTGCTTGATTCGCTCCTTTTGCCACAATATTCACCGGACTTTTCAGATGCTGGGGTTTAAAGCAGAAGCTCGCTCCTTGGAGCGAGCACGTATAAAATATCGGCCAGTTGGGCCGTATCCATGGGGGCTACTTGGCATCGGCTTTTTCCTGAAGAGCCACGTCATACAAACAACAAAATAGGGCTAGGCTGTTTGAGCGCTAGCGAGTTCCGAAGCCCTGTTGTTTGCTATGACTGGTGGCTCTATCAAGAAAAAACGCAGCCAGAGAGTTTTTGGTATCTTTTGGCGGTCCAAAAGATACTCGCTCGGCATTCCGAAGGAATGCGCGAAATGACCTAACTGATGACATATGGTTCTATTTTATTTAAGTATTCATATACTTACTAACCGTAGTACCTTGCGGAGGTCTGACCTCCGCAAGGTTTTTTAATGTAAGCTATTTTACGGTTATTAGCTTTTAATTTTTCTACAATTGGGAGTGAAATTAATAACGAAAGGCCAACTATATGGGTCGCAGCACAATTATTACCATTCTTGCGGTGATAGGTTTGATAGCAGTTATAATGTTCGTTTTCTAAATTGTAATCATTATAAGAAACCATTCATTTTGGTCGCGGCCAAAAAGCGTCATTTTGTTTTGGGATTGCTATATGTTAGATTCCTTACTGTTTGATAATGATTAAAAGTTTATGGTAAAAGAGTAGTAAGTAAAAGGAGCTTTACCATGGCTGACAAAAAAAGAAAATATAACAAGATTGAAACCACGGCTTATGTAAAGAAAAGCGAAGACCAAGCCCGCCTGGAGCAATTGATAAAACAGTCTGAAAACAGGTCTTTTAACGAGGAATAAAGCCAACCTAATAAGATAAAAGTTTACTAAACAAAAGAGTCTTTGATTCAGGGACTCTTTTTTATTGACACGATTTTTGTTTTTGTATACCCTAGGGGGGTATAAGGAGAATTAACATGCATAATAACATCCAATCTTTAGCAAAAAGCGCTACTCTCCACTGTCTGACAGGGTGTGCTATCGGCGAAATACTGGGTCTAATTATCGGCACGGCCATAGGACTTAGCACACTGCCTACAATTGCTCTGGCAGTTGGGTTGTCATTTATCTTTGGTTATTCGCTGTCGGCTTTGCCGCTGGTTAAATCGGGCATAGCTTTGGGGGCAGCTCTAAGCCTAGTGTTTGCGGCCGATACTTTATCAATTGCGACTATGGAGCTGGTCGATAATACCGTTATGGCAGTTATACCCGGCGCCATGGAAGCTGGGCTGGTTAACCCTATCTTTTGGCTAGGGATGGCCTTAGCGTTAACGGCAGCGTACTTTGCCTCGTACCCAGTAAACTTATATTTGCTAAAACGCGGCAAAGGCCACGCACTAATGCATGAAATGCATGAGCTTGACGAAGCTGAAGCCCATCACCACACTCATAAGGAAACAGCATGAACACATACGGTTACACCAAGAACAAAGAGCAGATAGTGAAGCGGTTAAACCGGGTAGAAGGCCAAGTGCGCGGCGTAACTCGGATGGTCGTGGAAGATAAATACTGCGTGGATATTCTGACCCAAATCAACGCTGCCCAGGCTGCCCTTGATAAAGTCGCCTTGGAGTTGCTCGGCGAACACGCCCGGCATTGTCTTGCTAACGACAACATCGGGCCAAAGGGAACTGAAGCCAAAGCCGAAGAACTAGTAACGGCCGTCAGCCGGATGCTGTCACGTTAACTTAATCAGGAGGAAACAGAAATGAATACCAAGTCTTTGCTTATCGGAATCATCAGCTTTATGGCAGGCGGTCTACTAGTCTCAATTGTTGCAACCACAATCGAAAAACCGGTTGCTAGCAGCGATAGCATGCAGTCCATGACAGAGTCTTTAACTAATAAGCGCGGCGATGAATTTGATGAAGAATTTATTAACTCTATGATTGCCCACCACGAAGGCGCGGTAGGAATGGCCAAATTAGCCGAAGGGCAGGCAAAGCATGAAGAAATCAAAGAATTGTCACGCAATATCATTACCGCACAAGAACAAGAAATCGCCCAAATGAAACAGTGGCAAAGTGATTGGGGTTATGAAGCCGATGTCACGCAAGACTCTCACGAATAAGAGTGCACGAGGCTAAGTCTTTTACGAAAAAGTTATGCTAAGTAGCAGTTTTTTTGTACAGCACCTAATCTAAGATCTGTGGGAATCTAACGGATGAACGTATTGCTGGTGGGTACCAAAATCGATCTGATCCCATGTGGAATCATTAGTACCATGACTCAATTTTATATTTTCGCCCCTGACTTTAGCTCGTGTGTCTTGAGGAGGGGTAGTTAGCCTCCTGCGTACAGTCGCCACAGACGGAGTGTCCCCAAAGCCCTGCCAGCCAGCTAACCTCTTATCTCTTAAAGTCTCGGCTATGCCGCCCCTTAACCAGTCCCACGCATAATCAAACCGACACATTCTTTCTGAATCTAGTGCGATCTTGGCTTTATCCATTTTCCTCTGCATTGCGACCAATCTGCCCACGGATTCTACTTGGTCGGCAACGCTATAAATATCGGTGCTCATTTTGTCTGCCGTATCGATTATCTCGCCGATTACCTGATCCGACTCTTTATCTAAATACTTTTCTTTATCATCAACTTCTAAAACTATTTCACAAATTTGACGCATTATATCTAATGGGCGGGCAGTGGCAGTGCTTTCGCCTTTTATAATTTCTACCTTACCTTCACTACCAAGCCTGCCTACAAAATGCGCGGAACTAACTGGATTCCTAAGGCGAGGGCACTTATCACCATATCCCAGCTCTAATATCCCGACAAAAGCATTGGTTGCAACCAGGCTTGCGCGCAGTGGCCACCCAAAGTTAAGGGCGTCACTAGTTACGGTTTCTATCCGCGCAAACTGATTACCATCACCTTTAAACGGGCCTCTAACCAGGGGTCTTTGCTTATACTTGTTGTAGTTAGCGGTCGTATCGGTTGTTATAGAAAGCCTAGGTGAATGGTGGTAGGCAGTCTTACCCTTATCGTCAACTAACAATCCCCCCGATCCGAACATTGCACCCTTAACGACATTGAGTGTGGCAATCCAATTAGCCACAAGGTCATCGGGTCCTCTGTTGTTTAAAGAAGTCAAAGTATTCAAGTGGATGCCTCTTGAAGTACGGTTATGATCCACGATCCGCCGGTTAACTTGGAAGTCTTTGAGAATCCCGTCGTTGCGAAATCGGTCAAAAATTCCCAGTAAAATCTTATCACCGTCAAACGATCGATAAACGGTTTCTTTGGCAGTGGTTGTCTCGGGGGTCGCGTACTCCGGGCCACTTGGATCAATGTATAACCTACCACCATTTGAGAGCATGCCGGTTGAGTTCCTGAATATTCCCACTTTTTCTAGGGCGCGAGATATACTTAGACTTTGTATTGCGGAGCTGCCTTTATCAGACGGCGCTTCATAAAGCCCAATCCGCGCGTCAACCGAGTGGCAGCTCCCAACCAGTTCGTGAACAACATCATTGGGGAGTGTGAGCATGCAGGTATATTCGGTTTCAATACCATAAACGTTAGGGCTGTTATTTCTCTCAGTCATAGACTTTAGCCTGCTATAAAAATTTTAAATTTGCAAGCACAAGCAAATTAGCCGGAGTAGAGGTAGTACTGATATGGGTTCTATGTAATACAACCTTAAGAGTAGCTGAATTGAAGTGCTTATTAAGCTTAAGCGTATACTGATTGCATGGATAGCTATTTTAAAAAGTTTTTAATTCTAATTGTCCTAGCCGTGGCTGCGTATTTTGCGCTCAATTATTTTTGGAAAAAGTCTCCCGAAACCTATAGGGAGTGCAGCTTGCAATACATACAGGAGTTTGGCGACAAAGAATGTGAAAATATCATGGAAGCAAGACAAACCGAAACTGATGTTGTCCCAGATGAGTAAATGTAATAGTCAAACATAAACATGTTAAAATTAACTTATGATTTCAAAGTGGGCTAGTGCTACATTTGCCTTATTAAGTTTGGTGTTACCGGTACTAATCAGCCATCCGTTGCACAGTAGCGCCCAAGGTGTCTCCTTGTTAGTTACACCGGCTCAAACAATTATCAGTGCCAACCCAGGAGAAACTAAAACAGTTACGATTAACCTGTCTAATGCTGCTGATAAAAAGAATGATTTTGCCGTTGTCTTTGAAAATTTTGGTACGATAGGCGAAACGGGCGAGCCGATAGTTAATAATGACCCGAATCTAAAAGGCGGCCTCAAGTCGTGGCTGAAAGGTAGCGCAACAATAAGCCTGGGCGCTAAAGCCTCTAAAGAGTACAAAGTAACTGTGACTATACCAAAAGACGCAGCGGCCGGAACCTACTGGGGTAGGGTAGTACTAAATAACAAGACTGTCGTGGACAGCTCCTCCTCGAGCCCGATATTCGTAAATGTCGGAGCCGTTACCGAAAAAATAGCAATAGAAAGCTTGCTTGTCGATAGGTTAAGCCTGAACCCTGACGGCACAACCGAGTATGAATTTGGTGCCAGGATAAAAAATACCGATAATAGCTATTCGGTGCCAAAATTGACACTGGCAATTCTAGATGAAGGAGGCGCTGTAGTAACCGAAATCGACGCTAATAATACCGGTGGTATATTGCCCCAAACAACGCGCAAGTACGCCATAACATTTGCAAATCCTTTAGACAATACTAAAGTTTATAGAGCTAAGTTGACTGCCACAACTGCCGATGGGACGGCTATAAGTGGGGAAGTGGAATTCTATAAGCCACTTACGGCCGAGCCGATACTTAACCAAAAGAAAACCGCTAGTAAAATACTTTTGTTTGTCGCTCTGCCAGTCATATTATTTATTATTATTGCAGCGGTAATCGTAGTAATGCATAGGCGTGTCAAAAGCCATATGGCTTTGACTACCCTAAGTAATGCTGCCGTTTCTACCCCCGGTATTCCTGAAACTTTGGTTCAGCCGTTAGCACCCCCGGAATCCCAATACCAAACATCAGAGAGTACTTATGTTCCCCAGCCGACGCTCATAGTACCTGACATAGAAAAGCCAGAGTTCCAGGGCGACGAATCAGCCCCACTTGAACCCGAGCCTGAACTCCCGCCTAACGATAACCTAATTCACCCAGACTAGTGGTTTGCAACGAGGCTGCCCGGCAAACCACTAAGCGACTCTTTTGATATGTAATTAGTTAGATTGTAAAATATATTTATGCATCCGGAACTTGAGAGTCCCCAAGACGATATTAAGGATTTCCAGAATTTTATAGAGTTCTTGCGCGACAGCATGTTTGATAAACCTGAATTTTATAATTCCGATACAATCCCTTTTGCTGTTTTGGCGCTGAATGTACAGCTCGATACGCTGACAACCCAAGGCCTGCAGCTTTCTGATTCGCGAATATACGCCTTCGAAACGGAAACGTCCGAAGGTTATGTCCCCGATAAGGATATTTCGAAATACCGCTGTGTAGTCCGATACTCTGAGGACGGTTTTGAGCTACAGGGCTGGGATAAACCAATGCTTTGGTATGTACAGTTCTGGTATGAAAACGACCTACGGCCGGCCCAGTTTGTAGCCGACGTCTACGGCAGAATGGGTGAAGTGAAGAGTTATTTCAACGAGAAACCAGAAATTGATATGAGCTTAAGCCCGCCGAGAATTTTTAATAGAATAATTGGGTTCTTTAGCAATGCGACTGAATTTCCAATCCGGGCTATTGACCCAACACAGTATGGGGTCTAGGCTTTCTTTTCGACGGTTTTTTTTAGCCTGTGCAAAATCGTGTTCCAGACAGCAGTAACCTGACTGGTTGTGACCGCATCAGGATTATTAGTCTGGCTTAGTTTCAATATAGTCCGCTGGTCTTCTTTAAGTAGTTCAATCACTATCTTATGGTAGTTCTTTGGATTGTCTTCTTGGCCGGTAAGCGGGCTGTAGTGGGTGCTAAGAATATTACAAAGTTACGTTACTTGATGCGGCACATCAGGCGCAGATTTGACAGGTAGTGCTGCGGGTCGGTGGTCGGGTGGGCGTTGAGGTAATCCATGTGCTTATTAACGAAAGGAATGAGGTTATCGGGGTACGATTCGGTGTTGGCGCTATAGCTTGAAACCGTATTGTATTTCTCGTCCAAGGCCATAGTGCGCAGTATTTCTTGGATTTGGATGCCTTCTTCGGAGAGATAAAAATTGACTCGCTTTTTAAATGTCGGCATAAATTTAGACCTTCGGCTTTTGTGTTTTTGGTTTCTTAGTTTCTTTGCGGCCTCTGTCTTTGGACATGATTTTTGCCCTTTCTATAAAATGTTAACTGCAACTGCTAGCACGACAACAATTTTTTGATGTATCAAGAGATAATAAATGTCGAAGTGCCTCGGTTACTCCTTATTATACTCTAAATGGCCATTTTTTGCTATCTTAAGAACACCGTTTTAATATGTGGATGGTATATGGTTTTTGCATAATTAGAATTATAATTAAGCAAGAATGGGTAAAAAAACATTAATAATCATTGCAGTTATATTGGTTGCCGTTATGGGCGGAATAGCTTATTTAATTGGCAGCGGCGGCGAAACGGCCCGTAATGGCATGCAAGAAAGCTTTACGCTAAACACTTCATCCGATGGGTCGTCGACGGTAGCGCCTAGTGACAGTTCAACCCGCAAGGGCCAGTATGTTGATTACCGGGAGGGTATTGTTGCCGAGACCCAAGGCACCAAGCTATTATTTTTCCACGCACCATGGTGCCCGCAGTGCCGGGACCTGGAAGACGATATTGAAGCCAAAGGCGTGCCCGACGGAATGACGATAATTAAAGTCGACTACGACAGCAACCAAGCGCTTCGAAAAAAATATGGCGTGACTATCCAGACGACGATTGTGCATGTAAACGATGAGGGCGAGGAGGTAAGTAAACATGTTGCCTATAACGACCCGACACTGAAGGCGGTTGAAGCCGGTATCTTTAGCCGATGACGGCGCTACTAATCCTAGCGTTTGTGGCTGGTGCTTTGACCGTGGCGGCTCCGTGTATATTGCCTCTGCTGCCAGTTATCATTGGCGGCTCGCTACTGCGAGATGATTCGGACAAGCCCGAACGACAGTGGCTACGGCCTTTTGTCATCGCCCTATCTTTAGCAGCGTCAGTGATAGTTTTTACGCTGTTAATAAAAGCCACGACGGCGCTAATTGGCGTGCCGCAAATTGTCTGGCAGATTATATCGGGGTTTATAGTGTTGGGGCTTGGCATTTATTTTGTTTGGCCTCACGGCTGGGAAGTGTTGTCGGCCCGATCTGGCTTATTTACCGGCTCCAATAGAGTATTAAGTAGGGCCTACAAACAAAAAGGCTTGGCAGGAGCTGTCCTGATTGGGGCGGCACTGGGGCCGGTATTCTCTAGCTGTAGCCCAACCTATGCCTTTATTGTTGCCACAGTTCTGCCGGCCTCATTTATCCAAGGATTTATTTATCTGGTGGCGTACGCTGTCGGCATGAGCGCGACGCTGCTATCGATTGCATATATTGGCCAGGCCTTTACATCCCATCTTCGTCGTCTTAGCAACCCAAAAAGCTGGTTTAAGCGGGTAATTGGCGTATTATTTATTGTCGTTGGGCTCATGGTTATCTTTGGCCTAGATAAAAAGCTGCAAGCTTATGTACTGGAACAGGGGTGGTATGATCCGGTTGCTAACTTAGAGCGGCGTCTGATAAATTAGCAAAATTAAATAATAATGGTATAATATAGTTAATGACAGTTACTAGTGCACTGAAGAAGCTTTTTAGGAGCACTTCTAAAAAATTAGGAAGGCTCAAGAAGTATTTTGCTAACCAGACACGCGACACGCGCTATGTATTCGTATTTATTTTTGCTTTGGCCGTATTAATTATCAGTACGCTCCAAGCTCTAGACGCTGGATTATTTGACAGCCTCGAGCGGCCGCTATTCGATGCTGTTAATAACTTGCCGACATTCTTGGATAGTACGATGTATGCTATCACCCAGCTAGGTGGTGTCGGGGCATTATTCTTATGGGTTGGCATTGCCTGGTTTTTCATCAACCGCCGGGCAGCTTTAACCGTTGCCGGCACAGGTATATTTGCCTGGAACATAGCCCGACTTATGAAGACGCTGGTGGCACGCGGCCGGCCGGAAGAGCTGCTGGATAGCTTACGCCTGTTCGGCGATGAAAAGTTCGGCGGTTACGGCTTCCCGTCAGGGCATTCGACTTTCGTGGCAGCTTGCGTAACTGTGCTGTACTTCCAATTAGACCGGGCATACCGCAAATATTTGCTGCTGGCAGTTTTTGCCGTCGGTTTCAGCCGTATGTATTTGGGCGCGCATTTTCCACTGGACGTTATTGGCGGCTGGGCGCTTGGTGCATTACTCGGCGCAACAGTCTGTCTGTTGTTTGGCGTATCTGTCCAGTCTCTGACTATTAGGCAGATTAAGACAGCGCTCCGGAAAAAGGGCTATAAAATGAGGCACATCCAACTGGCTGATGTCGATGCCAGGGGATCACGGCCGTATTTTTTGACCGGTCTTGAGGGCCAGAAATATTTTGCTAAGATTTTTGGCGTCCAGGAGCATGCTGCCGACTGGCTATTTAAGACCTATAGGTTTTTCCGTTTTAAAAACTTGCAGGCCGAAGAACCGTTTATCAGCAGCCGGCGCAACATAGAAATGGAATCGCTCGCGACTTTGTGGGCGCGCAATGCCGGTGTCAGAGTTCCTGTTATTGTTGATTTAGTTAAGGTCCGTTCGTCATGGATGCTGATTCAGGAAAAAATTGAGGCTACTTCGCTATCCAGTCACGGCAAACTACTGCAAAAAAGCCTGGTCGACGCCTGGAGCCAGGTCAACCTCATGCATGAGTCCAATATGGCCCACCGCGATCTGCGTGCGGCTAATCTTATGATAGACAAACAGGGACAAGCCTGGATAATTGATTTCGGCTTTGCCGAAGTATCGCCGCGAAAACAACGTCAACATATGGACATTGCTGAGCTATTAATGTCGATGTCATTAGTGGTCGGTGTCGAGCGAACAGTGGACGCTGCTATGGAAGTGGTTGACCCGGAACGGATGACCCGGGTGCTGCCTTACCTAAAACGAGAAGTCTTTAGCGGTGCAACCGCGAAAAGCCTTAAATCCCACAAATCGCTCCTGGAGGATTTGAAGACGGAAATAAAAGACCGCCTGGCCATAGAAGAAGACCTTGATGATGCGGATATTATCCGTATTAACAGGCGTAAAGTCTTTAACGTCGTACTTGTCGGCGTACTATTGTACGTTATAATCCCGCAGTTCAATTTGTTCCGTGGAGCCTTAGGTTCATTATCCTCATTAAACGCCGCTTGGCTGGTGCCGATTTTAATTTCCTCAGCAGTGACCTACATTCTTGCGGCCATTGTCTTCGTAATTCTCTCCAGCGTGCCTTTGCAGGTAATCCAAACTACTATTGCCCAGTTGGCGGCTTCGTTTATGAGTAAAATCATTCCTGGTGGGGTCGGCAGCGCCAGTCTGAATGCTCGCTACCTTTACCGCGCAGGCAACGATCGGGCGGATTCCGCTGCTATATTGGCTGCCGGCAATGTTATTGGTTTTGCGATGTTCATTGTGCCGCTCAGTATTTTCCTGCTCTTCAAAGGTGAGAGTATTTCATCGGTTATAGCTATCAATATAACTCTCAGACAGGCGGTTATTGCTGTAATATTGCTGCTAGTAGCCATCTTTATACTTGCCATGAATAAAAAAATAAAAAGAAAAGTCGTATCGGCGGTATCTAGTTTTGCAACCAGTATCCGGGAATTTACCAACTCGCCTTTTGAAGTAGCATTGGCCTGTGCATCAGCATTAGCGTTTTCGCTGGCTTATGTAGTATGTTTGTACGCTTGTTTTAAAGCTTTTGGACTAAACCTAGGATTTGCCGAAGCGGTGCTGGTGTATGCCTCCGCCGTCATCGCTAAAAGCGTGGTGCCGACGCCCGGTGGGCTGGGGCCACTTGAAATCGCCATGGTTAGTGCCATGCTAGGACTAGGTACAGCCAAGCCAGAAGCCTTGTCAGTAGTTGTACTCTACCGGTTGGCAACTTTTTGGCTGCCGATTCCATTCAGCCTAATTGCCTATCAGTATATGAGTCGCAAACGTCTTATTTGAAGTACTTTTTTGATATCCACAGGGTCAGCCGTCGCTCAATTGTCGATAATATCCTGTCCGGCAGCCCGATAGGCTTATCGAGCTTGTAAACCAGCAGGGAATACATGCCGGCGCGGTTTGCACCCAAGATATCCTGGATAAAACGGTCACCGATCATGACGGCTTCATGCGGATTTAAATTTTTGTCTTGTAGGGCATTCACAAAATAGCGCTTGGTTGGTTTGGCGAATATGCCGTGCGGATGGGCTACACCTTGGGCGGCCAAGTCTTCTTTAAGGTTTTTTAGGTCACGGCCTTTGGGGCGGTTGGTAGCTATATAGACCTTGAGCTTGACGGAGCGCAAGACACTAATAACTTTCGGGCTTACCTCAAAATTACCCCTATGTACGACCGTGCCGTCCAAATCGACAAAACAAGCTTTAATACCGTATTCAGACAGCTTTATAAAATCAATTTCCTCTACTGTACCGGCAATAAAATCAGGGTGGAAACTAAAGGCTGGTTTTTTAGTATAAAGGCCTGAGATTCTCTTAAGCATGCAGCCATGATACCAGATGCCCAGTGACTCTGCAGTTACTAGGCAATCGAAGCTGCATCGGGCTGTATCATTTTTGACAGAGATTTTTTGCTTTAAGCGCTATATTGAGTCGTGTAGGGAGAAATATTATGAAACTTAGATTAGTTAGAATTTACGGGATTTTGATTGCAGCTACTGGGCTAGTTGGCTTATTTCTAAGCGGTCAGATACTTCAGCTTGTGAATTCTGATATAGCAATTGATATTCTGCGCTTGGTTTTGGCCGGCTATCTGCTATATGTCGGATTTATGGCCAAAGATCCGATTATGGCCAAAACTGCACTGCTGAGTGTCGGCTTGATTTATATCGGCTTTGCAATCCTTGGCCTTATCAGTCCTACTTTAGTCGGCGTGTTGCCTTCTGGGTTTACGGGACTGGATATCATGTCCCATCTATTAAGCGGCGCTTTTGCGGCCTACGTTGGTGCCCGTGACTCTCAGCGTTACGCTATACACTCCTAAAGATTACACGTTTCAATAATCAAACCCCTGGCTTCACCAAGGGGTTTGATTATTGAAGCAATTAATACCATAATGGTAGGTATAAACCTGCCGAAGGGAGGGTCTTAAAAGCAGCAACGGTTCGCATCTTAAGTAATTTTAAAATTAGGAGTTAACATGAAACCTAAAAACTTAGAGCTGATAGCTTTTGTTCTAGTAATCGTCGGTGCAATCAACTGGGGTCTAATTGCATTCTTTGAGTATGATCTTGTAAGTGAAATTTTCGGCTTTGGCAGCACATTTGCGCGAGTTATTTTCGGACTAGTTGGACTTGCAGGTGTATATCTTGCCCTTATGCGTGGCCGCAAAGTCTAACAAGGGTAGTTTCACTAGAGCAGACTAATATTGCATTTTCTTTAGAGCATAGGCATAATCTATTTTACCTATGCGGGAAAAAACCAAAGCAGATTCATTATTATCCTGGATTAAGTCCAATATCGTGACGATATTGGTTACTATTTTATTATTGCTGGCAGCGGCAGGCTCGCTGTCATACGCTTACAACAGAGGCCGTGGCCAAATTACGGTGGCTAACGATGCTAATGAGATATCTACCAGCCAGGAACACCGGCCGCTGGCCCAGGAGGAGGCCGTTCCTGATTCTAACGAAAGCCCTAGTAGTTCGCAGCCCGAACAAGAGGGAAGTTCTTTAGGTGCGAACGTAAGCTGCGAGGCGATTGAGAACAACGCCAGGAAGCTACTAGAAAAAGCTAGAACTTCATTTGGCACCCCTAAAAACAATGGCGAAGTCGAGGCCTATAACCACTTAATTGGTGCCGCCTACCGAATATACGAACAAGCTATTACCGCCAAGGGTTGCACCCCGGAGTTGGAATTGCAAGATATAGAAGTTGAAGCTGGCACTAATATCCTGCCAGATACTCCGGCCGTGCTTTAGACACGTAACTGCAAATATAAAACAATAACCTTATGCATTTTTGATGTAGTTCCGGCGAAAGCCGAGCACCAGAACGGAAGCGTACTCCAGATACGTTGAGTACCGAAGTCGCAGGCTTTGCCGGAAATGCGCCAAAGACGTAGGTTAAGGAAATCAAAAAGACCAGCAGTTCTTAATTTTTAACTACTGGTCTTAAACCGACGGTTCTTAGATAGTTATGAATTCTTGCCAGAATTCGCGGTCGCTGATGTCTTGGCGGTCTTCTGTCTTTCTTCTAAAAATCAATTTCATGTTATCTCCCTATTTACTAACACCTACTTTATGCTTATGTTTGACTTAAAAATATAAAAAATCTTACACTTCTTATGCTTTTAAGCCATGAGTAGATGATTAACAGATAACAGGGTAGCTCAAGGAATTTATTATTGGCCTAAGGGGATATTAAAAACGCTGCCACCGCCGACGTACTGCGGCATTTTGCCGTCCCATTTGTCTATGGCGTATTTTTGCAGCAGTTCTGGGCTGAGGCTGGTTTTCTGGGCGTTCTGGGACTGAGCGTCGAGATTAGCTTTGTCCAAATTGAACTTGGCGCGCTCGGCCTCTTGGGCGGCTACCTGCTTGGCCTCGATAGCATTAGTGAATTCCGGGCTAAAGCTAAAGTCGGTGATGGAAAGATCTTGGACGATTATGCCATAGCGCTCAAGACGGTTGACAAGCTCATTGAAGGCGTCGGCTTTAACAGATGGGCGGTCGGTAATGAGTTGTGTTGCGTCAAATTTGGCGGTCGCACCCTTAAATACTTCCTGCACAGCAGGGTCAATCAACTTTTCCTTATAAAGCACGCCGACGGTGCGGTGGATCTCACTGATTTTGCCAGCTTCAAGGCGGTAATTGATAACAAGCGTCGAGGCAACGTCTTGCAAATCCTTTGATGCGGCAGCGGCCTTGGTCTCTTCTTTCAAAACCTTGATGTCGTATTCGTTAGCAGTATCAAGCGGACTTTTAAAATGAAAGCCTTCACCAAGCTCTTGGCCCGTAACTTTGCCAAAGCGTGTCATTACGGCTATCTTTCCGGTACCGATTGTTACGGTGGTTGCAAACACGAGCCACAGTAGAATAATTAGGCCGACAACGCCAAGCATTACTTTTCTGCGTTGAATGAATGAAAGAGAATCCGGATTCATAATTACACCTCGCTTTATTTAGCTAAACTAAGCATAAATCAAAGCATCCATGAATACTAGCTATGGCAGAGCCTCGTTGACATACTTAACAGATTAGGATAAGATACAAATTGCTCTTTTGCAAAAGCCGACCGTCGTTCGCGACGATGACGCGGGGTGGAGCAGCGGCAGCTCGCTTGGCTCATAACCAAGAGGTCCTAGGTTCGAGTCCTAGCCCCGCTACCAAAATAAGTCCCTCACCGAAAGGTGGGGGTTTTATTTTGGTCACATGCTAAGACATGATTCGGGTGCTTGGTCCAACAACCAGCGGAACAATAGTCCCAAGTGCGTTAATGAAACATAGCGCACAGTCCGCCAGCTGGCGGGCGAGCACCATGCAATATGGGTAACTTGTTGCCGTCCCTGGCCACGCTACCTAAGCAATAAAAGTTGAAATGCACAGCCGTTATTGAGCGCACGCACCAAAGTGAACGATGAAAATTGACAAAGATTAACCATAATCGTATTATAACGTCAAGATAAATTAAAACATTTGTATGATTTCAAAAAAGCGCCCAATACATAAAGGACCTAAGATGGCTACCAGCAATCGCCGTAAAATTCCTGTTAAAAAGGTAAGTAGGGGGAGCCTGCTGACACGCCCCAAACTATTCAATAAACGCACGATTCCTTTAATACTTCTATTCGCGGTAATAGGTAGCTATTTTACGTACCGGAGCTTTGCATTGACTACCTACCCAACGGTACCTCTTGCAGTAATTTGTGGTAACTCAAGCGTTTTGACTGGCCCAAGCACCGCACCAAGTGGCGCTATCAGTGTGCCAGCCGGAGATAACAGTATGTTTAATTGGAACCAGCCTGGAGCTACCTTCTGGTTAGAAAGTGGTATCCACACACTCGGCACATCAGAATATGGGCAAATTATCCCCGCCAGCAGCACGACTTTTATCGGTGCGCCAGGGGCCATTTTGGATGGGCAAAAGATAAACCGTTACGCTTTTACCCAGAAGGCCCCGAATGTAACGATCAAGTATCTGACTATCCAGAATTTTGGTCCTGACGGTGGTAATAACAATGAAAGTGTGGTCAATCACGACAGTGGAACTGGCTGGATAATCGAAAATAATACTATCCAAAATAGTGCTGGAGCAGGAGTATTTGTGGGTAGTGACAATGTCGTCCGCAGTAACTGCCTCAAAGATAACGGCCAGTACGGCTTCAGTATGTATAAGCCTATGCTCGCTGCTGGTGCAGGTGAGTCAGCTATTACGAACATTACACTAGACAATAATGAAATTACCGGTAATAACACCTTCGATTGGGAATCCAAAATCAGTGGCTGCGGTTGTACCGGTGGTGGCAAATTCTGGGACGTCAAAGGCGCGCGGGTCACTAATAACTGGGTGCACCACAATAAAAGTGTCGGATTGTGGGCAGATACGAACGATATCGACTTCTTATTTGAAGGCAACTATATCAATGATAATGATGCCGAGGCTATATTTTACGAAGTTAGTTACAATGCCGTCATCCGCAACAATACCATCAAACGGAATAACATTGTCAAGGGTAAGCAGTTTGCGGCACGCGGCGATAACTTCCCTACGGCTGCTGTTTACATTTCCGAATCCGGTGGGGACAGCCGGGTGGGCTCGACTCTTACCGGCACGTCTAACCTTGAAATAAGTGGCAATTACTTTGAAGACAACTGGGGAACCATATCCCTTTGGGAAAATGCTGACCGTTTTGGCAATGACGGTAGCGCCAACACCTCTGGTGGGTATACTACCAAGCTTATCACCAATATAACTGATTGTGGTGACCCGGCTACAGGGGGTAAGATCAACGCAGAGCCTTACTACTCGAATTGTCGTTGGAAAACGCAGAACGTGAAAGTCTTTAACAATATTTTTAAGATTAACCCAGCGAACATAGGTTGCACGAATGATTTCTGCTCGCGCCAGTCAGTCATTTCCAACTACGGTACCTATCCTTCATGGTCGCCATATAAAGCCTTCAAGATCAGTGATGCCATAACATTTTCTCAAGGAAACGTATTCAGCAACAATTCCTATGAAGGGCCATGGAAGTTCCTGGTGCACGATACCAGCCGTACTATCGACTTTACGGCCTGGCAAGCTGCCCCATACAACCAGGACGCTTCCAGTACGTTTAACGGCAGCGTCGGTAGCACTGGCGGCGGCACGACATTACCGCCACCTCCAAGTTCGACAATTTCAGGGAACCATCTTGATACCGACACGCAGACTATCGAGAATACAATCGGTAAATGGACAGCGTGGTATTCTTCCACGATTGCCCGGTCTGCCGACACTGCCCAAACTGGCGCAAACAGCCTGAGAGTCAATGTAGATGCCCTTTATGGCTGGGGTGTTACCTTAAGCACCCATCCCGGCTTTGCCGCTTCTACCGGCAATAAGACAATCAGTTTCTGGGGCAAAAACGGTAGCGGCAACAATAGCGCCACCATGTTGGTGCGTTGGCGGGACGCCGCAGGTACTGATCTTCAAACAGATAAAGTAGTTATCTCCAGCCTCAGCACTACCTGGCAGCAGGCTAAGGCAGATGTGACCGCGCCAGTTGGTGCATCATTTGCCCACGTTGATTTTAGCTCCGGTAACGGCGCTGCAGGCAGCTACTTCTACCTTGATGAGATATTCGTAGGTGACCGTAGCACCACGACGATTACTTCTCCACCCCCACCCCCCACCGGCGATCTTAGCGCGCCAGCTGTCTCCATATCCTCACCCATGAATGGTATAACGGTTTCTCGAAACCTTACCATCAATGCCAGCGCCACAGATAATATAGGCGTTACTAAAATGGAAATATATATCGATGGCAGCCTAAAAGCTACCTCAGCGAATGGGGTGATCAGCACAACCTGGAATGCTAGAAAAGCTACCCGGGGCACCCATACTATTACCGTTAAGGCTTATGACGCTGCAAACAATGCCGGTGTCGCAAGCCTATCGGTTTACCGTTAATATTTACCCTAAGTAAGATAATGCTGTTCCGGCAGAGTATTTAACCTCTACTGCACACGTTGAAGACTCACCCAGCGACTAAGTTCCCCAAGAAGTAGGTTCCAGTTCGAATGTACTAGGGCTACCAAACATAAGCATGTTATATAATAATATTATTGTATTGACAAGACTCGGGGTATGGCATAAAGTAGTGATCAGAACATCGTGAGGTGTTTCAGCAACCGGAAGCCGTTAAAAGCCGAAACGTTGCGAGCAAAATGAAGTCCGCAAGGGCTTCTTTTTGTTTTTAAATTTATTCTTGTTCTAACGCAGTGCGTACGCCGTAAAAAGCCGGTTTTGGCCTGTATCTTTCGTCGAACATTAGCGGCCTTGGGTCTTTCAAGCCAATATGCTTGTACCACGTTTCATCGTCTGTAATACCTAGGAATGCAAAGCTATGGCAGACTTTTGATTCTATACAGGCCCGCATCATTTCGTAATAAATATTTTCCTGAATTCTATTCTTGTCTTTGGCATCAGCCTTAACGTCGTTCATGTTAACGTCGAATTCGGTAACGTAAACCTCAAGCCCTAAATCCGCAAAACGTTTCATGTTAGAAATAACTTCGTCTTTAAAAGGCGGATGGCCACCGTCTAGGTGCATCTGCATACCTATGCCGTCAATAGGCACCCCACGCGCCAGCGCACCTTTTAAATAATCATACATAGCATTGGAAGTATCGTTGATGCTTTCATTATTAAAATCATTAAGTATTAATTTGCTGCTAGGATCAGCTTGCCGAGCCCAAATAAACGACTGGTCAATATAGTCCAAGCCCTTGGTATTGTCCGCCCACCAATCGTTTAAGTCATACAGGTGCTGGGCGCGCGTAAAGGCTTCATTTACTACTGTCCATTGGGCAATCCGACCCCTATAATTACTACCAACATTCATAATGTGATCGCGCAAAATATCCATAAGTTCTGGTTTAGTAAAATTACCGTCTTTCAGCCAATCCGGCAGCCACTTTGCCTCGCCCCACACATAATGGTGGGCTTCCACCGGCATGCCGTGAGCTTCCGCAAAAGCCATAACTTCATCCATTTGCTTGTAGTTGTAGGTGGTACGGCTGGGGTGTAAGCCACCGTCGGTAAAGTACCAGTTGGGTGTGTTATCAGCCAAAGCAAAATTAAACTGAGAGCTCAGAATATCGGTGTACGGTTTATCATCAAGATGGTTAAGAATGGCGAAATTACCAAGGGCAATCTCATGCCTGGCTGCCAAATCTTTAAGCGACGGAGAAGGAAGCCCAGGCGTACTGATTTGCCTAGATTTGGCGGCAATAGCACTTACAATAAGTAGTGCGGCGACAATTACATAAACTTTAAGCATCTGTTTTTGCTGAACAGGTTTTTTCTTTTTAACCATATGCAATTTACTATATATGACTTTAAAACCAGAAGCTATTTAACTACTTCGGTAAATTCAACCTGGTTTACAGCTGTTCTGGCTACCATCCTTCTGACAAGTTCCCATCTCTTATAGGCTTTGTCGACATACTTAGCAGCTTCACGGTGCTCCGGGCTACTAGTTGCGACTTTGGCGTCCAAAGTACTTTCCCATAAGCAAAAAGATAATCTATTAAGTGGTTGGTAATAAATGAATCCGTTTGCATTTTCCGCGGCAATCAGAGCTTTTTCGTCCAAAGCCGCAAGCACTGCGGGGTCAGCATCTGGTTTTAGTTCTGAGCGAAATGCATAAAATGCAACTTGTTTTCCTATTTTAATTTCTAAGTTACTTAAGATTCCCGGCCAGTTAAAACTATCCCCCACGTCAATACTGAAGTCGGCATAGTCTGGCCTTATTGGATCAAACACTGTACCCACAGCAGAAACAGACATCTCATGAGGGGTAACCATAACCATATAATATACTTAAATTTATACTTTTGTAAAATATCTTACAATTTATCTATTTTGCCCGATTCAATTATATGAGCAGATATATTTATCAGCTTTCGCACGGCAAACCGAGAACGAGGCATCAAACACCGGTGGATTTAGCCAGGGGAGCTTGATAATCTTATTCTTTTGGCATTTCATAGCCGAAGGACTCGATGATATCGAATAGTTCATGCGGGTCTATTTCTGCTTTGATGACATAGCCGTCGGCGTATTTTTCCCATAACTTTTGAGTCTCGTCATTTTGACCTAAGTTAGTTACCAACACAATACGGGTATTGGCAGCACCGTATTGAGGATCGTTACGTAGAATCTTCAATGCATCCAGGCCTGTCTTGCCACCTGGCAGCATAATATCTAGGAAGATAATGTCGGGATTATATTCTGGGACTATTTTAAGCAATTCATCGACATTATTAACAAGTTTTACAGTGAAGCCTCCATTTGTTAGCACCTGCATATAAATGTCGGCAATCTGAACAGTATCTTCAACGAGCAGTATTTTTGGTAATCCAGCCACGGCGTTTATTTACTCCCATATCTTTTGTTCTTACTAACTCATCGTATTGTACCTCATTGTAGCTCGGAAGCGAGAATGTAAAAGTCGAACCTTGACCTTCTTCGGATTCCACCCATATCTTGCCTTTATGTAGCTCGACAATTGATTTTGAAATGTATAAACCTAGGCCTGTTCCGCCACTACCACTTGCCATACCACCCTTAACTCGGTAAAACTTTGCGAATAGGCGACTCAATGCATTTGCCGGAATACCTAGGCCACTGTCTTTTATGGAGGTAATGACTTTATCACCTTCTTCTCTTACACTAATAATAATGCGACCGTTCTCGGGTGTGTAGTGAATAGCATTAGCGATTAAATTATTGATGACTTCTTTTATTGATATCTCATCTGCAAGTAGTGGAACACTTTCAGTTGGGCCTTCGTATAGTAAAGTTACTTGCTTCTCCAATGCACTGAATTTATGTCCATCCAGTGCTTCGCGTACTGTTTTTACCCAATCCAGTTTGCTATAGCTCAAATTAAGTGATCCACGTTCGATCTTAGAAACATTCAGTAAATTGCTAATTAGTCCTGCCAACTGGTCAGTGCTCGATTGTGCCCGCTCGATTGATTGCACACCATTGTTAGAAAAGTTTGAATTAGCATCAGTTTTCAATAGCGATAGGTAACCTCGTATTGCTGTTAACGGTGTTCTCAGCTCATGCGCCGCCATAGAAACAAAATCCAATTTCATCATTTCAAGCTCCCGCTCATCCGTCTGATCCCTTAGAGTAATAATATTTTTTATACCGTCCGGATCGTTTTCGATTTTGTTCACGAAAATATCCAGGTAATGCAGCCGTTTGTTTGGGGAAATGAATACGACCTCTTTGGTTATTTCGGTGCTATTAGGGTCGACTTGAAATGGAGTGTTATTTTTAGAAAGCGTAAATATTTGTTTGAATGGTTTCCCGGTCAAATCGCTTGGCAGTTGGCCAGCGAGTACCGCAGCGGATATATTAGCAAACACTACGTGGTTCAACGAATCGGTTGCGACAATACCCTCACCGACGCTGTTGAGTACGACGTTTAGTTTAGTGCCTTCGGTTTTTAAGTTGGTGATCATTTGTTTGAGATTGCCGGTCATAGTATTAAAGCGTTCAGCCAGCACGCCTATTTCATCTTTGGATTCCTTGGCTATCTGAAGATCTAAGTTACCTTGTGCTACTTGGTATGTACCAGCCATTAGGCTACGGATAGGACGAGTCAAGTTTCGGCTGAATAGGAGGCTAAGTAATGTGGAGACAATGCCCGCGAAAATTATAATAAATACTGCCAGCCTAACAACTTGGTTATAAGGAGCATAAATACTATTAATCGGCTCCTGGCCGATGATGGCCCAGCCAGTGCGTTTGATGCGGTAGTGCGAGCTCAATACTTCGGAGTTTTTTTCAGACAGAGTTACTGAAGGCACTTCTATAGAAGCTGGGGCTGCAAGAAATCTCGAAACTTGATTTACAGAACTTAGATTAGCATTGTTTTTGATTAGTTCAGGATCAGGATGGGCAATTAACTGGCCTTCGGCATCTACAATATAAGTGTAGCCATCTCCGCCAATTTCACTTGTTAATACCGACTGGAAAGGATTATCCAAACTAATATCTACTATAAGTGCGCCTTTAACGTCTGAACCAAAGCGTCGGGCTAAAGCTTCGGCGGAAGTTAGGTTTTGGTCACCTAGTTTGCTAAAACTAAGTAGGGGTACAGCAATAATAATCCTAGGTTGTTCGTTAGTATATATAACATCACTAACTGACACTTCATTGCTAACTTGGCTTACAACCTTAAATTCCTCACTTGATTTGATGTTATTTAAACTAGTGCTAAATTCATGATTATTAATAACGATTTTTTCATTACCGTTGTTATCGACTAAAGTAATACGGAGCACATCACTATCCTGGTTGGCATACTGCATTAAGTTAATTTTGGCCTGGTCGATGTTTAACCCAGTGACACTGGATTCTTGGGAATGAGTTATAACACTGTTTATTTCTGTCTCTAACGCATCATTTAGCCTTTGAGCAGAGCTACTCAAAAGTATATTCTGTCGGTTTACAGCAGCCTGCTTAAGTTGATCGTGCGTGGAACGCAGCCATATTATACTTATGACAACTAGTGGCAACAGCGCAATTACAGAAAACAATGCAAATACTTTTTGCCGGATACCTAGACTTGACCACATATACTTCAATGGTAAACGTAAGCGGTAAGATTAGCAAACAATTGGGAATAGCACTAACTTCTTAATATTGCGTCACGCTATTCCAAAATTTAATTAAGCTAAACTACTAGATACAAGCCTGTGACTGTTGTTCAGGGTTGACCGTATAGTAATGTACGTCGACGTGGTCCTCTAATAGGCCTTCGTGGCCCTCTTTCATATGGCTAACTTCTGTATGGTCGAATTTCCAACCAAATAAAGGGCTGTCTTTGGTAATCAATTCAACCGGTGGATCTGTTTCGGGGATAGCCGTGTACATATCTTCACTAGCCATATACTCGACTCCGATCACTTTGCCGGCTTTACTGACTAGGTAGAATGGCCCGTATTCTGGATCTGATGTAGGGGTTAGGTAGTGAGAACCCATGTTGGGGATACAATCGGAGACTTTAAATGCGCCCTCTGGCAGTTCATGGGCGTTGGACTGCAGAACGGCTAACTGGTTGTTAATAACTGCTATATCTTTTTTAGCTTTTTGGTCGGACATCTTGTAGCCGGTTATCGCTGCAATAGGCACCAGTAGTACAAGCAGTACCAGGATGAGCAGTAACGGGCTTTTTCGCTCTTTAGCCGGTGGAGGCACTTTAAATTCATTTGAACTTTGCGGAGGTGTTGATTGAACAGTTTCGTCATTCATAATTTTACAATGCTCCGATGGCCCCTAAAAGTCAATATGTATATGCTTTAAGACTCATCCTACAGCAGTCAAGCTGACTGGTTTATGGATTTCTGTTAGAAGGAACATCTTTTAACAATTTTGATTTACCTAAGTTACAAGGAACATTAAGTTAAATGCTACAATGTCTGTGGCTAAATGAGGAACAGAATGAATGAAAATTCATAAAAAGCATAAGATTAAGGAATTGTCGCTGACGGAACGTCGTCAGATTGAAAATGAAGTCGTGTTCAGAAAAGCTAACGAACAAATACAAAACGAACTTATTAAAATCGAAAAAATGGCCAAAGAAGAAGATTTGTAATCTTTATTACCAAATGAAGATATGACACTACATTTTTATTGTGAATGTTCGAATGAAGATTGTCACGAAAGGATAGCTTTACCTCTTAGTAAATATAAAGAAATACATTCAGATAGAAGCCGATTCATAGTAATGCCAGAACATGAAGTTCCGTCAATTGAAAATGTAGTATCCAAAAAAACTAAATATAGCGTTGTCGATAAGTTTGTTACTCCTTTAGAAACAGCTGCTACGCTAAAAGCCACACCTTAACAACATCGAGTTTGTTTTTTGCTTAGGGTAGCTGACTTTAAGATGACTAGTTATTAACGAATAGTAAAAAACAAATCTTTCAGACCCACCACGAAGCTATTATTCGAACGTTTTAATTCGCGCAACCACATCCAGCCGCCTATAGCCCAGACGATAATAATGAGTGCCAGCAAACTAGGCAAAAGTGCAGAACTTCGGTATGTGCTATTCATTGAGGCTAACCAATCCGAGAAAAACCCAGTCGAGCTGATAGTGGCGGCTCTATTAACATAGAAATCTCTGCTTTGCCAGACTAATAGTAGAAGATAGACCCAAGAAATAGTCCACCACCAGGTCGCCCAAAGACCGATCCTTCGTAATCCTGGGCTGGGTTTTAGTTTTTTGTTAGTATATTTAGTCATAGTAGTTTTGTTTAACTGACCTCTATAGAATATCATAGCAGAAAATCAATTTTGCTCATGCTTGCGATACTTACGACTTCTGCGGGATACTATAATTAATGACAGCAATATATGAATGTGAAACAAAAGAATTTTGGGAAGAGCAAGCTGTAGAAGGTTTTGCTGTTACCTCTGGAATTATTGAAGTGAGACCTAGGCTTGTTACTGGCGAGCAATTCAATAAAGTAATATTAGGAAATAATCCAGCGCATATATCGCTCGGTCTTGTCGCCAATACTGAAACATTGTCAGTTTTTATTGCACAATCTTCACGTCCAAATACGGCAGAAGAAGAACGTAAAGACGACATAAAACGCATTAGTGAACGTATAATTAATCTAGCTAATAATCCGGAATTTGCTCTAAGAATGAAACACGATTACGTCTTTGTTTCAGATATATTGCCTAATTAGCCTCGTTATGGCTATGCTACCTGTCCCCACCAGTAGACAATTTATCAGCGAATCATCCTCAACTTATGCTAGTCTAAGTGTGTGAAAAGACTGATGAGACTGAGGCCAAGGCACTTGGCGTCAGTCGCTATGAAATAAAAGCGTCTCTTTCGGCTCTGCAGCTTTTAGATGTAGTCGATCAAGTGCTTGCTGCTTAACAGGCTGGGCAATGCGCAAATTAGATAGATTATTATGTTGTTTTTAACTTTTTATACCTACAAAAATTTCTATGCGTTCATTGGCTTCACCGGCGGTTGAAGAATCAGTAATGGCTTTTGCTTTAAAGCCTGTTTTATCAAGCAAATCAAGCCAAGTTTGACGTGGGAACAAGCCGCATACCTGCCGGTCAACGACGGTTCGCAGCTTATCACGCTCCTTCAGTGCAATAATGAAATCATAATTAAATTCAGTGTCGTTCGGGTTAGGATCAGTAGTCCATTGCATATAACGAACGCTGCGCTCATTATCATCATGGCCTTCGTAATCGGTCGTTTCCTTAAATGTTTCTCTGGTGCAGTCAGGGGCAATAACTATTAGACTGCCAGTTTTTAAGTGCTTAGCAGCGTTTTTAAATGTAGTTAGTAGGTCCTTCTCATTAAGTATGTACATGATAGCGTCATGGATAAAAACTGCGTCGAAGGATTTGTTGAGATTGAGAGTGCGCATATCGCCCTCAAAGTGCTCACATTCTGGATTCTGTTTTTTGCTCATTTTTAGCATCTCAGATGATAAGTCAGTGAGAGTCAGTTCAAAGTCTTTCTTTAGATACCAGGCGATATTTCCGCCGCCGGCACCCAATTCCAAAACTGTTTTTACACCGGCATCCATAAACAATTTTTTTAAAAACTCAGCCTCGTCCGCGTAATCAGATGTAGGCGAAAACAGCTGCCACCAGCCAGATAGGGTTGTATAAAGTTTAGGCAAGGTTGGGTCCATCTGTTAATCTTACCACTTAAATAAACCTTTGAAACATCTATGATAAGTCATTTAATCTCTCACACCTTTATTTTGAAATAAACATCATAGTAAAATCTTGTATGTACCAATTTTTTGTAGTTGATAACAGGTATGTGGTTTATAATCTATTCATACTAATGTCTCTGGTGTCATTTAAGTAAAAAGAGAGCAGGCATGAAGAAACCACAGGTCATAATATTCGTACTGTTGGTGCTTGGTTACATCTCGCTGGCTTTATTATTACCATCCGATCCATCGGTACTTGAGAAGTATCAAATCACACAGAGCCAAGCAAAAATGCTGAGTCTGACTATCGTCATTCCGTTTTCAATCATCTATTTCTCGGCTCTTTACGGTTACCTGCGGTTTAGGTTATACGCCGATAGTGTACGGCGCACTAAAGAAGGCAAGCATCTCAAGGAATTGGCCAATGGGTTAATGGTACTAGCGTTTTATTTGCCGATTGGTTCAATAGTTGGCTCCCTCATAAATTATCTGAAATTTAAACAGCCCGATATCGTCCCGCTAACAACAATTTTCCGCAACTACCTGACGTTGCTTTTTGCAGCGGTAGCATTATATTGGATTGCAAAGGGCGCAGATGGACTTTTTGGAACGCTAAAAAATAGGAAGATTAATATTCCTGCAACACTACTGCTACTGGGGCCCATAGTGCTGGCATGTATATATACCTGGCTGTTAACGACCCAAGACAGCGGAGGGATTAAAAGCGCGTATTATCTGCCAGATTGGTTGAAAGTGGCAACTCTGGCAATCCCTTACGTATTTGTGTGGTGTATAGGTTTAAAGGCAGCACTTCATTTATATATCTATAAAGATAGTGTCAAGGGCATAGTCTACAAACGCGCATTTGATAACCTGGCAAAAGGTATTGGCGTTATCATAATCATCTCAGTATTTGTCCAAATGATTACAACCATGAACGAACAGCTCAACCGTCTTAACCTGACGCCTTTACTTGGGATCGTTTACTTTTTAGTAGCTTTGTACGCTCTAGGTTACGGACTGGTTGCTCGCGGGTCCATAAAACTTAAATTGATTGAAGAAGTTTAAGTTAATGATAGCCACCAAGAGAATTACCCTTTATGAAAAAGCTGTTTTAGTGACCGAAGAATACCTAGGCCCAGCTGGCGAGCGGTTCTTGAGGCGACAGATTAATACTCATCTTAATATAGAGCCAGAACAGCTTAGTAAGAAGAACCTGCCCAAACTCATAAATTGGTCGAGTATTGCTTTTGCTCTGCTTACTAATAATCCCAAAGTTATTGAAGCTTTTACAAATGATTTAAGATCGTTGATCCTGAACGGCAAATAATTTTTATCGTGGCGCGCAAGCAACTACTATTCTCTGCAGACCAAACCAAAACCAAAGAGGATCGGCTAGACCGTAAAAGTGCGGTTTCCGATGTATTATTTATGAGCATTGGGGAGGGTGCAATCGTAATCGATGAACGTGGAAATATAGCGCGCGTTAATAAAATTGCACTTGATATTCTAGGCTACAACCCGAAGGATTTAATAGGGAAATGGTATCCCGATACCGTTAGAGCCGAGTATGAAGACGGCAGTGAAATACCTAACATAGAGCGTCCAGTGATAGAAGTTTTCTTAAGCGGCAAACCAGTATTCAAACGTATTTATTACCGAAGAAAAGACGGCTCTCGAGTACAGGTAGCATTGACAGTATCACCCGTGATGCTCAATGAAAGGCCGATGGGGGCAATTGAAATTTTCCGGGATATTACCGAAGAAATGAAGCTCGAGCACGCCAAGGATGAATTTATTTCAATCGCATCGCATCAGTTGCGAACTCCGGCGACCGTAGTCAAACAATACCTAGGTATGATAATCGACGGTTACATAGGAGACATAACTGAAGAGCAAGCAGAAATGTTAAAGCTGGCTTACGAGCACAATAACAATCAGTTGGATATCATAAACGATTTACTTAAGATCGCCCTAGCTGATGCCGATAAAGTTAAAGCCGTAAGAAAAGAAACGGATATGGTTCAATTACTTAACAAGATTGTTACAAGCCAAAAACCGGATTATAAGAAAAATAATATGACTTTACTGTTCATCTCTAAAGAAAAAAAGGTTGTATGTAGTATCGATCCGCTCCAGATGCAGATGGTTTTTGAAAATCTAATTAATAATGCAATGAAGTACAGCTCCCCAAATAGTACAGTCAGTGTAATACTAAAAACCGAGCCCGATAGAGTCATTGTTCAGGTAAAAGATGAGGGTATCGGCATAGATCCTAAAGATATATCAAGGTTGTTTATTAAATTTACCCGCATCGAAAATGTTAACTCAACTACTAGCGGCACCGGGTTAGGCTTGTACTGGGCAAAAAAACTCGTAGAATTACACCAGGGTGATATCAGCGTGTCGTCAGAATTAGGCAAGGGAACGACGTTTTCAGTGATTTTACCAATAGAAGTGCATACATGAAAAAGGTACTAATTGTAGAAGATGAAGCCGCATTACGTAAAGTCTATGTGATGCTCTTTAATATGCAGAAATTCAAAGTATATGAAGCGCCTCATGGCAAATTGGCATTGGAGCAACTAGATACCGTCAAACCCGATATCATTATCCTGGATGTATTGATGCCAGTAATGGGCGGAATTGAATTTTTAGAAAAAGTTGATGTGAAGAAGAAGTATCCCAAGATGAAAATACTGGTACTGAGCAACCTTTCAGACCCAAAAACACTCGACCAAATTGAAAAGTTAGGGGCAACCAAGTATTTATTGAAGGCTGGTACCTCTCCGACTGAACTTATTGATGCCGTCAAGCAGTTGCTGGAAACCTAGCACAGGTACTGTTAAGATAAAAATTAAAAACTCTTAAATATTCATCTACCACAAAGTTAGTTTATAATGTCGTGTATGTCCGAGGAGTTTGCTTATCCTAATAGTTTTGATGACGTAGTCAAGTTACAGCAAGTGCCAGCTGTAGCGATTGATCATAATTCCTTTTTTACATTTGTAAACGAAATGTTTACAAAAACTTATGGATGGACTTCGGATGAGCTATTAAGTCAGGCCGTTACCCGTATTATGCCGGAACATATGCGCAATGTTCATATGGTCGGGTTTTCTAGATTCCTAGTAACAGAACAACCCAGGATAATTGGCAAGCCTGTACGAGTATCGATAGTTTGTAAGAATAATGAAATTATGAATGTAGAACTGTTTATTATTTCCGATAAGAAAGATGGGCAGTGGCGGTTTGCGGCAATAATTAACCCCCTCATGGATTGATAGTGTCAAAGGAAAAAAATGAATACGAATATAATATTAAGGAGTTAAGGCAAACTTTAGCCTGGATGGATATAGTCTTATCTAATATTTCTGATTCTGTGTGCGTTGTTAATAGTGACGGTGTAGTCATATTTGTAAATGATTCCCTCGCTGAAATTCTAAACAAGCCAAGGTTATACTTGATAGGCCAAAACATAGAAAAGGTTCTTTTATTAAAACCTAAAACTAATTCCTTTCCCAAGCCATTTCCATTACAAAAACCTAAGAATAAAAGGGAGAAAGTACTAGGTATCTATGAATGGCAAATTGTAAACCAAGACTCTGTATCAGTTAGGTTGACTACGCATTATATTGAGCCTACCCAGCAAGTCGTAATTATGCTTCAGGACATAACAAACGAATTTGAATTGGAAGAAATTAGCCGTAACTTTACCCATCTTGCCTCACATCAACTACGCACCCCGCTAACAGCCATAAAAACACACGCCCATATGCTCAGCGATGGATACTTGGGTAAACTAAACACAGTCCAACAAGATTCAAGCACAACCATTTTAGACGCCGCTAATCATATGAATGAACTTCTTAGCATGTTAATAGATATATCTAAACTGGACAGTAACAGGTATGTGAGGCACATGGAGTCGGTGTATATTGAAGAAATTATTCAACGCATCCTTACTGAAAATAAAGGTAAAGTAAAAGAAAAAGAGTTGGCGATTAAAATTGAAATACCAACAGATTTGCAGCCAGTAATAAGTGATGCTTACATGCTACATGAAGTATTTTCCAATATTATTACTAATGCTATTAAATACACTGCTCATAGAGGTGAGGTATCCATATCATTAATTCAAAGCCAAAAGGTTGTAACTGTCGAAGTCAAAGATAACGGCATAGGTATACCTAAAAAATCCCAAGATAAAATATTTACACAGTTCTTTAGGGCAGAGAACGCTGTTGACTCCGCCCGACCTGGTACTGGATTAGGCTTATACCTAGTTAAGCACCTCGTAGAACTCCTCGGCGGCAAAATTACTTTCCATAGCATCTATAAAGTAGGTACTACTTTTCGCGTAACTCTTCCTTCCAGACCTACTTAAAAGTTATTTGGATCTAGTGCTTATGTTTTGTTATTTTACTTATAATTTATGCGAGTTTGTAAGCGTAAACAGTAGGGACTAAAGAGGGAACAGCATGAAACTACATTTTGGCGGCAAAGACCAGATAAAGAAGTTACATAAATAATAAATAATTCTGGCAAGAATATCTATCTATATAATTAGCAGGTTTGAGCCGGTGGCTAATCCACTGGCCTTTTAGTGCCATAACTTATGTTAAATACATTACAGCTATGTTAATCTATTGAGCGTAAAATCCAGGGCAAGAATAAGGAGTTTTATGGCTAAAAAAGACACTACATATCAACCCACCCAAGATTCTCAGGGTTTTGTTCATATTGCGCTAGACGAACCGACTGGCCCGGTGCAGATCGATCAGACACCGTCTCAATCCACTCCAATTAAAACATTGTCTACACCGGCGCAGCCACTGACATTACCAGTGACAGAAGAAGTTTTAGCCAGGCAGAAAAAAAACGCCGAGTCTCAAAAAAGGCAATTAGAAGCCATTAAGGAGCGGGCTGAACAGATTCAGAAATCCCAGCAAGAAGCCAACACTCAGCTTAAAGAAGCCCAGTATAGGATGGCCGAAGCAAATAAGCTGCAGACAGCTAGGAAAAATGAACAACCAGCCGAATCGCTTGCACAAGACAATACACCATCATCAATGACCAACTCTATTTTAGACAATATCCAATCTGGACCGACTTCTGTCGAACCCAAACCTTATCAGACATTCATGCTGAGTGGTATTGCCTTACTGGTAACGGCTCTTATCGCCATACTCTACAGCAAGCCTTTTATTGTACTGCTTATTATTCTTTTGGGTATTGCGCAAATTGCATTTGCGCTGATGCTGAAGAAAAAAGATCAAGCTTGAGCAGGGGTTTTAGTTGTGAGAGTTATGGGAACAAGTTTTAAAATCCATAACCACGATAGTGGTAATGAGTTGATTTCTTAAAATTTAGAATTTTCAATACAAATACTAAATACTATAATAGTTTACTTTACTAAGTTAATGTGTTAGACTCCCTACATGATATCTAAACCTAAACAAACCTACGATATAGCTCATATTACCACATATCAGGCTGGAGTTTTACAAGCCTCTGTTAATCGCCGGCTGCAAAAAATCAGTGATGGTATCTTAGAGCCATTCGGAATATCTAAAACCCAATGGCTGATTATCGGTACAGTACTTGATGCCGGCAAAAAAGGCATCCGGATCAGCGAGCTGGCCGAGCAGGTAAGTACGACCCTGCCCTATCTCACTAACACCATCAACTTACTGGAATCAAAAAAAATGCTGTCGCGTAAAACTGATGAGGAAGACAGCCGTTCGAAATATGTGACCGTAAACCCCAAGTTCATACCTATAACCAAGGAAATTGAAACAGAGCTTAGAAACGGCTTGCGCCAGGCCGTTTACCGGCACGTTGATCCGTCAGAATTCCAGATTTATGTTAAAGTATTATTCAAATTGGAGTCTATAGACTAGAAGTAAAGCAGTATATATGAGCACGATTGCCGAGCTAGAGCGAAAAATCGATAAAATGGATGGCGCTATTCCTATTGATAGCATAGACTTTGGCTTTAAAAATTCATCAGACTACCTAGCCGAGAAATATGGCCCGACCCAACAGACAATACATAGGATTGAGGGCAGTGTTCCCTTGAACATCGAGCAAATAACCACTATCAGCCCGCATTTGCACCCAGTAATAACCAAATTCTTAAATGGCCCTTGGGTCCAGGAAGAAACAGGCCACGAAAGAATAGCAGGCGAATTTATGCGCCGGATTGGTGTTGAACCACTGCTTCCTGAAAAAGAAGTTGTGAGCCTCAAGTTTAAAATTGGCGGCATCTCTTCTGTAATTCCTTCAATACGCAGGGCACAGACAAAGCTTGTTTTTGGTAGGCATGCCTCTCATGAGCGCCTAACCGCTACAGTCTATCGACGTTTATTCAGTGAATTAAAAGCGGACGGGGAAGTTGGTTTCGTTGAGACCGCGGGACCGAGGATTTTACAGCAAGAAGGCCGTCACCTAGACTTCAGCCGCACTGTTACAGAAATGATGGACGCCCAAATGTCACCGGCTGAGCGGATATTTTCCAGGGTACTGAATAGATTAACTTATGAAGTTGTCGGAGTCGGCAACGATGGACACCGCGCCCAACTAGGACGAGTAGCAGCGTTATTAACTGGCGGTGATATGACTGTTTTCTCGCGTCCGGTTGAGCAGATTAGCCAAGAACTTTTTAATGATGAACTAGATGACCAGCTTATTATTAGGGCTGTAAGACATTACAGCCGCTTTGCCCCTAGGGTTGAAGCCGCCGTCCAGAGTATCTTAGGCAAAACCCATGATGCTGAATTTGTTACAAAGTCATTAGAGCGCTGTTTTGTAGCTGCTAGAGCCGAAAAAGCAAAGGTAATTTCTAGTAAAAAGCAATAGCCTAGCTATTCATAAAAAAACACCCCTCGGATGAGGGGTGTTTTTGGTTAGCACCTAAAACTGGATTACCAGCTTCGGTTGCCACCACGGTCACCACCACCGCCGCCGAAGTCACGACGAGGTCGCTCCTCACGAGGACGAGCCTCGTTAACGGTGATAGATCGGCCGCCCATGTCAGAGCCGTTTAGGGCCTTTTCAGCAGCTTTTCCTTCGTCGTCGCTCTCGAATTCGACAAAGCCGAATCCTTTGCTACGACCGGTGTCGCGGTCTTTGACGACGATTGCTGATGCTACAGTACCATGAGCTGCGAACATGTCGCGAAGCTCATCTTCGGTAGTAGAAAACGGCAAACCGCCTACAAATAATTTGTACATTAAAATCCTTTTGTCGGTTCTATTTAAGAACCACTATGTTAAACGCAGTTGATCGACCAACTTTCTTCCGTCCCGCTAGTGTTCCCGAACTCATCCTACGGCGTTTAACCAAAAGGCGAACATTCATTATTACTAGATTAGAACAGATATTACCTGCAAGCATAAGTAAAGCATGTTAAGCCAGAAAGAGCAAGTTTTTATTCAAATCTTTACCCCTGTTATTGAAAATAATAAGCATAAACAAAGTTGACAAAAAAGCAAAAGCGTGTATAATGATAATTACTGTCATGACAAAACAAACAGTAAAAAAGGAAAAGCAAAATGTTCAACAATATCAATTATGAATTTTTACCGACTAGCGATAATTCAATCTTGGCAATAGATGAAGTAATCGCCAGTTTGTAAAATGTAACTCTCCTAAAAACTCTCCAAAGAACCTCGGGGAGTTTTTAGCAATTAGAAAATATAAGTTAGGAAATAGTAAAAAACTTACTGTATGCAATGTACCTAAAGCTGCAGTTTACCAAAAGTACCCCAGTATCTATAGTCCGAGGATTTGACGTTTCTTGGTGTTGAATTCTTCTTCGGTGATGTAGCCTTTTTTTACTAACCCCGCCAGTTTTTCAATTTCTTCAATGCCTTCAGAGACGCGGTCAAGTTCATCAATTCTAATTGTCAAAGTGTCTTTGGGCTTAGTACGTTTAGGCTGCAAGGATTGGACCTTCATAACGGCCTCTGCAAAGCTTAGCCGGTCTTTTGGTTTGACTACCATAACGACTTTTTTGCCGGTTGTGGTTTCGACTATGACTCCGGTACCGGAGGCCCGCAGCTTGACCCACCCAACCTGGTTGATAGGAATGACGGTTTTGCCAAAAGTGCCGCTGTATTCGATGCGGTTTATGAATATTCGCGTTTTAAAACTCATATGGCTCGTGATATAAAGCGGAATGGTGCCGTTCATGCGCCTCTGGGCATTAAGTGCAGCTAGGGCGGCTCGCTCGCGCTCATAAGACATGCGCTTGATAGGATCGACGCCTCTTAATGGCGTAACGTCTATTACTTTTAGGTTACGCATCATGGCTCTACTGACGGGCACAGCTTTATTATCAGGATCCCGCCTAACCTTAACGGGCATTTCGAGGAATTTGTCTTCATCTGCCGGCTCATCAACTTCACTCGGGAAAATTTTGACGGTTGCAAGTTTTTGGTGCTCGGGCTCTTTTGGCTTGGGAGCAGTCTTGACTTCAACCTTTTCAACAGGTTCTATTACAGAAGCGGCAGTATGAGTCGGTGTTGCGGTTTCTTTTTGGGCAGCAGCAGAAAGAAGTTCGGTTACTGGACGCGCATATACTTCTTCAGTCTGAGAAGATTCAATTGCCTTAATACTAAGATCTTTGGCATTGTCTTTGATTTTATCAAACAGTCCCATGAGAAAAACTAACCCCTTTAAAATCTGGCTTTGACCCAGCGCTGCGAACCGAATTACATATATTTAAGTATATAGCTCCGTACTCTAGGAATTATAAGGGGGTAGGGCAATAAATTGAAGGACTTTATCTTAAAGTGTAGAAAATAAAAAGCTCTTACATAATAATCTAGGAGAGGATTTGCAAAATGGAAAGGAAGAACAATATTAGACCCCGTCAAATTTTGTGCTACTTGATTGCGCAAAAAATAGGCGGGGGTTGTTTTTGATGCTGACTTGGTAGCGATGACTGGATTTGAACCAGTGACCCCAGGCTTATGAGTCCTGTGCTCTAACCAACTGAGCTACATCGCCTCGTCGCAACCCTACTATTTAGCTTGTTTTGTAACAAGTTTGTTCCAAAACTTCACTTTTTGGTCGGTTGCTCCTCTCAATCGTCTAAACAGAACAAGTTCTTGGTTTAGCCGATTGGTAAAACAATAGACAGGGGTCAATATAGCATAGTTATTATCTGTTGGCTAGATAAGGAGGAGTTGAATTTCCTGTTTTAGCAAATTTATATCAGCTGAAAGATTTCGGCGTTGGGAATATAGCTTGAAGACCAATCCTTGGTGAATTCATCGGTATAAGGCTGTTTGTTAACGACTCGACGCAATGCCCTACCGAAAGCTCCGTGTCCCACAACCAAGATGGAATCTTCAGGTCTTTTCATTATCACATGCAGGGATTTTTCGGCTCTATTTTGAAGCTCCTCAACCGTCTCGGCTTCTTCCACATTGTCTAAATCTTTATATTCATGCGAATCAAAGAAACTTTTAGCATTTGGTGTGCCGTCCAGTATGCCGAAACTTCTTTCTAGAAGCAGTTTATTGTAAACGATTGACTCCTTAGGATAGCCGATCTCTTGAGCTACAAATTTTGCCGTATCAGTAGCCCTAGAGAGGGGGGAGCTAATGATAATATCAAACTTAAGGCCTTCTAATTTGGCTTTGCGGCCAGCGTGTTGTGCTTGGGCTATGCCAACTTGGGTCAATGGGGTTTCAATTTGACCTCCCCAGACATCATCGACATTGGCTTGGCTCTCGCCATGGCGGATAAAGTATAAGCTTTTCATTTACTATTAGATTAAAATAGAACCTATGGATATTGCAAAGACAATCCGGCTGGCGCCTGGGCGCTATGTCGTCGCCGTCAGTGGCGGCGTCGATTCGATGGTGCTACTGGATTTGCTCACCAAACTTGCGAAAAACCCTTCACCCTCAACCCTTCACCCTCAATCTTTGTCTTTTATCGTAGCTCATTTTGACCATGGTATCCGTGAGGCATCCCATATCGACCGTAAATTGGTGCATGAAGTTTCTTTAGAAAATAAATTGCCTTTTGTGTACAAGGAAGGGAATTTAGGTAGTAAAGCGAGCGAGGCGGCAGCCCGGGAGGCTCGCTATGACTTTCTGCGTAAAGTACAAAAACACGCCGGTGCGGACGGAATTATTACCGCCCATCATCTAGACGACAGCGCTGAGACGGCGGTTTTGAACCTGCTTAGGGGCACCGGCCGTAAAGGCCTGGCATCACTGAAAGCCGGCAATGGTATCTATAGGCCACTACTGAACGTACCCAAGGGAAAGCTGCGTGCTTATGCGGAAGCAAACGGGCTAAAGTGGAATGAAGATATTACCAACCAAGATACAAACTACCGTCGCAACCACGTCCGCCATAATATTTTAAAGAAACTGAAGGAATCCTCGCCCGAGGGCTATCATCGATTGCTGACGCTCATCCGCCGCCAGCGCGACATCAACCACGCAGTTGACCAGCAACTGCAAACTCTTCTTCATATCCAGCCCAGCCGGAAGACTTTGCGCCGGCGCGATGTTATCGCCCTGCCATACGCAGTGTCGTGTGAGCTGGTTGCGCAGTGGCTTCGCGAAAACGGCAAGCGCCAGTTGTCGCGCTGGCTGGTAGAACATCTAACTGTAGCTATCCGGACCGCCCAGCCCGACACTGAGTTATTAGTCGACGCTGAGAATAAAATAACATTCAAAAAACACACTGCCGAATTCAGGGGCGTATAAGTAGATTAGTAATTTTATAATCCTTGCGGTCTAGCCGCACAGCGATTCCATCTGTATAATAAAAACACTATGGAGAAGAAACCGTTCCGTCCTAATCCTAATGGTGCCAAGAATAGCCGCCGTAACTTCAAGAATGCCGGCTTTATTGCTCTGCTAATACTAATCGGTGCAGTAATATTTTCTGCCACCAACCAGCCTAGCCAACTTAGGAAGATTGATTTCAGTGAAGTTGTTACCCAGGCAAATGCGGGTAATTATAAAAAGATTTCGGTTTCAGGCGGGGACTTGGAAATTACTGAAAAGGACAAAGATACTGCAACACTGCGCTCTCAGAAAGATCCTAATTCCAGTATTACTGAAGACGGCGTAGACTTGAGCAAAGTCGCGGTCGAGTATGATACGTCAGCTGAGGGCGGCAACGTCTGGGCACAACTGGGTATTGCAATATTGCCGGTACTACTGATTAGCGTTGTCCTATTTATAATGCTTAGAAGCGCCCAAGGGCAAGGCAACCAGGCAATGAGCTTCGGCAAAAGCAAGGCCCGGCTATACGGCAACGAAAAAGACAAAGTCACTTTTAAGGATATTGCCGGCAGCGACGAAGCCAAGCAAGATCTAGAAGAAGTAGTCGAGTTCTTGAAGTTCCCAAAGAAATTTGAATCGGTCGGTGCCCGAATACCCAAAGGCGTATTGCTAATCGGCCCGCCAGGGACAGGTAAAACGATGTTAGCCCGGGCAGTCGCCGGTGAAGCCAATACGCCTTTTTTCAGTATTAGCGGTTCGGAATTTGTTGAAATGTTCGTGGGTGTCGGTGCTTCCCGCGTTCGTGACCTCTTTGCTAAGGCCAAGAAAAACGCCCCCTGTATTATCTTCGTGGATGAAATAGACGCTGTCGGACGACGCCGTGGCTCCGGTATGGGAGGCGGGCACGACGAACGTGAACAGACCTTAAACCAGATACTTGTAGAAATGGACGGCTTTGAACAAGGCGCCAATGTTATTGTGCTGGCTGCTACAAACCGGGCAGACGTACTTGATCCGGCACTACTGCGTCCCGGTCGTTTTGACCGCCGGGTTAATATTGGGCTGCCTGACCGCAAAGACCGCGAAGCTATACTTAAGATCCATTTTGCTAAAAAGCCGCTTGCTAAGAATGTCGATCTGGATGCTTTGGCTGCAAAATCAGCCGGTAGCAGCGGCGCGGATTTGAGCAACATAGCTAACGAAGCTGCCATAATAGCCGCTCGCGCTAATCGTAATGAGATTACCCAGATTGATGTCACCTCAGCATTTGAAAAAGTAGCAATTGGCCCTGAGCGTAAGAGTAAAATTATGTCTGATAAGGAAAAGGAACTGACTGCTTACCACGAAGCTGGCCATGCCATTGTCGGCCATGTGCTGCCTGATAGCGACATGGTGCATAAAGTTACTATTATTCCGCGTGGTGGCACCGGCGGTGTGACCTGGTTTATCCCCCCTGAGGATAAGAGCTACCACAGTATTATCGAGTACAAGGATGTTTTGGCTCGTATGCTAGGCGGACGAATAGCCGAAGAGATTAAATATGGTATTGATAGGGTAACAACTGGAGCTGGATCGGACTTACAAAAGGCCGCTGAGTTGGCCAGGGAAATGGTCATCAATCAAGGCATGGGTGAGAAACTGCGTAACCAGGTCTTCCATGTCGAAGAAGGCATGATGATTGAGCGCATGGTTCATGAGCGCCAATATTCTGATGAGACCGCCAAAGTTATTGATGATGAAGTCGAAAGTTTAGTAACCGAGGCTGCTCGTCGTGCCCGTATAGTTATAAAGTCGAACCTAGAAAAGTTAGAAAAACTCAAAGAGAAGCTGCTAGAAAAAGAAACCGTCGAAGCAGAAGAAGTTTTAGAAATCCTAAAGAACGCCAAGATGCCTAAAGAAGCGGCACTATATTAAAAGCTGTAGCGATTCTTAATCGAAATAACAAGTATTTAGGCTGGCTATTCATGAGTGGGCTCGCCTATAATAAGCATAGATGAAAAACCGGATCATTAATCACGCTAACAAGCGTATCTCTATGGGTGGAGCTGCCGCACTACTCATGTCTACTGCTTTGATTGGACAGGTCCTTGGATTCCTGCGGGTTAAATTCGTTAACGCAAACTTTGAGATACTAGGCCCGCATAGCACCGATGCATTTTTTGCCGCTTTTAAAATACCTGACTTTTTCTTTTATACTGTTGCTGCTGGAGCGCTGGGAGTAGCCTTTATACCAGTACTAGCCGATCATCTGGAAAAGCACGACCGCAAAGGTGTCTGGGAGTTATCAACTAGCCTATTGAACTTATTAGCAACCATCATGGCTGTCGTGGGTTTAATAATCTTTATTTTTGCAGAACCCCTTATTCATTATATTGTTGCCCCCAACCTTGAGCCGCAGCAAATGCATAACGCGGTTACTATAATGCGTCTGATTGCTTTTAACCCACTGTTATTCACTGTCGCAGGTATCCTAACCGCAACCCAACAGACTTTCGGCCGTTTTTTCTACTACGCTATTGGGCCGATTGTGTATAACGTCTCAATCATCATAAGTATTTTTGTTTTCAAGGATAACATTGGTCTTGTGGGGCTAGGGATAGGCGCGCTTATCGGAGCTATTTTGCAAGTAGTCGTGGTTTTCTTTGGAATGGCTGGCCTGAACTTTAAATGGGATCCCCGGGTTAATTTTCGTTCGCCCGACTTTAGAAAAATTTTACGCCAGTTGCCTGCGCGCTCAGTAGACCAGGGAATTGACTCGATTAATAGTATCGTTGAGACAAATTTCGCCCGCCGCTTGGGCACTGGCTATCTGACTTATTATGAAAGTGCTTACACTTTACACACCGCTCCAATCCTGCTTATCGGTTCTGCGATTTCGACTGCTGCTTTTCCTAGGATGAGTGAGCGGTTGAGCCAGGGCCGAGTGGACTTGTTTAGAAAGGAATTCCTACAGATATTAAGAGTTATGATTTGGATTACAGTACCGGTGGTTGTGGTGTGTTTCTTTGCCAGGGGTTATTTAGCACGTATTATCTTCTCTCGTGGTTCGCCAGAGATTGCCGCAATTTTTGGTTTTCTTTGCGTTGCCATATTTTTCCGGATTGTTTATGCGATAGTTTCGCGTTATTTTTATGCCCAAAAAGACACCTGGACACCGCTGGCAGTATCGATTTTTGCGATTGCCTTGAACATTTTCCTGGCATGGAATTTATCACGGCCCTGGAATTACGGTGTTTCAGGGTTGGCTATGGCCCAGTCTATTGTTGCCGCCGCTGAAGTAATTATTCTTTCGCTTGTAATGGTTGTTAAAGATTTCAAACTATTTGACCGTGAATTTTGGGGTGGTATATGGCGAATAATGTCAGTTACCGGTTTTACGGTTGTAGTTACGTACATCATGGTCAGTTTTTTCCCGTTGCAGGCAAAAGATACCGGATTCCTGACGCTCGGTTTTAAACTTGGTTTGATTGCTTTAGTGACAGCTCTTGTGCACCTCGGGCTTTCCTCGTTATTTAGTTTAAACGAAGCGGTGCCAGTTGTTGCTAAACTACGTAAGACTATCAAATTTATACTACGCCCTGTCCGTATCGGCTGGTAACATAAAAGAAATTAGTAATTAGGATATAGAAAAATAAACCAAACCCATACCAAGGTTTACTTGCTAGTTACTCATTACTATTTCCTAGTTTCTTGGCTTCACCTCTGTTATAATTGTGGATAATGGATCAGTCACATATTAGAAACTTCTGTATCATAGCGCACATAGACCACGGCAAGAGCACTCTTGCCGACAGGCTATTGGAGCTGACTGGAACCGTTCTGAAACGCGATATGAAAGCCCAGCTACTTGATAAGATGGATTTAGAACGAGAGCGGGGAATTACAATCAAGCTTGCCCCTGTCAGGATGAAGTACCAAAGATCGGCAGATAGTCACTTGAAGATGGTAGATGGAAACGCCGTGGCATCAACTACTAGCTACCCACTACAAACTACCCAAGTTGAGTATCAGCTCAACTTAATTGATACTCCCGGCCATGTCGACTTTTCTTATGAAGTTTCGCGTAGCCTTGAAGCTTGCGAAGGAGCAATTCTGGTTGTTGATGCCAGCCAGGGCATCCAAGCCCAGACGCTAGCTAATGTTTATTTGGCATTGGCGGCGGAACTGACAATTATACCTGTCTTGAACAAGATCGATCTGCCAGCTGCCGACGTGGAGCGGGTGAGCGGGGAAGTGGTAAGTCTCTTAGGCTGTAAAAAAGAGGACATCCTGCACATTTCCGCCAAAACCGGGCAGGGAATTGAAGCGGTATTAGAAAGGGTGGTGGAAGCAGTCCCCTCCCCTAAAGGCTCTCCAGCAGGGCCTACCCGTGCGTTAATATTTGATAGTTATTATGATGATTACCGCGGCGTCATATTATATATTAGGGTGTTTGACGGCCAGATTGCTAAATCCGACCAAATCCGAATGGTTTCGGCCGTCACTAATGGCATAGCATTGGAAGTAGGGAGCCTGAAGCCAGGGATGTCCCCTGCTTCATTACTGCAGTCAGGCGAGATTGGTTACCTGGTTACTAACCTCAAAAGTACTAGAGAGGCAAAAGTAGGAGATACAGTAACGCTCAGCAAAAATCCAGCAATTGAACCCCTGCCCGGCTATCGTGATGTCCGCCCATTTGTATACGCGGGTTTATTCCCCGACAGCAACGAAAACTACCAATTACTCAAAGACGCTATCGAAAAGCTTAGTTTAAGTGATTCGGCTCTTATGTACGACCCGGAAAACTCACCAGTTTTAGGCTTTGGCTTTCGCGTCGGATTTTTAGGACTACTTCATATGGATATAGTTCGCGAACGGCTGGAACGCGAGTACGATCTGGAGCTTATAATAACTAATCCCTCGACCGATTATCATGTCGGTTTGTTGAGCGGAGAGGAAATTATTATAAAATCGGCGACCGATCTGCCTGATCCAGCCAGTATTACTGAGATACGGGAGCCGTGGATTAAGGGTGAAATTGTAGCTCCAAAAGATTATGTCGGAGCCGTGATTCAATTGATCGTGAGCTCACGTGGCTTTCAAAAAAATGTCAGCTATGTAGATGCCCAGCTAGCGCTCGTCAGCTTTGAAGCGCCGCTAGCTAATCTACTAACTGATTTTTACGATCAGCTCAAAAGTATTACCTCAGGCTATGGTTCTTTTAATTATGAGCTGGATAACTACCGTGTCGAGAATCTGGTTCGACTGGATTTTTATGTGGCTGGTGACCGAGTAGATGCGTTAAGTATCATGGTGCACCGTAGTGAGGCGGAACGGGTAGGGCGCGAAACCGTTGCGAAACTTAAAGAAGTAATTCCCCGCCAGAATTTCCAAGTTGCCTTGCAGGCCGGCATTGGCGGCCGCTTTATTGCCCGCGAAGACATCAGCGCTTACCGTAAAGATGTGACGACAGGTTTGTACGGTGGAGACGTCTCCAGAAAGAAAAAAGTCTTAGCCAAGCAGAAAAAGGGCAAGGAACGGATGAAGCGTTTCGGCAAGGTTGATATCCCCGCCGAAGCATTCACTGTGATGTTGAAGCGCGACTAAACGGGCGAATTAGAACAAACTTAGCCTTTGATTTCCCTGTTAAGTAATATACCAAACCGCCAGACTACGGCTATTAGATGCCAGCCCAATAACCAGGATCCTAAGGCAAGTAGAGCCGACAGGGCGCTGATTGCAAACCCTTCTAGGCCTTCTCCAATTAGCGTCCGCAGGGAGCTATACATTATCGGTACACTTCTGAGCAGCAAGAAAACGTACAAAAATATCACAGCATAAACGGTTACGGTGAGTATAGCTCTGGACATGACCGCAAACCAGTAATTTGATTTATGAAAGGAATTTGGATGGACAAAGTATTCGGATACCACAAAATCATTTCTTATATCCATAAGTATTACGATCAGTGCCCAGCTAAGTGAAAAAACTATCAGCCCGATAATCATCCAAACTAATAAGGTAAGGCCACTGATAGCAGTAGGCGTGTTTAATATGCCTTGTATAAATTGTGTTGCTGAATCCTGTAGTTCGTGAAGCTCGTTCAGAAACTTAGCATTCTCTAAATGAATATTTGCAACTGCAATAAGTAAAAAAATCACGACAGCGGTACCACCAATAATTAGCTCAAGTAGCGAGATTCGAAATAAGTCATAGAATCGTGAGATTTTTGTGTTTTTAGATGGTTCCATATAACAAGCATACCATTTATAAGTTAATGAAGATTCCAGGCTGAAAGCCTGATTGATTAGATTTAGCGCGGCAAACCACGGAATTTATTCTGTGGATGAGTCGCCATAAGATTATGTCAAGGGTGTTTGATTTAAATCATTTGTAAGCATTGTCGGTATTATAATTGCTTATACTTTGCATATTCATCTGTTACAATTAACTTGAGTTATGGATAAGTCCACATTTATAGAACGGGTCAAAGCATTGCAGCCAGCATATGCTGCCAACAAAGAAGTGCTGTCTCAGTTGTCGCATATCAACCTGATTGCTATCGTTGGACCGAGTGGAGCGGGCAAATCGACTATTACACGCCAGTCTGGTCTGCCGTATGTCGTCGGTGACACTACGCGGGCTGCAAGAGAGGGCGAGCTCCAGGGAAGAGACTATAACTTTAGAGATGATTTTGAACCTTTAATGCAAGAAGTAGAGTGTGGGGAGTTCGTGCAGTTCGTCATCCAACGTGAGACAGAATTCTATGGAACCAAAGCAGCATCTTATCCCTCAAGCGGCGCCTGCGCAATGTCAGTTTTAGCTACAGCTATACCTATATTTAAAACTCTAGGATTTCAGACCTTTCTTCCCCTCTATGTCGTACCGCCTAATCACAGTGAATGGATGAGACGTCTGAGTACACACCGGGACAAAGATCTAGAGTCACGATTACTTGAAGCTAAGGAATCTTTATCGGCTGCGCTTAATGATCCATCTTATGTTTTTGTTTTGAATGATAATCTTGATTCTGCCATCACGACTATGCGCAAAATCGCCGCAGGAGATGTTGACCCGACCGCCTCAGCCCGAGCTCGTTCATCCGCGAATACTCTCTACGAGCACCTGCAAAAAGTTATCCGCTAACTATTTGTTGCTAATTTGTGTAGTTTATCTAATATGTCGCGGGTGACAATTCTTTGGGGCGGCATGCCGTCAATTTCTATCAACAAGCCCTTATCTCTATAAAACTCAATTACGGGAATAGTTTTTTCTTTAAATTCTGAAAATCGTTTCTCTAGTATATGTTCAGCCGCATCATCATCACGTCCACGTTCAGCTAATTGCCATCTGCGCTGTGCCTCCGTAGTAGTTACATCAAGAAATATCACGGCCTTTATAGGGTGGCCCGACTTCTCTGCCGCTTGCATGACGCTTGATTCTTCCCCATGCCACCTGCCTACGGTATTGAGTATAAGCGGGTGGCCGCTAAACATTTCCTGGGATAAATATGGCAAAACTATCGCAAGATATTCTTCGCTAGGTGCCAGATTACCCCCTGACATATGTTCTTTAATATGCTTCGGTCCGATTTTACTGCGTAAAATATCACCCCCACCGATTAGTGGTGCATTGAAAAAATTTGAAAGTTCAGTACCATGGGTGTCCTTACCGGAAAATGGCAGACCGAAAATATTAATTGAACCTGTGCCAAGCCACAGGGAAATATCATCTATTAGGCTATCAACATCTTGGGATTCCATTAAGCTATTATACATGCTGCTTTAGCACAGGTTAAAGTTATGCTAACGATGAATTTGTTGACGTAATGCTCAGAAAACAATCATAATAAGCTTATGGTATCTCTACGCCGCGGACGACGAGTCCGTACAGAAAAACACAAACCGGAAATTGTCACTGGTAATTTTGAACTGCATTATGAAGACGTTATTCAACGTAACCGATTTGTATTGATTGCTTTATTCGCAAGCGGTCTTGTTTTACTGACGGCTTTTATCCCTAGTGCCGTCTATCGTTCGATTGCAGATACTGACCAAGTGTCGATTGAAGTGGAAAAAGGCGTTATCGTGCATCCGGAGTTAGTTAATACAGTCAGCGATGATGTATCAGCCAGCGGAAACAGTTATATTGAGTTCCATGTTAAGCCAGAAGCGACAGAATAAATACTGACTAATTCCATTTGGCACTCTTGTAATTTGAGTGCCAAATCATTATAATAGCCTGCATTATGACGGAGCGCCAGAAAACCATCCTATTGGCTATCGTTGAGCAATACGCCGAAGTTGCCAGCCCAGTTGGCAGTACACTGCTGGCAAAGCTATTTAGTGTTTCCAGCGCTACAGTCCGGGCTGAAATGGCTGAACTTGAGCGTCTTGGCTATATTATGCAGCCCCATACCAGTGCTGGTCGGATTCCTACCGACAAGGGTTACCGCTTTTATGTGAATGGCGTAACCGAGAATGGACAACCTATGCTGGACGAAGGCCGGGCGGAACGGGCAATTACGACCCGTATCCAGCATGGTGGCCTGCCGGAGCGTACAATACGCAATGCCGTCGATACGCTTGTTGAACTGACTCATAATTTAGGCATGGCAACTATTGGCGATCAATTGTATATGAGTGGTTTGTCGAACTTGTTCGGCCAGCCTGAATTCGTCCATCCTGCCCAAGTTCAAGAAGTTGCCCGATTACTTGATAATCTGGAGCCATGGCTAAGAGAAGCAGCTCCCAACGACCCGTTAAGCGTCTATATTGGCCGTGAAAACCCCATTGGTGGCGGTGCTGGCTGCAGTTTGATTATCAGTCGTTTCCGCTCGCCTTATTCCGATCGTAGCTATATCGGTGTCTTAGGCCCGACCCGGCAAAGTTATAAAGACGTAATGATGCTCGTATCGCGTGCCGGCCAATCTTTAGAGGAAGCAATGCATGTCTGAGAGTAGCTCTTCATTTATAAGTGTTCCAGAATATAGGCAATGCGTGGATTTTTTACTTGAGTGTCTGCTTGCAGAACCGGAGCCGATTACCGCGGAAGAAGTATTTGATCAGGAAATAAAGATTAGAAATGAGCTGAAAAGTAGAGGTATGTTGGATGCCTTGCCTGAGGATAAGCAAAGCGTAGTCTCTCAGTTGTCATTCTGGCATGCGAGAAACATGGCAGACGAAATCTATGACATCAGGGTAGGGTTATAATACAAAAAATGAAAAAAGGCGCAGACCATAAGCCTAAAAGGCACGACGCTGAGAGATTAGAGCAGCAGATTACAGTTCTAACTGAAGCCTTGCAGCGCGAAAGAGCAGACGCTATGAACGTGCGTCGAAGAAGTGAAGAAGAACGAGCTAAAATGGGCAGTTTTTATAAAGCAATGGTGATTTCCGAACTTTTGCCAGTTATAGATAACTTTGAGAGGGCCTTACGCCACGTTCCGAAAGACATCGAAGAACACAGCTACATAAAAGGCGTTCAGGGAGTTGTGAAACAGTTTGAACAAAGTCTTGCCAAGCTCGGGGTTATTCGTATAAAGACAGTCGGTGAAGTATTCGATCCGGCACTTCATGAAGCGGTTAGCATGGAAGAAGGTGTAGGCAGCCGTGAAATTATCAATGAAGAACTTCAGTCAGGGTATATAATGGGCAAAGAGATTATTCGTCACGCAATGGTAAAAGTAAAGATGGAGAAGTAGCAATGTCACTAGAAAATGGATGGACACTATACCCGGAAGGTATTGGTAATAGAATTGCCAAAAATAAATCAACAGAAGTTGCATCTTTCGAAGATGTAATTGTCATCGAAGGCGAAGAAATAGAAGTTGCTAAGCGGGCAGCAGAGGCGACAAGAATAGCCCGTGAAGAAGCGGGATTCGAAAACCTTGATTTTTCCGCAATACGCCCAAATCGTTAAAACGCTAGCTAGAAAGTAAATTGGCACTCTTGACAATAGAGTGCCAATTTTTGTATGATACAATTGTTCTAGCACTTAGTATCTAGCACTGCTAATAAAGGAGTAAATCTATGGCTGTACCCGATGCATCGTTAATGGGGGTATTCGAAAAAGTTGATATGGAGCTGCCCAGGTTAATACCGGACGAAAATTCGGTATCGGTCAGTGAATCAATTCAGAGAAGTGTAGATCGTTCCATCAAATTAGCAGAATTATTTTCAAGAATAAGGCCTACAACGTTATAAAGGAGCAAGTAATGGGTAAAATTATCGGAATCGATTTAGGAACAACCAACTCAGCGATGGCTGCAATGCAGTCAGGCAAGGCGGAAATTATTACAAATGCCGAGGGTGGCCGTACTACGCCGTCGGTTGTTGCTATCAACAAAAATGGTGAACGCCTGGTTGGGCAATTAGCACGCCGCCAGCAAGTGACTAATTCCAAAAATACGATATATGAAGTAAAGCGCTTAATCGGTCGTAACTTTAATGACAAAGAGGTTCAGCGTGATTTGAAGCTCATGGGCTATGAGATTATTAAAAGTGGCAACGCTGTTAAAGTTAAAATGGGCGATAAAGAGTACAGCCCTGAAGAAATAAGCGCCATGATACTGAGTAAGCTGAAAGCGGATGCTGAGAGTTTCTTAGGTCAGCCAGTCAGCGAAGCCGTTATTACCGTACCAGCATATTTTGATGATAGCCAGCGCCAGGCAACCAAAGACGCAGGCAAAATTGCTGGCCTTGAGGTAAAGCGCATTATTAATGAACCTACTGCCGCAGCGCTTGCCTATGGGCTTGATAAAGCCGACAAGAAGGATGAGAAAATTGCAGTTTACGATCTTGGTGGCGGTACCTTCGACGTATCAATCTTAGAACTTGGAGACGGTGTATTCGAAGTTAAAAGCACTAATGGCGATACGCACCTAGGTGGTGCAGATTTTGACCGCGTTGTTGTTAACTATTTTGCCGATGAGTTTAAGAAAGAGCAGGGCCTTGATATCCGCGATGACAAAGCTGCCATGCAACGGCTGCGTGACGAAGCCGAAAAAGCCAAGATTGAGCTTTCTACTGCTAATGAAATTAACATTAACCTGCCCTTCTTAACTGCTGACGCTGATGGACCAAAACACTTCGAACATAAACTGACACGAGCCAAGCTGGAAAGTCTGGTTGGTGATCTGGTAGCCAAGACCGCGGAACCATGCGAGAAAGCCCTTAAAGATGCTGGCCTTAAAGCTAGTGATATTGATGCTGTAGTTTTAGTAGGTGGTATGACTCGCATGCCGTCGGTACAGGAAAAGGTTAAGAGCATATTTGGCAAAGAGCCAATGAAAGGCGTTAATCCAGATGAAGTCGTTGCAGTTGGCGCTGCTATTCAGGGTGGCGTGCTGCAAGGTGATGTCAAAGACGTTTTATTGTTAGACGTTACGCCGCTGTCTTTAGGTATTGAGACTATGGGCGCTGTCAGCACTAAGCTAATTGAGCGTAATACCACTATTCCTACCAGCAAGAGTGAAGTCTTCTCGACTGCCGCCGACAATCAAAACCAAGTTGAAATCCATGTCTTGCAAGGCGAGCGTGAGTTTGCCGCCGACAACAAATCATTAGGCCGCTTTGTGCTGGATGGTATCCCGCCTGCCCCGCGTGGTGTACCACAGGTTGAGGTAACTTTTAATCTTGATGCTAACGGTATCTTAAACGTAACCGCCAAGGATAAGGGCTCGGGCAAGGAACAGAGCATTACTATCCAAGGTAGCTCTGGTCTCAGCAAAGAAGAAGTCGAAAAGATGGCTAAGGATGCCGAGGCCCATGCTGAGGAAGACAAGAAAAAGCGCGAATCCGTTGATGCCCGCAATGGCCTGGACAGCGCAATATATCAAGCTGAAAAAATGAAGTCAGACAACAAGGACAAGATCTCAGAAGAAGATATGAAGACATTAGATGAGGCCGTTGAAGCTGCTAAGAAATCAGCTACTGATGAAAAAGCTGATAAAGATTCCCTTGAAGCAGCAGCCAAAGAACTGACCGATAAAATCATGCCAATCGGCGCCAAAATGTATGAGGCAGCTTCCAAGGAAGCCGCCGCCGAGGATGGTGGATCGGAGACCGAAGATAAAGAAAAAAAATCAGATAAGGACGAACCAGTCGAAGGCGAAGTCGTAGATGAAAAGTAATTTAATCTAGGTATTAATCAGCTACAGTCATATAATTTTAAAATGACTGAGCAAAGTTATGAGTTTGTGAATGAAGAGCGACTAAGGAGAGCTGTTGGTCGGTGTATGTTCTTGTTTGAGACGGAGGCTGATTTAACACACGAGGAGTGTGTGGAGCTGGCTGTGATAGGAGAAATCCATTCCGCCTATAGCAGTTACGAAATAGCTTCACCGAATTATGATGAGCACGCAAGTCCTTTATCCGCAGCAATCCGCAATGCCTTACAAGAGTTGTAGCTGTAAAGCTCTTGGTAATAATTAGCTAATATTATATAATAAGTATATGTTTGAAACCGAAAAGATTAAATTGCCTTCAACTGATGAATATTGGTGTGAGCAGGCAGCTGGTCTGATTAAAATCCAGCGGCCAGAACTTAATGAGCTGGATCAGGCAGCACTTATAGCCGCTTACGCAAGAAGCATACGGTTTAAGGAACTGTGTAGTAGCATTAACTCCGATGCATTGGTCGCAGAGTACCAAAATAATGCCAACGATTCAGTCTAGCACTCTAGCGTCCCAAGTGCTAAAATATAGCTGATTATGGCTAAACGTGATTATTACGAAGTTCTAGGAGTTGGCAAAGATGCCAGTGCAGATGAAATCAAAAAAGCTTTCCGGAAGAAGGCTATTGAGTATCATCCTGACAAAGAAGGTGGTGACGAAACAAAATTCAAAGAAGTGAATGAAGCCTACGAAATTCTAAAAGATGACAAAAAGCGTCAACGCTACGACCAGTTTGGTCACGCTGGCGTGGGCAGTAGTGCGGCTAGTGACGGCGACCCGTTCGGTGGCTTCAGTGGGTTTGGGGGCCAGGGCCAAAACGTAAATTTTGACTTTGGCGACCTTGGACTGGGTGATATATTCGGTAGTTTCTTCGGCGGCCAGCAAAGAAGTGGTCGGGCCAAACGGGGTCGCGATGTCGAGACTGACGTGATTATCAGCTTTGAGCAAGCTGTTTTTGGCACTGAAGTAGAGCTAAATCTTGTCATGGAGGACGCCTGCGAACATTGCAAAGGCAAGACTGTGGAGCCCGGCCACGAGCTGATCACATGTAATACATGTAAGGGTTCAGGACAGGTAGTCAACGTCACCAGGACTATATTTGGCAATATTCAGCAGGCGACTGTCTGCTCAACTTGCCAAGGGGCTGGCAAAGTGCCAGAGAAACCATGCACTGTTTGCCGAGGTCGTGGAACGCAACGCAAGAACCAAGAAGTTACCCTCAAGATCCCAGCCGGTATCGATGACGGCGCTACAATCCGATTGCGTGAGCATGGCGAAGCTATGGCTAATGCGCCGCGCGGGGATTTGTACGTACATGTCCGCGTTAAGGCCCATAAGCACTTTACGCGCGAGGGTGAGTTGATTATATCCGAAGAATCTATTTCAATGATTGACGCTGCCTTGGGTGCCGAGATTAATATCGAGACCGTTGATGGGCCCGTTAGGATGAAAATTCCCGCCGGTACCCAGAGCGGCAGTGACTTCAAACTTTCCAACCATGGCGTCCCTCACCTGCGCAGCACGACTCGAGGCGCGCATATTGTCACCATTAATGTCGAGACTCCTCAAAATCTCACGAAGCGTCAAAAAGAACTTCTTGATGAGTTTAAGCAATCAGCAGGCAAAAAAGGCTTCTTCAAGTAAGCCTGTACAAACATAAGTAATATCAGTCATAATCAAGGTCAACTATGAAAAGCATAAAAATTAATCAATCAGGCTTTATCACGCTTATTGTCTGTCTGATTCTTATTTTGGTAAGTGCCATTGTATTGGTATATTTGCGTGTTAATCATGCAAATGGCCGATAGGCTAACACATGCATTTGCTTTGTCACATGCAAGCATAGCATATAGAATATAGCACTCAGTATCTGGACAGCCTCTTAAATAATGTGGCATTATGACCTTATGAATATCTTACTGATTGGAAACAAGGAAACAGCAAAAGACCCAGAAACTTACTACGGCGAGTATGTTTCATTCTTTAAGGAGGGAATCGAATCTGCCAATAGGAAATCGCAAATCGATTTCACGTTGGTGGACGACCTTGTCATATCAATTGGAGACGGGGAATTTAGTATTTATGATGTGCGTCATCAGACTGATATAAATGAATACCAGCTTTTACTTATACGTGGTAAAGGCTTCAGGAATATGTTTGACGTTATGAAGACTATTAGTACCTATGCTAAGCATAATAATATTCCTGTGGTCAACGACTATAGTGGATTTCGTGACTCTTCAAAACTTACTCAAGCTACTCAGTTTTTTGAGCTGGGATTACCCGTCGCAAGGAGCGTATATGTTACACCTGCTGTGTTGACAGGTAGTATTCCGCTAAAGTTTGATTACCCTTGCATAATGAAGGCAACTTTTGGCGCTCATGGCAACGATAACTATCTCGTAAAAGACATTCAAGAAGTTCGGCGGATTGCAGAAAGTTCCAGCGACAAGCATTTCGTCCTACAGCGATTTGTACCCAATGACAAAGACTACCGTCTGCTTATCATTGGAAGTGAGCTCTTAATTATCGGCCGGGAAGCTGTCGAAGGCTCCCATCTCAACAATACTTCACAAGGCGGTAAAGCCGTATTAGCTAGCGAGGGTGATGTGCCGCAGAAAATCATAAACGATTCCCGGAAAATTATGCAATATCTAGGTATGTCGATTGCGGGTGTCGATGTCCTAGCCGACAAAGTCACAGGAGAATTTTACTTTTTAGAAGTAAATTCCCAACCTCAGCTTATGAGCGGCGCATTTATAGAAGAAAAATCCAAGGCGGTAGGCCGCTATTTTGATAGTTTACAGTCCTAAATATTTTTAAATGGTGTTGAGCTCATAATAAAAAGCACGTTCCGATGTTCTGAATCGGCTAGTGAAGTTTTCTTTTCTTGCTTTGCTTTGTTTATTGTATCGATTAAGAACATACCTTCCGGACTGACTGATTGCTCACATTCCTTAAAAATGCGTTGGAATAGATTACTTTTATAGCCGCAGATACGGCTACAAACTAAGAACTCGAGCTTATTATCAAGGTTTAAGTTATCGAAGTTATCGGCTATCAGCTTTTCTAGGCGTGCAAGCATCTTTAGGTAAATTATCCTACGTTGTTCATTAATCGGATGGTAATAAAAATTAGTGTCGCCAATAATACAGTGTGTATATAAATAAATTAGGAGTAAGTTATCGTCTGCATCACCATTATGGTACGAGTCAGCTAAGTTATAATATTTTTCGGGAGAGATTAGCCCCGTAGCCTTGTCATAAAGAATCTCTTCAATTAGGTACATGCAATTGATGGCGTAAGTCGAAAGCATGCGTAGGGCATCTTCATCTTGGTTAAGTTGAACTGCAAGATTGTGGAGGTAATCGTAGCTAGTAATTTCTAAAAGATCCTGTCTCAGGTCGATATTATAAATGTATAAGAGATGGCGGACACGGAATAAAGCTAACATGACACCGCGAAGCTGAGGATATTTTTTAAAGTACTCAGCGCGTTTCCCGGCTGCGTTGACTTGCACTGCAGGGGGTTTATTAATTATTCCTTCAAGCAGCGATTTGACAGGCATACCTTCTGGTAGTAATTGTGATTTTAAGGTTTCCAGGTGCCTTATACTTACTTGATCGTTACTCCATGCCGATAACCTTGAGGTAAAGTGGAACTGCTTGTCGAAGGGTAACTCATCTAGGTGTGCAAGATAAAACTCCCTAACATCATTTGCAAGATACATACAGTCCAACATATCATATCAGCAGGGCAATAAAAGTATTGATAAATAATAGCAAGTATGTTATAATAAATAATTATGTCCCAGTCAGAAATGTCTATGAAAATAATTGGCCGTGCCGAACTTGTCTCTTTCCCAGAACTCGGTATAGAGGCTGTTCATGCACGTATTGACACTGGAGCTCAGACATCAGCGATCTGGGTATCTCGGGCTGAAGTGGTTAATGGGAGGCTTGAGGTTGTACTTTTTGGCTCTTCTCACCCATCATATACCGGCGAAGTGCTTTATTTTGATGAGTTTAATCATGGTATGGTAGCAAGTTCTAACGGACATGCTGAGCCAAGATACAAAGTACGTATGCTGATAGGGATAGCCGGTAAAACGATTCGTGCTAGACTTACACTTGCTGACCGGAGCACGCAAGTCTATCCTGTCCTTGTCGGTCGTAATGTTTTAAGAGGCAGATTTATAGTAGATGTAAAGTTGGGTAATGTAATGAAAGAAGCTGAGCTGGAACGTTCACGCAAGCTGCAGGAAATCTTAAAGAAAGGCCCGACGGAATAATATGAAAATTGCAATTTTATCGAATGGGAACGCAAATTATTCTACGAAGCGTCTAAAGGAAGAAGCCGTAGGACGTGGGCATGAAGTAGATGTAATCAAATATAAGTATTGCCACGCCACAATTGAGCAGAGCAATCCAGTTGTCCGCTATAAGGGTGATAAACTTTCGGGTTATGATGCAATCATCCCACGAATAGCGACTAACATGACGCGGTATGGCTCGGCTATTGTCAGACAATTTGAAATGCAAGGCGTATTTACAACCGCTAGCTCAATTGCGATAACACGGTCGCGTGACAAGCTGCGCTCTATTCAGCTGTTAGCACGTGCAGGAGTCGGCATACCAAAAACAGTCTTTACACGCAGTCTTAATGATATAGAGGACCTAATAGATGACATGGGTGGCTTCCCTGTTATTATCAAGTTAGCGCGAGGTACGCACGGAAATGGTGTAGTACTGGCTGAAACTAAAAAAGCGGCCAAAAGTGTCATGCAGGCCTTTTATTTGATGGATGATGATGGTACAAACATCTTGCTACAAGAATTCGTTAAAGAATCGGCCGGAGAAGATATCCGTGCATTTGTAGTCGGCGGCAAAGTTATTGCCAGTATGAAGCGCAGGAGCCTTGACGATGATTTCCGCTCAAACCTTCATCAAGGTGGTGAAGGTATCCCAATCAAACTTGACGAAGAGGAAAAGAAAACCGTCCAAAAAGCTGCCAAAGCCATGGGGCTTTCTATTTGCGGCGTTGATATTATGCGCTCAGACCGTGGCCCGTTAGTGCTAGAGGTCAATTCTAGCCCTGGCTTTGGTATTGAAAAAGTAACCGGGCACAACGTTGCCGCTCAAATAATTGATTATGTCGAACAAAATGCCAAAAGCCCTCAGCGAAAAGACCGCGTCGGCGCTTAGGCATACTGTACGTATTGCCATAGTTGCCGTTCTGATTATTGGGGCATCTTTTCTTGGAACTCAGTTAAGACACGCGGCCAGTAATAATAGTTCATCCACCTGTATACCAAAAAGTTTAAGGGTTGGGGACAGCGATTGTATTTCTATGGAATATGCCATTACGCCTACCCAGAGGGAGAGAGGTTTAAGCGGCCGGGACTCGATACGTGACGACCAAGGTATGATTTTTATATTCGAAAATGAGGATGAGCACTGTTTTTGGATGAAAGATATGAGATTTTCGATTGATATTGTATGGCTTGATGCAGATAAAAAAATAATATATAAACGGGGGAGTGTCAGTCCGTCGACATACCCCGAAAGTTTTTGCCCCGACATGCCCGCCAAGTATGTGATTGAAGTCAATCCTGGTTTATCTAGTGGTTGGCAAAAGGGTCAACAAATACTTTTCTAGGCTAGCGCTTAAGCTTTTGTAGCATATAATAATAGGTATGTCTGAATATATACTAATGGGCGTTATGGCTGCGCTCATACTGGCACTGCTGTTGCTAAGAACCAATGTAGCCATAGTATTCTTGTCGCTCTGTGCTGGTAGTGTCCTGCTTGCGACCACAGGTGCAAATCTAAGCCTCGTTGCCTCTTCGCTTAGTAGCGGCATAGACGTATCAACCAATATCGCTCGCTTACTATTACTGCTCGTGCCGATGGCGGTGTGCGCAGTGCTGCTGCGAAATCACGTTAGCAAAGGGCTATTACCGCTTAGTCTACTTATTGCAATATGCACCGCTCTGCTAACGACTATATTTGTTATCCCGCTCTTATCAGATGGAATCCAATCTTCAATCAGTACAACTGATACGTGGTCATTGCTTACCCAGTATCAAGAGCCTATTGTAGTCGTCGGGTTAGTCACGAGCATACTCATGATTTCGCTAACTGTCCGTAAACCCCACGACAAGCATCGCAGAAAAGGCCGGCATTAAAGACTTGGGGGAGCGGTTGTTGTGGGATCGGCCAGCTGTTTATTGTAAGTATCCTGTAAGATGCCCATGCCAATACTTCCAACTAAAACCAGTAGAATAAATACAAGTACTCCTTGTACTTTGCCTTTTGTATATACCTCTGCAACCTGGCCATAGCGCCACATCCACCAGTAGTTAGCTATAGGAATAACTAGCAGAAACGCTGTGGGTATTTTTTGTCCGGTTTCTCGGCGCAGTACTTTTGCAGTATCAATTAGCCAATATAAGCCGTAGATGGCACCGACTAACAAAAGTATGATCGCTGAGATGAGACCTATCACTGAAATAATACTAGGAGATGGATTCTCGCCTTCAAAGGCACCCGTTACTATTTGCATTCCCACATAGCCAATTGAAATTAAAATGTACGGAAAGCCGGCAACAAAGAGTGGATTACGTTTTTTCATTTTTTAAGCTACTGGAGCTGGAGTAGTTGGTGCAGTAGGTTCGCTAGGCGCCGCAACAACTGCGGGTTGTTCAGAGACCTTATTAAAGCTGTCCTGAATAATAGCCTGGCCAATCATGCCTAGCAGGAACTGGAGTATGAAGGCTAAAACAGCACTCATCTTACCCTGAGTGACATGCTCGGCGCCTTCAGAATGCTTCCATAACCACCAAATATTCACAAACGGGATAATCAGAAGCCAAGCGGTAGGGATAGTGGCTCCAAGTTTGTTCATCTCACCCTTGGTTGAAACGGCCCAATAAATACTATAAATTCCGAACGTTACAAATGGCAGCAGCAAGACTGCTACGGGGCTACGATTTTTCATCTAAAGACTCCTAAGGATTATTAATTTACTTAAGCTTAAAGCTTAACTTGGTTTGTTGCAAGGTGCAAAGCTAAAATAACTTCAAAAAAGCTGAGCTACTTTTCAATAAACTAAGTACATTGAGCAAACTAGTGCACCTAAACTAATTGAAAATAGATGCTTTATTGTGTCCTTGAATGAAGTTTAACGATTCTTCTTTCCGTCTAATCTTAACTGCTTGACTCATTACGATGGGCACTATCACTGTCTATGTGTTTATCACCTATTTTTGTCCATTTTTTATAACATGTAATAGAACCATTGCGTGACCATGCCCTAAACTAAAGTCTTCTTTCAGCCATGACACTATTGCACCAGCTTTTGACGACTATTTAGTTCAAACTTTCCTACTAGGGTCTAGACTGGAGGGCCGTGTGTAACACTACTGCAGATGCATTGACCGCGAATGCATAGCATATAGTAGATCTTGGTTCTCGGTATTAACACATGAAAGTTAGTGCCGTTAAAGCATAAAACTAGACATTAACTATATCTGTATGCTGCAGCTTAACTGCGGTTTCGGGAGGAGTAGCAAACTTTTCTACAACTGTATAATTGGAATCTTTAAGTATTACACGTTCAATTCCTAATGTTTCATGGTCAGGACTTATTAAAAACTGCTTTCTGTTGCTGTGGAATTCATTATACAAGGCTAGTTTCATGATTATCCGTTCTCGGCAGTTTTCGTCCGAGCATTCGCAGTAAAAGTGCAAGGAAATATCATCATTTTCAGGCAAAGAAGTATAGCCTTCTTCCGCCGCCATTTTCTCTAGCCCAACAAGCTCTTTTTGTACTCGCTCATTAGCTTGCCTGAAGACAACTTCGTTTTCAATTTGACGGCGTTCAGATAGTTCTTTACCCATGTGGAGGTTAGTATACACCAATCCTTTAATAATAATTGTGCTTATAATCACATAAGACTTTTTAACTAAAGGTGTAGTGAATAGCTATATTTAACTTTATATCATCATCCTTGGCCAAAAGCCGCTATCGATTTAATGCAGTTAACGTTAGGGAATAAAATGATAGGCATTTGCCCTATCATTAATGCAGGATTCAAGAGTTTAACCCATAACAGAGAAAGTTAATGTGAATACCTAATAAGAAATGGATACGTAATCATTCAAGTGTAGTGCCCAGTGAGACTTGCATGTTGAAATATAAAATAAAAGATAAATCTTTTATTTTGCAGCCCGGACGTAGCCGGGTGCCAAAAGAAAACATTAACAGCCACTGGCTGTTAATGCCCGACGACACCCCAGGGGTTGCCGTCAGTGCAAGCTCACGAGACCGAGCCATATAAAAAGACCTATTTTTCAATAGGTCTTTTTATATGGAGGGCCGTATGTATCGCTATTGCAACTCGATTTGCTCCCTACCAGTGGCATTTAAGTAGCACAGAGCTTAGATAATTTCCTGACTTTTCCAAACAAATGCTTGTTTATTCCATCAAGCTTTCGGCAAACACGACAAGACGTGTTGAATAAGAATCCTTATCTTGATTCCAGATACCTTGACACGTTATGAGATTTAGATGCGCAGTATTATCATTCGATTGGAAGACTGTAGTTGCATCATCCTCGGGTTGAAACGACCGCAGTTCGATCACAATAAATGTGTGTGTAACTTTATTTTCATCTTCAACGTAGATTGCATCGCCTTTTACAAGCGTGTGTAGTTTATCGAATACTGCCGGTTTATTATCTTTCCATCCGAAGTGCCCATCTATAACCGCGCTACCTATGCCGCCAGGACGAGGACCTG
>JACDBH010000007.1 GCA_013694995.1 Candidatus Saccharimonadota bacterium | reverse complement strand
TGGCTGATAGACGGTTTTTACCTGCAACACCAACATTGACAGTTTGTGGTGTGCTGTTTGGTAGTCCAGGTCCTTATTAAACTTTTCTTTATATAGTTTTTGAAATTTAGCTACATCTGACTTAGTTAATTCCATATTTACCTCCGCTTTTATGGTAAAACAGAGACACATAAGTGGAGCAATTTTGAGCTATTGACAGATTTTAGAATTCATATAATTAATATTGATTTAACAGGGGTCATTTGCTATAATATAAACACATTACTTTAACAATTTGGGGGCAAAAATTATGGCAAAAGATGCAAAATCTGGCAATGCGAAATCATCGTATCGTGGAGGGTACGAGCTTCGGCTGATTGGCGAATATAGCTTTGACGAGGCAACCTCTGCATTGCAGAAGATGATACGCCGAAATAAAGAGTATGAAGCCTGCTGGTGGGCTTACGTGCTACACGATAGCGGTTATTACAAATACGTCTGGCGTAGATTGATGATAATCGCCTCAGAAGATGTCGGTAATGCTAACCCGATGGCAGTCGTAATTGTTAATGCCCTCAGACAGAACTATGAAGCAACCATAGATAGTAAGACCCGATTGGGTGGAAATGGTTCACTGTTTATCTTTCAAGCTGTAATGTACCTTTGCTCCTCTGAAAAGCTACGTGAGGTAGATACCCTCGCCAACCTAGTTATAAAGGAGTTTAAGGAGGGTAAACGCCTAGAAATACCCGAAGTTGCCGTAGACGTTCACACTGCTAGAGGCAAAACGATACACGGTCGTTGGGAGCAAGGCACAGACGAAGAAAAAGCGGAGCGAGCCAAGAAATGGTATGAGATATGGTCTTATGTAACCCCTGCATCAAAGAAAACCGACAAATACCTTGATAAGTGGAAGAAATTAGAAGGTCATCTATGAACACTCTAGTACAACCGATAATCCCCAAAGATTACAATGCTGTCTTTGATAACTTGGACGTAGCCGAAAGCACCAGAATAGATTATTGCTACCGTCTGCCTCTATTCGTGTCTTTCGTAAACCTCCACGGTTTCACTACAAATACCTATCTGGATTACAAAAAGCATCTGCGAGCTATGACTTGGTCTGTTTCAACTAAAAACAAGCATCTGATAGTGGCTAGAGTGTTCCTAAAAGAACTGCACCGACAAGGCTTAATACCAACAGACATTACGCACAATGTTAAGGCTTTCAAGCAAAGTAAGAAGCACAAGAAACGTGGCTTAAATGATGCCGAGGCCAAAAGGCTTGCCACTTGGCTGTCTGAACTGCCAGATACACCTGAGAACGACAGGCTAAAAGCAATCTTTAGCCTACTTCTGCTACAAGGACTGCGACTGGTAGAAGTGTGTAGATTAGATGTTGAGGATTTAGACCTTGATAACGAAATACTGTCCGTATTGGGTAAAGGCCAAGATGATAAAGAACCAATTCTGCTAATGCCTCAGACAATTACATACCTTCGGCAGTATCTACGGAGCAATGAAACAAAAGAGGGTGCGTTATTTAGAAGCAACAGCCACAGCCGAATGGGTCAAAGGTTATCTACTCGTGGACTTCGTGAAATTGTAATGGTCATATTTAAGAAGTTGCATATCCACAAGACTGCTCACGGGACACGCCATTATTACACCAGTCAGCTCCTAAAGATTATGCCTGGGCACTTATTAGATGTAGCACATTACACACGCCACCGAAGTGTAGAGATGTTACGTGTGTACGATAATCGCAACAGGCAGGATTATACTCTAGATAAAGTGGCTGCAGCATTTGCAGGTATCAACTTCTAGGCACTAGGGTGATTTAGGGAAAAGGTAGGGAAAGTTGCAGGTTTTTAGTATTCTGTGGGGTTTTGGGCTAACTTTGTTAGGAATAAGGTAGGAATAAGGTAGGAATAAGGTAGGGTTTGCCCTAACTCTTACTGCCAATAACTATAATTACAAGCACTAACTTTACACCTTAAAAAATTAAGCATTTGTACCGCTTTTTGTTCTATGCTGTAGGAAAATGATAGGCTCTGCTTAATTAAGGCTAGGGATTTCCCAGGGAATTGCTTAAATTAGGCGATGTTTAATAATTATGTTGGGATTACCCTGTATAAGAGGTTAGAATATAGACATATGATTTTAAGTGATAACGAAAAAAGAGACGTAATCAAATACCTTGAGGCTGGAAAACCTCTACCGGAGAAATATCGTTTCTTGCTGTTTGATGATGACCGTGAAGTTGAACTTTTATGGAATGGCAAAACAAATGAAGTTACAAACACCGTGTTGCCATTTCAGGTAATTGAGCAGATAGACGAGCCACGTAGTGATGACAGAATTGGATTACAGTCAACTCTCTTTGATGATACAGGCCGACAGATAACTGGCTGGACCAACAAGCTCATATGGGGAGATAATAAGCTAATCTTATCTTCTCTTAAAAATGGTCCTATGCGGAAAGAAATTGAAGCTCAAGGTGGCTTAAAACTAATCTATATAGACCCGCCTTTTGACGTTGGTGCTGATTTTTCTATGGAGTTAAAGATTGGTGAAGGAGATGAAGAAGAAAGTTTCACCAAGAAGCCATCAGTGATTGAAGAAATTGCATATAGGGACACTTGGGGTAAGGGTGCAGATAGCTTTATTGCAATGATTTATGAGCGGTTAAAACTTATGTACGATTTACTTGCAGATGATGGCAGCATCTACGTTCACTGCGACTGGCGTGTAAATAGTTATCTAAGACTAGTCTTGGACGATGTTTTTGGTAAAAGTAACTTCTTAAATGAAATATCGTGGAGCTATTTTGCCTTTAAGAGGTCAACAACAAAAAAGTTTCCTCAAAAACACGACACTATCTTATCTTATTGCAAAAACAAATCAAACTACATTTGGAATACCCAGTATAAAGCCCACAGTGCTGAATATCTAAAACGCTGGAAAAAGGACGAAAATGGCAGACTTTATCGTGACGATGTGAATCCTACCAGAGGGGGCAAGAGAATAATCTACCTAGATGACGTAGGGGGAGACATTGTTGATTCTGTTTGGGACGATATACCGCCAGTGAATCCAGTTGCTCAAGAAAGAGTAGATTACCCAACTCAAAAACCCGAAGCACTGATTGAGAGAATACTACAGGCGTCCTCAAACGAGGGTGACTTAGTTGCAGATTTTTTTGTAGGTTCGGGGTCAACCCTAGCGGTTGCGGAAAAACTGGGACGTAAATGGATTGGCTCGGATTTAGGTAAGTTTAGTATTCACACTTCTCGCAAAAGAATGATTGACGTCCAGAGAAAAATAAAAAAAGAAGGTAAAGATTTTAGAGCGTTTGAAATACTCAATGTAGGTAAATACGAACGTGATAATTACGTTGAGGTAAATGATGACCTTAGGGCAGAAGAAAAAGCCAAACAAGCTAAACGCAAAGAAGATGAGTTTGTAAAACTCATACTGACGGCATACAAAGCTGAGCCTGTTGAATCATTTGCTAGTGTTGTTGGCAAGAAACGAGACAGGCTTGTGGCGGTAGGTCCTATATCAACGCCGGTATCGTCAAAGCAAGTACACGATATCGTAAGTGAATGTAGGGATAAAGGAATTACAAAAGTTGATATTCTTGGATTTGACTACGAGATGGGCTTGGACTTTCAAGAGTACACAAGTCAAGGGATTGATATCGCCTTCAAGGTAATACCCAGAGAGGTATTTGATAAAAAAGCCGTGGAAAGAGGTCACGTTAAGTTCTACGATGTTGCATTTATAGAAGCTAAGTCGTCTGTCAAAGGTCCTATAAACAACAAAGAACTGACTATTGAATTGACTGATTTTTCCGTTTCCTATAATCAAGATGACTCAGGTGAAGTGTCAGAAGCACTCCGACCAGGTGGCAATAAAGTCATTGTTGAAGACGGACAAGTAATAAAAGTGTCCAAGGACAAAGAGAGTGATATCGTCACAAAAGATGTGCTTACGAAAAAATGGAGTGACTGGATAGATTACTGGGCTGTTGATTTTGATTTTGCTGACAGAAAAGAAGTTATAACCGTTCTTGACGGTGATGAAGAAAAAGAAGTTTGGACTGGCGACTACGTTTTTGACAATGAATGGCAGAGCTTTAGGACAAAGAAGAATCGCAATCTTGAATTAACTTCTGCTGCTAGGGAAATATCCAAAGGAAAGCACAAAGTAGCGATTAAGGTTGTAGATATCTTTGGTAACGACACGACAAAAGTTATTGAAGTGGAAGTTTAATATGGCCCTGCATAAAGACTTTCCTAGAGACCCTTACGCAATATTAGACCCCAGTATTAGATGGTTTCCTGCTGATGAGGACCTGCGAGACAAAGGCCACGAAAAGCTCTTGCCTCCTTTGGTTGCTGATTTACGAAAAAAGGTTAAGGATTGGCGAAGCGATGGCTATAAAGGTGCAACAGAAACTTCTGTCGCATTATTGAAATGGTGGTTCAAGGAAGAACACGTCCAATACAATCCAGATGGCAGCTCTTATAACTTTCGCTACTACTTTGCACAACGTGAGGCCTTAGAGACCGTTGTGTGGCTCTATGAGGTTGCACAAGTCAAAGATAAGTATGATTTGATACGTTATAACTCTACAGGCGTCCTGAGTGCAGGTATGTTCCCTGAGGAATGGCTGCGTTTTGTAATAAAAATGGCGACAGGTGCTGGCAAGACTAAAGTTATGAGTCTTGTGTTAGCTTGGGCTTACTTTCATAAAAAGTATGAAGATGGTTCCTTGCTTGCAAAGAACTTTTTACTCATCACTCCTAATGTAATTGTTTTTGAGCGAATTAAGAATGACTTTGAGGGACTCAAGATATTCTCACAAGACCCCGTATTACCTGAAAATGGTTATATGGGCCAAAACTGGCAAGATGACTTTCAGTTAACCCTACACCTGCAAGATGAACTACGGAAAGTTTCAGACACAGGCAACATTTTCTTAACGAATATACACAGAGTCTTTGAGGGAAACGTTAAAACACCCAGTCCTGATGACGAGGATTCAACAACTTACTTCTTGGGCGATAAACCAGTAACTAAAACTAGTGATTCTAGTGTTGATTTGGGAATGATTGTTAGAGATATTGATGAGCTCATAGTTATAAATGACGAGGCACATCACATATGGGACGAGAAGTTGGCCTGGGCGAAATCAATCCAGGATATTGACAATCAATTAAAGCAAAAAGGTTCTGGGCTTGCATTGCAGCTTGACGTAACCGCAACGCCAAAGAAGCGTGACGGTTCTATATTTGTACAAACAATTTCTGACTACCCCTTAGTTGAAGCAATCCACCAAAGAATTGTTAAGAACCCAGTTGTACCAGATGCTGCCAGTAGAGGAAAACTTAGAGAGAATCAAAGTGCTTTGTTCAGTGAAAAATATAGAGACTTTATAAATCTGGGCATTGAAGAATGGCGAAAAACTTATGTCGCTTTAGAGCCTATGGGCAAGAAATCAATCCTGTTCATAATGACCGATGATACTAAAAACTGTGATGAAGTTGCCGAGTACATTAAGACAAGCTACAAAGACCTAAGTAACGCCGTTCTAACTATTCACACGAACAAAAGTGGTGACATATCAGAAACTACTAGCGGTAGGAACAAAGAAGAGTTAGAACTACTTAGAAAACAAGCAAATGAGATTGATAGCTGGGAAAGTCCGTTTAAGGTTATTGTTTCAGTTATGATGTTAAAAGAAGGTTGGGACGTAAAGAATGTTACTACTATCGTTGGCCTAAGGCCTTATGCTGCTGATTCAAAGATATTGCCAGAGCAAACTCTAGGACGTGGACTTCGTAGAATGTTCTTTGGTAATGATGACGTTGAGGAATATGTGAGTGTTATCGGAACGCCTGCGTTTATGGAATTTGTTGAATCAATCAAGGGTGAGGGTGTGATTCTTGAGAAGAAAGCTATGGGTACAGGTGCGAAACCTATAGCACCAACCGTCATAGAAGTAGATAGGGATAATCCAAAGAAAGACATAGAGAAACTGGATATTGAGATTCCTGTGATGACCCCAAGGATTCAACGTGAGTATAAAAACTTAGCTGAGCTTGATGTAGCTAAATTCGGAAATAAAAAAGTCACCATCAAAACTTTTAGTGAAGAAGAAAAAAGAGAGATAGTTTTCAAGGACGTTGTTGGTGAAACTACTCACCATACTACGGTTCTTAGTGGTGAACTTAACCCTGACTATCAAAGCGTTATAGGATTCTTTGCTCAAGCCATAATGCGAGAGCTAAGACTCTTTGGCTGCTACGACATACTCTTTGGGAAAGTTAAGCAGTTCGTACAAAACAATATGTTTGATACTGATGTTGAGCTAACTAATTTGAATACCCTAAGAAACCTATCTGAAATTGAGTATATAAAACTAATTAAAGAGTCGTTCAAGAAAGCTATAAACGAACTTACAGTCCAGGATAGTGGTGATACCGAGATAAAGAATTACATAAAAATAAGTGAGTCACGTCCTTTTGTCGTCAACGACAAGTCATACCTTTTACCCAAAAAGTCTGTGTTCAATAAAATCGTTGGTGACAGTGATTTTGAATTGGAATTTTCTGATTTTCTTGAGGGCTGTGATGATGTTGTTTCTTTCTCTAAAAACTTCCAGAATAAAGAAGCGAGTGCTTTACGAATTGAATATAAAAACTCAGAAGGCTTTATAGCAGTTTATTATCCAGACTTCTTCGTAAAAACTAACCCGAAGACTGTATTTATTATTGAGACTAAAGGGCGTGAAGATGATGACGCTAAGCTCAAATTTGAACGTCTTAAAAAATGGTGCGAAGATGTTAACAGCAGACAGAGCAAGATGACCTACAAGGCACTCTACGTTAAGCAGACAGAATGGAATAAGGACCGACTAAAGAGCTTTGATGAAGTCATCAGAGTTTTTGAAGAAAAGTAAAAGAGTTTTTCATAGTTTGCAAGACTAAGCCTATAATTTAGGTATGCAAGTTACACCAGAAGACCAATATCATCTAGATAAGTGGTGGATACTGAAAGTGCTCAAGGCTGAGTTCTTGGTCTCTGACCCATCAGAGCTAAGCACAGTGTTTTATTTACGAGAAAACAATGCACCAAGTAAGTTGATTCAGTCAAGACTGTTAAAACAGTTTGCTGGACAGAATTATATTGAACTTGAAAAGTTAGATGACGATTCGTACAAAGTTACATTTCTTCACGAATTTACAAAAGCCTACAATGCTATGGACCTTTGGTTTAAGAACTATAGTGATGTAGATGGTGTAGTAACGGCCTACGAACCCACAGGGACCGCAGACACCCCTGAACTTATAACTGTATGGCTTTCAAAAGAAGGTAGAGGCTTGTGGTTAGTTACTGACGATGACAAAGTTTTTCTAAATAGATTTACTTCTCATAGGCCTCCTGAATTGATATTGGGTTATGTGATAAATAATAGGCCAGGTTCGCTAGTTAGGTTGACAGAACTCAGACGAGAATTTGAGACAGTAGGAAATGTTAAGGACTTAGCCGAAGTGGTACGCAAGGTTGGTTTTGACAGACAACTTAAAAAACTGTTCTTCAAGCGTTGTGGGACTAAAGAATTGGAGCTAACAAATCCAATTCAAATTACTCAAAGCGAATGGCAAGAAATTAAGCAAAAATTGAAAACGTAAAAAACCGGCAAAAAACCGGCAAGCTTGAACTCTATCAAACTGTATCAAATTTAGTCTGCTAAAAATCATTCCGGCGTTGCCTGAAAGCATAGTTATCAACGCCTATAATCTCAAGCGTTATGAACGATAAGCAGGACAAAATCATATCAACTAATGAAATGCGAAAGCTACTTGGAAAGGAGTACGCTAGCAATTCGGACCGTGAGGTTGGCACGGTCACTGTTCAGCTTGAGTTGATGGCAGAAATAGTAATTAAGCAAATCAAGAAAGAGCTGCTAGGCAACAAGGAAGCGGTTCCAAAGTCTACGTAGGTCACTTGTATGCAAACTTTAATAGCAAGATAATAGGAGTTAGAAATGAAAGTCGTAATTTACACAAGAGTCTCTACGGTTGAGCAGGCTGAGAAGAATAAAAGCCTAGAGACACAAGAAAAAGCCTGCCGTGACTATGCTGCCAAAGCAAATTTGGGTAGTGTTGCAGAAGTATATGTTGAAGAGGGAGAAAGTGCCAAAACCGCTAATAGGACGCAGTTGAAAGCAATGTTGGCGTATTGCACCGAACATCGTAAAGAAATTAGCGATGTCATCGTTTGGAAGTTGGATAGATTGGCCAGACGGACTGAAGACCATATTGCCCTAGCGAACATATTCATTAAGCTAGGCATTAGGCTACATTCTGCTACTGAAGTCCTAGAAGATACGCCTTCTGGGAAGTTAATGGAGCACATACTGGCATCGTTTGCTGAGTTTGACAACTCACTCCGTTCAGAACGCTCTGCTAAAGGAATGATGGCAAGACTTCAAGAAGGTGGCTGGGTGCATTTGGCACCGATAGGCTATCGGAACATTAAAGATACTTTAGGCCGACCAACTGTAGAGCCAGATGAAATGGCCAAAAATGTACAAAGGTTTCTGAAAGACTTTGCAAAAGGTCTATACAACCAAGATAGTGCAGCAGAACTAGCAACAACCAAGTACAAAATAATGTCTCGTAGCTACACGTTGGTCAAAGGTAAAAGAAAATATAGTAAGCACTATGATAAGCCGGTTGGTAAAAGTACGGTATATTCAATGTTGCGAAATCCCCTGTACGCAGGAAAGATTACCGGTAAAGGCATTGATGAGCCTATAGACGGCTTACATATGCACAATGCTCTGATAACTACCGAGGAGTTTGATGCTATCAAGCTAATACTTACAGGCTCAGACAAACCAGTACTGAGACCATACGGTAAAAATAAAGAGCACTGGCCATTACGCAGATATCTAAAATGTGCGTACTGTGGCAGTCACTTAACTGGTAGCCGTTCACGTGGCAGAAACAATACTTACGAGTACTATCACTGCACCAAGTGCAAGGGTGTCAAAGTACGTGATGATACTTACAAACACCTAGCTTTACCTCGTGAACAGGTCCAGAAGGCTTACTTGAATCTAATGGAGGGCATCCAGCCCTCCGTTGGTGCCCTACGTGCTTTCAAGGAGATTGTTGTACGTAAGTGGAATATGGATTATGCAGAAACGATTGCACGCCGTCAGAAGGCTGAATCAGACATAGCTGCATTAGATAAAAAGAAGCACGACTATATTGAAATGTGCCGAGTTGGTACTATTACTGACAACGAACTCAAAGATGAACGTGACCAGATAGCTATTGAACGCACTCGTCTTGAGTTAGAGTTAGCCGACATTAAGCAAGAATTTGTTAGCACCGACCGAGTCCTAGACTTAGCTATAAATTTTATGGCTAATGTTGCTAGTATGTGGTCCGTGGCACAAGACGATGACAGAGTCCGGTTCCAACATATGGCATTGCCAGAGGGTTTGACCATCAATGCAAATCAAAAATTTGGAACCGTAAAAGTTGGCCTGCCTTTCAGGCAAGCTAAGGTGTTAGAGGCAGAACTTGTGGCATCAAAAAAGACCCAGAATGACTCTGAGTCTGTTTTGGTGATCCCGGCGGGAGTCGAACCCGCGATCTTCTGGATGAGAACCAGATGTCCTGGACCACTAGACGACGGGACCACGTCACATTGTGATGATGCGTTTGTCTCACTGCTGGCAAAACAGGCTTGTCCGGCACTGCTTACAAATTCACCAAGCTTGCTTCTTTCAAATTCGTGAATTCTCTCACAAATTTGGCCAAAGACATCCTAGCATAACAGAGGTAGTTTGTCTATAACTCAAGTTTGTCAATAAAACTCACAAGCTCTTTAGGAGTGATACTGGCTTTTATGATGTAGCCGTCGGCTTGTTCTTCTATCTCGGTCTTGGTTTCATCATCCTGGTCTAGATTGGTGGTTATAATAACTTTACTCTTAAATCCAGGGCTGATATCGGGGTTACGGAGTGAGCGAAGGATTTCTATGCCAGTAAGCCCAGGCACCATTAGATCAAGCAAAACTATATCGTAGCGGTTGGTCTGGGCGACTTGCAGACCATCGGTGCCATTGAGAACTGTAGTCACCTCATAACCGGCTTTCCGGAGGGCACGTTCGTATAGCTCACCGATAAAGAATTCATCTTCTATACACAGTACGCGGTGTGGTTTGGTGGCAACAGGCATATTTACTCCCTTATCTTCTATATAATGAATGGTTTTTTATCCAGCCGCTTGCTTGGCGTTCTATGCCATCGCTGGCTTTGGCACCGGCCTGAGAGGAAGCTATCTCATATGTTTGCAAGCTAAAACCGAAACTACTGCCCTCGCCTTCCTTACTATTGACCCATACGTTGCCGCCGTGAGCGCTAATTATAGCTTTGACGAGGTACAATCCAAGTCCACTACCGCTGACAGCATTTTTTGAGCTGTGTGAGCGGTAAAATTTAGTGAATAAATCCGACATGGCGTTTTCGGGAATCCCCAGCCCGAAGTCTTGTATTACTGTTTCTATAGTACCATCCTTGGATCTTTTAGCATGGATTATAACCTTAAGTGACAAGCCGCCGTATTTGATTGCATTATCAACTAAGTTGCTGACTACCTCATACATACTTATCTTATCAATAGCGACAGAGGGTAGGCCTGCTTCAATATCAAGTTCTATGGTCTTGCCGCGTACGCTGGCTCGGAGCTCTAGATCTTTGGCTATTTCCGGCAATACTTTATTCCAGTCTGCTTCGTGCAGCGATAATACCAGTTGGTTTTCATCTACCCGTGCAACGTTAAGTATGTTGCTAACAAAAGCAGTCAGGCTTTGGGCGGCGGCACCCATTTTGCGCATAAATTCTCTTAGCTCTGGCGTAAGTTGACTGCCGAGTTCATCATCGAATACTTCTATATAACCTCTTAAGATTGTAAGCGGCGTTCGCAGCTCATGCACAGCCAGTGCCACGTAGCTGGTGGCTTCGTCTTGGCGAGCGTAAGTTGCCGTCCGGTCAAATAAAGTTATAACGGTTTCGTAACCGGCGGTATTTTCCTTGCTGTAAGAGGCAGCTAAGTCAAATTGCTTAAAGGTTTTTCCATCTGAAAGCGGCGTGCGGACATGTTCCCAGCTCTTAGTAGCAGTGGCTAGTGATTTACTTGCTTCGTCTAACCACAGGTCTAACGTATCAACCGTTTGGAACGACATCCTAAGTACATCATACGTGCTTTTGCCAATAAGCTCATCGCGTGTCTGTCCCAAAAATATGCAGGCTACGTTGTTTACGCCACCGATAACTCGGTCTTTGTCGAGTACAAAAACGGGCTGAGGGATGTGCTCCAGCAAGCTGCTCATGTCAACTGCCGGTGGCAACGGTTTGCCAGTGGTGGCTGTTTGGACATTTGATCCGTGGCTGGCAAGCTCATAAATTTGCATGACCATACTGCTTACGAGTTCGCGGCCGACTTTAATATCCTCCATTGTTGGAGACTGAACGTCGCGTGCTTCTGGGCTAATATGCCAAATAGCCTGCCAAATCTTTTCTATTGGCACTACGGAGTGTTTAACCGCAGACATATTTGACCACAAGGAGATTATCAAGAAAAACGGAGCTATGGCTGTAAGCGACCAGACTACGCTAAGATCCATAATGTCATGTAGTAAAACGTAGCCAGCCACACTTACTACGCCCGGTGTAATGATGCTAAAAAAAAGCATCCATGTCAGCTGCTGGCTAAATCGTTTCAAATGGTTCATGGCTGATAGGTCACGGAGCCCGCCGCATCGATAATAGTAAACCAAGTTTGACCCGGATTGAACGTTATCGCCGCACCGGCATTATCAGTAAGCTGCCACTGTGATTTACGGTCAGGTTTAGTCCAGGTTCCTTCAGTGACAATGCCGTCCTGGAAAACAAACACTTTTCCTGAACCAGTAGTACCGTATGCGGTGTGTACCCGGTCGGGGTGGATCCCTTTGCTCAAAACCGGAACTATCAATACGTTAGGAGCCAGCTGCTGGCCACTTTCGGCATCTAAATGTGGGCCACCGCCTTGTGCCCTCTTGTAACTATTACTGGCTTTGTCATAGGAGTAAGTGACATTGTAAAGAGTGCTGGATATTTTAAGGTTAACGGTGCTTGCTGTAGCTACAGCATCGACGGCCGGGACTTTCCGGCTTAAACTGGTAAATGTCGAGCTGTTAAAGCCCTTTTTACTCATTAGTTCTGTAAGTTGGGCTGATGTAGAGTATAGATTATGGGGAGCATAACGATTGCTTACCCGTCTGAAAGACCCGCCGTTTACGCCATGTTCTATGTCTTTAAGACCTAAAGCTTTTATGTCATTTAGAGCTTCCGGTGAGCCGCCGGCATGTACTATGGCAGCATCGAACGGCCAGAACCAGTCGATATAGTATGGCCTTAAAGAACGGATTGGCCCAATATTACCTGGCTGATTGTCGTGAAACAAGGCATTAAATCGAGTAATTCCGCCTTCGGCTACGGCCTCAAATACAATATCGGCTTCTTTAAGGCCGGACTGTGGTCGAGCATCAGGGCTATTTTCTATCTGTACGGCGTAGACTGGTCGGTCATTAACTGCAAGCTCGACTTCGCGGCCGCTCAGCTTAGAAGGTCCAGTGGTTGGTGCCGGCGGTTCTGGTTCGGGTTCGGGCTCAGGCGCAATGTATGTAACGACTGGCGCGGTATCACGAATAACGAACCAATACAGCGCGAAACAGCCTACGCATAAAAGTATGGCTGTGGCGGCTGCGATTATCCACTCTTTTTTATTACGCGGAAGCCGAAATTTCATCTTCCATTTAGGGGTTTTGATGGGAACGGGTGCGGCAACAGGCGACGGCTTGGGTGCTTTACGAGCAAAACTCTGCGGTAAAGGTGCCCGACTTGCAACCGAAGGTTTGAGGGCGGTACGAGCGGCAACAGGCGGCCTGTAAAGTTCCTGGTGCATGGAAAAGGTTTGGGATTGCGGGAGTTCAGACAGGTCAATTTTCGGCCTTTTTGGCCGTCTGATAATATCATCCATATTTATTGTTTGATTTTAACATACCGCTTACGCATATCAGAAGAACTAGGACCGAATAATGAAAACTGGAAATTAAAAATAATTGATTAAAATCATGAGAACACTTTTTCAATCTCCGGTCCATACACCTATCTGTTACAATCTAAGCTATATGTATAGCCCTGAACTAACTGAGCGGATAATTGCAAAGCTGGCACCAAATGGTTATACGTTGCGGCAAGAAAGCGAAACACGCTATCCCTTACGTCAGTTGTCTGATAAAGCAGAAGTGATGCGAGTACCTCCCAGTCCGACCGGATTCGTTCATATTGGTACGATATATGCGGGGCTAATCAACGAACGTATAGCTCACCAAAGTGGCGGAGTATTTATTCTGCGGATAGAGGACACAGATAAAAAGCGTGAAGTCACAGGATCAATCGAAGCGATAATAAGCGCATTTCAAAAATTTGACTTAAATTATGACGAAGGCCCAGGAAAAGAAGGTGGCTATGGTCCGTACTTGCAGAGCGAGCGGGCCAGAATGTATCTGGGCTATGCAGTCGACTTGCTGCATAAAGGCCGGGCTTATCCTTGCTTTGCCAGCCCCGACGATCTTGCAATGGCCGTCAAGTATCAGCAGGCTAAAAAGTTAAGGCCTGGTTATTACGGCCAATGGGCCCTTTGGCGCGATAAATCCGCAGCTGAAATCACTACTGCACTGAATGATAATAAACCGTTTGTCCTACGCTTCCGCTCTGAGGGTTCGCATGACAAACGTATAAATTACACTGATATTTTTAAGGGAAAAATGGAAGTGCCAGAAAACGACCTGGATGTACCGTTAATTAAAAGCGACGAATTCCATTTGCCTACCTACCATTTGGCACACGTAGTTGATGATTTTTTGATGGGTACGACTAAAGTGTTTCGTTCGGACGAATGGTTGCCGAGTACAGCGCTACATATTGAGTTGTCTCAGTCGCTAGGCCTGAAACCCTTTAACTACGGTCATTTTGCCCCGATTTCAATCATCGATAATAATGGCGGAAAACGAAAACTTAGCAAGCGAAAAGATCCCGAGGCCGATGTGCAATACTGGCTCCAGGCTGGCTATCCTATCGAAGCCGTCAAAGCCTATCTGCTTGGTTTGGCCAACTCTAATTTTGAAGACTGGTACCGGGCCAATCCAGACAAGTCCTTGAAAGAATTTTCTCTTTCTTTAGAAAAACTTGCGGCCAGCCGCGCGCCACTACTCGATATGCGTAAACTTGAAGATTACGCCAAAGATTACATCGCTCGTTTGTCGCAGGAAGATTTTTATAACGCCATAATAAAAAGCGCCGATGGCACTTTTAAAGCTGCGCTTGAAGCTGACCCAGGCTATACACACCAAGTACTTGCGATTGAGCGAACAGGTCTCAAGCCTCGTAAGGATCTGAGTCAGTGGTCACAAGCGAAAGACCAGTATGGGTATTTCTTTAATGAACTGTTCGAAACAGATTTTCAGCAACAAGGTCGTCAGGAACATTTAAGTGACATCGACAATAATGTTGAACGGGCTGCCAGCGAAGCCTTTTTGTCTTTTTATGTTCCAGACGATGCCCAGGCGGCGTGGCTTGAGAAAATGCGCGCCGCTGCCGATAACCAAAGCCTTAGCCTGAAGGATTATGCTCGTATCCTCCGAGTCAAATTAACTGGTAAAAACCAAACACCCGATTTGTACGCCATTATGCAGGTGATGGGTCTAGAGCGGGTCCGTGCCCGTTTGAGCGTTTAAAACTTTTTTAAGACTATTTCAACCAGAGCTAACTGGCGGGTAATTCTACAATGAAGATTTTGGAGGAAGAGTTGTGCCACCAGCACAAATTTCTACCCTCCCGGCAATCTTAAGCCCATACAATTTTCATGAGCTTGATGGTTGCGATCTACATTGAAGTAGCAATACGAATCAGCTGGTCGCTATTGAGTTTAGAGCTGCCGTTTATGTCATACCAGACACCTCCATTTACCCAGGTTGCGTTTGATTCATCGTATATATAAATTGTCCTTCCCTTGTCTTCATAAGTCTGTATTTGGTCGCTAGCTGTAGCAACATAATTGCTGAGAAGTGCTTTACTATCCCAACTAGTTGAGCGCTGAGTGATAGAGAAGTTACGGTCATCACTGTTTGATGCAAAATTAATTGTTATCTGCCCAGGGTTGTAGTGAATGCGGTTGTTGAGTGCAAAGCCAGCCGGCTTATAGCCTGGCAGTTGGGCGCTGATTCCTGCGCGGGTGGCGGCATAGCGCATTGCCATGTTAGGCAGGTTCTGATAAGCAATAAATCCAGCAAGCATCAGTACCGACAAGCTGCTGGCCGCCAATGTCATGTAGCGAGCCGCTTTGGTTGTTTTACGACGGTGCGCATTGTGCGGCTGGGTTTCGGTATGGCTCTGCGCTGTCTGTAAGCCTTTAGTGAGCATTAACTCAGTCTTGGAATGTAAGAGTCTTACCGGTAGTTGTAGGGCAGGTGCTGCCTGGACTGACAGGGGTTGGACACGTTTTTGAACTTCGTGTTGTGAGTGTGCACCCGATACTGCTCCACTAGGTTTACTGCTTATATCGCTAAATTTACTAACAAGATTGCTGCGTTGGATATTGTGGGCTCGCGTCTCGCGATCCCTATCAAATTGATGAAGTAGCGTACTACTTGGAGCAAGATTGTTGTTTGGCCTGAAAGATACGTCAGACAAGGCTTTTGTAGATGTTGAATGGTGCACCGGTTTGTCCGCTGCAGGTTTTTTGACGGCGTGGCGCATCAAAGTCTTACTACGCTCAAGCGGTTTATGGACTTGAGGGGTTGGTTGCCGAGGGTTTATATCGTTAACAGGATGTCGGTGCCTGTCAATCGGACTGGTTTGCGAGGGTGTGCCAATATCATCAGACGTCAGCATCCTCCCTGTTCGGGCATCATAGCGTTTGCCATTTATTTCTATACTGGTTTGCGAGTTTCTGACCACTATATCTTTTCATTAAGTCTTTTTTGCTGCCATCTGGATAAATACGCATTGAAGTTCTAATGCTTAAGTAGTATCTTACTGCGTAACAGTTGGCCTGTGCAAGTGTTTTTAGTACAACTCATGCTCCTTAATGCCAATACCTAACATATAGGTATGAATGCTGCCTGTGTTTTTGGCCTAGTTTGAGTTTAGCTAAAACCATTGTTTTTTTACCGTAATTAGCATTATAAATGTGGTATAAATAAGAGACAGAAACGACTTAATGCAAAATGGATTTCTTAGACCCACGCCATCGTAAAGCCCACCGCCGCCGCCTATTTATAGGTTACGTGTTGATGTCTATTGTTGTTGGCATCGGTACGCTTATTGTGCTTTATCAAGCTTACGGCTACGATATCGATCGCAAAGGTGGCGGACTGATACAAAACGGTATCGTGTTTGTGGATTCTAACCCTGCCGGTGCATCGATTTATGTCAACGATGTCCGCCAAGGTAGGCGTACAGACACCCGCATGGTGCTACCAGCAGGAGTATATACTCTCAGATTAGAGGCCGATGGCTATAGGACCTGGGAACGTACTTTTAGCCTGGAAGGCGGCCAGATCCAACGCATTGTATATCCATACCTAATACCGAATGAACTTATTATTAGCGATGTTATACGCTATGAGGCCCTGCCAAGTCTGGCCACTCAGAGCCCGGATCGCAGATGGGTAATGATTCAGAAACCTGGTCAACTATATCAATTCGACTTGTTTGATCTAGCCGACCCAGCCAAGCCGCCAGCAGTTATAACATTGCCAGTAAGCATTATAACTTCGCCATCTGCCCAAGCTACGCTGAAGTTTGTGGAATGGTCTGGTGACAACCGGCATGTGCTTATCGAACGACAATATGAGGGCAAAACCGAATTTATAATGTTTGATCATGAAAATACATCCGAGAGCCTCAATATCAATACCACGCTAGGTATTGCACCTATCAGCCTTAGTTTGCGCAATAAGCAGTGGGAACAGATTTATTTTCTGGATGCGATACCCGGCACACTGCGGAGTGGCGACTTGCGCGCCCGTACAATCTCTGCCCCACTGGTATTGGGTGTTATCACCTACCGGACATCAGGCAACGACATAATCCTTTATGCCACCCAGACCGATGTCGAAGCCGGCCAAACCGAATTTCGCATCATGGAAGCTGGCGTAATATATAAACTGAAAGTCGTCAACCAGTCCGACGCCTACGTGCTTGATGTGTCACGCTACGAAAAGCGCTGGTATTATGTCGTTGGAAGTGCCAGCGACAACATGGCTTTCGTATATGAAAATCCCTTGCCAGCGCTAAAACCCGGAGCTAAAACGCCGTTGATTATCAGTGGGATTTTACGGATTGATAATCCCCGTTTTGCTTCATTTTCAGATAATACTCAGTATTTTGCCGTCCAAAGTGGATCGGAAATAGTTACCATTAACCTGGAAGATGACCGACAATACCGCCTGAAGCTAAAGCACGATATACCTGTAAATCAGAAAATAGACTGGATGGACGGGCATCGTTTCTTATATGTAGTTGACGGCCAGTCATTTATTGTAGATTTCGACGGTTCCAACGAAGAAACCCTGGTCACTATGCTGGCGTCCGTCGAGCCATTCTTTGACCGCGATTTCAATAATGTCTACACTCTGGAACCTTCCAAATTAGACGCAAGTAAATCAGCACTTACGGTCACTAAGATCGACCTAGCTCAGTAGCTGTTCTAAAATATATTGCCCCATATCCGGCTCCATAGTGACTGGGGATTGCCAGCAAGGATTTCAGCTTGCTCATCTGTCTGGGTAGCGGTACTGGCAATATTGCCCGCTGGATCGGGGCTAATTTGCTCACCAATAACTACTAGGCGATTTATAGTCGTGCCGGGCGGGTCACATGTAATTAAGCTGAGCGTGCTAGGTTTCCCGTTTATTGAGCCCAGTACCGAAACATCAGTTGGGCTGACAACCTTTTTTTCAAAAATTTTATAGACGTAGCGTACGCCACCTTTTTCAATGTAAAAGGTATCACCTGACTCTAGCCGGCTCAAAAGCACAAATGCGAACTTATATTTGCCACGGTTAAGAATATTGTTACTGGAATGCCCGAATATTGCCCCATTACCCTGTTCTCCAGGATTGGAAGTTGTTGCGTAGTGGACAACGCCGCTTTCCAGGCCTTTCTGTACTGCCGCTTCTTCAATAGTTTCGACGTCGTATACTACTGGGACTTCGACATTAATTTTAGGGATAATTAATTTAGATTCACTGCCGACAGCTGCCGAAGACGGATCTAGTATAAGCGGTGTTGAGCTTACGTTTCGACTGGGAGTAATAAAAGGGGCTATTACTCGCTCGTTGAAAAAGCTAAACATAAGCATTAACACTACGAACGCTCCTGCCGAGAGCCCAAATAACATCGATTGAACATGAGCCTTGCGGCTGAGCTTGGAGCGGCTTTGCACCCTGCCGGTAATCTGTTGCTTTAGGTCTGCGACCGAAGATTTTTTAATTCTTAACTTAGGTGGAGGAACAAAATGCTGCTCAAAATTTCCCGTTACAGCGGAATTTTCGCCGGGCAGTAGTGGCTCGGGTACCTGCGGAGCGGGTGCTGCGTGCGAGCGGTTCTGAACATCATAAAATTCTTGCCAGACTTGGTGTTTTTCGGAATTGCTTAGGCCAGCGTAATATTCGTGCCAATCAGTTTGGATCTGGGCAAAAGGCTTTCCAGAAGCCGCCAGCTCTATCATGAACTTTTGGTGCTTACTTCGACTACCAGCTGCAGCCTGGGAGCTCTCAATAGTCTCTGTAACTGCATCGGGTTCAAGGCTATATAGGTTGTCTAACTTATGGCGAATCAAATTAGCCGCGGTTTCGGCTGTGTTGTTATTGCCGTCCGAGTCTGGTAGCGGCAGGGTTGGATGGTTAATAGGGTCTAGTTTCATTTGCTTATGCTAGCGGCTTACTAGAGTATTATAGTATAATTCACTCTGTTATTATACGCGGTTTATATTAATGTCTGTTGTTTTGCCAGTTGACCAAATTAAGGAATTATTATGTTTGGGCAACTGAGAGGAGCAACCGACCAAAAAGTGAAGTTTTGGAATAGATTTCAATAACGAACTAAACAGTCTTGTTGCGACGTAGGGCGAGTGGTGAAATGGTATACACGCTAGACTCAAAATCTTGTGAGCATTAGCTCGTGTGGGTTCAAGTCCCACCTCGCCCACCAATTAAATATCTTATTCTGCCACTAGGGACGTGGTTATGGCTTCAAAAGGTTTATGCGGATTCTGCATCCAAAAGACTGCCGCCGCTGCCGCCGTACCTACCCGCCAGATATCTTCTTCTTTTTGTAATTTGGTTGAGCTTACCTTGCCTTCGTAAGCTACGACTAGATTGTCCAGTTCTTTGGTAATAATAACTACCGGGTAACGCTCTGTAAATTTGTGAAGAGCCTGCGACAACATCAGCATACCCATACTTAGCAAAAAAGGCGTTTCAAACTTCAGAGCAGTACCGAGCTTCTGTAGCTGTGCCATGCTAAGTACAAGCGTTGTCTTTGGTCGGTTGGCGAGTAACTCAGGCAAGCTGTAAAAATAATCAACCACGTCTTTCGTAATCGTTACTGGCCCTAGGTATTTCTGTAAATATCCCTCTAGCATCACGGACGTTTCGCTGTTACGTCCTACATCTCCGGCCAGTAGCACCATATCAGCCCATGCGCTGTGATTAAGCAACTCGGATTGGGCGGATTTAGCAAAGCTTCCACTTGGCGTGCTTGGAGCAAACTCTATTTCCAAGACCTGGTCTTGGAAACGAGGAAAATGTGTTCTAATAGAGTTTGGTAATATGGCGCGTATAATCCCTGCTCCACTTTTTACCGCGCACGAATAAGCTTCACCAACCGCTGCGAAACCCATGCTATTGCCTCCAGCGATGAGCAGCTTGCCCGCTCCCGCCCGGTTTTCGGGCCTGCTCCACAGCAGATCAGGAAATAAAGGTGTATCTTTGGTTTGTTTTTGCCAATACTCAGGAACCATACCCACATCTTATCATTGAAGACGATGTACTTATTTAAACATCTAATTCGATGCTGACGGGACAATGGTCTGAGCCCATAATTTTAGAATGAATTTCAGCACCCATCACTCTATCTTTTAAAGCCTCGGAAACCAGAAAGTAATCTATCCGCCAGCCAACGTTACGTGAGCGGGCATTGGCCCAGTGGGTCCACCAAGTATAGTGTCCATTTCCTTGAGTAAATAGACGGAAAGTATCAATAAACCCTGCATCAATAAACTTTTCAAAACCTTCTCGCTCTTCGTCCGTAAAACCGTGTTTGCCGATGTTTGGCTTGGGGTTAGCTAAGTCATCCTCGGAATGTGCAACATTTAAATCTCCACAAAAAATCACCGGCTTGTGCTGTTCGAGTATCTTGCAGTAGGTCAGAAAGGCCGGGTCCCAGTTTTTATGCCTGAGGCTGAGCCGTGATAAATCTTCTTTTGAGTTTGGGGTGTAGACCGTAACTAAATAAAATTCGTCATACTCCGAAGTGATAATCCTACCTTCCTTGTTTGGGTCACCATAATCGTCATTCGTAAGCCCAAACTGTTTGGCAATCTTGAGTGGCAAGCCGTAATCAACCGATAAAGGTTCGTTCTTGCTAAAAATAGCAGTACCGGAGTATCCTTTTTTCTCGGCCGAATTCCAATATTCTTTATAATTTGGCAGATTAATTACAGCCTGCCCTTGCATCGCCTTAGTCTCCTGCAAACACAAAATATCAGGGTCATGCTCGGCCATGAATTTCTGAAAGGTGCCCTTACTAACGACAGCTCGTATCCCATTAACATTCCACGAATATATCTTCATTAGGTTTTAGTATAAAGATTATTACTATAAAACTAAACGCCCGAGCTATTCGCAGTATGCTAGACTTATCTGCAATGTCTTATAAGCGGATACTCTTAAAACTCTCCGGTGAGCAATTATCGGGAAAATTCGAAGTAGGGATTGACCCTGAAATCGCTAGTTATGTCGCGCAGGAGATAATCGATGCCAAACAAGCAGGCACCGAGTTTGTAGTGGTTGTGGGTGGCGGTAATATGGTACGCGGCGCTGAAGTTGCCGGCCACGGTATCCGGCGGGTAACCGCCGACCACATGGGGATGTTATCGGGGCTAATGAATGCAATAGCTCTAACTGATATATTTGAAGCTAGAGGGATTGTGACGCGATGTCTCAGCAATTTATTCACAGACCAGGTTGCCGAAGCATATTCTTTTAGGCGGGCCGATAAGCATCTGGAACAAAGCCGGGTTGTAATCGTAGCTGGAGGTTTGGGCCGGCCATATTTTACGCATGATGTCGCTGCTGTGAATGTGGCATTAGAGCTAGATTGCAACGTAACACTTAAGGCGACCAAAGTCGATGGAGTATATGACAAAGACCCGATTAAACATACGGATGCGAAACGTTTTAATAGTCTTGATTACCAGACGGCAGTAGAAAATCCGCACATCAAAGTTATGGATAAAGCGGCATTGGGGCTAGCCATGGAGCACGGCATGCCGGTGATTGTATTCGATATCATGGAGCCAGGTAATCTAAAGCGTCTTGCAGCCGGCGAAGCCGTGGGTACCAAAATTAGCTAACGGTTCTTAAGCTCTCGGGCAGTATTTCGATTCTCGTCACGTTTTTTTATTGTCTGGCGCTTATCATACTGCTTTTTACCGCGGCCAACTGCGATCTCAACCTTAATAAACCTGCCCCTGGTGAGAAGTCTAAGCGGTACGATGGTATTGCCCTGTTGTTTGGCTTCTATAAGATCATCCAACTCCCGTTGTTTAAGCAGTAGCTTCCGGTTGCGGTTCTGCATTTCAGACGGCAAATGCGCGGCATTGGTCTTGAGTGGCGTAACTAGACAGTTCATGAGCCAGGCCTCACCTCTTATTATCTGAACAAAGGCACCTTGCAAGCTGCCGTGTAAAGAGCGCAGGCTGCGTGTTTCTGGACCATTTAAGACAATACCAGCAGTCAGCGGTTCTTTGAGATCAAAATCAAATCTTGCCCGCTTATTCGAAATAACACCGGTGGGTTGTTTTTTCTTATTCATTACATATCCTATTGTACTCAACAGCATAAGCATTGACAACTATTAATTGATATGCTATAATGTATTTAATAAAGGAGCTACCGTGAGCGAAGTATCAAAAGCATTTGTTATTGGTGGATTTAGTGAAGACCACACATTCCTAGAAGGCTTTACGAACGAAATTTGCGATGGACCTCATAGCTTAGTTGATGAAGCGGAGTCTATAACTATAGCTGAAGGTTTTAAAGATATAGATAAATTGAACAAAGAAGCAGCGCGCCGTATAATCTTTGCGCATTCAGCAGCAAACATGGTAATTAGAAAGGCCGGCATAATCGTTGCTCTAAACGGCGTGGAGCCTACTCCGCTATTTAAGACCATACGCGGCGCAGTTAAAGTTGGGACTAACTCAGAAATCGGCCGGGATGAACATATTCCTAAAACAGGGCTTACTAATGGTTTTAAAGAAGTAATGCGTCATCCTTCAACGCTTAAAGTACCTTTTATGGTCCGTAAATTTTCTACTTCGCAAATGCTTATAGACGGAGGCAAAGAAGCTTTTCCTGGTGGAAGGTTATACTTACCAACCGATATGGATGAATTTGGTTTTGGAAGCGACGAGACAGTTACGTATGCGACATCACATGGCATTTCAGCAAAGATGCTCCCCGGTTACCATAATCAGCCATTGCTACACCCTCGAGAAGCTGTTCGTCAGATTTATGAAATACTTGACGAAATAGTGTAATTAGTTCTTGTTTGATTTGCTATCAATTACAACTTAGCGTTTTCTTCTTCAATTTTTCGTAATTCTTGTTTTGCGGTATCCCATAGGGCTGAGTCGTTGTGTTTGACTTTGCGCCAATACCACCACTCGACTCCCCACATATCCATGGTTTTCATACCAGTTGCTTGACCATATTCAAGCCGGGCAATAAGACGACCAGGATCGAGTGATTTATTTTGCTCAGCTAATGGGGTTTCCTTGGTGCCACCGAATGTGTCTGGCGTCCAGGCTTCGGTTTGAAGTTCGTGCATAAATACTTCCCTGCCTCTAGTAACTTCAGTAAAGCCGGCGCGGAAAGCGTAGTACCAGGCGGGAATTGGATATTCAAAATAACGGCGAGAAATAGTTTTATCCCACACTCGTTTATAGACCGATATTGCCCATTTATCGGGTTTTGGTTGGCCGATAGGTGTGCCGATAGCGTTATTACTCATCGTTACGACTACTGGCGTATTTGTATCCAGAGATTTAACGAGGTTGTATTCGGATACCAAACGGTCACGATTGAAATCATGGCATATACCAAAGGCTGTTAGAAAAAACTCATTTTCTAACTGATAGCTCTCAAGCGCAGAACTGTCTTTGTAACGGTTAACAGTTGCTGCAATAAAATTCTCAAGCGGTTTATACCAGTCGTTGCCAATTTTTTGCTGCGCCCACGAAGGCATATGGCACTCAGGCCAGCGTGGCTGTCGCAAACCAACAGCAAGTGCCACCTGAACACCCTTTTCTTCAGCCATGCGCATTTGCCAATCCAATTCGTCAAAGTTGTACGTGCCTTCGTCCTTTTCGATATCGCTCCAGTAACTAACCAGGCGCAACCGTTTAATACCTAAATCATCTACAATGGCCGTCATGGTTTCCTGAGCATTGAGATCAAAATACCTAGCATAGTTTGGGATAAATGTAGCGCCGACCATGAGGGGTATATTTTTATTCTTGTTGATGTACCACTGGGCGATACCGTACATACTTGCAGTTGAGATAATAATAAAAGCTAGTAACCCCAGTCCGAGCCGCTGCCAAAATTTGTGTCTAATTGACCACGCTGTCAACTTGTACCAGAATACTTGCCAAAAACCCGCCCCTTTGAGCGGTTTTTTAAGCGTCGAGGGTGATTTTTTTAAACGTTTTTTCTTTAATGGCATGATAGTATCTTTTCAGGCTTTATGAATGCGCTTATGCTATCTATAGTTATACCAGCTTACAACGAAGAATTCCATATTAAAGCATGCCTTGATGCTATTGCTTTGCAAACCGTAGCACCTAAGGAAGTTTTTGTAGTTGATAATAACTCAACAGATACAACCGTTAAAATTGCGTCAAAATATTCGTTTGTCAAAATATTGCGTGAAAAACAACAAGGACAGGTATTCGCTCAAAGAATTGGTTTCAACGCGGCAAAATCAGACATTTTAGGCAGAATTGACGCTGATACTCTTTTACCTCCGGACTGGGTTGAAAAAGTTATTAAAGAATTTGAATCTGACTCGTATTTAGTTGCGGTAACGGGGGATGCTGAGCCTTACGACATCCCGTTGAAAGAAATCGCCGAGATAGTATTCCGTGTCTATCATGTTTATGGCAGCCGCTGGATTGCAGGCCATCCGATGTTATGGGGCGCTAACTGCGCAATACGTAGATCTGCCTGGCTTAAAATCGATAATTTAATGGCATATCGTTACAATTTCTGGGAAGATTATGAGATGTCGTTCTTGCTGGCACCTCTAGGTAGGATCAAATTCCTACCTAGCCTTATAGTAAGCTGCTCGTTCCGTTCGGCACACAAGTCTTTACTTGCCCAGATTGAATATCACTTTCGTGCAGTCAGGACCTTTTGGCTATACGCCCATCCGCTTCGAACTATAATATTTTTTCTTGTACGTTCTACCATGGTGCTGATTTTTCCGTTTGCAATGCTCGACCGCACTATACGTTGGTTTCAAGGATCTAATCGGTAAGCGTAGCAGGATCTGTGGTCTTTTTATCATTATCTTCTTGGATGCTACAGCTGCCCCACAGGCCTTTGTTTTCTGCCCTGGCTGCATCTTCATAACTCCTGAATTCTTCAAGTTTTTCAAATGGGAATAATACATAAGCAAATCCGTACCCCGCCTTGATTATTTCGGCATTAATAAGCCTCCCATCTGGCAAATAAACATAACGAAGTAGCCGGTTATAACGGTCGCGGTTGGTATTGGTCGGATCGGCTTCTAGCCTCACCGGGCTGGTGCCTAGTAGCTCTTTGGTATAGGCGCTAGCCGCCTGGCCGAAGCACTGTACGCTGGTTCGCGGATCCTGTGTTTCTGGAGTATCAACACCGATAAAGCGCACTCTTTCCCTAACCCCATTCATGTCGATTTCAATCGTATCTCCGTCCGCTACATTAACCACAGCATACTGGCCTGGTTGTAGATGTTGGACTGGGCTTGCCGCTGGTTGCAGCCAGCCCGCTCTTTCAAGGGCATAAAAAACTAGCGCGAATAACAGCGTAAGAGTTGTTATTAGTAGTTTCCGCTTTTGGCGTCGAGTAAGCAGGCTTCTCATTATACGATTAGTATACTATTTGGGGCCTAAGGCTTCGAAGATACTTTTCTGGGTAGGACAAGCGAGCCGATGATCGCTCCGCTGATTAGAGTAGTTATAACTCCAAGCGAAACCAAAGTTGGTAGGTGGATACCGAACCAGTTAAAGCCAAGTATTTTATCTGGTGCAATCAACATCTTGACGCCGACGAACAACAATAGGACGCCAAGTGCATGGTTGAGCAGCCAGAATTTATCCTTAATAAACTCAAATACAAAATAGAGTGCTCGCATACCGAGTATTGCCGCGGCATTGCTGGCGATAATAATGAATGGTGTGCGGGATACAGCCAAGATAGCGGGTACGGAGTCTACAGCAAAAACGACATCAGAAGTTTCAATAACCAGTAGAGCCATAAATAGTACTGTTACCACGCGCTTGCCGTTTTCGACAGTAAATAATTTATGGCCATCTAGATTGTGGCTGACGGGTATAAACTTACGTACTATTTTAAAAAGCCTGCTGTTTGCCGGATTAAACTCGTCTTCCTTGTGGGTTTTAAGCAGTTTATAACCGCTATAAACAAGAATTAATCCAAACACAAGAAGAATGGGCTCAAAACGCTCTATGATGGCAATACCTGCGAAAACAAATATCGTACGCAGAACGATTGCCCCGAAAATACCCCAGAAAAGTACCCGGTGTTGATACTTTTTAGGAATTTTAAAATACCCTAAGATGACCGACCAAGCAAAAACGTTATCGACAGACAAGGACTTTTCAATCAAGTAACCATTGAAATACTGCCCGCCCGCTTCAGCACCGTAAGCCGCCCAAACGACTGCACCTAACCCAATTCCTAACGCTATCCAAATAGAACTTTGTATGGCTGAGCCGCGAAGTGAAGGTGCGTGGTCTTTGCGGTGAACTACTAGAATGTCAAAAAGGATCAGGAATAAGAACCAACCACCCAGAAGTGCCCAGTGCCACCATGATACCTGGATGCTGAGCTCCAATATTTCGTTGCTTGCTGTGCTAGCTAACATTAGAAATCAATACCCTTATTGGCCAGGAATTTATCGTCGAAATGGTGTTTGATTTTGCTCATGTGGGTTGCGATGTCTACATTATCTAATAATTCTTCAGGAAAATCACGCCCAGTTAGGCACAAACTGGTATTAGCTGTGCGCGAAACAATTAAATCTTTTAACTGTTTTTTGCTGAGTAACCCGTCCTGTACAGCATTATTGATTTCATCGCAGATAACCAGATCGTACTTGCCGTTTGTCACCGCGTTTAATGCCACATGGTAGGTGTTATTAGCGGCTTGCTTATGTTCCGCTTCCGATACGTTTTTTTCGCTGATTTCCCCTGCGTTATAAAAACCTTTGCCGCCTTTATGAAACAACAATTTATCTTCATACAGTGGCTGGATTTTTTCTATAAAATCATGCTCACTGACTTGCCAGTGTTTGATGAACTGAAAGAATGCCACCCTCCAGTCCGCACCAAGTGCGCGTACCATCAAGCCGACCGCGGCCGAGGTCTTTCCCTTCCCTTCACCGGTATAGACAATTACAACAGATTTTTTAATCTTATAATCCTCAAAAGCCATAAATTGAAGTATAGCGGATACTGTCGGCTAAGGCGTGGATTGTTTTTTTAGTTGCTCAAAGCATGCTGCATAAATAGACTTTATTTCAGAGAAATGTATACCGGTGATAACAAGTTCGCGGAGCCGCCTATGTATACCAGGGCCAATATTCGTAAACTGTTTTTCAAAAGTCCTGAGTGCCTGCCAAGTAGGATGATTGCTTACAGCAAAACTGCTATAGAGCATTTCAACTGCATTACTTAGTGGCAATAAGTCTTTTCTAACTATGTTAGTATGGCCAATTTTTATCGTGCCGGAGGAAAGGGCTTTGACCTTAGTATGTATGGCTTTTGCGGAATCCATATTTAGGCCGCCATAACCTTCCCATCCGCTGCGCAGGCTTATGTACATGCTTCTGAGACGGGTAATTTCTGTTGCAGGTATCATATCGCTTCCAAGAATTTTCTTGTCGTCAAAGGAAAAATTCATATCAGGATAATATCCGTAATCCACCTCAGTTTCGGTATTTTCTGTGATTATATCTGTTTCTGCATATACATGCATAGTGCGGCCATTGACAGGCATAAACTTAACTTCATTGCTGAAGCCAGGAACCGGCACATGACGAGACGGACGTCTTATTTCATATGCACCAATTGGCAAATGGTCGTCCTCAAAACACACCATTTCCTCCCTCATATCTATGGTCATATCTAAAGCGTATAACAGAGGAGTTTAATTGTCTGTGATATTTAGCACTTAATTGCCAGGAACTAAATTCTTTTCCTTTAATGCTTGGTCGATGCGCGGGCGGTCAAAACCTATAATGATAGTACCGTCAATGTCAATCACAGGAATACCCATCTGGCCGGATTTTTCAACCGCTTCATGGGCATAAGCCGGATTATCCTCGATATCCCGGTCTTCATATTTGACACTGAGTTTATCAAAGTACTCTTTGGCCGCATGACAGAACGCACACCAGGTTGCACTGTAGACTGTAACCATTACTTATATACCCTTTTGTGCCGGCTAGGTAAGCGCCAAGATGTGAACTTCTGTAATAAGTAAATCGCAAAAACCATAAGTGTAATGGCCACCATGCTAACTAGCAGTACGACAAGGATTGTTACAGTAGCAGAATGCTGAACTGCTTGTTCTTGGGTCGCGTGGTTAACTCCACTATGAGCGAATAAATGCATTAGCATCAGTATAGCATTTGCTACACTAGGAGATATGAAAAAAACTACAGGAACTTCTGCGGGTGCCGTAACGCAGCCGCTACGTCAAAACTCAGGTTCAATATGGAAACGTGTCTCTCCCTACCTTCCACTACTCGGCATAGGTTTTATAATCGGCCTGCTCTGGCTGGTCAGCTTAAGGTTTTTCTTGGTCCAATCTAAGGAAACCCATTATCATGCCAATTTTGCAGTTTATATCGATGGAGTACGAGAAGAATTCAAAGACGTTACTTATTATGAAGAAGTCGCCGCTTGCTCAGCTGAATACGGCAACGATCCCAAAGGTCGAGTACATATGCATGATGAAGTCAGTGACGTTATTCATGTGCATGACAAACGTGTCACATACGCTGACTTATTTCATAATGTTTTCTGGACAGTTGGCGACGAGGTACTTGAAACCCGTAATGGTGTCTATCAAAGTAACGACATGAAAAAACTCATCTTCATGCTTAATGGCCAAGAAGTTGACCGCATTGATACGCGGGTGATTGCTGACACCGACCAATTACTTATTTCATACGGGGATAACGGTACTGATTTAACAAGCCAATATAAATCTGTTAGTGACTCAGCCGTCGAAGTAAACAAACACCAGGATCCCGCAACCTGTAGCGGCCTCAATGGGCCTAGTCAAAAAAGCTTTTTTTCCCGTCTTAAACGTGCTTTGGCCGAGTAGTTACTGATTTAATTCCAAGGACAGCCTTACTGCTTGTATGCCCACAAACTTCTCTGTTATACTGAGTCAAGCATATGGGAAAAACCGCCACACGAAAACGTATGACGTCTAACGCTAATGATCCAGCTCAGGATTATTTGACTATGTTTGATGCACGCAGCCAGCTAGTAGCAGCCTCGCTCAATATGGGCTGGCAACTGGCATTGACGGTGCTTATCCCCCTCTTTATCGGCGTAAAGCTGGATCAGAGATTCGACACCTCGCCCTCCCTTACTCTGACGGCATTATTTATAGCTATTGCTGGCTCGGCAGTACTTATTACCCGTACATTTAAAGACATGTCACAGCAGCAGGCCTTAGTGGATGCAGCAAATAAGACTAAACGAAAAACTAAAAAGGTAAAGGCTCGCACCGATGCTTAATCTGTTACGCCTGTTTGCGGCCGAAGATAAAGGTCCTGCTATACATATCGCGCCAGGTGAAATATTTAAAATAGGCGACATAAGCATTACCAACTCAATGATTTACGGGTGGGCGTGCGCTTTGTTTATCCTAGTTCTTTTTGTTACTGTTCGCCACGGGGCAACCTTAAGACCCAAACGGGGCCTTATCCAGTTCGTGGAGGCAGGTGTAGAATTTATAATTAGCCTTATAACGAATTCTTTAGGCTCACGCGAAAAAGCTATCAAGTATGCTCCGTATTTCGCGGCTATTTTCTTCTATGTACTATTAAACAACTGGTTCGGCTTGCTGCCAGGTGTTGGCGAAGCCGTAAGGGTCGGCGAGACACCGCTTCTGAGGGCCTTTACTGCAGATTTAAACGGCACCTTAGCTGCTGCAATTGTAACTATGGTACTAGTGCAAACCTTTGCGATTAAGGAATCGGGAATATTAAGGCATATACGACATTATTTCTCAGGTAGTCTTAAAAATCCTGCGACGTATTTATTCGGGGCACTTGAAGTATTTACTGAATTTACCCGCATTATTAGCCTGGCGCTACGGTTATTCTTGAACGTTGTCATCGGCGAGATTATAATTTCTGTCTTTGCATATTTGGGTAGCGGAGCCGCACCGCTTACTTCTCTACCGTTTGTCGCACTCGAGCTTATGGTCGCTATGCTGCAGGCCTATATTTTTGTGATGCTGTCCGTTACCTACCTAGCTGTAGCTATCAAACACGACCATGCCGACGAGCATGCTAGCAATGATCATGAATCCGTTCCTGAAGAATCCGTACCCTCAGGAAAGGGCCAAATGGTAAAAGAAAATTAAGTAAGGGAGAAATAATATATGTTTTTTGCAGAACTGACTGGAGACGTAGAAATTTTAGGAAAAGGCATGATGATGGGCCTGGGTATGATCGGCCCGGCTATTGGCATCGGGCTTGTAGGAAACGCTTTCATTAACGCAGTTGGACGTAACCCGGAGGCTGCAAAGTTCCTGGGCCAAGCTTTGGTCATCATTGGTATTATTGAACTTTTAGCACTTTTAGTCTTCGCTTCACTATTCATCATCTAGGAGGTAAGTATATGGAACATTTTAGCGGTGTATATCTACAAACCTCCACTAACCTGGAGATAAATTAATTTATGTTACCTGTTTATTTTGCAGCTACGGAAACTGCTGAGCATGCTAGCGAGGGCTTACCTCTAGGTCTGTCGCCCCAGGCTTTCATGATCCAGCTTATAACCTTCATATTGATTTTCTTTCTGTTGAAGCGTTTTGCCTTTGAGCCGATAGTAAAAATGCTTGATAAGCGCCATAAAGTCATAGAAGCTGGCGTCAAACACGGCTTAGAGATGGAAAAAGAGCGTGAAAAACTCGAACAGGAAACAGCCAAGATCGTCCGTGAGGCCCGCCATGATGCCGACGCTATTATTTCTGATGCCCAAAAAGAGGGCCGCGAAATGGTGCGTGAAGCTGAAAAAACAGCCCACAAAAAAACAGAGAATATGTTGACTGATGCCGAAGCACGGATTAATGAAGAGGCCGAGCAGGCCCGCCGCAAGCTCGAGCGTGAAATCGTCGGGCTGGTATCAGAAGCTACCGAAGCCGTCGTCGAAGAAAAAGTCGATGCTAAAAAAGACGCCGCCCTTATAGATAGGGCTATCAAGAAAGGCCGCAAACAATAATGAACTCACTGGCGCGAAAAGATTTAGTTAAGGTAATTGGCGAGCGCGCGCTCCATACGACTGACAAAGATGCGCTTGTGCAAGAAATCGCTGCATTCTTAACTACAGAACATCACCAGATTGACCTAGGATCCTTAACGCGTGACATTATGCAGTACCGGTTATCCAGAGGTATTGTTGAGGCAATTGCGGTCAGCGCCCATGAACTTACGGCAGAAGTGCTGAAAGACATCGAAGTATTATTAAAAGAGCACTTTCCTCAAGCTAATAAAATCATTGTCGATAGCCTTCTTGACTCATCAGTCATTGGAGGTATAAGGATTGAACTGCCGCAAGAAAACTTGGATTTAAGCGTCAAATCAAAACTGAATTTGTTTAAGCGGCTGGTCGCAGAGGAAAGGAAATAATTATTATGAAAGATATATCTATTGCAGACCTTTCCGCCGATATTAGGGCGGCTATTAATGAGCTAAAGAAACGCCCGGAAATCGAAGAGACAGGTATTATCACCCGGGTTGGTGACGGTATTGTCTGGATTTATGGGCTGACTTCGGCGGGTTATAATGAAATGATCGAACTTGACGCCGAAGACGGATCAAAAATAACCGCTTTTGCGTTCAACTTAGGTACTGAAGAAATCGGAGCGGTGCTGCTGGGTGAAGACGTTCTTGTTAAGGCCGGTACCAAGGCTCACCGTACTGGTAAAATCGTCGAAATCCCGGTCGGGCCGGAGCTTGTCGGCCGCGTCGTTGACCCTCTGGGGCGTCCTCTGGACGGCAAAGGCGCCATCAAAGCCAAGCAGACAAGCCCGGCGGAGCGCATTGCCCCCGGCGTTTTGGCACGTAAATCGGTACATGAGCCATTGATGACGGGGATTATCGCAATTGATGCCATGGTGCCAATTGGCCGTGGTCAGCGTGAGCTTATAATTGGCGACCGACAGACCGGCAAGACCGCTGTTGCCATCGATACAATGATTAACCAGCACAAGCAAAATACTGGCGTTATAAATATATATGTCGCTATCGGTCAGAAAATGAGCAAGATTGCCCGTCTGGTCGAGCGCTTAAAGCGCGAAGGCGTGATGGAACAAACGATTATTATTGCGACTTCTGCTGCTGACCCTGCCAGTATGCAGTACCTTGCGCCTTATGCTGGCGCAACCATGGGTGAATATTTCCGAGATAACAAACAGCATGCCCTTATCATTTACGATGATTTAACTAAGCACGCCGCCGCCTACCGCCAAATGTCCCTGCTGCTTCGTCGCCCGCCGGGACGTGAAGCTTATCCTGGTGATGTTTTCTACCTACATTCACGGTTACTTGAAAGAGCCGCTAAATTAAGTGACGATCTTGGAGCTGGTTCACTTACTGCCTTGCCAATTATAGAAACCCAGGCTGGTGATATTAGTGCCTACATTCCAACAAATGTGATTTCCATTACTGACGGCCAGATATTTATGGAAACAAACTTGTTTTACCAGGGTATCCGCCCTGCTGTATCTGTCGGTTTGTCGGTTTCCCGTGTCGGTGGTTCTGCGCAGACCAAAGCCGTTAAGTCGGTAGCAAAATCCCTACGGGTTGACCTGGCGCAATTCAGAGAACTTGCTAGCTTCTCACAGTTCTCCACTGACTTAGATGCTGATACTAAGGCTCGTATTGAACGCGGCCAGCGCCTGACTGAACTTTTAAAGCAGCCGCAGTACAGCCCCTACAGCACTTGGCAAATGTATGTAATGTTACTTGCGGCAACAGAGGGAGCATTCGATAAAGTCGATGTGAATAAAATTAAGAACGCTGAGGGTTCCCTGCTCCGAGAACTCAAGAGCAAGCACACTACGCTTGTAAACCATATTGATTCTGGCAAAGAACCGGAAGAAAAAGATAAGCAAGAAATTCTTAGACTCGCCCACCACATAGCCGAAAGTTATAAAGCCGTCGAGAAAGAAGCCAAATAAATGGTAGATACTATGAAGTTAGCATTACCTTATTCATTAGAAATCGATGATAGCGATATCCGTACGTCAGTCTCAATATTATGTGATTTAGGAGGCGTACCGGAACGCATTGGAGGGCTAGCGTTCGGGTTAGATCATATGGGGATAGAATATCCTGCGTTAGTTGCTTCATCGATTGCGGTTGATAGACGTTACGACAGACTACGAGCATCTGCAGGGGATCTTACTATCGGTCTCGCCCTGGGCCGTCATTTAATCACAGTCAGCGAACGAGACAATGGCTAGTACCCAGCAGCTTAAGCGCCGCATCGGCAGCGTCAAAAACACCAAACAGATTACTAAAGCTATGGAGCTTGTAGCAGCCAGTAAAATGCGCAAGGCCACTGAAGCCGCCCAACGTGGTCGCGCTTATCGCGAGGCCGCTCATTCTATGCTATCCCGTCTTGCAGCTGTGACAGAAATAAACGAGCATCCACTGTATTGTAAGCGCACGATTAAACACCGGCTTTACGTAGTTATTACGAGTGACCGGGGGCTTGCTGGTGCTTATAATGCGAATATTATAAAAATGCTGACCTCCTCAGTTAGAGAGGACCGAAGGACTAGTGTTAAAAGCCAGATATTAATCCTTGGCAAACGTGGCGCCCAGTTCTTGCGCCGGATTGAAAGTGTTGAACTAGTTGCTGCATATTCTGATTTCGGCGACCATCCAACCGCCAATGACATTCGCCCAATACTAGATACAATAGTCGAGTTATACCGGACAGAAAAAGTTGACGAAGTTCGTTTATTCTACACCGAGCACAAATCTAATATTCTGCAAGAAGCACTTAGTTTATCAATATTGCCTGCTTTATTCGAGGGCGAAGCGAGTGAAGAAACTTCACTAAATGAAGTAACATTCGAGCCGTCAGTAGAAGAAGTACTTGAAAATGTTACCGAACGCTTACTGGAGGTCCAGTTATGGCAAGCGCTGCTTGAGAGCATTGCTTCAGAGCATTCAATGCGCATGCTGAGCATGAAAAACGCCACTGACAACGCGATAGATATCATTAATGACTTGACGCTCGAGTTTAATACCGCGCGCCAGGCCAAAATCACGCAGGAACTAGCAGAAATAACCGGCGGCGCGGAGGCTATGAAATGATACATAGTCTGGACGGCATATTTGCAACTAACATCGACGAGGGTTTTGCTCCAGTTGACGAACATGACGAGGAAAAAAGCGATTTTTCAGCCTTTCATGAGGATGCTCAATTTTTTGAAGAAGTAAAAAAAATAAGACTTGGGCATGCCTTAATTCAAAATACTTTAGGAATCGCGACTCCTGCCATGTCAAGTATAAATAATCGTGAAATAATACCCAGCGACGCATTAAGATTTGCCGATATAAAATGCCAGGCAGAAGGTATCGACCCGCTTATAGCTTTTGTCGATCCGGAGATAAATAGACACCATAGGGCGGTAGCTCTAGGCTATTTAATGCAAAAAATGGAGCAAGATTTTGGAATTTTAAGCTTGCCAATGGAGATAGACATATAATGGCTACAGCAGAGTCATACGTACCATATAAAGCTATTGCAGAAGCTTCAATTAATGACGATGAAACAATTACCCCCTTCTTGGAATATGTCGTTCCGGGTATTACTGCGGATCAAATGCAAAAAATTATAGAATTTATGAAAAACCAAGCACATGAATTTATTGGAATTGGACTTGAGTTAAGTACTAAAGATCCGCTCGGCGATGTAGTTGCCTATAATACAGGCTATGATGATGCGTTATCAGATATGAATGACTTAAGCGAAGGAGGTTAATAATGGCAATAGCAGAAAAAACTAAAGACGGCATAATCAGTCAAGTGGTTGGAGTTGTGATTGACGTTGATTTTAGCGAAGGTCATTTACCGGCAATCTATAATGCACTCGAACTGGAACTGAACGGACAAAAACTATTATTTGAAGTTGCACAGCATTTAAGCGAAAGTAGCGTACGGGCTATTGCACTTGGAACAACTGATGGATTAGAACGAGGTGCGCGGATAATCGATACTGGTGCACCGATTAGCGTGCCGATTGGCGAAGAAACCTTGGGACGTATGTTCAATGTCACTGGCGATCCCATAGATGGTCTGGGCGGTACTTTTAAGAACCAATCTCCTATCCATCGCACGCCACCTGCATTTATTGAGCAGTCAGGTGGAGTTGAGATTCTTGAAACTGGAATTAAAGTCATAGACCTTATTTCGCCAATGACCAAAGGCGGCAAAGTAGGCTTGTTCGGTGGAGCTGGTGTTGGTAAAACCGTGCTAATCCAGGAGCTTATTAACAATATTGCTAAGTTTCATAGCGGCTTCTCTGTTTTTGCAGGGGTTGGTGAGCGTACCCGCGAGGGTAACGACCTGTACTACGAAATGAAAGAATCTGGCGTAATTGATAAGACTAGCCTTGTCTTTGGGCAAATGAACGAACCACCGGGTGCTCGTTTGCGCGTTGCACTTTCTGGCCTAACCATTGCCGAAGGTTTCCGCGATAAAGGCTCTGACGTGCTTCTTTTTATTGACAATATTTTCCGCTTCACCCAGGCAGGCGCTGAAGTATCTGCTCTACTTGGCCGCTTGCCTTCAGCCGTCGGCTACCAGCCAAATCTCGCAACTGAAATGGGTGCATTACAAGAGCGGATTACCAGTACCCGCAAGGGCTCGATTACGTCGGTACAGGCTGTTTTTGTACCAGCCGATGACTTAACTGACCCAGCTCCTGCTACGACTTTTGCCCACCTTGACTCCACCATAGTTTTAAATCGTGCGCTTACGGAACTTGGTCTCTACCCTGCTGTAGACCCGCTTGATTCGAGCTCAACTATTTTGGACCCGGAAATCGTCGGAGAAGAACATTACCAGGTAGCTCGTGAAGTCCAGCGAATCTTGCAGCGTTATAAAGATCTACAAGATATTATTGCGATTTTAGGCATGGAAGAATTGAGTGACGAAGATAAAATGACAGTTTCGCGTGCCCGCCGTATCCAACGTTTTCTAACCCAGCCGTTCTTTGTGGCAGAAGTTTTTGTCGGCAAACCCGGAAAGTACGTTTCGCTGAGTGATACAATTGCCGGTTTTCGTGAAATCCTTGACGGCAAGCATGATGACAAGCCAGAGTCTGCGTTTTATATGAAGGGTAATATCAGTGAAGTAAAGGAAGAAAAATAATGGCCTGGCCAGAGACAGTAGATATTATTAAGACGACACCTGATGGAAGTCATATGGTTATTTACGAAGTTAAACGTGAAATATCTAACGACACACTTCGTAATATTGTTGAAATAGCTATTACCGCAGAAGAATTACAGCCTTATGTGCAGTTCAAATTAGCTGAAGCACTGGGTAAAAGTAGTGTTGTACCTGCAGGGGTGCAGTTAAGCTTGTTTGAGGAGCCGCAGCCAGAATTAAATTTTAATAGTGTTCAGGAATAATGATTCATTTTGAATTGGTAAGTTTAGATGGCATCAAGTTTTCAGAAGATGTCTATGAAGTTATTTTACCGACAATGGATGGTGAAATTGGAGTAATGCCCAAACATATGCCATTGATTAGTGTTGCAAAAGCCGGTGTTATTTCAGTCCGCCGTAACGCTAACGACCGCGATGATTCGATGGAGCTTTTTGCTATATCGGGCGGTGCGATTGAAGTATCAGGCGATACTTTGCGCGTACTCGTTGATGAAGCAGATAATTCCGATGAAATCTCGGAAGAAGAAGCCAAAGCAGCGTACGTGCGTGCGAAGAAGCTTAAGAGTGAAGCCAAAGACCAAGTGTCCTTAGACCAAGCCCAAAGCCTTATAGATCGCACTTCAGTAAGATTGCAAGTAGCTGGCATCAAACGTTCAAGCCGCCGTCGGGGTTAAGCTGCCTCTACAGGAGGATCAGAACTAAATGACTCTTCAAAATAATTTGTCTGCATTTGACGTTCAACTAACTCCACAACATATTGTCCTGCCATAAATACTTGGGCATGCAGCTCAGGCATAAAGAACAAATGGTTATATTTAATAATATACCAAATTCAACAATCGACCGCGATGCGCTTGTTAAGGACACTAATAAACAAGTTTTTATAGTAGATCTTTGGTACATAAAAGAACTCGCAAATCGACTTGCAACAGGACCTAATGCAGTACAGCAAGCTAAGCAACTTCATCACGCAATGGTGACCTATCAAGTAGCTACATATATTACATTATGTGACGGGTCGCACCGCGCAGCTGTCCTATCCTAATTAATAATTGCAAATTTCAGCAATAGCGGGTATTGTAGAATTATAAATAAATGGAGGGTTTTCCCATATGACAGTGCGATCAAAGATCGCGATGTTGGCGGCAGAGTTTTTGGGTTCGGCAATACTCGCAACCGTTGCAATTAACATTTCGCGATCACAAATCGGAATCGGCTATTTTGTGGCCATTGGCGTAGGTCTGACCTACGGTCTACTGGTTATAGCGCTCGGTTCTACTTCAGGTGGGCATTTCAATCCTGCAGTGACTATTGGCCTCTGGACACTGCGCAAAATACAAACAATCCAGGCAATTGCCTATTTAGCAGTCCAGATGCTCGGTGGTCTAGCTGCGTGGCAGCTGGCCAATTATTTCTTAGGTGATGACCTTAGAAGTATTGCAGGAAATACATTTGACTGGAAAATACTTGTTGCTGAAGCCGTGGGTATGGCTGTCTTCGCCTTTATGGTAGCGGCAGCTGTGTACCAGCGATACGAAGGCGGCAAAGCCGCTGCACTGATGGGCGGAGGTTTGGTCGTTGGTATAATTGTTGCGTCACTGGCGTCAAATGCAATATTGAATCCAGCAGTAGCACTGGCTAACCAAAGCTGGTCACGAGCCTATATATTTGGCCCGATTATAGGTTCTGTAATCGGAATGAACTTGTATGTTCTTCTGTTCGCGCCCGCTAACGCGTTATTGGTCCGTTCTACTAAGACTGAAGATGCTAAAGTGGTTAAGACAAAAGCAGCTGCGACGCGTACTACGCGTACGACTAAAAAGAAGCCCGCTGCACGCAAAAAGCGCTAGTTAAGTAACTTTAAAGTTTTTTAATAAAAAACTCCCTCTGAATTAAGGGAGTTTTTTATTAAGATAAATAAACCTCGAATCAGTAACTTTCTAATTACAGGGGATGGCGACAGTAAGTATGGTCTTTGCCTTCCGGGTAAACGCCATCTAAAAGTTTTTGTTCCATATCACGAAGTTTTTTTATTAATGTGTCCAGCGATTTTTGTTGCTTTCTGACAGATCCCTGCTGGTTTGTCTCTACAAAATCAAGGGTTAATAGTGACGGTATTTTGTCATGAATTATCTTCCATGCTAAGGCATAAAGAGTAAGCTGATTGCTGGCTTGGGCCCGCTTTTTGGCCTTATCGGCCGAAGTCACTGAAGTTCCGGTTTTATAATCACGGATTTCAATACCTCCATCTCCTGTCTGGTAAACAGCATCAATCCGCCCAGTCATTATTAACTTTGTATCCGGCACTTCAGCCCGGAATGGTTTTTCTATCTCATCGGGTAGCGGTTCTTTAGAAAAACGATCGTACAATAGCTTTATAGTTTTGAGTGCTTGAGTGTGTGCTCTTTCTCGCGACCGGGCCGTTAAATAACCCTCACGGGGTAACTGTCTTTTTGCGTTCTGAAGTAACGTCTCAAGGCTTAGCTGTGTGCCTGCACTTAAAGCTTCATGAATGGTTTGGATGCATGAATGGACGATTGTACCGTATTGCTGGATTGGATCCCGAGGAAGTGGTATTTGTAGTACGTAGATAAAGTAAAAGTTAAGTGGGCAGCGCAGCCAACTATCGATTTGACTGACGGTTAACACCAATTTATTATTAGCAGTCATATGCGCTGGCAAAGTTACATAAGCTACATGTTCTTGGGCTGGGGCAAATAGTTCCATAACGGTTTGCTGCGCTTGTTCCTCGTGTATGGCAACCTCAGGATCTTTGCCAAATAACTCCGAAATAAAGCGGGATGGTTTACGCTTTGCCCCCCCGTTATGTATATCGGAATATGTTAACACTAATTCTCTTTTAGCTCTAGTTAAAGCTACATACATAAGACGTCTTTCTTCTGCCATATGATCATCGGCTTCACTCTGGGTTTTTAGTTCGTCCGGTACGGTTAACGAACTGCCAAAGTTACGCATCGGGAATGACCCTTCAGTGCAGTCAATAATATAAACCGTATCCCATTCTAGTCCCTTTGAGCGGTGGACACTCAAAATATTGATGAGCGAGTCGGATATATCTAGGGAGGCATCCTGTAACTCGCTGCCAGCTGCCCGCAGAGCTGGTAAATTTTGCAAGTAGTTTTGCAGACTTCCGATGTCGGATATACGCTCAAATTCTTTGAGAGTTTTAAAGAATTGGCCTAACGCTTGAACTTGTAAAGCGGTCACTGCGTCAGTTTCGGCGCGCTGATAAAGAGAGTGTTTCCAGCCACTGTCGGTCATAACTGCATAAGCTAAGCTCCCGACACTCAAGTTTTGAGTGCGTTCACGCCATGAACCTATTTGCTTAAGTGCTGAAACAGCATTCTTGTGCTGCGAACTATCTACAACTTCTGATAAAGGAATGTGTTCTTTCTTGCTAACAACTGATAGAGAAGCCAGGTCAGTAGGGCTAATATTAAACATAGGACCACCAAGAACATGAAACAGCGCCATATTATCAAGCGGATCATTAATAGCTTTTAAAGTTTCTATAAGTTGGTTGACTACTACCTGTTGGTATAGGTCGTTACTTAGCCCGGCAACGGAGTGTGGAATTGCATGAAGCTCCATAGTTTCGTGCATTTTCTTAACTATATGATTACGTCGTGCTAGTACGGAAATAGTGCTTGGATCCTGACCGGTCTTAAGCCTTAAGGCAATATCTTCAGCGATCCAAGTCATTTCTGCGTCTAAACTGGAAAAATGCAGTGTTTGTGGCTGTTTGCCATCCTCGGCTTGAGCAACTAAACGTTTATTAAGTTTATTTATAACTTCCAGGCGGTCAGGATTATTATTTTGAATTAGCCTGTAGGCACTATCCAGGATAGCTTGGCTCGAGCGGTAATTTTCTATAAGGGTAATTTCTGTGGTTTTAGGATAATGCTTTTTAAAACCGAGTATATTAGCAAGCGTAGCCCCCCGCCAGCCATATATGCTTTGGTCGTCATCACCGACAACCATTATATTTTGGCTTTTACCGGCCAGTAAGTGCAAAAGGGCTGATTGCATCGGATTAGTGTCCTGGAATTCGTCTACCAGAATAAACTGGTAGCGCTGCTGTAGAATATTTTTTATGTTCGGTCTTTTTTGCAGCAATTCTATTGTCAAATATAATTGGTCATCATAATCAATAACGTTATTTTTGCGGCATAACTCAATATATTTGCTATATATACTGGCAAGTTCCAGATGCTTTTGTTTGTCGAGCTTATCTTCTTCACTCCCGTTTGGTATTGCTTTGGCATAATTTATATAATCAGTTGCACGTACTAGTTGCTGTTTTAAAAGTGAAATATATCCGGCTAGCAATGTAAGTTGGCTATCTGGACTTGAGATTGGGGCAAAATAATCTAAGCCCAATTCATCGAGGTGTTCGCGCATAAAAACCAGCTGCCCTGTTTCTCCAAGTAAGACAGTGCTACCAAAGCCAATCTCGGCGGAGTAGGTTCTTAAAAGTTCATCGCCGAAGCGGTTGTAAGTAGCTATTGTAGTATCGAGTGTGAATCCGCCGCGCACGGCATTTACCCTATCCATCATCTCGCCGGCAGCTTTTTCGGTAAAAGTCAGTGCCAAAATAGAACGCGGATCAACACCAAGGCTTATCAAATGTAAGATACGTTCAACAATAACCCGGGTTTTGCCTGTTCCGGCACCGGCCACAACCAAAAGCGGCCCAGCCGAATGCTCAACGGCTTTAAGCTGATTAGGATTCAGCGTACCAGTACTTGCCTTAGACTCTATCACTACCTAATATCTTACCTGTCTGTCCGTCCTATTGCGAACACGCAATAATACGTCAGAACATTTAAGTATGCAAGCTAATTCTTAATCCGAAATTTGCGCCAGACTAACCCATCAAACAGTAAATGGCTGAAATAGCCGGCAACCGCGGCACCATAATAAACTGTAGAGATTGGAAGTATTTTATCGTTATAAAGATACGGGATAAGTAGTATCGGCAAAGGAATTATTAGCATAGCCCACTTTTTATGCGTCCAGCCGCGGTGGTGGCCTATAATCGGCAGCATCGCAATAAGCCCTAAGTATGCTGCGGCCTCAATTTGCCCGTTCCAGAGAAGTAATATATCGAGTGGGAAAATAATACCAAAAAATAAATCCTGGGCCTTGCTGTTGGTGTCTACATCCGGGAATAGCCCGAATAAAATCGCAATGATGATAATTGCCGCTAGAGCCTGGGCGTCATACAAAACTCCTGCGGCTTCTGCAAAGCGCTCCACCGGAACATAAGCCAAGGCTAGAGCATAAATTGCCCCTGCTGCTGCCCCGCCAACCACATGCCCTTTGTAATTTGCCATTCAACTAACTATAACCTTGAGTAGTATATGAACAAAAGTTTTGCATTATTGACAACAAAGGGTATAAATATAACCAAAGCATAATAAAAGTAATTACTATGTCACTCGCAGATAAAAATAATTCCACAGCTAATTATTTTGAAGAGGCCACCCGTTTCAGGCAGGATGTCGTATATGTGATGGGATCGCTGGGACTATCGAAAAATGGTTCAGGTGTGTGCGTGCATCGTCTACGAAACTACCTTCCTGCCTCGTCTATTAAACCCGAAGGGTCTAGGACCGACGTTTTGATGATTAATTTCTTTAAAAGAACAGTGAAAAATAATTATGATCGGCCCGACATCCATATAGTCACTAACGAAGTATTGCCAGACAGTGAGAACGGGACATCGAGCACACTGGTGAAGCATTTTTGTCTGCCGTATACCGATGAAGCAAAACTTCGCGTCAATGCCGAACTCAGGGACCGTGAGGGCATACAAAATAACAAAATTGCTAAGCCCTTAATGTTTTTCGTAGTAAATGATACGGACTTTAGGTATTTCGCCCCGGCAATGGCGGATATATATAGGCGCCGGCGTGACGACGTAATATTAAATGTAGACGTCAATGATATGCTTTATGCCTTGGATTTTGGAAAAACCGTGCTCAGTACTATATCAACAGAAACTTTAATACACCATTTTCCTTTGGAGCAGGCATAATAATCTTATAAGTGCATAAATTCAATTAGCACGGAAGTTTTCCCATTGCTAATCATTGTAGTGCGCGTAAAGAACTAAGTTTGATTAGGACCAAACTAATTGAGTCGGTCATACCCGCGCACTTTAGTATGTTGTTGCAAACATTACTTTCTTAATAATATCGGTTTACGTTTCGTTACTCGGACTAAACTGTGTCACTATAATAAGCATTCGAACGCTTGCGTTAAGCAAGGGATAATAAGTTATTAAACTGTTTAGTTTTCACTTTTATTTAAGAGAATACGTTTGTAATTACATTGTAGCACGCTTTTATGAATTTGTCAAGTAGTTTTATATTTACTAGCTTATAAAACTACATATTTTGACATTTTTTAATAGCTGGAGCACACTAAAAAGCATAAACGGAGCTTAAATAAATGGCAGAAAACAATAGCAAATTAACGCTCAACCTGGATTTTCGTATTATTAGTTTGATCCTGGCAGCCGTAGTAATTGGCATGCTGGCCGTATGGCGGCCGTGGGCAGGTGCTACAAGTAATGACCGAACAGTAAAAGTCACCGGTGAGGCTGTCGTCAAAACCACCCCTGACGAATTTGTATTTTACCCAATGTATGAGCTAAAAAACACTGACAGCCAAGCTGGAATCGCTGCTTTGAGTAAAAAGAGCGATGAACTAGTAGCAAAACTTAAAGAATTAGGGGTTGAAGATAAAGATATAAAGACCAACTCCAGTAATTACGATAATAAGTATTATTACCCTGAAAAATCCGACGATGGAACCACAACGTTCACTTTACAACTGACAGTAACTGTTAGCGACCAAGAAATGGCTCAGAAAATTCAGAATTATCTTATTACAACTGACCCAAGTGGTACGATTTCACCTCAGCCTTCCTTCAGTACCGAAAAGCGTAAAGAATTAGAATCCCAAGCCCGTGACGAGGCTACTAAAGACGCCCGGGCAAAGGCAGAACAGTCGGCTCGTAATCTGGGCGCAAATTTAGGCAAAGTTCAATCAGTTGAAGATGGCGCTGGATTCGGGGGCATTACGCCATATGACTCTGTTACGTTATCAGATGAAAGAAGTAAGACAGAATCAAGCCTGAGTGTCCAGCCTGGCGAGAATGAAATAAGTTACAGCGTTACAGTTAGTTACTATCTGAAATAATATTGCTAACATTGTTTAATGGAAGAGTTAAAAAAGTATTATTTTGATTTGCCTGATTCGCTGATCGCTCAAAAACCTGCTCATCCGCGCGACCATGCAAGGTTGCTAGTTTACAGTCTTAATGATTGTTCTATAACCGATACATATTTTCATGAGTTACCTAAGTACTTGCCATTAGAATCAACCCTTGTGCTCAATAACAGCAAGGTAGAGCACTGCAGATGGTTGTTTGATGATGGGAAAACAGAAATTTTCGTATTAGAAAAAACAGATAGCCATACAGTGCGGGCTATGGTACGGCCGGGTCGTAAGTTTAGTATCGATAGTAGGGTTAAACTTACGGCATGGCTTCAAGCTTCCGTGCTGGCCATTGATGAAGGCGGCGTTAGGACTTTAAGGATGAATGTAGGCCATGACGACCCAAGGTTAAAAATTTACGAGCACGTACCACTGCCTCCTTACATTAAACAGGACAAAAGCTTAGCTAATGATTACCAAACTGTTTATGCCAAACCAGTTGGAAGCCTGGCAGCGCCGACGGCTGGCTTACATTTTACTAATAAATTACTAAGCAGAATAAGCACCAACCATAATGTTACTGAGATAACTTTGCATGTAGGACTTGGGACCTTTGCCAAGCTAACCAAAGAGCAGTTTAAAATTGGTAAGTTGCATGAAGAGTATTACAGCATCAGTGAACAAACAGCTGCAGTTTTGAACAAGGCTCGGCATTTAACGGCTGTCGGGACTACGACGGTACGGACATTGGAGTCAGCTGCCGATAGCAAAGGCATCTTTAATCCCATGACTAGCTACACTGACATCTTTATACAACCGGGGTATCGCTTTAAAGTTATTAACAGCCTTATTACTAACTTTCATCTTCCCAGCACTAGTCTGCTTATGCTGACGGCGTCATTTATTGCGGACAAACTAGAAATGACAGAAAATCAGGCCGTGACTGAGCTACAAAGTATTTACGCACATGCGATAGCAAATAAATACAGGTTCTATTCCTTTGGTGATGCAATGATTATTGTTTAATATGTTGTGCATAACCTCTTGCTAATTGCTAAGCTTTGGCGCTATGATTTGAGTAATCATTAAAGGAGGAAGTACATATGGCATTATTAAAACAGGCCGAGGATGGCTTGGCCGATGTGTTTAAGGGTGCGCCAAAGTTATCTGATAGTACGCGGGAAACATTAGTTAAGGTATGGCCTTGGTTGGCTCTAATTGGTGGCTTGTTGCAGCTGCTAGCTGCCTGGGCTCTATATTCCTGGGCTAAGACAGCCAATGATTTCGTAGACTATGCAAATAGCTTATCGCGAACCTTCGGTGGTGAAGAAGTTGTTTCTACTAGGTGGGATCTCTGGGTATGGATAGCACTGGCAATGCTTGTTCTTGACGCTGTAATCCTATTAATTGCCTATCCTAAACTCAAGCGACGCGAAAAGAGCGGCTGGGATCTTCTTTTCTTAGCATCATTAATTAATGTAGTTTATGGTGTTGCAAGCCTCTTCATAGATGGTCGTGGCGGTATTGGAAGCCTGTTCTTTAGTCTCTTAGGAAGCGCAGTAGGCTTATGGCTCTTATTTGAAACCCGAAGCAAGTATACTGGTGCTGGCGAAAAAGTAGCTGTTCACACAGATATTGATAAGAAAACAGACATTGAAGCTTAAAATAAAAAAGCTAAATCTAAAAAGCCCTATTGTGAGGGCTTTTTAGATTGAAGATGATTAGTCTATTGCAACGACATTAGTGGCACAGATGAGGCAATTATCCTCGCGCCGGTTGTCTGCAAATAGCCGGTCGGTAGCCTTCCACCAAGGCTCTAAGTCCTTATAACCTATCCAATCGGCAACCTTGCGTAGAGCCCATCCTAGCCAGCCATAGATATGTAGTTTGCCCCAAACTACCACTGCCCAGTGTTTACCTGCCGGAGTAATATATATTGGTTTACGGGGTTTGTAAGCATATGGGCGTTTGCCATCAGCATGTCGTTTTAGATTTTCGGTTACAAATAATGCGTCGTATAAAGCGGTCTGGGCCATGCCGGTATAGGGTGTATCGGCATTATCACCGAGTACAAAAATCCCTGGCCAAGCCTGCATCAGTCTGTCAACTAGCACTTTGCCATTTGGTGACAGTTGGAAATGGTTTTCAGCAAAAAACGGGTTATTAGCAATGCCAGCGGTCCAAATAACGGTATGGGTGCGGATTGGCTTGCCGTCGAGCATTAGGGTATTGGCTGTCTCTGCTTGTACGGGTTCATTCAGATATATCTTGATGCCCAGTTTAATTAAACGTCTGTAGATTACACGGGAAACACTCTCTGGCATGCGCGGCATAAGTCTGGGTGCGGCTTCAATTAAGTCAATATGGATTTTGCGGGACTTTACTCCATGCTGTTTCATAAGGTATTTGAGGTAATCCGGTAAGGCACCGGCTAACTCCACGCCTGTAGGCCCGCCGCCAACGATGACATAGTCGGTGTCCAGTTTCAGGGTATCGGTTAGTTGCTGGTGTAAATGGGCTTTTAACTTCTCGGCATCTTTTAGCGATTTGATACCGTACGAGTATTCGCTCATACCTGGGATATTAAAATAATTGGTAATATTTCCGAGACCTAATATTAGAATATCGTAATCTAATTTCTTGCCTGATTTTAGGGTTAAAGACTTCTTAGTTCTGTCTAATTTTGTTGCCGTATCAATAAGAATCTGAATACGTTTTTCTGAAAATATTTCACCTAAAGGTATACTAGACACTACTTTGCTGCCGCCAGTAGCTGTATGGTAAAGAAGTGGGTGGTATTCGAAAAAAGGTTTGTCGGATATAAGGGTGACTTGGAATGAGGAATGGCCTGCCAGCTCGAGCGCGGATTTGACGCCGCCAAAACCACCGCCTACGATTACTACTTCTTGTTTTCGCATGTATTTCTTTATGGTTACGTTTATTTCTTTATGACATATTATACAGATAAAGACTTAAAAAACATAAGTGTCTTGCGCGGGTTCGGGTTTATCGGTAAGCTTTAGATAACACAATATGGAAAAATTCATAGAGAAACTGCGGGCTGCAGGCTTTAGTGGCGAAACTGACGATTCAGCGAAAGCTCGTGATCTGTATAGCCACGACGCTTCATTATTTGAAGTTAGACCGGAAATTATTGTTTATCCTAAATCCAGCGCTGACGTACAAGCCCTAATACGAACTGTCAGCAAGGAAAAAGCTAATAACCCAGACTTGAGTGTAACTGCCCGCAGTGGTGGTACAGATATGTCTGGCGGGGCGATAAATGATTCTGTAATTGCCGACTTTACAAGATATTTTAATAAAATCCATTCAGTTAACTTTTCAACCGCCCGTGTACAGCCAGGCGTTTATTATCGGGACTTTGAGGTACAAACCCTTAAACACGGAGCCTTGCTCCCGCCTTACCCTGCCAGTCGTGATTTGTGTACTATTGGCGGTATGGTCAACAACAACTCGGGTGGCGAAAAATCTTTGCAATATGGCAAGACTGAGAAATTTGTTACCGAGTTGAAAGTAGTTTTTGCCGACGGCAACGAGTATACAGTTAAGCCCTTAAGTAAAAAAGAATTGGATGCTAAGATAAAACTTCGTAATTTCGAGGGCGACATATATCGCCGTAGCTATCAGTTGATTGAGAAAAATTACGAGCGAATCAAGGCTGCAAAACCGAAAGTCAGCAAGGATTCCACCGGTTATCACTTATGGAATGTCTGGGACCGTGAAACCGGCATATTTGACCTTACCCAAGGCATTGTCGGTGCCCAAGGCACCCTGGGCCTTACTACCGAAGCTAAATTTCGACTAGTACCGGCGTCTAAGCATTCTGGTACCCTGGTTATATTTTTACGTAAAATTAATGATCTAGGTAAAATCATAAACCAGGTTATGAAGCACAACCCGGCGACATTCGAGGGTTTTGACAACTACACTCTAATGCTTAGCTTCAAGTTATTCTTTTATTTTCATAAGACATTAGGCTGGTGGAATACAATCAAGCTTGGCTTACAACTACTGCCAAATGCACTGATGCTTTTTCGCGGCATCCCCAAGATGGTGCTGTTGGTTGAGTTTAATGGTGCGACGCCTGAAGAAGTCGCTAAAAAAGTCCATGACATGCGCATTGACCTTAATCCTTATAATCAGCAGGCTTTATTTGAAGAGGACGAGACGGAACTTAAGTCACGTAAATTCTGGATTATGAGGCGGCAGAGTTTCCAGCTGTTGCGTCAAAAAGTCAAAGACAAGCACACCGCACCCTATATTGATGATTTAGTCGTTAACCCTGAGCACTTGCCTAAATTTTTACCAGAACTGCGTAAAATCATTAATAAATACAAGCTTTTAGCGACTATTGCCGGACATATGGGTGATGGAAATTTTCATATAATCCCTCTTATGAAACTCGAGGAAAAAAAAGAGCGTGCCAAGCTAGAGCCTAGTATGAAAGAGGTCAACAAACTGGTACTCAAATACGGCGGCAGTCTAAGCGGCGAGCACAATGACGGTATGGTCCGTGGACCATGGCTGGAAGAAATGTACGGTAAAGAAATGCTAGAGATATTGCGGGATTTTAAACATATCTTTGATCCGGAAAATATCTTTAATCCGCACAAAAAAGTTACTGCTACCTGGGACTATTCGTTCTCTCACGTCCGCGATCACTTTTAGCTGAAACGAGACAACCATTCGCGGCCCCGCCTAAGTGGGGCCTCCGGATAGGTTTTCTTATCTCTTTTCTTCTCTTTCAAAAAACATAGAACAAATGAAACTGAAGTAAATTCAGATTTCATTTGTAACTTCTTTACTGTTTTTGACTAGGTGTTTTGGGTAACGAGTTTGCGGCGGGCAGTTTCGTTGAGGAGGCTTACAACTCCAAAGAACAAAATGCCACTAAGGCACGTTCGCAGGACACTCGCATTGTTAACGATAATCAGTAGGAAACCAGATGCGAGTGTGCCGATAGCTAACGAGTAACTTGTCTTAAGTTTGCTGGTGTCAGGCCTGAAGTTGGATGCAACTGATAGTGCTAATGCACTGAGGGCTAAAATAATATGTGTAAGTATAAGCATATAAAATAGTTTACGGCACAAATGGGTTTAATGAAATAATTAGGCAAAAAATCACCAGTACCCAAAGTGCAAAATGAAAATTGCGGTGAGCCCATACATCATTATTTTCTGTAACCAGACCTTCGGCGGTCAGCTGCAGCCAGTAGGCGCCAAACACCAAAACCACCACCAGGTACGACAGCGAGGCCAGTGGTGTAGCGGCCAGGCCCATCATGCTGGCGACAGTTAGAACCGTGTAAACAAATATCTGCCGTTTAGTGGCATCGACGCCGCGGACCACAGAGCTGACTGGTATGCCGGCCTTGGCGTACTCAACCTTACGGTAAATTGATATCGAATAAAACTCTGGCATCTGCCAGAAGAAAATAATCAGAAAAAGTATAACGGCTGCAGCGTCCAGCCCAGGCTGCACGGCCACGTAACCAGCCAAGATGGGCGCAGCACCGCTGAGGCTACCTACTAGTGTGCCATGTACACTTTTTCGCTTCCCTAGAGCTCCATATAACCAGACATATGTCACGAAGCCAAAAATGCCGACGCCTACTACCCACCTGTTAGTCCAGGCGATAAGCATCGCTAAACCCAAGATCCCAAGTGTTGCGCCGTAAACAACAGCACCTGTTTGACTCACCTCTCCCGTTATGAGCGGCCGGGATTTGGTACGCTCCATTTTGGCATCAATATCTTGATCGAGGTAGTTATTTATCACACAGGCACTTGAAATAACCAGCCCTGTGCCGATAGCGGTTGCCAAGAACAAGCCTAAATCTATGTGTCCATCAGCGGCAAATAAGAACCCAGCAATAGTCGTAATAAGATTGCCATACATCACCCGCGGCTTGATTAACTTATAATAACCACTAAACATTCACTTCAGTGTAACAGACCGACCAGTGGTGCTAGGCAATCAGTGAGCTTTATAATTTAGTGACAGACAGTGAAAGTCAAAGATCAGCATAGTAAAGTTATAGCGATAATGCTTAAATATATAAAATAATGATAGCGTATTAATGACAAAACCTGGGAAAAAGTTTAGTCGAGTTAGAACTATATGGCTAGTTTTATTGGGGTTTATTGGCCTCAGTTTGCTTGTTGCCGCACTACTAAGAGGTAATGATGTCATATTGTTTAGCCCCAAAGGCTTGGTGGCAGACCAGCAGCATCGGCTGATGGTAATCTCGACATTAATAATGCTGGGGTTTGGCGTCCCGATTCTATTCTTCCTCTACTTTTTCGCCTGGAAGTACAGAGAGGACAACGAGAAGGCCGCTTATAGTCCCCACTCCGATCATGGCAAGTTTTTTACATTTACGCTATGGGCCTTGCCTACTATAATTATGCTAATTTTAGCATCCCTCATGTTGCCGGCCACTCAGAAACTTGATCCAAAGAGACTGATTGAATCCGAGAATGAGCGCCTCACTATCCAAGTAGTTGCTTTGCGTTGGAAATGGTTATTTATATATCCAGACCAGAACATTGCGACTGTCAACTATGTCCAAATTCCCGTAGACACCCCTGTGCAATTTGAGTTAACGGCTGATGAGACGCCCATGAGTTCGTTCTGGATTCCACATTTAGGCGGTATGTTATATGCAATGACCCAGCACGTAAACTGGCTGAATTTAATTGCTAATACCCCAGGGGATTATCAGGGCAGTGCTGCCGAAATTAATGGTGCCGGTTTTGCCGGCATGAGGTTTATTACCCGCGTCAGTTCAGAAGAAGATTTTAAGAAGTGGGTGAACGATACAACGCTTTCAACTAACGAGCTTGGCACCTCCGAATACGCTAGTCTGCTTATGCCCAGCGAGAATAATCAGGCCGCTTTTTACTCCAATCCGGAACCTGAAATATATAGTAATATACTAAGTAAGTACGCTGGGGGTCATCAACAATACGCAGGATCCACGGAACACAAGGTAACGCACTAATGAGAGAATTCTTAATAGGAAAATTAAACGCAGACGCACTACCTCATGAGTGGTTTACCATAGCCGGTTCAGTAGGCTTTACGCTAATGCTACTGTTTGCGGTCGGGCTTATAACCTACAAAAAGCGTTGGAAGTGGTTGTGGAACGAATGGTTTACATCGGTTGACCCTAAAAAGATCGGCATAATGTACTTCATCGCCGGTGGCTTCATGCTGGTACGTGGGGGACTGGACGCAATCATGCTCTGGCTTCAGCAGTCCTTGTCATCCGGGTCTTCACACGGTTATTTATCTGCAGATCACTTCCAGCAAATCTTTACTGCTCACGGAAATATTATGGTGTTCTTTGTGGCTATGGCTCTGATTTTTGGGCTTATTAACTATATTGTGCCTCTACAGATAGGCGCGCGCGATTTAGCCTCACCTTTTATGAATACCTTAGGCTTTTGGCTGTATGTTGCTGGGGTCATTATGGTAAATATGTTTTTCTTTCTTGGCAATGAATACGGCGCAGCCGGCTGGCTGGCTGTCGCTCCATTATCGGGTAAGGAATTCAGCCCTGGCGTCGGGATGGATTATTGGATTTGGAGTCTGCAGATTTCCGGTATCGGTACGACCTTAGCCGCGATAAACTTTATTATGACAATGCTCAAGATGCGCGCAAAAGGAATGACCTTATTTAAGATGCCTCTCTTTACCTGGGGCTCACTGTGCAGTATGGCCATGGCAGTTACCGTCTTCCCATTACTTACCATGACTATCTTTTTGATGTTTTTTGACCGGTATTTTGGCACGCACTTTTTCACAACCACCGGTGGTGGTAACGCCATGATGTATACCAATCTTATATGGATGTGGGGACACCCGGAAGTATATATTTTGATGTTGCCCTCATTGGGCGTGTTTTCAGAGGTTGTTTCCACCTTCAGTCGCAAACCCATAGCTTTCTATAAATCCAATGTGTTTGGCATGATAGGTATTTCGACTCTTGCTCTGATGGTGTGGTTACACCACTTCTTCACTATGGGCGCCGGAGCTGACGTAAACTCAGCCTTCGGGGTAGCCACGATGATAATCGCGATACCGACGACTGTGTTAGTGTTCAGCTGGATTGTCACGATGTACAAGGGCAAAATACGACTTACTGTGCCGATGCTTTGGTTCCTTGGGTTTATTGCCGTATTCGCATTGGGCGGAATTTCTGGCGTACTGCTGGCTATACCCCCAGTTGACTTCCAACTTCACAACAGTCTGTTCTTGGTGGCACACTTCCACTCTACAGTTGTTGGGGGAGTGCTATTCGGTATCTTTGCCGGTCTAGCTTACTGGTTCCCTAAGATAGCTGGTTTCCGGTTAAATGAGCGTATCGGCCGCTACGCTGTCTGGAGTTGGATAATTGGATTCTTTGTAGCCTTTATCCCGCTTTATGTACTTGGACTCATGGGGGCTACCAGGCGGCTTGATCACTACGATGCTTCTACTGGTTGGCAGCCGTTCTTCATAATGTCTCTCATCGGAGGCATTATCATCGCGATTGGTGCTGCACTGCAAATTGTGCAAATTATTGCCAGTTTTATCCAAAAAAGGCGTTTGGCCGATACTACAGGCGACCCCTGGGATGGGCGTACATTAGAGTGGTCGGTTGCCTCACCAGCTCCTGCGTACAACTTTGCCGTTATTCCCGAAGTTTCGTCCCGCGACGCATATTTCGAAATGAAAAAGCTCGGAATCTCAAAACCTACATACAAAGACATTCACATGCCTAAGAACACAGCCTCTGGTATATACATTTCAATCTTCGCATTTCTAGTCGGATTTGGCTTTGTCTGGGAGATTGTCTGGTTGGTAGTTGTGTCGATCCTTGGCATCATTATTTGTTTGATTGCCAAGACATTTAATGAAGATTCCGAGTATACAATCCCTGCTGAGGTAGTAGAAAAAATGGAAGAACACCAAGCCGATAAAGTTCGTGCCTTTCATAAGGATGATGATGAAGTAGACATGGGCCTCCTAGAATTTATAAAGATAGCACTATCCTGGGCGTGGCGACTGGTGAGGGGCAAACGATGACGCACGCCGAAACATCTGAAGAGATGAGTCACGAAGAGGCGGCCAATGACCGCGTAATGTTTGGTTTTTGGGTCTATCTGATGACCGATCTCTTGATGTTCTCAGTGCTCTTTGCAGTATATGCCGTATTGCATGGCAATAGTTTAGGTGGACCAACGGGTCGTGATCTATTTAGCCCTCCCCTGGCTCTAACAGAGACATTAATACTTCTCACTAGCAGTTTTACCTGTGGGCTAGGGATGATCGCCGCCCGCAAGGGTATAAAAAAACAGACACTTTTTTGGTTCGGTATCACGTTTCTCCTAGGTTTAGCCTTCTTGAGCATCGAATTATACGAATTTGTTGAATTTATTCATGAAGGACACACGATGCGTAGTAACGCGTTCATGTCTTCATTCTTTTTGCTGGTTGGAACACACGGCGTGCATATTACATCTGCCTTGATATGGGCTGCAATAACGCTGTTCTTTGTGGCAAAACGCGGTCTTACCAAGAGTATGGTGCGTAAACTGTCTATGCTCAGTTTGTTCTGGCACTTCCTTGATATCGTCTGGATATTTATCTTCACTGTAGTTTATTTAATGGCATTCGTATGAGCACAGAATCACATGTAACCAAGTCGAACACAAAGAGCGAGCATGGAACAACTGGTTCGTATGTCATAGGATTTATTTTGTCCCTGGTATTCACGATTATTCCCTACTATTTGGTGGTCAACAAAGTCATTGCAGGCAATGCGTTGCTGGCAGTAATACTTAGTATCGCGATACTGCAGATGGCAATCCAGTTACTGTTTTTCCTACACTTAGGGCGAGGGCCAAAGCCGCTATATAACGTTGTTTTCTTTTTTGCTACGGCCGGAGTCATTGTGCTCACCATAAGCGCTTCTCTGTTTATTATGAGCCACTTGTATCAAAACATGTCACCGGAAGAAATAACCACTAGGCTTGCTCAAAAAGAAGGCATATCTCAGTTAGGCGGCGAAAAAACCGGTGCTTGTAAAGAGCTTGGTGATAACCACATTATTACTATAAAGGACGGCCAAGTCAGCCCTATACACCTTGAAGCAAGCTTGTGTGATACGTTGACATTTATCAATGAAGATAATAAAAAGCGGGTTATGAAGTTTGGCTCGCATACCGCGCAAGTTAGTTATGGTGGGGAGTACGAAGTCGTGCTTGACGACGGACGTCCTGAGACTATTACCCTTAATCAGTCGGGTGATTTTGCATTTCACGACGATCAAGATATCAATACAGACGGCCACTTCTCTGTGGCGCCTTAAGTGGCAGTTTAATTTGGCTGGCTTTTGTTGTAGCGGCGCTGACCCACACTCACTTTTTCGCTTCAAGAGTGCGTTACACGCGGGTAACTTCTTGGTTTAAAGCCAGGAAGTTATCCGGTTGCACTTCGCCTGACCCTCTTGCTTCAAAAAAGTGAGTGTGGGTCAGGTAGCGGCGCGGCCACTTATATATTAATGCTATATTAGATCAAGTGAATTCACTAGATTTTGGAATAAAAAACCTGCCCCGTTTTCTTAATCTTGTAGATAAAAAACTAAAAGGCTTAGCACCAAAAAACATCAGTGGTGCTGGGCGTCTGCTACACGCACACGGGAAGAGGCTAAGGCCAAGCCTGGTCATCGCTATCGCTTTTTATAATGGGAAAAAAATTGACGATAAAGTCATTAACGCAGCAACTGCGGTAGAGCTTGTGCATTTGGCCAGCCTGGTTCACGATGACATAATTGACATCGGAGCATTGCGCTGGGGCGTACCAACAATAAATTCAAAAGAAGGTACAAATTCGGCGATCCTTGCGGGTGATTATTTGTTCGCCAAAGGATGCGCATTGGCGGCAAACGTGAGTGCTGAGGCTGGCGTAATTTTGGCTGAAACAATTATGCGTTTATGCGAAGGCCAAGCAATTGAGCTTAGAGATAATTTTAATACTAGGCGTACCACAAAATCACTCCTGTCGGCGGTCAGGGGCAAGACCTCTTCTATGTTTATTGCCTCGGTAAATTTAGGTGGGCTTGTTTCCGGGTTAGACTCAAATGAGCTCAAAGTGCTGTCTGATGTTGCTGAAAATTTTGGTTTCTATTACCAGTATATGGATGATGTTAGGGATTTCGTTGAATCGCCCGAAACAACCGGTAAGTCCGTAGGTAACGACGTGCGCGAAGGTAATTATACCCTGCCAGTTATACTATCTCTTCATGGACCAAATAAGGTTACGCTAAAAAAACTTTTGGAAAGCGATGACGTTTCAGCCCCACAAGTCTTAGAAATACTGAAAAAGGATGACTCTATAAATCGTGCTATAAGTGAGGCAGAAAACTATAAGCAAAAAGCACTGCTTGAACTTCGAAATCTTAATAATGCTGAACTTGCCAAATCTCTAGAAGGTTTCATCAATCACTTTTGACAATTTTTTTTAAATTTAAAATGTGAAATCTACTGTCGCTATAAAGTAAATTATTAAAGGGCTTTTAAAAAAATATATAGAGCTATTTATATCATTAAAACACTTTAAGTTGTAATTATTGTAAAAATACTTGCTTTTATAATATTACGAGTACATAATCCGCTTTATATAGTATCGGTGTTATTTGGTGGGAGCGACAACAAAGGCAGGGAGGCCATATGCACACATTTATTACTAAACTTAAAAATTCAGTGCTCTATTCTTCAGCGGTTATTTTATTACTATCAGCCCAAATTGTGCCGTTCTCGGCTTTTTGGAATAATACTGCCGAAGCTGCACCTGTCTGCACAAATGACCAGCAAGGAGCCAACGATGTTGGATCCCAGCAGCGTGATTTGACCATGTTATGCGTAGACGAATCTGGACTGCCCTCCACCCTTACTGTTTCCTGGAGCTGGGATAAAATAAACTTTACGGGCGCGAATACGGGCGATGCTTGCGCCTTGTTTGATACTGATAATGACGGCTTTGCTAATTATGCCGTTTGTGTGAATATATCAGGTAACCCGGCTACTCAGACTGCTACGAGTCCCGATATTTACAGCTGTGGCGATACCAGGTTTGATAGATGTACAAGTTCGGTCTTACTTAACAGTGGCGGACCTTATGCCACATCGTGTTCTGTAGCGACTACTAGTACTGACCCGTTTGGTACTGGTGAGGCCGCACCACAAGACACAGTTGCTACTTGTATTATCGATATTAGTGAAGTTGGCGGTAGTACAAGCGAGCTTATTGATGTCTGTTCACTGCCTTCTCAAATAGTAAATTCCGATCCAGCCGACTGTATTATCTCTACTGGTGCAAGTAAACTCGAAATACGTAAATCCCTCACTCCCACAACTGATAGCGGGCAATTTAATTTGAGTATAGATGGTGTAGTCTATGCTTCAGCTGTTGGAGACTCGGGCACAACTGGTGAGAGGGCGGTTACAAACGCTTCGCATACATTCCGCGAGACAGCGGCAACTGGTTCCTCACTCACTAACTATGCCATTAGCGTAATTTGCAGAGACAATAATGGTGCGGGTTCTATCCTTACCGTAACAACTATTAGCACTGGGCAGTTCTCTGTTACACCGCCAAACAATTCTGATGTGGTTTGTATCATTACCAATACCCGCCAGCAGGGTTCGATCACACTTATCAAGAGCGTTACAAATGACAATGGAGGTTCGGCAGGTGTTAATGCATTCGGTTTGAGCATCGGTGGCACTGCAGTTACTTCAGGCCAGACGCTTAGTTTAAGCCCTGGTTCTTACGCTATTAATGAAACAGGACTTATAGGCTACCAGTTCGTATCGATTACTGGCACGGGCTGTCCTACGGTATTGGGTGGAAATGTAGTTCTTGCGAGTAACCAGAATATCACTTGTACTATTACCAACAACGATATCGCTCCGACACTAACCCTAAAGAAAACAGTGGTAAATAATAGTGGCGGTAATAATTTTGCCGATGACTGGATTCTCAAAGCCCAGCAAGGAACCGCGACTCCACTTATTAATGAAGCCGGAACTCCTGCGGATACATTAGTCGCAACAACCCAAACTTATGCGGCCGCAGCCGGTACGGGCTACACTTTGAGTGAAACCGGTCCTTCTGGTTATTCTGCCGGAAGCTGGTCATGCACCGGGGGTGATGGCGATGAACTGAGCGGCAGTGTAGTAACTCTCGAGCTTGATGAAGATATTACTTGTGAAATAACCAATACAGCTGTTGCCCCTACCCTCACCGTAGTTAAAGAAGTCATTAATGACAATGGCGGCACTGCAGTCGTGTCTGACTTTGATATTGAGAATAACACCACTAATCTTAGCTTTAACTCAGGTGTTGTAGACGGTACTA
>JACDBH010000005.1 GCA_013694995.1 Candidatus Saccharimonadota bacterium | reverse complement strand
AGATCCGAAATTCCCTGTACACCTTGGCGCAGCACATCATCCGCTACTTTGAATGCATCAAGCAGTGGAGTGTGGCGGTCTATAGTCTGAAGCAGCCGGTCATTGGGAATTGTAATCAGAGTATCGACAGATCCCCTAAGGCCCTCAATAGCAATCTCAGAATTCCGGCGCCGCTTGACGCCCTCAAAGGCAAATGGCTTGGTTGCAAAACCGACAACTAAAGCTCCAGTTGCTTTAGCAAGTTCTGCAACAATAGGACCAGCTCCGCTACCAGTTCCGCCACCAGCACCTAAGGTAACAAAAATCATGTCAGCACCCTCAAGTGCTTTGGCTATATCGGCTTTCGATTCATCAGCGGCTTTTTGACCAATAAGTGGGTCGGCGCCAGCGCCCAAACCCCGGGTCGCATCCTTGCCAATGTGGATTTTGGTAGGGGCTAAAGAATGGTGCAATGCCTGAGCATCAGTGTTAACGACAATAAAATCAACACCATGAACGCCCGATTCAATCATACGGTTGATAGCCGCCCCGCCTGCGCCCCCGACACCAACAACAATTATCCGGGCAAAGGTCTCTATAGTAGGTGTTACCTGTGGCATGGACTAATACACTCCTGTTTCACCTCTTAGTATATCGCAGCGTAGGCTTGGTATCAATTGCTAAAGTATAAAAAATGTAATCAGCCCTTACGACCGCTTTTTTTGAATACATTTCGTACCATGGATCCAAGCCCGTTAAATGTGCCCGCCCCTGTTATATCTGAGTCACCATGTTGTCCAAGCAGCATATCTAGCCACATAAGCCCAATTGCGGTGTCGAACGGCTCATCTTCAATTGCGTCAACTAAACCGCTAACCGGCAGTAGTTTTCCTCTGCGTGCGGCCAACTCCAGAGACTCACGGGCAAATTCAGCAATGCCCGGTAGCTTGGAAGTACCACCTACAAGCACTACTCCTCCAGGCAAACGACGGGATTTATGGATTTTCTTTAGTTCTTTATCTATATATTCAAATAATTCATCAATCCGGGCTTCCAAAACCATATGGATATCACCAAGATTAAACTCATATTCTTTGCCGTCATGCTTTACTTTGATTGCCTCTAGCTTCTTAGTATCTGTTTTTAGGCTGCCATACTGCAGTTTGGCAGCTTCAGCGATATCAAGGTCGGTCCTAAGGCCGATGGCCAAATCGTTAGTTAGATTAATGCCACCGATAGGCAGTACCGCAACATGCTGGACTTCCCCATCTTCAAAGACCACGATATTAGTAGTTCCAGCGCCAATATCAATCAGTGCTGTACCTGATTCCTTTTGCTGGCGTGTCAGCACAGCTTCGGCCGCGGCTAGGCTTGATACGGTGTGGTGAGTCGGGTTCAAGCCCGCCTTATTAAGCGCAGTGTCGAGACTTTTAAGACTTGGGGTTGAGACGGTAATTATATGGGTATCTACCTCTAGGCGTACTCCATGCATGCCGACTGGGTCTTTGATGCTTTCCTGGCCATCCAACCGGTAATTTTTTGCAAAAACCTGGATAATATCGCGGTTGGGCGGCAACTGTATAATCGTCGCCGCTTCTTCTGCCCGTTCCCTATCTTCTAATGTAATCTCGCGGTTGGCAGTACTGATAGCAATGACGCCACGGGAGTTAACACCAGCTACATGGGCGCCATTTATATTAACGGTGGCGGTAGTAATTCGAACACCGGAAATCCGTTCAGCTTCCACAATAGCTAGGTTAATAGCCTGGCCCACATCTTCGATGTGCGAAACTACGCCTTTGCGCATACCATTGTTAGGAGCGGAACCATAGCCAATAATAGACGGCGCATTAGCATCAGGATTATCAAACATACCAATCACGCAACGAACGGCGCTGGTGCCAACATCAATGCCAACAAAGTGCGGGAAGTTATTATCGCGCATATAGGTGTCAGTATACCGCTAGAGGTTGGTATCTAGCAAATTGTGGCCTTGATTAAATTAGGGACGTCGTCCCCTAGGTGGTCTGTTTTGCTGCTGTGCCCGCATGGTCCGTGCTTGCCGTTCTTCAATTAGTCGGCGAGCTAACCAATCTGTACTGGCTTTTCCATTTTCAATATAAAATGTCTCTGTGTCGGATATTTGTGGTTCTTTTGTATCGGGCGATTGTTCTGGTTGAGGCTGCTCTTGTTTAGGTTTACTATCTTCCATTTGATGCTCCCTCTTAACACTACGTATTTTACTCTAAATTTGTGTCAAAATTTCGTAACCCCTTGGCGTGATTAATATGGTGTGTTCAAAATGCGCCGCCAATGATCCATCAGCAGTCCTAACTGTCCATTGGTCATCGTCGAGTGTCACCGCATGTGTACCTAGGGTTGCCATAGGCTCAATTGCAATCGTCATGCCTGCTTGTAGAACTGGCCCACTGCCGCCAAAGCCGTAATTAGGAATGTCTGGTTCTTCGTGCAAACTATGACCAACACCATGGCCAACTAGATCGCGGACGATGCCAAGACCGCCACCAGTAAGAACTTTTTGAATGGCGCTGGCAATATCACCCACCCTTACGCCTGCTTTAAGGGTATCAATCCCGGCATACAGTGCCTTCTCGGTCGTAGCTACAAGCTGTTTTGCTTGCTTGGTGGCATCGCCAACTATAAATGAGCGGGCTCCATCAGTCACCATACCCTCATAAATGACTCCAAAATCAATACTCACAATGTCACCTTTGCGAAGCACTGTGCTAATACGTGGAATTCCGTGCACGACTTCGTCGTTAATAGAAACACACAGTACATCGGGGAATGGCGGTTGCCCATAGCCCCTGAATGCCGGCTTGCCGCCCAGGCGCTCTAGTTCATTAATAGCTATAGTTGCGAGTTCTTTGGTAGTCGCACCTGCTTCCCCAGCCTTTTCAATAATAGCTAAGACAGTAGCTAGAATACGCCCCCCTACCCGCATAGCGGCAATTTCATCATCCGTCTTAATTTTGGTGTACATGATGACTCTGTAACACTTCTAAGATGTGCTGATGAATTATGGCTGGGGCTTGTTCGCCATCGATATCAATAACAGTGGCGCCCGAAACCTTAAAGTGATCGAGGATCGGTTTGATATCTGCCTCGTACTCATTAAAACGCTCTTTAATGGCCGATTCAGTGTCATCCTGGCGGCCGCGGCTCAGAAGCCGTCTTAGTACTGTTTCTTTATCGGCCAGCAAGTGAATAACGGCAGTTACACTTAGTTGCTTGTGCTTGACCTGTCCTAGCAGCCAATCCGCCTGGGCGACGGTGCGCGGAAAACCGTCCAAAACAAATTCAGTCTTCGAATCCACGACAGTAAAAATTTTTTGCACCAGTGCGATAATCTCATCGTCCTCCAATAACTTGCCGGCCAACATATCCTTACGGCGTTGCCCAGTAATCAGCATACGTAGAAACTCCCCAGTCGAGAGCCACGGCAGCCCGACGGCATCAGCCAGCATTTTGCCCTGCAGGCTTTTACCTGATCCTGCAACCCCCATAAAGATGATCATTGGTTACACCGATGATCATCGAGCAGAAAGTTTAAGACATTTAAAAAAATCAAGTTGTTCGTAATCACTATGAAAGTTTTTCTTTTACTATACGGGCGATGATCGAACCGTCGGCGCTGGCTCCGGTTTTTTGTTTGACGGCACCGATAACCTGGCCCATCGCTTGCATACCGCTGGCACTGGTCGCCGTTATTACTTCATCGACTATCCCTGAGATTTCTGCTTCTGATATCTGCTGCGGTAAATATTTTTCAATAACTTTTTTCTCTGTTAGCTCGGCGTCATGTTTTTCTAAGTTGCCGCCCTGGGCGTATAAATCGGCACTTTCCTGACGCTTTTTAGCCTCTTTTTGCAAAACCGTAATTACCTTATCATCAGATAAGCCCTGTTCGCGAGCTCCATCGGCCACTTCTACGTACAAAATCGCACTCTTTAAACCCCTAAGAGTCGTCACTAAGACCTTATCACCGGCCAACATAGCCGTCTTCAAATCCACTTCAATCTGCTGCTTCACACTCATTTCCCTAGAAGTGTAACAGAGATAGGTAAAATAAAAAACCTCTCTAATTTAAAAATACGGTGAGAGCGTATCGCATAAAAACTAGGAGTTGGCGCCAAGCAGAGAACTTAGGAACTACTTAATGCCCATTTTGAGTTTTTTAATTTTGATAAGCTTGCGCTCTGCCCGGGCAATAGCTTTAACCCGGCGCTCACGCTTACTAAGACCCTTTTCAAAATACTGGCCACTTTTAGCGACTGCTACAACACCTGCCGACTGTACTTTGCGGTTAAACCGGCGCAGAACATTCTCGAGCGGTTCTTTGCCATCTTTACGTGTTACTGAAATCATAGAGGTTATTTTACCTTAACAGATATGAATTTACAAGCCTGGAGTAATATTGCAATGCCGGCAAAACTTAACCAACTTGTTTTTTCTGGGCGGTGCGTTGTGATTTCAACACTATACTTTGGAGCTCTTTAAAAATTGGGAAGTGCTTATTTGTATGATAAATCTTGGTATTGCCCTGCCGCTCGCTCAGCAAAAAGCCAACTTTTTCCAAACGCTTTAATTCGCGTTGGATATTACCGGCGTCTTCTTTTATCAGCTTGGCAAGACCCCGGACATGAGTTTTGAAGTCCGGATATTTGGCGTAGATGACAATAATTTTCCGCCGCACGCGTGAAGTAATGAATACGTCTAACATAGCTCCCCATTGTTATTCAAACAACGCTTAGTATAGCGCGCTTGATAGTACTACGCAATATAAAACAGGCATAATACTGATGTCAACCCACGTTCGTAACTTATAATAATTGTTATGTACTATTATGAGGTGTTCGTGTCGGATGGCAGCTACCAAAAAAATGAGCCGCTTACATATTTCTCAACCTATAAATTTGCGGTAGGTTCAATGGTTGTAGTGCCCTTCGGCCGTAAAAAAACAGTAGGTTATATATTCGCACGCGTGCCTGAGCCTAAGTTTTCTACCAAAGAGATTATATTTCGGATAACTGATACGACACTACCTAAGGAGACTGTGCAATTGTTAGATTGGCTGAGGGTTTACTACCCCAGCGGTAGCGGTGCCACTACCCAACTGTTTGTACCAAGTGCCTTGCAGCAGAAAAGCCGAGCTAAACTTACTAATGCTCCCAATCAGAATCCTCCCGTACTTCCTAAGCTCACAAAACAACAAGCCAGCGTATTAATTGATATACAAAAGAGCAGTTCAAAGAGTTTTCTGGTACACGGAGAGACTGGTAGCGGAAAGACCCGGATTTATCTGGAGCTAGCTAAGGTACAGCTTGCAAAAGGCCGCTCAGTGTTGATATTAACACCAGAGATTTCCCTAGTTCCGCAGCTCGAAAAAACTTTTGCAGGGGAATTTCCCGGCCAAGTACTTAGCCTGCATTCGGGACTAACAACCAGTGTCCGTAATCGCCGCTGGCTGGAGATCTTGCAGCAAAATAACCCCCTGGTCATTATAGGGACACGCTCTGCCCTGTTTAGCCCGCTTAAGAATATCGGCTTGATCGTAGTCGACGAAATGCACGAGCCGGCTTATAAACAAGATCAGGCGCCACGCTATTATGCCTTAAGGGTTGCCGCCCAAGCCGCCCACATTCATAAAGCTGTGATAGTTTATGGCAGCGCAACGCCACCAATTATCGAATACTACGTCGCTACGGCTACCAAAACGCCGATAATTAGGATGGATGAGACAGCTATGCCCAGCGCTGAAGTCAACCGTACAGTGGTTGATTTGCGCGATAAGGCTCAGTTCAGCAGACAAGGACAGATGTCAGATATACTTTTGAGCGCCATCGAAAAGCGCCTTTTAGATAAAGAACAGAGCCTTATTTTCCTTAACCGCCGCGGCACAGCACGACTGGTCCTTTGCCAGGTCTGCGGCTGGCAAGCGCTATGCCCACAATGCGACACCTCACTCATTTATCATGGCGATGACCATCGTCTGCGCTGCCATACCTGCGGATTCCGTTCTACACCGCCGCTCCACTGCCCAGAGTGCCAGAGCGATGACATTACCTACCGTTCTATTGGAACTAAAGCGCTAGTCAGTGAGTTACAGCGGCTTTACCCCAAAGCTGTTATTAGGCGCTTTGATACCGATAACCTTGCCTCCGAGCAACTTCAGAAGCACTATGAAGCAATCCACAGCGGCGAGATCGATATCCTAGTTGGCACGCAGATGCTGGGCAAGGGCCTGGACCTGCCGCGTCTGAGCCTGGTTGGTATTGTCAATGCCGAAACCGGCTTGTCGGTGCCTGATTTTTCATCAGCCGAACGCAGCTATCAGCTTTTACACCAAGCAATAGGCCGCGTCGGGCGTGGCCATCGCAGCGGCGAAGTTATTGTTCAGAGTTACAACCCCGACAGTCCCCTGTTGCAGGCGGCCATTAAACAGGACTGGCCGGCTTTTTATAAGCATGAACTAGCTGAGCGCCAGCAGTTTCTATTCCCACCCTTCTGTTTTTTGCTCAAGCTCTCCGTCAGTCGTAAATCCCCAGTTGCAGCCGAACAATTTAGCATGCGACTTCATGATCAGATTTCCCAGCTGCGGCTTACCGTCCGCTTGAATGACCCGACTCCCAGCTTTTATGAGCGCAGCCACGGCCGCTATAACTGGCAGATAGTAGTAAGAGCCAAACAGCGCCAGCACCTGCTGGATATCATCGCCGCCCTGCCCTCAGGCAACTGGACCTATGATTTGGACCCTATCAACCTTCTCTAAGACAAGGCTTGAGGGGTAAGGGTGAAATGGAGCGTGCCTACCCTACACACTTCACCCTCGCCCCTGCTAATATCTATACAGAGATGTAACTTCTACGATATACTGGACCGGCGTATGGCTACGAAAGAAAATATAATCACCCTGCCTCACACTCATTTGCGAAAGCGTTCCAAGCGTGTCGGGGTAATAACAGAGTTTGTCCGCAAACTTATTGCCGACATGGAAGCTGCTACACTCGACTGGGAAGACCACCGCGACCATGAGGTAGGTGTAGCTTTGGCGGCAGTACAAGTTGATAAACTGCTTAGGATCCTTGTCATACGCAACAACTTTGATGATAAGACCGACCGCACCTTCCTGACTCTAATCAACCCCGAGATTACCAAGTACGAAGGTGAGATTACGGAAGATTTTGAAGGCTGCTTGAGCGTGCTCGATATTTACGGCAAAGTACCCCGTTATTCCAAGGTTAAGCTAAAAGCAGTCGATACGAATGGCCGGCCGATACGCATTACTGCCGAGGGCTTTTTAGCCCGAGTCCTGCAACATGAGATAGATCACACCAATGGCATCGTATTCGTGGATCATATAAAGGATAATAAAGAGGCGTTTTACCGGCTCAGTGAAGCCGGCAAACTGGAGGCGCTTAAATATGACACAGAAATTAAAGATAGTATTCTTTGGTAATGAACGCCTGGCGACTGGCGTCACAACTGAGACACCAGCGCTGAAGGCCCTGATTGCGGCAGGCTATGAGATTGCAGCTATCATCTCAAATTATGAGCCTGGGCAATCTCGCAATTCTCGTGAGTTAGAAATTAAAGTCATAGGGGAAGCCAACGACATTCCCGTATTGTTGCCGGAAAAACCTGGTGATATCTTGGATCAGCTGAAGGTGCTCAATGCAGAAGTTGGCATCCTTGCTGCTTACGGTAAGATAGTACCTCAATCAATCATCGATGCGTTTCCAAGAGGTATCATCAATATTCATCCCTCCTTGTTACCTCTACATCGTGGGCCCACTCCTATTGAAAGTGTTATTTTGCAGGGCGAGAGCAAGACTGGTGTATCTATAATGCAACTGACGAAAACGATGGATACAGGGCCGGTTTACGGTTATTCGGAAGTTGAACTCGACGGCACAGAGACCAAGCAGTCACTGGCAGCCTTGTTGTCAGAGCTGGGTTCCAAGCTTCTTTTAGAGTTGCTACCAGAAATTTTAAATGGCAATCTTATTGCTAAGCCACAGGACGAAGCGGCGGCAACCTACGATAAGCTGATTAGTAAAGAAGACGGCCGAATTGACTGGAACAATCCAGCCGAGCAAATTGAACGCGAGATTCGGGCTTATAGAGAATGGCCAAAGAGCTACACTGAACTCTCGGGTAAAGACGTCATTATCACCAAAGCTCACGTCGCTCTTAAACCACAGGAAAATGAGCTGGCAAAGAAAACTGGCATAGATTACCTGGTTATCGATATGCTAAAACCTGCAGGCAAAAATGAAATGACAGCGGCTGAATTTATCCGCGGCTACGGCAAAGATTTATAGTTCGCTGTTACTGGCCAGGGGTAAAACCGGGAGGCGGCGTGAACTGCTGCGGTTGAGCGGGCGGCTGTTGAGGCTGGTCTTGTGGAAATGGTTGTTGGTAGCTGGGCTGAGGTGGTGGCTGAGAAAACGCTGGCTGCTGTGGCTGGTATGGTGTTTGAAAAGTCGGATTTTGGTATGGGGCAGAAGGAGCTTGGGCGGCTGGAGGCATATCCTGGGGTGCCGGTGACTGCTGCGGATTATTCTGGGCATTAGCGGCTGCTGATAAGATATGCGGCGCCGCTTGGGACACTTCCTGCTTAAGTTTTTCTAATTCCTCGGCTACAACGTCTTTATAATTAGGAAAATTCGTTTCCAGCCAGCGCAAAGCTCCGGCCTCGTCATTACGATCAATAAAGCTCTCGAACTCATCAAGCTGGGAATCGGTCATCTTTTCGGCCAAACGCATGCCTACCCGCATTTCTAGAGTTTCATAAGTATGTTGAAGAAGCTTATTCTTTTCTTCTACCGGCAGGCCGCCAAGGCCTAGACTGACCAGGAAGTCATTATCGAGCTTAAACATGTGTTATTCCTTATGGGGTTTACCACTTCCGATTGTATCATAGCGAACGGTCTTTGAGCTCTCGAGTGAAGAGTTCCAGTACATCACCTCCTTGAATATCTACCCGACTCTTGCTAGTAAAGCTGAGGCCGCACATTTCGCCTTCCAAGACCTCTTTAGCGTCCTGCGGGCCGCGCTTGAGGTTGGTGACTTCTACTTCTGCCAGTTCTTCTTTGTCGCGCATCACTTTGGCTAGCGACGGAACCGTCAGCTTGCCCTTTGTAACCTCACCGCCACAAATCACCTCTGTTTTGGTAGTTTTGAAGATACCGCGGACAATCATCCGTCCATGAGGCGTTTCGATTACCTCAGGTACCAAAAGTTTTGTTAGTTCTTGTTTGGCATCATCGATCAGTTCATATATCACCTGGAAAAGACGTACCGACACCTTATCCCTGGCTGTCATCTGCCTAATACTGGCAGGGAGTAAAGTATGAAAGCCATAGATGATAGCATGGCTGGTTGCCGCCATGTGGATGTCGTTTTCGTTTATCGGTCCTACCCCACTGCCGACGATGCGGACAGCGACTTCTTCGTTATCCAAGGTCTTGAGGCTATCGATGACAGAAGTAAGCGAGCCCTGCACATCAGTCTTGACAATAACATTGAGCTCCTGCAGTTGGTTGCTGCGGTTAATAAGGCGGATTAGCTCGTTGCTGCTGATATTCATGTGCCCGGCTCCAGACTGGCGCCCAAAAGCAGCCAGAGAAGCTAATGCCCGGCCTTCTTTTTCAGTCGGTACCACCTGGAATGAGTCACCAAACTCCGGGAGCTGCTTGAGCCCGGTTAAGACCACCGGCATAGAAGGTGTTGCCTGCTTGAGCGACTTGCCGTCAGTACCTTCCAGGTTGCGGATCTTGCCTACAGTACCGCCTGCCACTACTACATCCCCAGCTTTTAGGGTGCCTTTGGTAATCAGCGCCTTGGCGACCGGGCCGCGGCCTTGTTCCATATGTGATTCGATAATAAGACCGGAGGCCGGGACATTTGCTACTGCCCTCAGATCCTCGACGTCAGCAACCAACAGAACCATATCGAGCAATTCTTTTATACCCGTTCCGGCTTTAGCGGACACTGGGAGGATAACAGTATCGCCACCCCAATCCTCAGGTAACAACTCTTGTTCAGCCAGCTGCTGTTTAATACGGTCGACATTGGCTTCAGGCTTGTCCATCTTGGTGATCGCAACGACTATCTTGACTCCAGCCTTGCGGGCAAAACGGATAGCTTCTAGAGTCTGAGGTTTAATGCCGTCATCGGCGGCAACAACAATAATAACGACATCGGTCAGCTGTGCGCCGTGCTCCCTAAGAGCGGCGAAAGCTTCGTGGCCAGGCGTATCAAGGAAAGTAATCGCCCGCCCGTCGTGCTCGATGTAATAAGCCGATATATGCTGGGTAATACCCCCGGCTTCGCCTTTTACTACGTCCGAACCTTTAATGGCATCCAGCAAGCTGGTCTTACCGTGGTCGACATGCCCCATGACCGCTACTACCGGTGGCCGCGTGACAGCATTCGGGTCGTTAATGTCAGCCTTGGGTCTAGTTAGCACGACCGACTCGGCAGCTTTTCTGACGAGTTCGACTTCGAGACCGAGTTCTCCGGTGATAATCTGAGCGGTATCAAAGTCGATCCGTTCATTGACGGTAGCCATTACTCCGTTCTTCATGAGTTCGGTAATTACTTTGCCAACGGGCAGAGCCAGCTTATCGGCAAAAGCGCCGACAGTAATCATATCTTCAATTTCAATTGTCGTCATGCTGGCTCCTTTCATTGTTGGAGTTAAATTCTACGAAGGGGTTTCTCAATATAGTGCAGTTTGCTTGAAGGCTGAGCACCAAAGTTGAGGCATATGTCGTGATACGGTGAGCATCAGAGCGGAAGCCTTCGTGCAAAATGTGCATTTGAGGAAGCCTTATTATTTTTCCTTCAAGCTTAAAGCAATCTTGCGTGCTTCAGTGTCAATATCTAGTATCTTAAACTGCTTCTTCTCATTCAATTTAAAGATTTCGGTCGGGTCAGCGGCGTTATCGCTGCCGCTTATTTCAGATACATGCACCAAGGCTTCGACGGCCGGACTCAGCTGTACGAAAGCGCCGAACGGCGTAATGCGGGTAATCTTACCTTCAACCACATCGTCCTTCTTGAAAACCTTAACCTCATCAAGCCATGGGTCATCGCTCATCTGTTTAAGGCTTAGGCTCAGGCGGTCTTTATCAATCGCAATAATCTTAGCTTCTACGTTTTGTCCGGTTTTAACGTAATCCCTCGGGTCTTCGACACGTTCCCAAGAAATCTCAGAAATGTGGATCAGGCCTTCGATACCTTTGACGTTCACGAATGCCCCAAAATCGATTACACCGGTAACGACACCTTCGACGACATCGCCGACTTTAAGTTCGGTCAGCCTTGATTGCATGTCGTCTTTGACGGCTTCCTTCTCAGAGAAAATCAGTTTGTTCTCTTTGCGGTTGGCATCAAGTATACGGACACGCAGAGGGATGTTGACCAGGGCATTCAACTTGGTCAGGATTTCGTCTTTGTCGGCACCTGATACGCGTGGATAATGGTCGGCAGCAAGTTGGGATACCGGCAAGAAGCCACGTATACCCTCTAGCTCAACCAGTAGTCCACCCCTGTTAGCATCATAGGCAATAACATCGATAATTTCTTGGTCATCGAATAAGCGCTGTAGTTCGTCCCATCCCCGATCCTTAGCAGCCCGCTTCATGCTTAAGAGCGCATAGCCCTCATCTAGTTCGGGGTCAACTACGCTAACCGTGACAGTTTCATTTTCTTCTAATTTCTGGCCGTGGCCAATTTCGCGGCGCATAACGACGCCGACGCCATTAGCACCTAGATCGATCCAAACTTCGTGCTTTCGTACAGTGGTGATAACACCTTCGATGACATCGCCAACTTTAAGCTGAGTGACTTCTTCACTCGCGAGTAGCTCATCCATTGTAATAATAGAACTCTTTGACATGTAAATGCATGCCTCCTTGTAGCTGCGGCAACCCTTGGGTTGTAACTCCGATCAGACTTAAGATATATTATATCTGTTCCACCTCTTGAAGTAAAGCCTCCATTGTTTTATGGCGTACCCTCGAACTCTTGCCACATGCTACACTGGTGACATGTATTTGGCGATTGATATTGGAGGGACCAAAACGCTATTGGCGCGCATGCGTAAAAATGGTGAAATCGAAGAACAGCTTAAGTTTCCAACTCCACAAAATTATCAGGAATTCAAAGCGCTTCTGGCAGATTATATTGCTAAACTTACAACAGAACCCTGGACTCTTGTCTGCACTGCTGTCCCTGGTAAAATAGACCGGGAACTAGGCGTAGGTATAGCATTTGGCAATCTGCCCTGGCAAAACGTTCCTATTCGGGACGACGTTTCCGCGCAGACCAATTGCCTTGTAATAATTGAGAACGACGTCAAACTGGCTGGTTTATCTGAGGCCCGACTGCTTAATCCGCCCCGCAATAAAGTCGTATACATCACTATTAGCACCGGTATCAGCGACGGCGTAATTATAGATAACAAGATTGATTCAGACCTCCAGGACAGTGAAGCCGGACAGATGTTATTTGAGCGTGACGGCAAGCTAGTCACTTGGGAGTCATTCGCATCCGGTAAGGCAATTGTGAAGCGTTTTGGCAAAAAAGCCAGTGAGATTGACGACGAAAGCATTTGGCAGGTTATCAGCCGCGATTTTGCTATTGGCATAATCGATGTTGCTGCCAACATTCAGCCCGACATTATTATTATTGGCGGAGGCGTAGGCGGTCACTATAAGAAATATGAAAAATTCCTAATGGATGAACTTAACAAATACGGCAACCCAATGGTGCCAATTCCTGAGGTTGTTGCTGCCCAACACCCAGAAGAAGCAGTTGTATACGGCTGCTATGAACTGATTAAAGACCATGAAAAAACTACTTGAACAGCTGCGGGCCGACTACCCCCAGATCGCATTCGTTTACGGAGATGCTTTCTACTGGTCGCCGCAGGATAAAAGCGTCACATATTGTGAGTCTTCCAACGATCCGGCCGTAGCAACCTGGTCATTATTACACGAGGTTTCTCACGGTATCCTTGATCACACTTCTTATAAAAGCGACTTCGAGCTTATGGAGCTAGAGGTTGCAGCCTGGCACCATGCTTTAAATTTGGGCAAAAAATATCATGTCCGAATTGACCAAGAGCACATTCAGGACTGTCTGGACACCTACCGTGACTGGCTGCACCGCCGTAGCACCTGCCCCACCTGCAGCATGGTCAGTGTTCAAAAAGATCCTAAGTCTTACGAATGCTTTAACTGCCGATGCGTCTGGCACGTCAGCAATTCACGCTTCTGCCGTCCGTACCGACTCAAGAAAACCGTTATTGCTTAAAATAACACTTATGGTTGCTTCCTTGTATCTTGAGGTGTTAAAGTCCTAGGGATGTTTTTAGATATCCAGAACTATAAAGATGAAGTCGTGGAAAGACGCAGCTTAAGGCTAACGGAGCCTCCACTCGATGTTCACGAATGGGCCGAACAACTCCGTCTAAAACTACTTGGTGAGAGAGCTATACACTCGGTTGAGTCATTCGCCCGTTTGTCGCGCTCTAGTCGAGCAGGGCTGGATGGTGAAGTGGTAATAAAAGTTGACGATTATGATGTTGGTCTAGAAACTGAAGGTTTTGAATTTGGCGTTATCTTTGATGCTGTCGAAACTATCATTACCGCCAGAAATTTGCCTGGACTACACTTCTCAAAGACCCTATAGGCCTGCATTCAGTTTAAATTTCTTCGAACTTAACAGGTTCGGCTGGGATTTCTAACTTACCGGTCTCAGCCTTTGGCATACTCGGCGAAGATTGTATGAATTCTACAGATTGTGGCTCAAATAGAGCTGTTACCTGCGAGATAATAAAGCCTATACTAATTCCGATAGCCAGCACTGCCAAAGCATCAACGATTCGGTGCCACTTTGGCTCTTCAAATATAACACTGTAATAATCATCCATAAATCTCTCCTAATTCCCAGGCAAACGGGTTTCTGTTTGGCTGCCCAAGACTTAATCTTTAACAATGAGCGGCTAAAACGCTTGGGCTTGAATGCCCTGGCAGAGACTTTAACTTCACCAAAACCTATACATTTGTGCGTATAGTGCCAAAAGTAGCTCGGCCGGTGGCTGGCCTTGCCGCTCAGCAGGCCGAGCTACGATGCATTGGTTTTAGTTAGGCTTTCTTGGAGCGACGGCTAATACGTCCACCCTTAGCGCCAGCAATGCGGGCTAGGTCGCGGTTAGCAGCAAAACCACCAGTGTGGCCTTTCTTGCCGCCGATAGCGCCAATACGTGCGTAGAAATCTGCGCCGTACTTGTTCTTGTTAGTTGATGCTGCGGCTTTGCCGCCAGTTTTTGTTCCTGCCATGAGATTAGTCTCCCTTTATTAGTTTCGCGCACCTCTTTAGAGAAAATAAAAAGGTCCTCCGGCCATATAGCCAAAGAACCCTCTTCATTCCCTATCGAATGAGCTTATGATATCACTGCATTGCGCTCATGTCAATTATATTTTTACTTACATACAGAGTATTAAGATATAATTTGATTATGGATACATCGGATAAAGTTACAGAGCACATAAACAGTTACAGCGACTGGCGCAGTGAAAGGCTCAAGGAACTACGTGAACTGATTGGTAAGACATCGCCTGATCTTATAGAGGATTTTAAATGGGGTGTACCAGTTTGGACGCATTACGGCTTGGTTTGCGCCATCTCTGGGTTCAAAGACTACATCAAAATAAATTTCTTTAAGGGAGCCTTCCTACCTGACCCAGCTAGTCTATTTAACTCTGGTTTAGATTCCAAAGAACACCGATCTATTAACCTACAGCAATTAGACACTATAAATTCGGCAGCAATTTCTGACCTTATCCGTGCTGCAGTCGCGTATAATTCTTAGTATGAGCATGGATACCAACGTCACAACAATAGATGAGTTCATTAGTACCTACCCTAAGGATACTCAGGTAAAGTTGAATAAAGTTAGGGAAACTATTCGTAAAGCTGTGCCAGAGGCCGGCGAAAAGATTAGCTACGGCATCCCAACCTTCACCTTCCATGGCAATTTAGTGCATTTTAGCGCCTACGATAAGCATATTGGCTTCTACCCTGGTTCGGCACCAATTGTTGAATTTGCTAAGGAGTTAGAACCTTATAAAACAGCCAAAGGCACTATCCGCTTCCCTCTAGATAGACCTATTCCCTATGAATTGATTGATAAAATTACCCGCTACTGCGTCGTCCGCAACTTAGAGAGGAAAAAGAAGTGAGCTTCCAAGCATATATCGATAACATCAAGGCCAAAACTGGCAAAACACCCGAGGAACTAAAACAAGCCGCCGAAAAAGCTGGTATCTACCGCTTAGATATGAAGGCTGGGGATTTAAAGAAGTTTCTAAAAGATGAGTTTGATCTTGGCCACGGTCATTCCATGGCAATCTGGCTGGTATTCAAGAATAAAGGTTGGGTCACCTCTCCCGGTAAGAAAAATAACTAGCCGCAATCAGTCTCCCGAGGACTATAGCAGCCGACAGTTGTTTGATCAAAATCTGTGCTGGAACTGTATAATATTAGGGCATGCATGGAGCCCAGCAGGAGAGTAAACGGTTTACCGAGGCTGACAAGTTAGCCCATCTCGTTAATTTGGGAGTGGAACTAGACTTATTACTGGAAGAATATGGTTATATTGAAAGGGCGTCTGCTCAAGCTGCCTCACTCGCCTCTGAACCAGATAGTAATACCCTTAATGACGTAATGATAACTGGCCGAGCCTACTTGTCGCCATTGACTGGCGAACATGAGCACTATTGGCCGTCCTTTATTGCCATAGCCAAACAGAGGGTTAAAGAATATGGAAGCGACGATAGAAAAGTAAATTGGGCGTTATATGATTTTATCGGCCGGGTCATGATAAAGCTAAATATAGACGAAATAGACAGCAATCAAGTTAGCACCGATCATACAAACTCCTGACGACTGCCGATTTGTCACCTATCTAAATAAAGGTTGAGGGTTTTTGCTCAACCCATTGAGATTTTCTGGCTATCAGATTATCAATTACCGAATCTTTTACTATAGGGATTCTGGTAACGTATCTTACAGTACATAAACATTTTACATGTTTGAATACTATGATGAGTTTATTGAATAGGCGTGGCGAACAAGTTTTAGAAGAAGTAAAATATCTCGAAACGGAATTAAATAACCGTTTAGCGAGAATTGCGGCAATGCGGATAGAATTTATCAGCAGCGCACTGGCACACGGCTTTATGCCCGAAGACTTACCTGGCCTAATCGCTGATGCCATGACAGAAAGGGTTTTTCCTACTGTAGCAAATCATGACGGCATAACTCCCGAGGGATATCTGCACCTCCTATTCGTAACCATATTACCTGGCGGTAGAATACCCTCAGAAGCTATAAATGTATCACTCTCCCAAGCTGAAAATAAGGATTTATATGGTGCCATCATAAGGCTGAATGGACCCATACACGGGGAAGTTCCTGGTGTTTTACCTGGCTACGAAAGCCAATACCGGATAAATGGCCATGAAGTGCCTATTAAAACGACGAAAATAATGGACCAAAAAAACTACGAATTCATAAGCATGATGGACACCCACATCCCTGATAGTTATGCCTTAAACTAGCCAGCATAAGCAGTAAAAGAATAACCACAACCAATTTCCTTACTACATCTGTTAAGATAGCAACTTAAGACAAATTTATTTCGACTTTTCTGCATCCTTGGTCTTCAGGAAGGAACAGTCGGAGAAATGGAGCTTGATTCTCTGTTGTATTTTGCTTTTATGTTACTCTTATGTTATAATGTTTTTTATGTCAGAAATACCATTTAACAATATAGGTGAACCTAGCGAAGAACTTAAACAGCAATTCCAGTTGCTTATTCTTGACAATGTTCCCGCGGGACCCGAAAAGGTTGCGGAATTTATACACCCAGACGGCAGAGAGTTTGGACTTATGCGACCATTTATTACGGCTGATGACCCAGACTATGAATCCAAAGACTTGGCTACTATAGAAGCCCGCCTATACTACATATTTATCGAAGAACCAGTAGTGCGTGACAGTGTAGTAATTGCTAATATTAGCACCGGCTATTATTACGACCCTGTTAAGCGCATTATAGAAAAAATAGACATCTCATTAAAAAGTCTTGACGATATGATACTAGGCTTTATTTTGGAAGCTGAACTTGAGGACATAGGGCTTAAAGATGCAGTTAGTGGCACCGAGCTGGATAATTTATTAGTAGATATTCAAATTGCTATCGATAATTCGGGACAAAATACTCGGTTCAAATAACGGTTTGGGGGTTCAAAGGAAAAAGCCTCCGTTAAGGAGGCTTTACTCTGTAATTCGGTACCGTGACAACACCCCACCGACCAGGTTCGGCGGAAACCGTTACTTTCCGCCTCGGGAAAATATCACGGTTAACTATAAAAAAAGACCCCCGTGAAGGAGGTCTCTTTTATAATTCGGCACCGTGCTATTTTCCCAGGCTTTGATTGGCCAAGTATAGTAACCGCTGCGAGGCTTAACTGCTGTGTTCGGGATGGGAACAGGTGTTTCCCTCGCGCCATGGGCACCGACCTGGTCTTTGCACCGGCAAAAGCCTGCTTCCAGCAAAGCTGGAACCCGCTTTTGCCTCTGGGCGAACTGCTGCGTTGGTCTACTGTGGTACTCGCTGCACCGTACATCAGTACGGCTTGCTGCGCTCCTCGTGACCGCCTTGCATTTCACTCCAGTGCAAACCCCAGGACGACTGTGTCCATGTAATGGTTCGGCGTGAATTGTTAATGTGGTACCTTTGTGGGCACCGGAAGAAGGTTTTAAAAAGCGCTTCGCTCTGATATTAAAAATCATGCAGTGGGCCCTTTATAAACCTTTTTTCGGTGTCCATAAGGTGTCAAATAAGTTGAATTTTCAAGAAATGTTCGTACAAAGTTGTAAGTTTTGTTAGCAAAAGCCAACAATAACTAGTCAAAATGCCTATTTCTGCTCTTCTACGGCTGCATATAAATATGAACCATAGAAGAGCGCATAAAAAGTCGATGGATCTATTAGTACGCTTCGGCTACACACCTTGCGGTGCTTACACCTTGCGCCTATCAACCTGATAGTCTTTCAGGGATCTCATAGGGAAATCTTATCTTGAAGTCAGTTTCGCGCTTAATATGCTTTCAGCGCTTATCTGTTCCATACGTAGCTACCCAACCATGCCCTTGGTAGGACAATTGGTACACCAGCGGTATGTTCAACTCGGTCCTCTCGTACTAGAGTCAAATCTCCTCAAATTTCCTTGCGTCCACAGCGGATATAAACCGAACTGTCTCACGCGTGTCATTTCAAGCTGTTCAAACTTAAAACTACTCCACCATTACTGATGGCACGGACTATATCTTCATCCTTACAATAGGTTATGTAAGGCGCTGACGTTTTATGAAAGTCATATTTTCAACTTCCATCTCTTGCTAGTAGCAAACTAACAAGAAGTCTCTACGGGGAAAAGCTCTTTGTCTTTCAAGAATTGCCTTACTACTTCTGATGTATTGGTTCGTTTCTTTGAATAATTAAATTCAGCTGTTTTATCAACCATTTCAGCGAGCCGTATGAGCTTAACTGCTGTCATCTTTTTAGGATGGAGCGAGATGAGCTTCATAACATCTTGAGCAAGTTTCTTCTTTAGACGAAGGTTCGGATGGAGTAAGCTTAAAACCTGTGCTACTTCTTCCTGCCCGACAATCGTGTATTCCGTCATACCGTCATTACGGTCACGTATATACCCGAATACGAGCTGCTCTTTTAGCCAAAAGAGGATTTCATTATGGGATTGCTTCTGGTAAAACACAATGCTTACCCGTATCTGATAACCAAGCCGGTAATCCTTACGATATACCAACTGGGCCATAACTGAGCCATCACCATCAAGAAAACCGGCAATATATGCCGCTACTTCGTCAAACATTTTGCTAATCTTCCCTCGGTATTGCCCTCTGGATCGTTCGTAATATCCAGGTGGGGTTTCACCGATTTCAGTCAGATTTAATACTATAAGTGCGATGTACACTAGTATTTTACCACTTTACAGTGGTAGAACGCAATGTAATTTACGTTCTGAACCCAGCTCACGTACCTCTTTAACCGGCGAACAGCCGGACCCTTGGGACATGCTTCAGCCCCAGGATGAGATGAGCCGACATCGAGGTGCCAAACCGGATCGTCTATGTGAACTATTGGATCCGATAAGCCTGTTATCCCTAGGGTAACTTTTGTCCGTTTGCGCTGTCGATCCCACTTTCATAAGCAATAAATTGCTAATACAGCGGGTCACTTACTCCGACTTTCGTCCCTGCTTGGCGTGTCAGCCTCACAGTCAAGCTAGCTTCTGCGTATGCAC